>JBHAEQ010000026.1:0-66487 GCA_041855685.1 Prevotella sp. | reverse complement strand
TATTGATGTATTTTTTAATTCTTTTTGAGCCGTATAACCACCAAAAATTTTCCACACAAAGAATAAAAACATTAGTGTAGGATTTTGATAAATTATTTAATTGGTTTTGCTCTTATAGGACTTTCACTGATATTGTAATCAATGTAATATATTGGTTGCAAATAACCCAGTGTAAAAATTGTGAAATATTGAGGTTTAGTAATTTGTGTTTTACACCCAGCTATAATTGCATGCTCAAAAAAAGTTGTATCTGTTCGGTTGATTTTTTCTATCACGAATTCAGATTGATTGGTTTTTATATTACCCCACTCATCATCAACAACATAAATCTTCCTGTTTTCTAAAGGGTTGAAAATAAAAGTAGCCGTATTTGTTTCTGATTTGTATATTCTCACAAAATCACTATTTTCTGAAAATGAAAAGACACTGTCTTTGCTGAAAATAACATATCCATAATCACCAAATGGCATATATACTTTCATATATGTTTCTATCTGTGGAAAATAATATGTTTTATATTTATCTTTATATGCAAAAAAAATACTGTGCAAAACATCCATTGCTACGAACAAGAGCAAAAATGGAATTAAAAACAATAGCAATTTTCTCATATCAGCCTCCTATTTTTTTAACCAATTCCAAATGCTTTTTAGCAAGTTATTTGCTTTTTGAGTAGGAGTATTATTCCTAATATTGCTACCAATTCTCCAGCCGTAATACTCTGCATTTCTCGTTGATATGCTTTCTATACTTGGTTGTCTGTTGATTTTTGATTGATATGTGTCAAATGCGATTCTTGATGCCTCCCACGACATACCGTTTGCACCAGCAACATAACCCGCAGCAATATTTCCTATATCTCGTGCAGAACTAAAAATAGTTTGTCCATTTCTTGTTTCGCCAATTGGCATTCCTCGATATTTATCAATTCCTTGAATAGGTTTATCTGTTCCATTAGTAGTTTTAAAATCATATTTTCCACTGTTGCCCGCATTTGCCATATAATCGTCAATCATCGTTGGGGTGTTACCGAAAATATTACCTAAAAAGTTATCCCCACTTTTATCGTTGGGATTTATAATACTACCAATAGCCCAAGCTCCTTTTCCATCATCGGCATCAGCATTGTAAAAAGAAGTCGTAGATGTGGTTATGCCTATTGAATTTCCTCTTATTGTATAATTTCCGTCTTTATCTTGTGTATAAACATAGATATTTCTGTCTTTATTTAATACTCCCCCAATAACTCGATATGTGCCATCTTCATTTTGAGCTACACGGGTTTCCCTGCCATCAGGATCAATAAACCTCACAGGATTATTTAAGCAATAGGCATACGGACTTGTGTTGTAGTATTTCTCGCATAGTGGGTCCATAGATGAGAATCTTGGCATTACGCGGTACTGGAACCTTGCGTAGCTGTCATACATGTTCCAGCCGTGCATGGTAATCAGCTCCTTTCCTGTAAACCTTCTCTTCTGCAGACTTGGCTGACTATCCTTTATCACAGCTCCGCTTGGCATGTAGCTTATGTGCTGCACAGGCACTGATTCGCTCTCCCCAGTAATCCTGTACGTTGTCCGCACGGAGCCGAGATAGTCAGTAACATAGCAGTATGTAGTGAGTTTTTTTTCTCCATTTTTATCATCTTCCACTGATATATATCCCCCAGGAATCTCTATCCTCGACAGCTTGCCATTGACAATGAGCAGGTCTCCTTCACGTATCTCATTATATGTTACAGTAGGGTGCAGCTCCGCAATGTCAAGATGATACTGCATGGCATTTGGGGTGCCTTTCAAATGGGAAAACGATTTTCGCGGTCCATTATTCTGTGCTGTTGGCGTTAAGTCCGGAGGCATAGGAGCAACAATAGTATCTTTAGGTATTAGTTTTTGTATTTATATTTGCTTCACGTATTTTCTCGTTTATCTCATCAGACTCATTAAATACTTGCCTGTAAGCAGGAAAATAGTATGCCTCGCCAAAACGGCGTATGGCTTTGCCTTTTGAGACAACGTTTGTTTCTATTGTCTCGAATACAGGATAACGATACCCTTTAGCATACCATCGATATATATCAACAAGCCATGTGACAGAGTCTGTAGTTAGTCTGTGTGATATTGTGGAAGCAGAAGTTTTATCAAACTCTGCGTTATAAAAAATGTTAGACTCAGGTGACATTCGCATTCCAAGTTTTGCTGTCTCGCGTATTCTGATTACATTATGCATAGAATTATCTTCAGGTAGTAATATAATGCCCTCTGCATCTGCTTTGCGTATAGTATATCCATAAGATACCATGTTCAGCATCTGACTGTATTTTCCTTCTCCGTAAAAATATGATGTAAGAGAGTCACCGTAAGAAAAAGGATAAGTCTGCATACAGTCTGGTATTAGATAATCAAGAACAAGATTATCCTTGCTGTATCCTAAACAAAACAGTGAATCATTGTAAATCTTGTACCGATACTCTGCATGTGGAGATGACATTATGATAATAGAGTCTTCCAGCGATTCATATTCCTCAATATACTCCTCATTGACAACTTGTAGCTCACTAAAATCCCATACAACATTTTTTCCATCACGTCCTGGTGACTTATACTCTAATTCTTGTTTAACAATGGCGTCACCTCCTCTGATAGCATTAGCATCAACCGTAATTGTCTGAGCCCTTGAAGTGAAAGGGCAGTAATAAAACATTGCAATTAGAGCAAGCTGTATATAAATATAATGTTTCATAGATAAAGGTTATAAAATGCATAGAGTTGTTATGTACTTGGCAAAGTTAATAAGAAAAATGTAATATACAAATATTTTATCGTTTTTTTGCAATCCGTATGTTTTTTTAGGATCTTCCTTGCAATTAGCTTTTAATATACGACCTGTAAGCTGCGTCATTGAATAGCGTTGGGGTAACCCTACGCAAAAGAATTGCTCATCCCCTATAACTATATATGTTAAGTCTATACATACAGTGGTGTTCACACTGTGCTTAGTAATGCGCTTCCTATGGAGGCGATAGAAAACTCAATATCCCTTTGGGTTTGTCTTGGAGATCCCATTAACATCTTTAACGACTTCTTATCTACTTGTTGTAATTACTCACTCAACACCTCTTATGTCTATAAAGCATTAGGTTTATTCTGTCTTTATCAAAATACTAAACAAAAAGTCAAAATAAAGCCTTTATATTTGGCAGTTTTACAAAATAAAAACCTGTTGGCCGCAAATATGAGAAAATAGAGGCGTTAGAAATTAGCATAAAAAGGTTATAAACGTGATTGTTTTTGCTAACGATAGCTATTGATAACACTTGTGATGTTGTAACGATAGTTATTGATAGCTTGCAACGATAGTTATCGTTGTTGCGCAAGAATAGTTATCGTTAGCGCATAAGAATAACTATCGTTAGGTGGGAACAACAGTTATTCATAAAAAGCATGCATGGTTTTCTGCAAGATACAAAGATAAGGATAACTATTCTTATAGAATTTATTTTCTGGAAGAGAAAAAATCTCGACAGTAATTTTCTGTGAATAATATTTACGGATAGATAAAATGAAACACCCTAAACGTGTTGCGCTTAGGGTGCTTTAGTAATTTCGTAAAAAGAATTTAACTTATGTGCTCTGTTTATAATTTTTCCAATATCCGCTTTATTACTACTTGCGCAGATATTTCTCTGTTGGCGGCTTCTGGAATTACGAGTGAATTAGGACTTTCAATAACATCGTCGGTAACGATTAGTCCTCTGCGGACAGGCAGACAGTGCATGAATTTTCCGTTGTTGGTCCAGCTCATGTGTTCTGTGTCAACAGTCCATGATGAGGCATTTTCTACATTTATAATCTTGCCATATTGTTCTGGGAAAGTGACTCCCGGGCAACTCCAGTTCTTGGCATAGATGAAGTCGGCTTGCTCAAAGGCTTTCTTCTGGTTGTATTCCACCTTTGCCTGTCCTGTGAATTTGGGGTCGAGTTCATATCCTTTAGGGTGTGTTATAACGAAATCCACATCGGCGGCATTCATCCACTCAGCAAAGGAGTTTGGTACGGCCTGAGGAAGAGCACGGCAATGAGGTGCCCATGTAAGAACAACCTTTGGGCGTTTTACGGTTTTATATTCTTCGATGGTTATGAGGTCAGCGAATGCCTGAAGCGGGTGAACAGTGGCTGTCTCCATTGCAAATATTGGTTTGCCGGAGTGTTTTACGAACTGATTGTAGACAGTTTCGGCATAATCAAACTCACGGTTTTCCAAACCGGCAAATGACCGAATGCCTATTATGTCGCAATAAGAACTCATGACAGGAATAGCCTCTAACAGGTGTTCGCTCTTGTCGCCGTCCATTATAACGCCTCGTTCGGTTTCCAGTTTCCATGCACCGGCATTGACATCAAGTACAATGACATTCATTCCGAGGTTCATTGCAGCCTTTTGAGTTGACAGGCGGGTGCGCAGTGAATTGTTGAAGAATACCATGAGCAGTGTTTTGTTCTTGCCAAGAGTATCATACTTGAAGCGGTTGGCTTTAAGCTCAATGGCTTCTTGCAGGGCAATCTTCAAATCGCCCAAGTCTTCTACGTTAAGAAATGTCTTCATATTTTTATACTCCGTCTTTTTCTCTTATTTCTACTCTTCTTATCTTACCAGAAATGGTCTTAGGCAATTCGTCGACAAACTCTATTACGCGTGGATATTTGTAAGGAGCTGTCTCATGTTTGACATAGTCTTGTATCTCTTTTACAAGTTCTGGGCTTGCTTTGTCTTTAAACTCTTCGCCGAGCACTATTGTGGCTTTTACCACCATGCCGCGAATCTCGTCGGGAACACCTGTTACTGCACATTCCACAACGTAAGGGTGGCTCATGATGGCGCTCTCTACCTCGAAAGGACCTATGCGATAGCCGGAACTCTTGATTACATCGTCGGCTCTGCCTACAAACCAGAAGTATCCGTCTTCATCGTAACTGGCTATGTCGCCGGTGAAGTAAATTCCGTTTTTGTGTGCCTTTGCAGTCATGTCGGGATTACGATAGTATTCCTTGAAAAGTCCTAAAGGTCTGCCCTTGTCGGTTCTTATAACAAGGTTTCCGTTCTCACCGGGCTTACATCGTTCGCCGTTGTTGTTGATTATATCTACATTATATTGCGGATTTCTGACACCCATTGAACCCGGGCGCGGATTGATGAATGGATATGTGCCGAGCACGAGTGTTGTCTCCGTCTGCCCATAGCTCTCATATATAATGATGCCGGTTTTCTGTTTCCACTCCTCGAATACATTCGGATTCAGTGCTTCGCCTGCTGTTGTGCAGTATTCCAGTCGTGTGAGGTCGTATTTTGTGAGATCTTCTCTAATCATGAATCTATATACCGTTGGCGGTGCACAGAATGATGTGACCTTGAAGTCTTCTATCGTCTGCAGCATTGTGGCAGGATTGAAGCGTCCCTCGAAATTATATACGAACACTGTTGCGCCTGCTATCATCTGCCCGTATAGTTTTCCCCAAACTGCCTTACCCCAACCTGTATCAGCTACAGTAAGATGCAGAGCATTGTCGTGAAGATTATGCCAGTATTTTCCTGTCATTATGTGTGCAAGTGGGTAAGAATGGTCGTGCATAACCATTTTAGGTTCACTTGTAGTGCCACTTGTGAAGTAAAGGAGGAAGTTGTCGGTGACTTTGTTCTGTCCTTTCTGGCTGTGGAACTTAGGTGCAAGCATTGTGCCTTGCCAGAAGTTTTCCCAATGTTGCGGAACAGTGGGTCCGATTGATACGCAATGACGAAGACTTGGGCAATAGGGGCGGGCGCGGATAACGTTGCGCAATACGTTTACATCGCCAACACTTACAATCATTCTGATGCTTGCCTCGTGGCATCTGTATATTATATCCTTGTCCGTAAGCAGATGGGTAGCAGGTACTACGATAGCTCCGATCTTATGCAGGGCAACCATTGAAATCCACCATTCCACTTGTCGTTTCAGTATAAGCATGACACAGTCGCCGCGCCTGATGCCAAGTTGTAGAAAATAACTTGCAACGGAATCGGAAAGTCGTTTGTACTCCTTGTAGTTTATATGTTTTACATCACCACGGTCGTTGGTCCACAGAATAGCCTCCTTATGAGGTTGCTCGGCGGCATAGACATCGATGACATCATAGCCGAAGTTGAAGTCTTCGGGCACTTTGACCTTGTAGTTCTGCATGAAATCATCGTATGATTCGAACTCGGTCTTTTCTAAAAATCTATCTATTAAAGCCATAATATATTCCCCTCTTATCATCCGAAGGGCAGGATGTTATTCTCTTATCTGTCCGTTGCCGTTGATGAGCCATTTGTATGTTGTCATCTCTTCTAATGCCATCGGGCCTCGTGGACCTAATTTCTGGGTGGAAATGCCAATCTCTGCACCAAGTCCGAACTGTGCTCCGTCAGTGAAACTTGTCGGGGCATTGACATAGACACAGGCTGCATCTACAAGTGTTTGGAATATCCGTGCTGTTTCCTCGTTTTCCGTAATAATGCATTCTGAATGGCACGAACCATAGTCTTGAATGTGTTGAAGTGCCTCTTCAAGTGAGTCCACAATCTTTATGGCGAGCTTATAGTCCATCCATTCTGTGCCATAATTGTCGTAGAAGAATTCTACTTTGCCCTCCATTGACGAGAGCAGTTTTTGCAAATCACCAACTCTGTCTTTGTGAACAAGCAGGCAGTCGAGCGAATTGCATACGCTTGGACGTCTTGTCTTGGCATTGCTGATGATGGCTTTTCCTTTTTCCAAGTCACCGTCTTTATCGAAATAGGCATGGACAACTCCTGCTCCTGTTTCAATAACAGGCACCTTGGCATTGTCTCTAACGAAATTAATAAGGGTCTTTCCGCCACGAGGTATGCACAAATCAACATAGCCTACAGCACCAAGCATAGCAGCTGTTGCTTCATGAGTGGCAGGAAGCAGGGTTACTATGTCAGGGTTTATGCCGTTGTTGTTCAATACTTTATGTATGAGTGATACTATTGCCTTGTTGCTTTCTTCTGCATTCTTACTACCTTTTAACATACAGGCATTACCACTCTTAAAACATAGTGAAAATACGTCGAACGACACATTGGGGCGTGCTTCGTATATTACTCCTATTACTCCGAAAGGCACACTTATTCTACGAAGTCGAAGTCCGTTGTCGAGAGTCCGCTCTTTTGTGATATGTCCGAGTGGGGAGGGTAGTGAGGCTACATGACGCATATCGGCGGCAATATCTTCCAGACGTTGTGGAGTAAGGAGCAGGCGGTCATACAATGGATTGCTCTGTTCCATCTTCTGGAGGTCGAGTTTATTGGCTGAAAGCAGTGCTTCCATGCTGTTTGTAATCTCTTCAGCCAAAGCACATAGTACTTTGTTGCGCTTCTCGTCGCTTATTGAAAGCATAGTGAGAGAAGCTGTCTTTATTTTTTTGAATAGTTCTAACATGATGGTAGAAATTCTGTATGTGGCACAGTTTCAGGGTGTTCCGTGAGTTGTATGAGAATATTGTCTTTATTGCCGTTGGCTATGATGACTCTCACTCCTGCTGCTGCAACCTTTCGGGCTGTATTGTGTTTTGATTCCATTCCGCCTCGTCCGGCTGTGCTTCTATCTGGTTGTATGTATTCCGACAAGTCGTCATCGGTCGAGACTTTCTCTATCAGCTTGCTTTCAGGCAGCGACGGGTTGGCAGTATATATGCCATCGACATTAGTCAAAAGATAGAGAGTTTTTGCCTTCATCATCTTTGCGATTAGTCCCGACAGTTCGTCATTGTCAGTAAACATCAATTCTTCTATGCTTACGGTGTCGTTCTCATTGACAATAGGAATTACACCGTTCTCGAGCATGACCTCCATGCACGCCTGCTGATTCTGATAGGTTCGCTGCGTAGCGAAGTTTTCCTTTGTTGTAAGTACCTGTCCTATGTGAATGCCATATTCGCGGAAAAGGTCATAATATAGGTTGATGAGCTTTACTTGTCCCATGGCAGAGAATAGCTGCCGTTGTTCTACGGAGTCGAGAATGTGATCGACTTTTAGCTCCTTTCTGCCGCAAGCAACGGCTCCACTCGATACAAGAATAACCTCGAAATTATGCCATCTGAGCCATGCTATTTGGTCAACGAGTGCCGACATGCGGGTGATGTCGAGTTTTCCCTCCGCAGTAGTGAGTACATTACTGCCAACCTTTACAACTATTCTTGTTTTCATTTTAGTCCTGCTTTAAGACTGTTTATTACAGCCGAATTGAATCCAGAGTGGTCGAGTTCATTAAGCCCTTTGATGGTTATTCCACCGGGAGTTGTCACCTTGTCAATAGCTGCTTCAGGATGTAATCCGGTTTCTTCCAACAGAGTTATTGCTCCTTTCATAGTTTGCATAGCAACAGCCTTTGCTTCGTCGGGGTAGAATCCCATTTCTACGCCCCCTTCCATCATTGCACGAATATACCGCATTATATATGCGATGCCGCAACCGCCGAGCATCATTCCTGCTGCCATTAGTTTTGGAGCAACAATTCTAATCTTTCCTACGAGCTGGAATAATTGTTCGGCTTTTGTAAGAACAGCCTTGTTGTCGGTGTCTTCAATAAAGGTTATACTCTCTCCATATTCTGCCGCAATATTTGGCATGGCGTAGATGTTGACAGCTTCGTGACGCATGTTGGCAGCAACGGAGATTATAATCTTGTTGTTTATGTGGTCTTTAATTTCATCAATTACAGAACTTATGAACCAAGGTTTTACTGCCAGAACAATGATGTCTGCATTTCGTACGGCTTCTGCATTGCTTAAAGAAACGTTTAACTCTGGACAGGCAGTCTTATACCCATCCAGAGTTTCCTTTGTTCTTGCTGTTATAGTAAGGTTACTTGACAAGCCTGCTCTAATCCACCCACGGATTAGAGCACCGCCCATATTTCCAGCTCCTATTACAGTTATTTTCATATTACTCGTTTTAACCGTTCTATAAAGTCATCGGCTTCGACCTTACTGAGACAGAGAGGTGGAAGCAGACGAAGAATGTTTGTGCCTGCGCAGCCTGTAAAACAGTGTTGTTCATACACAAGTTTATCTCTTATTTCCTTGTGAGGTATGTCTAATTCAATACCAATCATAAGTCCCATGCCCCTGATTTCCTTTATGTGAGGTAGGTTTGCTTCAGTGAGTTTCTTCATAAGATATGTGCCTACTTCTGCCGTATTCTCAATCAGTTTCTCCTGTTCAATTACGTCGAGTACGGCTATTGCTCCTGCGCATGCTAAATGATTACCGCCGAATGTAGTGCCGAGTTGTCCGTATGTAGGAGTAAACTTGGGCGAGATGAGGCAGGCTCCCATTGGAAAACCGTTGCATATTCCTTTTGCCACAGTTATGATGTCAGCTTGTATGCCGAAATGCTGATGTGCGAAAAATTTACCGCTTCTGCCATATCCGCATTGTATCTCATCGAGTATAAGTACGGTGTTGTGTTCGTCACAAAGACGTCGAATACCCTGCATAAATTCTTTTGTCACCGTGCGAATGCCTCCAACTCCTTGTATGCATTCTATGATTACTGCACATACATCGCCTTTCTCAATCTCGTTCTTCCATGCTTCAAGATTGTTGATTGGCAGATAGGTAACATGTCCGTTGTCATTTACGGGTGCAATAATCTTTGGGTTGTTTGTGACTTCTACAGCCAAGGACGTACGTCCGTGAAAGGCTTTTTCTAAAGACAATATGCGGGTTCTTCCGTTGTGAAACGAGGCTAATTTAAGTGCATTCTCATTGGCTTCAGCACCTGAATTGATGAGAAATAACTGATAGTCATCGTAGCCCGACATTCTGCCAAGGCGGTCTGCAAGTTCTTTTTGCAGGTTGTTGTGTACTGAATTGCTATAGAAGCCAATTTTGGCAAGTTGGCTGCTGAGTGCTTCTACATAGTGTGGGTGACTGTGACCTATGCTTATTACTGCATGTCCGCCGTAGAGGTCGAGATATTCCTGACCTTTGTCGTCCCATACTCTGCACCCGAGTCCTTTCTCGATATTGATGTCGAGCAAAGGATAAACGTCATATAGATTCATTAGAATGCACTTGATTTTAATTTCAGTCCGGCTGTTTCTTCCAGTCCGAACATGAGGTTCATGTTTTGTACTGCTTGTCCAACAGCTCCTTTCAGCAAGTTGTCTATGCAGCATATCATAAGCAGTTGGTCTTCGTAACGCTCTACATACACCACGGCTTTATTGGTGTTTACAACCTGTTTCATATCAGGTGAGGTGAGGGTTAAGTGTGTGAAAGCTGCGTCTTTGTAGTAGTCAGCATATATTTCCTGTACTTCAGCAAGAGGGAGATTGCATTTTGCGTATGCAGTAACGAATATTCCGCGTGTGAAGCAACCACGTTGTGGTATAAATAACACCCTGCCGTTGTAATCGGGCTGAAACTCATTGATGGTCTGGTTTATCTCAAGCAGATGCTGATGAGTGAATGTCTTATACACGGAAATGTTGTCATTGCGCCATGAGAAATGCGTGGTGGTCCCAGGCTTTTGTCCTGCTCCTGTACTGCCGGTTATGCCGTTGATATGTATATCCCCTGATATTATTCCGCTTTTCAGGGCAGGGAGCAATGCCAGTTGAATACATGTTGCAAAACATCCCGGATTGGCTATGTGTCTGGCATGGGCTATATCTGCCTTGTGAGTTTCGGGCAGTCCGTATATGTAGTCGTGAGTCCCTGCTATTCTGAAATCCTGAGCAAGGTCTATGATTTTAACGTTTACCGGAATCTGATGTGTTGCAATGAACTCCTTGCTCTTGCCGTGACCGAAGCAGAAGAATACAACATCAATCTCATTGAAGGGCATTTCTGATGTGAACTCAAGTTCGGTTTCTCCTATGAGTCCTTCGTGTACGGCATAGACTTTATTGCCCGCATTACTCTCAGAATTTGCAAATACAATCTCTGCTTCGGGATGATTTAGAAGAATCCTTATAAGTTCTCCGCCCGTATAACCGGCTGCTCCTAATATTCCTATTCTAATCATAAGCTGTCGGTATTATCTTTCTTCGTCAGGATGAGCAAGATAGTAAGCACGCAAAGGAGTAGATGTGACCTTGATGAACCCTTTTGCATCTTCAGAACTCCATGCTTTTGCAGTTTCACCGTATTCGCCGAGCTTGTTCTTTACAAGGTCATGTGGCGAATCAACTCCTAATGTCTGGAAACCAAGAGGGCGTAATTCAAGAGTTACTTCACCTGTTACATTGCGCTGAGATGATGTGAGCATAGCTTCAATGTCGGGCATTACTGGCTCAAGATACTGGCTTTCGTGAAGGAACATGCCATACCAGTTGCTTACTTGATCTTTCCAATACTGCTGCCATTTAGACAGGACGAATTTCTCAAGATAACGGTGTGCATTGATTATAAGCATAGGTGCAGCAGCCTCAAAGCCAACTCTTCCTTTTATGCCTATAATGGTGTCGCCCACATGACAGTCGCGTCCTATTCCGTAAGCGGCGCCAATATCCTCCACCTTTTGTATGGCTTTTATCTTATCGTCAAATGTTTCACCATTGACGGAGCAGAGTTCCCCCTTTTCAAAACCGAGTTTCAGAATCTCGGTACCTTCCTTGGTGACATGCTTGAGATATGCATTTTCCGGTAATCCCTGAGTGGAATCAAGCAGTTCGCCTCCGCAGATGCTTGTTCCCCATATACCTACGTTGTAGCTGTATTTGAGTTTTGTAAAGTCGGCAAAGTAGCCGTTGGCATTCAGATAGTCAACTTCCTCTTGACGCGAAAGATTCTTATCGCGGGTGAGTGTTATTATTTCAACACCTGGAGATTTTACAAGGAAAGTCATGTCGAAACGTATCTGGTCGTTGCCTGCACCGGTAGAACCGTGTGCAATAGCATCAGCACCAATTTCGTTGGCATACCTTGCAATGGCGAGAGCCTGAAATATGCGCTCAGAAGAAACTGATATCGGATAGCAGTTGTTGCGTAGAACATTGCCGAAAATCATGTATTTCAGCGATTTGTCGTAATATTCCTGTGTGACATCAAGGGTTACATACTTAACTGCACCAAGCTTATAAGCATTCTCCTCGTTTTGTTTCAGTTGTTCCTCACTGAAACCACCAGTGTTGGCACAAGCGGCATAAACTTCATATCCCATCTCTTTTGTGAGATACATAACATTGTAGCTGGTGTCAAGTCCACCCGAAAAAGCTACTACTACTTTCTTCTTTGCCATATATATAACTATTTATCCAATTTCTTACCTTCAAGTTTTCTAATTCGTCTTATAACATCTGTGGGAACTTTAGCTGGTAACTGTTCCTGTGGATCGAAAAGCATTGCAGTGCAGATGCAGTATTTTCGATTTGTTCGGTGTAGAATATCTACATTTATACATCCTTCGCATCCTTTCCAGAACGCCTCGTCGTCTGTTAAGTCGGCGAAAGTTACCGGCTTATAGCCCAGTTGAGTATTCATTGTCATTACAGCAGCTCCGCTTGTCAATGAGAAGATTTTTGCATTTGGCCAGCGTATTCTCGCAAGACTGAAAGTCATATCCTTGATTTTCTTGGCAAGTCCTAAGCCTCTGAAATCGGGATGAACAATGAGTCCTGATGTTGTAACATACTCTTTATTACCCCATGTCTCAATGTAACTGAAGCCTGCAAATGTATCGCCGCTAAGTGCTATTACTGCTTTTGCCTCGCGTATTTTCGTTGTAAGATATTCGTGTGTTCTCTTTGCGATACCTGTGCCGCGAACTTTTGCAGCATCTTCTATAGTCTGTAGAATTGTGTCGATGTAAAGTTCGTGTTCCTTATCGGCAACTACCACTTTGATATTTTCCATCGTCTGCATTCTTTCATTTATATTATGCTTTGTTGTTTACAGCTGGAAGTATCATACCGAGGCTTAGAAGAATCTGCTCATAGGTAACACCTTCTTTTGTAAGCATGAATATTGTGTCGTCGCCAGCTATTGTGCCAATGATTTCGGGAATATCGCTGTTGTCTATGTGGTAAGCAATACTGCTTGCATATCCAGGGCGTGTCTTGATTACTCCCATATTTCCAGAAAAATTGATAGAAACAAAGCCTGATGTAGGCATGCTGTAGCCTGCTTGTGCGGCTGATGCTATACGTTTATAGGCACTCTCATTGGGAAGGACATATACGTATCTTCCGTCCATCAGTGCAGTTTTGACTATTTTCATCTGTTTCAGATCTCGGCTTAGTGTTGCCTGTGTAATCTGGAATCCCTCTTCTTTGAGTGCTTGTAGTACTTCCTCCTGAGAACTTAACTCTTTGTTGGCTATCAGGTGTTTTAGCGTTTCAAGCCTGCTGGTCTTAATTTTCATAAGTTTTGTGTATTCTATTGCAATATTATAATCTTACAGATTCACTTTATCGTGAAACTGATTGCAAAGATACAATTTTATGTATTTTAATGCAAGAAAAACTGCATAAAACATTTAGAAAAACTATAAAAACTTGATAAATATGCGGTTCTTGTTGTGTTTTATGCAGTTCCTTGTTAATTCTTAAAACTGTGTATAGGGGCAGGAATACGCCCTCCACGCTTTATCATTCTGTGGCATCCGAATGGATTGACAGGCATTATGGGAGCATATCCTAGAAGACCTCCGAATTCTACGGTGTCGCCTACATTCATGCCTGCTACTGGTATGATTCTCACGGCGGTGGTTTTCTGGTTTATCATGCCTATAGCTGACTCATCGGCTATTATGCCTGAAATTGTTGTAGCTGGTGTATCGCCGGGGATTGCTATCATGTCAAGTCCTACAGAACATACACATGTCATTGCTTCAAGTTTCTCAATGGTGAGGGCTTTAAGATTAACAGCGTCTATCATTCCTTGATCTTCGCTGACTGGAATAAATGCTCCAGAAAGTCCGCCTACATAGCTTGACGCCATTACGCCACCTTTCTTTACTTGATCGTTGAGCAGAGCAAGGGCAGCTGTTGTGCCTGGAGCACCAGCTTGTTCTACACCAATACATTTTAGAATATCTGCAACGGAATCACCTATTGCTGGTGTCGGTGCAAGTGAAAGGTCAATAATTCCGAAGGGAATATTAAGGCGTGCTGAGGCTTCTTGTGCTACGAGCTGGCCAACACGGGTTATTTTGAATGCGGTTTTCTTTATTGTCTCGCATAGTACTTCAAAATTGGCTAATTGGTTTTCTCCAGCCTGTTCGTCCATCTGTTCTAATGCGTATTTCACAACTCCAGGTCCGCTTACTCCTACATTTATTATAGCATCTGCTTCGCTTGGACCATGGAAAGCACCAGCCATGAACGGATTGTCGTCGGGAGCATTGCATAGAACGACCAATTTTGCACAGCCCATGGACTTGTTGTCTTTTGTTGCCTCTGCCGTCTCTTTTATAATTTCACCCATAAGCCGAACGGCATCCATATTGATACCCGTTTTTGTTGAACCAACATTTACACTTGAGCAAATGCGTTCTGTGCATGCCATGGCTTTTGGTATTGATTTCATAAGTAGTTCGTCGCTTTTTGTCATTCCTTTAGAGACAATAGCTGAGTAACCTCCAAGAAAATTTACACCAACTACCTTTGCTGCTTTGTCAAGCGTGCGTGCTATTTCGACATAGTCATCTGGAGTTTTACAGCAGTTGCCACCAACCATTGAAATTGGTGTTATGGATATTCTTTTGTTTACGATAGGTATTGCAAATTCACGACTTATTTGTTCTCCGGTGATGACAAGATCCTTTGCCATGCGGGTGATTTTATCGTAGATATTCTGGCAAGTTACGCTAAGGTCGTGGTCGGCACAATCGAGAAGGCTTATTCCCATAGTTATTGTACGGACATCGAGATTTTCCTGCTCAACCATTCTGTTGGTTTCGAGCACTTCATTTAAATTAATCATAGTCTGTGCATCTTATTGAAAATGTCCTCCAATTGGCATTTTACTTGTACTCCCTTCTCAATTCCCAGTTCGGTCAGCTGGATTGATAGAGACTCGAAATCTTCTTTGCACATTGTCATGTCCACAATCATCATCATGTTGAAGAAATCCTGTACGATGGTCTGGCTGATGTCGAGAATGTTGATGTTTTGTTCGGCAAGAAAACTGCATACTTTTGCTATGATTCCTACAGTGTCTTTGCCAACTACTGTGATAATTGCTCTTGTCATCTTGAAAACTTGTTCTATTAAAATGAATATGTTGCAAAAATACTTGAAAAGTATGGAATAGCCAAATAATTTGGGTTTAATTTTTTATCTGTGTTCTTTGTTCTTATGATTTTAATATTGTATCTTTTAGATTATCCAGTAAATTTGTAAATATCATTCATGGAAAATGGCTGTCGATTTTTTTTTGAGCTTCCAGAAAAGGATTTCTATGAGGATAGTTATCGTTATCTTTGTATTTCGCAGAAAGCTGTGCGTACTTTTTATGAATAACTGTTGTTCCCAGCTAACGATAACTATTCTTATGTGCTAACGATAACTATTCTTGCACAACATCGATAACTATCATTACAAGCTAAGAATAACTATCGTTGCAAAGCAATAACTGTTATCAATAACTGTCGTTAGCAAAAACCATTGCATTAACAGCCTTTTTATGCCAATTTCTAATGCCTCTATTTTCTTATATCTGCGCCCAACTCACTTTTATTTTGTAAAACCGCCAAATATAAGGGCTTTATTTTGACTTTTTGTTTAGTATTTTGACAGTCTTTTCCTTTGTTACAACCTACCTTGTTGTGCGCTGTCTAATTTTGCAGATAACAACTGCTTGATTGATGATAGTTGGCTTCCCTGAAGAGAAAGACTGTGCAGTTTTATAGATAAGAGTATGAGGACTCTTGTTTTTGCTTTTGTGTTTGTATTGAACTTCTGTTTTTATTGTTGAATATGTTCTTTGTGTATAAAATTTCCGGTTAAATAACGTTAATAGTAGTTTATTTATTGTAAATTGCGGGTTTTCGTGCATGCGTGTTATTAATAAAATTAGGCAGTTCGGGGAAAAGTTTGTACCTTTGCACCTCGAAATCGATTGCTAAAGTCCACTCTTGTGGGGTGGAGTAATGTGGTTTGTTGTGACAAGGCTTACGTTTGCAGTCGTATGATAATGATAAATTCAAAAATAATATAACATAAATTCAAAAGTAACAATTATGCCTACTATTTCACAATTAGTAAGAAAAGGCAGAAAGGTTCTTGTAGAAAAGAGCAAATCGCCAGCTTTGGAATCATGTCCACAGCGTCGTGGTGTATGTGTTCGTGTTTATACAACAACCCCAAAGAAGCCTAACTCGGCAATGCGTAAGGTTGCCCGTGTGCGTTTGACAAACCAGAAAGAGGTTAACTCTTACATTCCAGGAGAAGGACACAATCTTCAGGAACACTCTATTGTGCTTGTTCGTGGTGGTCGTGTAAAAGACCTTCCTGGTGTACGTTATCACATTGTACGTGGTACTCTTGATACAGCTGGTGTTGCAAGTCGTACACAGCGTCGTTCAAAGTACGGAGCTAAACGTCCAAAGGCTAAGAAGTAAAAAAGCCTGTTCTGGAACCTATATATATAAGGTGGGGATGCGAGTCCCGTGAGAGGTATCCGGAGTTCTAAAAAAAAAACAAAGTGTTTAATTAAGTTTTGCTGGAGAATTGTTGGAAACACAGGTTGAGTAAGTGTCAAAGTGATGACGCTGAAGTAAGATCAGAACGAGGCAGCCCCATGCAAACAGAATCATTAAAAAGAAAATGAGAAAAGCAAAACCAAAGAAGCGCTTGATCCTTCCAGATCCAGTCTTCGGTGACCAGAAGGTTACAAAATTTGTAAATCACCTGATGTATGACGGTAAGAAGAATACTGCTTATGAGATATTCTATACCGCTCTTGAAGTTGTAAAGGGTAAGATGGAGAAGGAAGAAAAGTCTCCGCTTGAAATATGGAAGCAAGCCCTTGATAATATCACTCCGCAGGTAGAGGTGAAGAGTCGTCGTATTGGCGGTGCAACTTTCCAAGTTCCTACGGAAATCCGTCCAAGTCGCAAGGAGAGTATTTCTATGAAGAACCTTATCATCTTCGCTCGTAAGCGTGGTGGTAAGTCAATGGCTGACAAGCTCGCCGCTGAAATTCAGGATGCTTATAATAATCAGGGTGGTGCATTCAAGCGTAAGGAAGATATGCATCGTATGGCTGAGGCTAACCGTGCATTTGCTCACTTCCGTTTCTAATTGAAATAATAAGGTAAAAAGAAAATGGCAAAGCACGATTTACATTTGACCCGTAATATCGGTATCATGGCTCATATTGATGCTGGTAAGACAACAACATCAGAGCGTATCCTGTTCTACACTGGTAAGACCCACAAAATTGGTGAGACTCACGACGGTAGTGCTACAATGGACTGGATGGCACAGGAGCAGGAGCGTGGTATTACTATTACATCTGCTGCTACAACTTGTTTCTGGAGATATAATGATGAACAGTTTAAGATTAACTTGATTGATACTCCTGGACACGTTGACTTCACTGCAGAGGTGGAGCGTTCACTTCGTGTGCTTGATGGCGCTGTTGCAACATACTGTGCTGTAGGTGGTGTAGAACCACAGTCTGAGACAGTATGGCGTCAGGCTGACAAGTACAATGTGCCACGTATCGGTTATGTTAATAAAATGGACCGTTCTGGTGCTAACTATTATGACGTTCTCGTTCAGATGAAGGAGGTTTTGGGTGCTAATCCTGTAAGCCTTTGCTGTCCAATCGGTGCAGAGGAAAACTTCAAGGGTCTTGTTGACCTTATAAAGATGAAAGCTATCCTTTGGCATGACGAGACTATGGGTGCAGAGTATGATGTTGAGGATATACCTGCCGATATGGTTGACGAGTGTAACGAGTGGCGCGAAAAGCTTCTTGAAGCAGCTTCTGAGTATGATGAGAACCTTATGGAGAAGTACTTTGAAGATCCAAACTCAATCACTGAGGAAGAGATTATGGCTGCTATCCGTAAGGGTACTATTGCTCTTCAGTGTACTCCAATACTCTGTGGTTCTTCGTTTAAGAACAAGGGTGTGCAGACAATGCTTGACTACGTGTGTGCTTTCCTTCCATCACCAATGGATACAGAGAATATCGTAGGTACTAACCCTGATACAGAGGAAGAGGAAGACCGTAAGCCAACAGAAGAAGCTCCTACATCTGCTCTTGCGTTTAAGATTGCTACAGACCCATATGTTGGTCGATTAGTATTCTTCCGTGTATATTCAGGTAAGGTTGAGGCAGGTTCTTATGTTTACAATCCACGTACAGGTAAGAAAGAGCGCGTAAGCCGTTTGTTCCAAATGCACTCAAACAAGCAGAATCCTGTTGAAGTGATTGGTGCTGGTGATATAGGTTCTGGTGTAGGCTTCAAGGATATTCGTACTGGTGACACTCTCTGTGACGAGGCACACCCAATAGTACTTGAATCAATGACCTTCCCTGATACTGTAATCTCTATAGCAGTAGAGCCAAAGTCACAGGCTGACATAGCTAAACTTGACAATGGCCTTGCTAAACTAGCTGAGGAAGACCCAACATTTACTGTTCGTACTGACGAGCAGACAGGGCAGACCGTTATCTCGGGTATGGGTGAGCTTCACTTGGATATTATCATAGACCGTCTGAAGCGTGAGTTCAAGGTGGAGTGTAACCAAGGTAAGCCACAGGTTAACTATAAAGAAGCTATCACAAAGCCTGTTACTCTTCGCGAAGTTTATAAGAAGCAGTCTGGTGGTCGTGGTAAGTTCGCTGACATTATTGTTACTGTTGGTCCTAAGGATGACGATTATACAGAAGGCGACTTGCAGTTCATCAACGAGGTTAAGGGCGGTAATGTTCCTAAGGAGTTCATTCCTTCTGTGCAGAAGGGATTCCAAGACTGCCTGAAGGCTGGTGTTCTCGGTGGTTATCCAGTAGTTGGTCTTAAAGTTGTACTTACCGACGGTTCTTTCCACCCAGTTGACTCTGACCAGTTGTCTTTCGAACTTGCTGCTCACAATGCATTTAAGAATGCTTGTCCAAAAGCTGGTCCTGCTCTTATGGAACCAATCATGAAGGTGGAGGTTGTAACACCAGAGGAGAACATGGGTGATGTTATTGGTGACCTCAATAAACGTCGTGGTATGGTTCAGGGTATGGAAGAGGCTCGCAGCGGTGCACGTATCGTTAAGGCTATGGTTCCACTGTCAGAGATGTTCGGTTATGTAACAGCTCTTCGTACCATCACTTCAGGTCGTGCTACTTCTTCAATGGAGTATGATCATCACGAGGCAGTGTCAAGCTCTATAGCAAAGACAATCCTTCAGGAAGTGAATGGTCGCGCAGACCTTCTCTAAAGATAGACAAGGAGATAGGCGCTGTTTAGCGTATGACTCTTAAACAGTGTACCTATCACCTTATATGTAATATAAATAAAAAGAAAAATTAAATTACGACATGAGTCAGAAAATCCGTATTAAGTTGAAGTCTTATGACCACCAGTTGGTTGATAAGTCAGCAGACAAGATTGTGAAGGCAGTTAAGGCTACAGGTGCTATTGTTAGCGGTCCTATCCCACTCCCAACACACAAGCGTATTTACACAGTAAACCGCTCAACTTTCGTAAACAAGAAAGCTCGTGAGCAGTTTCAGCTTTCAGATTACAAGCGTCTTATAGACATCTACAGCTCTACAGCTAAGACAGTTGATGCTCTAATGAAATTGGAACTCCCTTCAGGTGTGGAAGTAGAAATTAAGGTGTAGTCAGCAGTCTGCATCGTTATATATTAAAAGCGGAATGAGTGAAAACTTCATTTCGCTTTTTGTTTCTTGTATTAAAGTTCAATAGTAGCAGAAATGATCACAATATTAGGTGATGTTCCTGCAAGACTCTTTATATGGGGGGTGGTTGAGATTAATATTGCATTGGAAAATAAGAATCACACAGTTGCATGCCGTTAGCTAACATTATAGAATGTTATGTTTAAAATTGCTTCATGTGATAAAATCCTTGAAATGTTTGGCCGTATTGTGTTTTACCAAATATTTTATTAATTCTTTGGATCTTTTTTTGATTATTTGAATGAAAGTGTTATCTTTGTTGCGGAATATGTTTTGATTGCATAAAATCATAAATGTATTGTATTAAATACAAATACCATATACAGTATATACGTAAGAATTAGCACGTTATAATTTACATGTTGTGATTATTGTAAATTAAAAAGTTAAGTCATATCAAATATTAGAGAAGATTATAAGGTATATGAACCCTAAATAAGGTGTAAATGGTGCTTGATTTTGAAAATCTTTGATATGTTTTTTTATGTTGATTTTTAAGAAATAATTATGTAAATGCTTGTGTATTAGGAAAAAAGTTCGTATCTTTGTACCCGAAAAGTGAGTATTGCGCTGACTTAATTGTTATCAATGCGCTGATTAAGAGACATTTAGGCTTCCGGTTTAGAGGCAGAGAAATGTTTCTTTTCGAGTGTATTGTGACTTTGATAAGTACGCTTAGACACTTGAAAAGAGTATAAACATTTTTAGTGTATAATTTAATTTTAAATTGAAATGCCAGGATTAATTGGAAGAAAAATCGGAATGACATCCGTTTTCAGTGCCGACGGTAAGAATGTACCGTGCACTGTTATCGAAGCTGGTCCTTGTGTTGTAACCCAGGTGAAATCTGAAGAGAAAGATGGTTACAAGGCTGTTCAGTTAGGTTTCGGCGAGGCTAAGGAGAAGAATACTACTAAGCCTATGCAGGGAATCTTCAAGAAAGCCGGCACAACACCAAAGAAGCACTTGGCCGAGTTCAAATTTGATGAGGAGTACAACCTTGGTGACACAATCACCGTTGAGCTCTTTGCTAACGCAGAGTTCGTTGACGTAGTAGGTACATCTAAGGGTAAAGGCTTCCAAGGCGTTGTTAAGCGTCACGGATTCGGTGGTGTAGGACAGGCAACTCACGGTCAGGATGACCGTCTGCGTAAGCCAGGTTCTATCGGTGCTTGCTCTTACCCAGCAAAAGTATTCAAAGGAATGCGCATGGGTGGCCAAATGGGAGGTGACAGAGTAACAACTCAGAACCTTAAAGTGTTAAAGGTAATTCCAGAGAGTAATCTTATTATAGTGAAAGGTTCTGTTGCTGGATACAATGGTGCAACCGTATTAATTCAGAAGTAAAGATGGAAGTTAGCGTATTGAATATTAATGGTCAAGAGACCGGAAGAAAGGTTACGTTGAACGAATCTATCTTCGGAATTGAGCCTAATGATCACGTTCTCTATCTTGATGTTAAGCAGTATCTTGCTAATCAGCGTCAGGGTACAGCTAAGTCAAAGGAACGTAGCGAAATTAGCGGTTCTACCCGCAAACTTGGTCGTCAGAAAGGTGGCGGCGGTGCTCGTCGTGGTGATATCAAGTCACCTGTACTCGTAGGTGGTGGACGTGTATTTGGTCCAAAACCACGTGACTACAGTTTCAAGCTGAACAAGAAAGTTAAGGTCCTTGCCCGTAAGTCAGCTCTGTCTTACAAGGCTCTTGAAAATGCAATCGTTGTTGTTGAGGATTTCTCTTTTGAAACTCCAAAGACAAAAGAGTTCCTGAACATAGTAAAGAACCTGAATGTGGAAGGAAAGAAGACACTTGTTGTTCTTCCTGAAGAGAATAAAAATGTATATTTGTCTGCTCGTAACTTGTCAAAAGCTGTAGTAATGGGAGCAAGCACAATCAATGCCTATAAGGTTCTGAATGCTGATGTGCTCGTTGTTGCTGAAAGTGCTCTTGCAAAAATCGAAGAGACCCTCATAAAGTAATAGGAGATAAAGAATATGACATTTATCGTAAAACCTCTGGTCACTGAGAAGATGACCAATATTACAGAGAAGCAGCCAAACCGCTATGGCTTCATCGTTCGTCCTGAGGCTAACAAGCTTCAGATTAAGACTGAGGTCGAGGGTCTGTATAATGTTACTGTAGTAGATGTGAACACCATGAACTATGCAGGTAAGCGTTCAAGCCGCTATACAAAGGCTGGTCTTATCCGTGGTCAGAAAAAGGCGTTCAAAAAAGCTATCGTCACTGTTAAAGACGGCGATGTGATTGATTTTTATAGCAATATTTAATAAAAATGGCAGTACGTAAATTAAAGCCAGTTACCCCTGGCCAAAGACACAAGATTATTGGCACGTTCGAGGATATTACTGCATCCGTGCCAGAGAAGTCTCTCGTTTACGGTAAGCGCTCTACTGGCGGTCGTAATAACACC
Organism: Prevotella sp.; assembly: GCA_041855685.1. Classification (GTDB taxonomy): domain Bacteria; phylum Bacteroidota; class Bacteroidia; order Bacteroidales; family Bacteroidaceae; genus Prevotella. The sequence continues at coordinate 44,131 of JBHAEQ010000026.1, read as the reverse complement.
GGTAAGATGACAGTTCGCTACATTGGCGGCGGTCATAAGCAGAAGTATCGCTTCATCGATTTCAAACGTGAGAAGGATGGTGTTCCAGCAGTTGTAAAGACAATCGAGTATGATCCAAACCGTTCAGCTCGTATTGCGCTTCTTTACTATGCTGATGGTGAAAAACGTTACATTATTGCTCCTAATGGACTTGAGGTGGGTGCAAAACTGATGTCTGGCGCTGAGGCAGCTCCTGAAATCGGTAACTCACTCCCACTCGCAAACATTCCTGTAGGTACAGTGATTCATAACATCGAATTACGTCCTGGTCAGGGTGCATTGCTGGTCCGTTCGGCTGGTAACTTTGCTCAGTTGACTTCTCGTGAGGGCAGTTATTGTGTAATTAAGCTCCCTTCAGGCGAGACTCGTAAGATTCTCTCTGCTTGTAAAGCTACAATAGGTAGTGTTGGTAACTCTGACCACGCACTTGAACAGTCTGGTAAGGCTGGTCGCTCACGCTGGTTAGGTCGTCGTCCACACAACCGTGGTGTTGTTATGAACCCTGTTGATCACCCAATGGGTGGTGGTGAAGGACGTCAGTCTGGAGGTCACCCACGTTCTCGTAAGGGCTTGTATGCTAAGGGTCTCAAGACACGTGCACCAAAGAAGCTTTCTAACAAGTACATTATCGAAAGAGCTAATAAGAAATAATCAAGTTAACTAGAGTAAATTATGAGTCGTTCATTAAAAAAAGGTCCATACATAAACGTTTCTCTTGAGAAGAAAATTCTCGCAATGAATGAGAGCGGTAAGAAGACCGTCGTTAAGACATGGGCCAGAGCTTCAATGATTAGCCCAGATTTTGTGGGCCATACTGTTGCAGTTCATAACGGTAACAAATTTATCCCTGTTTACGTTACAGAGAACATGGTAGGTCATAAGCTCGGTGAGTTTGCTCCTACACGTCGTTTCGGCGGTCACTCTGGTAATCGTAAGTAAGCAGGCTAAATCCATTTAAAATTAAGAATAATAATGGGAGCAAGAAAAAAGATAGCTGCTGATGCTAGAAAAGCAGCACTTAAGACACAGTACTTCGCTAAGTTGAAGGGTGTACCTTCTTCGCCACGTAAAATGCGCTACGTTGTAGATATGGTTCGTGGTATGGAGGTTAACCGTGCACTTGGAGTACTCCGTTTCTCTAAGAAACAGGCAGCTCAGGATGTTGAGAAACTCCTACGTTCTGCTATTGCTAACTGGGAAACTAAAAATGACCGTAAAGCGGAAGTTGGAGAACTTTATATCTCAAAGATTTTTGTTGATGAGGGCGTTACAATGAAGCGCATGAGACCAGCCCCACAAGGTCGTGGCTATCGTATTCGCAAGCGTAGCAATCACGTCACTCTGTTTGTAGATGCTAAACCAAATGACGAAAAATAATAAGTATGGGACAGAAAGTTAATCCAATAGCAAACCGACTTGGTATTATCCGTGGTTGGGATTCAAATTGGTTCGGTGGAAAGAGCTTCGGTGAGAACCTCTTGGAGGATCAGAAAATCCGTAAGTATCTTAACGAGCGTCTTGCTAACGCAAGCATTTCTCGTATTGTCATCGAGCGCACACTAAAGCTTGTCACCATCACTATATGTACTTCCCGTCCGGGTATCGTCATTGGTAAAGGTGGTCAGGATGTTGATAAACTGAAAGAAGAACTGAAGAAACTTTATAAGAAAGATATTCAAATCAACATCTTTGAAGTTAAGAAACCAGAACTTGATGCAACTATTGTTGGCACAAATATCGCTCGCCAGGTAGAAGGTAAAATTGCTTACCGTCGTGCTATCAAAATGGCTATCCAGAACACAATGCGTGCTGGTGCCGAGGGTATCAAGGTGCAAATAAGTGGTCGTCTGAACGGTGCTGAAATAGCTCGTAAGGAAATGTATAAAGAAGGACGTACTCCTTTGCATACATTCCGTGCAGACATTGATTATTGTCATACAGAGGCCCTCACGAAGGTTGGTCTGCTGGGTATAAAAGTATGGATTTGCCGTGGTGAGGTTTACGGAAAGCGTGACCTTACACCTAATTTTACTCAGGACAAGCAGAGCGCAGGCCGTGGAAATGGTCGTCCAAATCGTGGCGGTAATCGCAAAAGAAACAATAATCGTTAAAAAGTTAAGTTATCATGTTACAGCCAAAAAGAGTAAAATATAGAAGACCCCAAGATGGTCGTGGCAGAAAAGGCAACGCCCATAGAGGAACTGAGCTGTCATTTGGTTCATTCGGTATAAAGACTCTTGAACCAAAGTGGATTGACAGTCGCCAGATTGAGGCAGCTCGTGTAGCTATAAACCGCTACATGAACCGTGAAGGTCAGGTTTGGATTCGCATTTTCCCTGATAAACCAATCACTCGCAAGCCTGCTGATGTCCGCATGGGTAAAGGTAAGGGTGATGTAGCAGGTTGGGTAGCACCAGTAACTCCAGGACGTATTCTCTTTGAAGTAGAGGGTGTGTCTTTCGATATTGCTAAAGAGGCACTCCGCCTTGGTGCTCAGAAACTGCCGGTTAAGACAAAGTTTGTTGTTAGACGTGATTACGATAAAAACGCTTAAACTATGAAGATTAAAGAAGTAAAAGAACTCGAAACCAAAGAATTGGTAGAGAAATTGGAGAACGCAGAGGTTGCTCTTGCTAACATGAAGCTCACTCATGCTATTTCTCCTCTTGAAAATCCATCACAGATTAAGGCTACTCGTCGTGATATCGCACGTATGAATACCGAACTCCGTCAGAGAGAACTTAATAAATAACAATGGTCCAGATGGAAGCAAGAAATTTAAGAAAAGTAAGACAGGGTGTCGTTGTTAGTGACAAGATGGAAAAATCTATCGTTGTTGCAGCTAAGTTCAAAGAAAAGCACCCAATCTATGGTAAGTTTGTTCAGAAGACAAAGAAGTACCATGCTCATGATGAGAATAATGAGGCCAATATTGGTGATACAGTTCTCATTATGGAGACCCGTCCGCTCTCTAAGACGAAGAGATGGAGATTAGTAAATATTATTGAAAAAGCTAAGTAATTATGATACAAGCAGAGTCAAGACTTACAGTGTGTGATAACAGTGGTGCTCGTGAAGCACTCTGTATCCGCGTGCTTGGCGGTACAAAACGTCGTTATGCCAGTGTTGGTGACGTTATTGTTGTCGCTATTAAGAATGCAATTCCAACAAGTGATGTTAAGAAAGGTGCAGTATCAAAGGCTTTGATAGTTCGTACAAAGAAAGAGATTCGTCGTGCCGACGGTTCTTACATACGTTTCGATGATAACGCTTGTGTACTGCTTAATAATGCTGGTGAGCTTCGTGGCAGCCGTATATTCGGTCCTGTTGCCCGTGAACTGCGTGCAGTAAACATGAAAGTTGTTTCTTTGGCGCCTGAGGTTCTTTAATAATTAAATAAGGTAAAGTAATGGCTAAATTACATATTAAAAAAGACGATACGGTTATTGTTCTTACCGGTGAGGATAAGGGCAAGACAGGTAAGGTGCTTAAGGTAAATGTTGGTAAGAATACCGCTATCGTTGAGGGTGTCCGCATTGTATCTAAGAGCGCAAAGCCTTCGGCTAAGAACCCTCAGGGAGGCATCGTGAAGCAGGAGGCTCCTATCCATATCTCAAATTTGAGTTTGATAGACCCAAAGAGCGGTAAGCCAACAAGGGTTTCTATTAAGCACGAAGGTAAGAATGTTATTCGTATTGCTAAAAAGTCAGGGGAGGAGATTAAATAATGGATACAGCACAGTTAAAGAAAGTCTATAAAGAGACAATTGCTCCTGAGCTTCAGAAACAGTTCAACTATTCTTCAGCCATGCAGATTCCTGTCCTGAAGAAAATCGTTATCAACATGGGTCTCGGTGATGCTACACAGGATAAGAAGCTTATCGAAGTAGCTATTAAGGAGATTTCAACTATTGCAGGTCAGAAGGCTGTTGCTACATATTCAAAGAAGGATATAGCAAACTTCAAGCTTCGTAAGAAAATGCCTATCGGTGTTATGGTAACATTGCGTCGTGAGCGTATGTACGAGTTCCTTGAGAAGCTTGTTCGCGTTGCTCTCCCACGTATTCGTGACTTCAAGGGTATTGCAACAAGGCTTGATGGTCGTGGTAACTACACTCTTGGTATAACAGAGCAGATTATCTTCCCTGAAATCAATATCGATTCTATCGACCGTATTCAGGGTATGAATATCACTTTTGTGACTTCGGCTAACACTGACGAGGAGGGATTTGCTCTTCTCAAGGCGTTCGGTCTTCCATTTAAGAACAATAACGATTAAGCAATATGGCAAAAGAATCAATGAAAGCCCGCGAGGTAAAGCGTGCTAAACTTGTTGCTCGTTATGCTGAAAAGCGTGCGGCACTTAAGAAGATTGTTGCTACAGCTGAGGATCCTGCAGAAGCTTACGAGGCAGCTCGCAAGCTTCAAGCTATTCCCAAGAATGCAAATCCAATCCGTCTTCATAACCGTTGTCTGATTACAGGTCGTCCAAAAGGATATATCCGCCAGTTTGGAATATCTCGTATTCAGTTCCGTGAAATGGCTTCAGCGGGTTTGATTCCTGGAGTGAAGAAAGCCAGTTGGTAATACGCGGTTACATATTTTTAATATTGTCGGGGATGTCCCGATTAATTAAACATTTATATTTTATGACAGATCCAATAGCAGATTATCTGACAAGACTCAGAAACGCAATCATGGCACATCATCGTGTTGTTGAGGTTCCTGCGTCTAACTTGAAGAAGGAAATAACAAAAATCCTCTTCGAGAAGGGTTACATCTTGAACTATAAGTTCGTAGAGGATGGACCTCAGGGTACTATCAAAGTTGCTTTGAAGTGGGACCCTGCAACAAAACAAAACGCTATCACAAGTTTGAAGCGTGTGTCAACACCAGGTCTCCGTAAGTACACTGGTTACAAGGACATGCCGAGAGTTATTAACGGATTGGGTATTGCAATCCTCTCCACTTCACAAGGTGTTATGACAAACAAAGAGGCTGCCGATTTGAAGATTGGTGGTGAAGTTCTTTGTTATGTTTATTAATTGGAGGATTTTAATATGTCAAGAATAGGAAAATTGCCAATTAACATTCCAGCAGGTGTTACTGTTGCAATGTCAGACAATATTGTTACCGTTAAAGGTCCTAAAGGCGAGCTTTCACAGAAAGTTGACCCTTCTATCAAGGTGACCATTGAGAATGCACAAATTACTTTCGAGGTAGATGAGCAGAGCCCAGTAAACTACAAGCAGAAAGATGCCTTTCATGGTCTTTATCGTTCTCTTGTAAATAATATGGTTGTTGGTGTTAGCGAAGGCTACACAAAAACACTTGAGCTTGTAGGTGTAGGTTACCGTGTTTCTAATCAGGGTAATATTATTGAGTTCTCACTCGGTTATACTCATCCTATCTTCCTTCAGCTTCCTGCTGAGGTGAAAGTTGAGACTAAGTCGGAACGTAACCAGAATCCAATTCTGATTTTGGAATCTTGCGATAAACAATTAATAGGACTCATCTGTGCAAAAATTCGTTCTTTCCGTAAGCCTGAACCTTATAAAGGTAAGGGTATCCTCTTCAAAGGTGAGGTTGTACGCAGAAAGTCTGGTAAGTCGGCATCAGCTAAGTAATTTTAATTTTTTACGATTATGACAAACAAGAAAGTAGAAAGACGAATTAAGATAAAGTTCCGCATTCGTAAGAACGTAAACGGAACAGCTGAGCGTCCACGTCTTAGCGTATTCCGCTCTAATAAGCAGATTTATGCTCAGGTAATTAATGATTTGACCGGTACAACTCTTGCTTCTGCATCTTCTTTGGGGCTTGAAACACTTCCAAAGATTGAGCAGGCAAAGAAAGTTGGAGCTCTTATAGCAGAGAAAGCTAAAGCTGCTGGAGTTGAATCTGTAGTTTTCGACCGTAATGGTTATCTTTATCACGGCCGTGTGAAGGCTTTGGCTGAAGGTGCTCGTGAAGGAGGACTTAAATTCTAAAACGATTATGGCAATTAATAAAGTAAAAGTTAATAGTGATGTGGAGTTGAAGGATCGCTTGGTTGCTATCAACCGTGTTACAAAAGTAACTAAGGGTGGTCGCACATTCACTTTCGCTGCTATCGTCGTTGTAGGTGACGGTAATGGTATCATTGGTTATGGCCTTGGTAAAGCTGGTGAAGTAACTGCAGCTATTGCAAAGGGTGTTGAGGCAGCAAAGAAGAACCTTGTTAAGGTTCCAGTTCTTAAAGGAACAATACCACATGAAATTGAAGCACATTTCGATGGTGCTCAGGTATTTATGAAACCTGCAGCTGCAGGTACTGGTCTTGTGGCTGGTGGCGCTATGCGTGCAGTGCTTGAGAGTGTTGGTGTTCAGGATATCCTTTGTAAGTCAAAGGGTTCTTCAAACCCTCACAATCTTGTGAAGGCTACTATTTTGGCTCTTAGCCAGTTGCGTGATGCTTACACTATTGCAGGTGTTCGTGGCATCAGTATGGATAAAGTGTTTAATGGATAAAGGAAAATTTATGGCAACAATTAAAGTACAGCAGATAAAGAGCAAAATCGGAGCTCCTAAGGATCAGAAGGCAACTCTTCAGGCACTCGGTCTCCGCAAAATTTCTCAGATTGTTGAAGTAGAGGATACTCCTTCTATCCGTGGTATGATCCGAAAGGTTCATCACCTCGTAAACGTAGTTGATTAATTTTTAACAAGTAGCGATTATGAAATTAAATAATTTGAAACCAGCTGAAGGCTCAACACATTCACGTCGTCGTATTGGTCGTGGTCCTGGTTCTGGACTTGGCGGTACTTCTACACGTGGTCACAAAGGTGCTAAGGCGCGTTCTGGTTATAAGAAAAAGATTGGTTTCGAAGGTGGTCAGATGCCATTACAGCGTCGTGTACCAAAAGGTGGATTTAAGAATGTTAACCACAAGGAATACCTTGCAGTTAATCTTTCTGTTCTGCAGGCTATTGCAGAATCAAAAAATCTTACCAAGATTGGTATTGCTGAACTTGTTGCAGCAGGTGTTACTAATGGTAAGACTCTAATCAAGATTCTTGGCAATGGTACTCTTACCGCAAAGGTTGATGTGGAGGCTCATGCATTCTCAAAAACTGCCGAAGAAGCTATCAAGGCAGTTGGTGGTAACGTAACCCTTATCTAATTAAGTAGATGAAAAAGTTTATTGAGACACTAAAGAACTGTTGGAAGGTGGAGGATTTGCGTCAGCGACTCCTCATCACCATTCTGTTTGTGACGATTTATCGTTTTGGATCATTTGTAGTACTTCCTGGTATTAACCCTGCTCAGCTTGCAAAACTGCAGGAGCAGACAGCTGGTGGTCTGATGTCGTTGCTGGATATGTTCTCTGGTGGTGCATTCTCCAATGCGTCTATATTCGCACTTGGAATTATGCCATATATCTCAGCATCTATTGTAATGCAGCTTTTAGCTGTTGCTGTACCTTATTTCCAGAAGATGCAGCGTGAAGGTGAAAGCGGTCGTAAGAGAATCAGCTGGTACACCCGCTGGCTTACAATCGCTATCCTTTTCTTCCAAGCTCCGTCTTATCTGATAAATCTTAAGTATCAGGCTGCTGGTGCATTAGCTTCTGGTATATCTTGGACAGCATTTATGATTCCTGCAGGTATCATACTTGCCGCTGGTTCAATGTTTATACTTTGGCTTGGTGAGCGCATTACAGATAAAGGTGTTGGTAACGGTATCTCAATGATCATTATGATTGGTATTATTGCTCGTCTGCCAGAATCTTTCATACAAGAGTTCAGTTCTCGTTTGACAGCTATTTCTGGTGGTGGTATCGTAATGTTCATCGCCGAGATTCTTATTCTATATGCTGTTGTTTGTGCAGCTATTCTTCTGACACAAGGTACTCGTAAGGTGCCTGTTCAGTATGCAAAGCGCATTGTAAACGGTCAGCAGATGGGAGGTGCACGTCAGTACATTCCGCTCAAATTGTTTGCAGCTAATGTAATGCCTATCATTTTTGCGCAGGCACTGATGTTCGTTCCGTTGGTTATAGCTCAGATAACTTCTGACAATACTTCCAGCGTTCTTCATTCACTGATGGATAATCGTAGTCTTATTTATAATGTTATTTATGTAATATTGATTATTGCATTTACTTATTTCTATACTGCGATTACAATGAATCCTATCCAGATGGCTGAAGATATGAAGCGTAATAATGGATTCATACCAGGAATAAAACCTGGTAAGGATACAGCAGATTATATCGATGCGATAATGTCTCGTATAACTCTTCCTGGTTCATTATTTATTGCTTTCATTGCTATTATGCCAGCCTTTGCAGGCTTGCTTAATGTGCAGCAGGGATTCTCACAGTTCTTTGGAGGAACATCTCTCTTGATTCTTGTTGGTGTTGTTATTGACACACTACAGCAGATAGAGAGTCATCTTATGATGCGCCACTATGATGGTCTGTTGAACTCAGGTCATACTCGTGGTGGAAATGTTTCTGCCTATTAATACTCCTCAAAAGGTGAGTATATTTCTAAAGACTGAAGATGAAATTGAGCTGATGCGCAGGGCTAATCAACTTGTTGGTGCAACCCTTGCGGAGATAGCAAGAAATATTAAGCCAGGTGTGACGACTCTCCAACTGGATACCATTGCGGAAGAATTTATGCGAGATCATGGAGCTATTCCTACTTTCAAAAACTTCCCTAATCCTGTTGGAGAGCCTTTTCCAGCCAGCATTTGCACCTCGGTAAATGAGTGTGTTGTGCACGGCATACCAAGTAAAGATGTTGTGTTGCGTGATGGAGATATCATCTCCGTAGATTGTGGTACATTCCTTGATGGCTTTAATGGAGACAGTGCTTATACGTTTTGTGTAGGCGAAGTTTCTGAAGAAGTAAGACAACTGCTTAAAGTTACGAAGGAATCTCTTTATAAAGGTATTGAACAAGCTGTTCATGGAAAACATGTTGGTGATATTGGTGCCGCTGTTCAGGAGTATTGTGAAATGAATGGTTATGGCGTTGTAAGAGAACTTACTGGTCATGGAATTGGAAAGAGTATGCATGAAGAACCTTCAATACCAAACTATGGTAAGCGGGGGAATGGAACAATGCTTAAAGCAGGGATGTGTATTGCTATCGAACCAATGATTACGCAAGGTAACCGTCAGATATGGATGCTAAATGACAAATGGAGCATTGTCACACGTGACAAGAAACCGGCTGCACATTTTGAGCATACCATCGCAATAAGAAAAGGTAAGGCTGAGATTTTATCAACATTTGAAGAAATAGAAAAAATAGAGGGGAAATTATATTAGATATGGCAAAACAATCCGCTATAGAACAGGATGGAACAATAATAGAAGCACTTTCTAATGCTATGTTCCGTGTAGAGTTGGAGAATGGTGTAGATATTACCGCTCATATTTCAGGTAAGATGAGAATGCACTATATTAAGATTCTTCCTGGTGACAAGGTTAAGGTAGAGATGAGTCCCTACGACCTTACGAAAGGTCGAATCGTTTTCAGATATAAATAAAGATAAAGATATGAAGACTAGAGCATCGTTGAAGAAGCGTACTCCTGATTGTAAGATTGTTCGTCGTAAAGGCCGTCTTTTTGTTATTAACAAGAAGAACCCTAAGTTCAAGACTCGTCAGGGTTAATCCTTTTAATTTTAGTTAAAAGTTAAAAGTTAAAAGTTAAAAGTGGGGAGTTGTAATCCTGAATGTTCGAATGTAATAAAATTATTTGGTAATTTTGCAGTTCGGTATTTTCGGGATTATTCCCGTGTAATTAAATTTTTATAAATAATGGCAATAAGAATTGTTGGAGTAGATTTGCCCCAGAATAAGCGTGGCGAAATCGCATTGACTTATATTTATGGTATAGGTCGAAGTAGTTCAGCAAAGATATTGGACGAGGCTGGTGTAAGTCGCGACCTTAAGGTTAGCGAGTGGTCTGATGATCAGGCAGCTAAAATCCGTGAAATTATCGGCGCTGGATTCAAAGTTGAAGGTGATCTCCGTTCTGAGATCCAGTTGAATATCAAGCGACTGATGGATATTGGTTGCTATCGTGGAGTTCGTCATCGTAACGGTCTTCCTGTTCGTGGTCAGAGCACTAAGAACAATGCTCGTACTCGTAAGGGTAAGAAGAAGACAGTTGCTAATAAGAAGAAGGCTACTAAGTAATTAGAAAGGGATTAATTATGGCAAAGAAAACAGTCACTAAAAAAAGAAATGTAAAGGTTGATGCTGTAGGACAGTTGCATGTTCATAGTTCATTCAACAATATCATTGTGTCTTTGGCTAATGGCGAGGGTCAGGTAATCTCTTGGTCTTCTGCAGGAAAGATGGGTTTCCGTGGTTCAAAGAAGAATACTCCTTATGCAGCTCAGATGGCAGCGGAGGATTGTGCAAAAGTTGCTTTTGACCTCGGTCTCCGTAAAGTTAAGGCATACGTTAAGGGACCTGGTAACGGACGTGAGTCTGCTATTCGTGGTGTACACAGCTCTGGTATTGAAGTAATTGAAATCGTTGATGTTACTCCACTTCCACACAATGGTTGTCGTCCTCCAAAGCGTCGTAAGGTGTAATAGAGAACTTGACGTTATAATTAAGTAATTAAAAAAATAAGCTAAAAAATATGGCTAGATATACAGGTCCGAAATCAAGAATCGACCGTAGGTTTGGTGAAACAATCCTTGGTAAAGAAAAAGTTTTGTCCAAGAGAAACTTCGCTCCTGGACAGCATGGCAACAACCGTCGTCGTAAGATGTCCGAGTATGGTGTCATGTTGGCAGAGAAGCAAAAGGCTAAGTACACATATGGCGTACTTGAGCGTCAGTTCCGCAACATGTTTGAAAAAGCTGCCAAGGCTTCCGGTATTACAGGTGAGGTTCTTTTGCAGAATCTTGAATGCCGTCTCGACAACGTAGTATTCCGTTTGGGAATTGCTCCTACTCGTCGTGCAGCTCGTCAGTTGGTAGGCCACAAGCATATCACCGTTGACGGACAGGTTGTGAATATTCCTTCTTACGCAGTTAAGCCAGGTCAGATTATCGCTGTTCGTGAGAAGTCTAAGTCACTCGAGGTTATCGAGGGTGCACTTGCCGGCTTCAATCACAGCAAATATCCATGGATAGAGTGGGATGCTAACACAAAAAGCGGCAAGTTCCTGCACAAGCCAGAGCGTGCCGACATCCCTGAGAATATTAAGGAGCAGTTAATCGTTGAGTTGTACTCTAAATAATCATTAAGTTAATGGCGATATTAGCATTTCAAAAACCTGATAAAGTTGTAATGTTGGAGGCCAACGACAAGTACGGAAAATTTGAATTCCGTCCGTTGGAGCCTGGCTTTGGTGTTACTATCGGTAATGCCCTCCGTCGCATTCTTCTTTCATCGCTTGAAGGCTATGCTATCAATACCGTTCGTATTGGCGGGGTTGAGCATGAATTCTCTTCAGTGCCTGGTGTAAAGGAAGACGTGACCAACATTATCTTGAATTTGAAGCAAGTAAGATTCAAGCAAGTAGTAGAAGAATTCGAGAATGAGAAAGTTAGTATCACTGTTGAAAACTCAACAGAGTTTAAAGCAGGTGATATAAGTAAGTATCTGACTGGATTTGAAGTGTTAAACCCAGAACTAGTGATTTGTCATCTAGATGCCAAAGCGTCGATGCAGATTGAACTTACCATTAGCAAGGGGCGTGGTTACGTTTCTGCTGATGAGAACCGTGAATTCTGTACTGATGTAACTGTTCTTCCAATCGATTCAATCTATACTCCAATCCGTAATGTTAAGTATTCTGTTGAGCCTTATCGTGTTGAGCAGAAGACTGACTATGACAAACTCGTTATTGAGGTGTCAACGGATGGTTCCATTCACCCAAAGGAAGCCCTGAAGGAAGCAGCTAAAATCCTTATTCATCACTTCATGTTATTCTCTGACGAGAAGATTTCTCTTGAAAATACTGATCAGGAGGTCAATCAGGAGTTTGATGAGGAGGTATTGCATATGCGCCAACTTCTGAAGTCTAAGCTTGTTGACATGAACCTTAGTGTTCGTGCTCTTAACTGTCTTAAGGCTGCAGATGTGGAGACACTTGGTGATCTTGTACAATACAACAAGACTGATCTCCTGAAGTTCCGCAACTTTGGTAAGAAATCGCTTTCAGAGCTTGATGATTTGCTCGAGAGTCTGAATCTGTCGTTTGGAACTGATATTTCAAAGTATAAACTGGACAAAGAGTAAAAATAGATAGGTGGTAGTTAAGATTAGTCTTTACTGCCACATCTATATACAACTTCTGTTCAAAATGAAAAAACAAAAATGAGACATAATAAGAAATTCAATCATTTGAGTCGTACTGCATCTCACCGTCAAGCCATGCTTGCTAACATGGCAATCTCGCTGATTATGCACAAAAGAATCACTACGACTCTTGCAAAGGCTAAGGCCTTGAAGAAGTATGTGGAGCCATTAGTGACTCGTTCTAAGGACGATAGCACTACTGCTCGTCGTGTAGTATTCCGCTATCTCCAGAGTAAGGAGGCTGTAACAGAACTGTTCAAGACTGTAGCTCCTGCTGTAGGCGATCGTCCAGGTGGATACACTCGCATCATTAAACTCGGAACCCGTCAGGGTGACGCTGCTCCAATAGCTTTCATTGAGCTTGTTGACTTTGATGAGAACATGGCAAAGGCTCCTAAGACAGCTAAGAAGACTCGTCGTAGCCGCAAATCTGTTGCAACAACAGAGACTCCTGTAGAGGAGGTTGCTGCAGCTCCAGCTGAAGCTGAGTAAGTTATAACTACCCAATAGAGTGGGGATTGTCTTTGGGCAATCCCCACTTTTTTGTTTTATTGTCCGCTAAAATATGTAGTCCTTTCTTACCTTACTACTATTCTGCTTGAGGTTGATTACGAAAGTGGTGCACTTTGCACGGTAAAACAGCCCGTATTGGCGCCTGAAACGGTCCACTTCGCAAGGCAATACTATATTACGACGATTGGGAAGTACTCCTTTTAATGCGACGTTCCATAATAAAGTGTTTAATCGAATACAATCAGTTCGGAATCTAATGACCGATTCGGATTTAGTGCATTTCAGCTACAATTGTAAAAGTCTTTTTATCGGACACTAATAATTCTGAATGATTTTGCGAAAAAAAATGCTCAAAGGTTTGCATTATATATATATTTTATTTAATTTTGCATTAGTTGAATTAACAGCTAAAAACTATTAAGTCATAATTTAAATTTAGTGTATAAGCTTTTTTGAAATATATTTGGGATTAGCCCAATGGCGACTTCCTACTTAAATTACTAACTTATTTGTTACAAAATTCTACAATGAAAAGATTAAAACTATCTCTTCTGGCATTGAGTTGTGCATCTGTTATGTTTGCACAGCGTACGCCGTCGCATCCGTTAGATATTAAGGATGCCAGTTTTAATGATCTTCCTACCTACCTTGACCAATGGCTTACCGGAAGTATGGTCCAACCTAAGGGTGTTAGTGAAATCGATGACCAGTTCTTTATCTCTCGTGTTAAACCTCTTCCTCGTATTGTTGACGGCGATTACACGGTGCATTCAAATGTTGACCGCAACCGTAAAATGTGCCTGTGGGTTCCACTTGATGATCCGACAAGTCAATGGAAATCTTTACCACGTTACTGCTTCGAGGGCGACAACTTCAGCTTGTGGTCATACATTGATATTCATGGTAACTGGACATCGCCTTGGATTCGCTCTGCTGCAGGTCTGACCGATGTTGCCCATAAGAACGGTGTTACTGTAGGCTGTGTCATGTCTATTCCATGGGCGGAAAGTGTATATTTTAGCTCTTGGTCTTCAACTATTTATGGTAGAATATTTGCAAAATTATTTGAAAAAGATTCCAATGGTAATTTCAAGTATTCTAAGGCATTAGTTGAGAAAATGAAGTACTATGGTATTAATGGTCTTGGTGTAAACTCAGAGTTTACTACTTATCGTGAATCAATGGCGCTTCTTACTGATTTCTTTGTTGACTGCCATAAGAAGGCTAAGGAAATAGGCTGGAAGTTCGAGCTTCATTGGTATGATCTTACTGATGATAATGGTCGTATTACAAATGATGCAGGTCTTGGCAATCATAATAAAAAAATCTTTGGAGACAAAGATCATATTTGTGCTGATATGCATTTTGCTAACTATAACTGGACCCCAAGCCTTTTGCAGGCAAGTCAGCTTAAAGCAGAAGAGCTTGGCCGTAGCAGTTACGATTATTATGCCGGCTTCGATATTCAGGGTCGTGCATTGCGTAACTCTTATTGGGATGGTTTGAGACAAAGCAAGATTTCAATCGGTTTCTGGGGAGCTCACTCACAGAGCCTTATTCATCAGAGCGCTACCGACGACGGTTCTTCTGACATTGCTATACAGAAAGCTTATCTCCTGAAGCAGGAGCTTATGTTCAGCGGTGGTAACCGTAATCCTGCTGTATTGCCAAGCATAAAGGCTAATTGTGACCTTTCCAATGCAAGCTTAAAATCGTTCCATGGTTTGGCAACATACCTCACAGCAAAGTCAACCATTCAGAATGTTCCTTTCGTTACTCGATTCAATCTTGGTAATGGTCTTGATTTCAAAAAAGAGGGTAAGGTTACTTTCAACCATAAGTGGCACAACCTCAATACTCAGGACTACATGCCAACATGGCGCTGGTGGATTACTGATGCTGCCGACAAGGCTGATAACGCAAGCTTGACGAAGTTTGTAAATGCCGAACTCACATTTGATGACGCTTACTGGGGTGGTTCATGTCTTTCTCTTAAAGGAGCAACTCCATTCTCACGTGTAAAGCTCTTCAAGACTATGCTTGCTGTAGAACCTGACTACGAGTTCTCTGTAACTTACAAGATGCAGAACGAGACGGCAACACATGCAAAACTGTTTGTAGCTTTGAAGGATAAGGTGAATGAATATAAGGAAATTGCTATTCCTGCCGCTGCACGCACTGGTGAGTGGACTACCTTCAAGGCAAAGGCTTCCGAGCTTGGACTTACTGCCGGTGATAAGGTTGCAATGATGGGTATTGTTGTTGACAATACTTCTGATGATTATCAGATGCTTGTTGGTGAGATGGCTCTTAGAAATCCTGCACAAACTTTCGCAACTGTAGCTCCTACAATCAAGGAGGTTAAAATACTCCGTGGCCGCTACAATGCCTGCGACTTCAAGATTCGCTATGCAAGTAAGGAAGAGTCAGGCTATGAAAAGACTTATAACGACGAGGTAGGCACATGGTACTACGAAATATACTTCCAGCAGAAAGATCAGCCAATGCAACTTCTTACAGCTACCACTTCGTGGGCTGCTTATGTTGTTGATGCTCCTATGGTTTCAGGTCTTGATAAGCGCTCAGGTCGTATTGGTGTAAGAGCAGTGTCTCCTGACGGAAACAAGGGTTCTGAGATTCAATGGAGTAATTATGTAGATATAGCTTACGACCAGCCAGGAGATAAGCTTGTTGCTGACAAACCTGTTATCAAACCAGGCGAGAAGTTCACTATTAAGTATGAGGATGACATGGTTCCTGCCCTCAAGCAGTGGAGTATCGTAGATCCTGTTACAAATGAAGTTCTTGCTACAGCTTCCAATGTTACAGAAATTTCTGCAGTCATTAACAAGGTGGGTGTTTATGACATAAAGATGGAAGACACCAAGAATAATGTGTCTTATGTTCGCGGCCAGGTTAAAATAACTCCTACAGAGACTGGTGCAGTTCCTGTAATCAATGAGATTACAACCTCTAAAACAAAAGCAGAGATTGATGAGGAATTGCAATATACATATACATCTCGTGATGGAGAGGGTAAGGTTTCTCGCGCGCTTGTTGTGAAAGATCCTAATATGTTTATGGCTCCAGGAGAGTTGCAGGTGGGCAAGACCTATTCTTATGCATTGTGGTTCAAGGCGGACGCTTTCAATCACGACAAGCAGGGTACAAACCTTATTAACAAGAATACCATTGCCGACAAGTGGCCTCATAACAACTGGGGCGACCTATGGGTAACTATCCGTCCTACATGGAAGACGCATCCTGCAAACGAAGTTTCGTTCAACACAATGGGCTGGGAGGCGCACGACGAGCCTTATGAGAAGATTATGTCTAAAGACTACAGTGTAACCCCAGGCGTTTGGAACCACATTGTCGTTACACATGATGACAACAACAACCAGAAGATTTACTTCAACGGAAAGAAAGTGGCAGACGGTGTGTTCTCAAGTTCTACACGTCGTGAGAATAAGAGTGATAACAGAATTAATAAGAATGTTGTTGCCAACATCTTCATTGGTGGCGGCGGCGTTTACAAGGCTGGTTTCGTAGGTGCTATTGATGAAATGCAGATTTGGAACAAAGCTCTTTCTGACGCAGAAGTGCTTGAGGCAATGAAGGGTTATAAGGAAGGTGAAGTTCCAACAGGTCTTCAGGGATATTATACTTTCGAGGCAATAGAAAGCGATGGCACTTTCAAGAACCTTGGTAAAGCGGGCACTACTTACCCAGGTAAGTTAGTTGCTGTTGTCGGTAGCGGTGGCGAGAGCACAGCAGAGGCATCTTATGCACAGCAGAATGCAGAGAATAATGAACTTGGCTACCCAGGTATTGTAGGTTCGCTCGATATTAAGACTACCTCTAAGTGGGTTTCTGACGGTATTAAGATTTCTTCCGAGGCGGACAAGGTTGCTGTAGTTACTTATCAAACACCTGGAACTAAGGATGTAGAGCTTACACTTAGCAACCCTTGGGGTAAGGATACAAAGACTATGACTGCGTTTGTTGAAATAAGCGGCGAGACAGGTATTGATGCTGCAGAGGTTCAAATGGATATGGACATCTATCCTAATCCATTTGTAGAAAGTGTCAACTTCCGCTTTGCTCAGGGTGGCGACTATGCCGTAAGAATCTTCGACATGTCAGGTCGACTCGTTCAGAACAATGCCTTTGCGACTCAGGCCGGTCAGGTTGTTCGCTTAGAAGTAACTGGCAATAAGGGTATATATGTTGTTCAGGTTCTTAAGAGCGGAAAGCTTTGCAAGGCTGTTAAGATTGTAAAGAACTAACAATACTTTAGTAATTTATTAATCAGCTTTCAGGCTGAGTTTATGAAAAGAGGATGTGCAGCTGAAGTGCACATCCTCTTCTTTTCTTGTTTCTTTTGTTTTTTCTTTTATCCTCTTGTTTGTATCTTACAACTATTAGGTTGTTTTATATATTCATCAATTGTTATACGAGCTATGCTGTCTGCGGTTATACTACCTGAAATAGGATTCTTTATCTCTTCTATATGTCCCTTTATATCTGCGTTTATATTGCGTGAGTCTTCAAAGGCTCTGTCACAGGCAGCATCGAAAGTACAGTCCTCAAGTGTTATGCCGTCAAGATAGCACAATGGTTGTTCGCCTGCAATATGGCAGCGTACAAGCCTTACATTCTTCGAGTGCCAGGCAAGATACTCACCGTCGAGTACAGAGTCGTAGATTGTTACATTCTCGCACTCCCAGAAAGAGTCTTTGGTAAGAATCTTTGCATTGTGTATTTCTACGTTCTTGCAATACTGAAATACATATTTTGAGTCGGAAATCAGTCCATCGGCATATATATTCTCACTGAACATAAATGGGTATGTACCATCATGTAGAGTTACATTCTTCAACTTCAGTCCGTCTATCTTCCAGAAGGTTTCATCCGCATCGTTTATTGTAACATTCTCCAAAGTAAGGTTATTCATTTCCCTGAATAGCTTTGGAGCATCAATGACAGTGTCTTTCATTACCATGTTCTGACTGTACCATATAGCAGAACGGCTGCCTGTTTCAAAATAGCAATTTGTGATAATAGCTCCGTCAACATGCCACCAAGGGTATTTGCCAATGAATCGGCAACTGTCAGCCTCTATATTCTCACAACATTTTATTCCTGATTCACCTTCTGTGATGGTTACATTTTCCAGTCGAAGGTCTTTAGAACCGAACAGTGGGCGTTCGCCCCCGAATTTTTCATCTTTTATTATATTCATCCTTAACTTTTAGTTTTTGCTTTACAAAGTTACTACATTTTATTATAAACTAAGCAAAAACTATGCCAACGATATAATTTTTTAACCCAAAACTGTCATTAGAGCCCTTAATTGATTTTATGCTTACAAACGATGGAAGGAGTATGGAAACACTACACAAAATCGTTAATCTAAGTCTTTGCGGTCTAATGACCGATTTAGTTTTAATGATTGGAGTGTGATTCGGCTTAAAGTTTATAAAGAAAAGGGTGTGTCAAAAAGTAAAACATCAGGGCATTGAACGGATTTTGAGCGAACATTGAGCGGGTACTGAATATAAATACCGCTTTCCTGAACGTTTTTATTACAAGGACTTTCGTTTTGAAACAGAAAACTTTAAGTCCAATTTTACAGAACTTACGGAAATATATTTATGTCAGGTTGAGTTTTGCTGGACAGCAATAATACCGTATTTTTCTTCATCTTCGTCACATAGGTCACCCTGCATTAGAATATAATATATGAAAAACAATCTATTTAACCAATTTGAATAAAAATAATAATGAAAATAATTGCTTTTGTTTGTTTTTTTTAATACCTTTGCCCATATAAATTTCAAATTGTTAATAATATGAAGATTTTTACTTTATTATTCGGATTAGCCTTGCCACTTATTGCAACGGCTCAAACCACTATTCCTTACACGCAAGCATTTGACAGACAAGAGGATTTCAACAGTTTCACAATTGTTGACGCCAATGGAGATGCTAATACATGGTTATATGACGGTTGGGACTATCAGGCAACCTGCCTTCGGAATCCTAACGCTGCTGCAGATGACTGGCTCATTACGCCAATGTTTCATTTTACAGCAGGTGTTACCTATGAGCTGAAGTTTAAAGCAAAGTCTGTCTATGACGGAACAACGGAAAACTTCCTTGTCATGTTAGGAACCTCTTCTGCCGATATTTCGACTTTTACAAAGACTATCATTGCAGACGGTTCTGTCAATAAATCCTACCCAGCTACAGAATTTTCCACTACGTTCACAGTAGAAGCTGATGGAGATTACTATCTCGGTTTTCACTATCTAACATCACAACAATCATTCAGTAGCGGTCTGTCCATTGATGACATTTCATTGACAGGTAATGCTCCTGTGGAGAAGGTTGTTCCTATGCCTGTAAGCGGTGTTACTTTAGCCTATGACTACACGCAGAATCGTACTACTCTACGCTGGCAGGCCCCAACACAGTTCACCAATGGAACAGCTATTACAACAGCTCCTATATATACCGTGCGTCGTGTTCGTGAAACTACAAATCTCATAGAAGATTACCCTTCAAGGGTATATCGTGAAGAAGTTACTGTTAATACATTGCCTTCAAACAATATTCTCTTCGGCCAGGCCATTCTGCGCTATGCCATAACTGCAAAAAGCGACGGTGAAACAAGTGCTGTAGCCTACTCACCTATAAAAGTAATAGGTACTCCTGATGAACTCCCTTATGCAGAATCATTTGCCAACGGAGCACTTCACAAGTTCTGGGGAGAGACACACTCAGGCGTAGGTCGTTGGGGCGAGATGAGTGTGAATAACGACTACGCTCAAGATGGTGATAAGGGTATATTCAACTTCACAGCAGTGGCAGCTGGCGATAACAGTCAGGGGTTTTCCGGACTCATCAAGCTTGGTAATGCTACTAATCCTGTACTCTCATTCTGGTACGAATATATGACACTCAACGATAATGATGTCTTTGAGGTTCAGGTGGCTGTTGATGGCGGTGACTTTACCAAGGTGAAAGACATTGATATTAATAACATTGATAATATGAAGAAGTGGACTCAAGTGGAAGTTCCACTAAAAGCTTATCTTAACAGCAACTTCATACAAGTAGCTTTCTTCGTTAAATCAGAATCCGGTAATACTGTGATCTATATTGACAACGTTAAGGTATATAATAAAGTCAGCAAAGACCTTGCTATATCAACCGTTAAGATTCCAAGTCGTCTAAGAACCGACGAGCAGCGCAATGCCACTCTGAAAGTCGAGAACATTGGAATAGAAGATATTGCCGCAGGTAGTTATCAGATTGCAGTTATGGCTGACGACAAAGAGATTGGACGCACAGAGGGGGTAGCACTTACAAGTGGAAGCTCTGTTGAGGTTACTGTTGCTTTGAAAGCCCCTGCAACAGTTACCACTGACTCTGTAAGTTGTCGGGCACAGTTGATATTTGCTGATGACAATAATACTGTAAACAATTCGACAGAAAGCATACGGCTTAAAGTTTCAAGCCCTGGATACCCTAATCCTACAAATCTTACAGCACTTGCAGAAGGAACAAATGTTACACTGTCATGGCAGAAGCCGGATAGTCCACGTGCAACGAGCACTCCTGTAACCGACAGTTTTGAAGATGCGCCAGATTTCACTATTAGCGACTGGGGTGAGTGGACACTCTACGATGGTAATCAGAGTAGTGTTTATGGCATTGACGGCGCCACATTCCCTAATAACGGCAAAGCCCAGGCATTTATAGTGTTCAACCGCGTGGCAGCCGGTGTGGCTAATGCATGGAATGCACACACAGGTAATAAGAATTTGGTATCTTTCAGCCAGCCAAGCGCAGACTCTGACCATTGGCTCATATCCCCAACTTTATCAGGAGAAGCGCAGACGGTAACTTTCTATGCACGTCCTATTAGTGGAAAATATCCGGAGAGATTCGATTTTGCTTACTCTACGACTTCCGTTGAGCCAACAAGCTTCATTTCTCTTGCCACAGTAACTACTGGCACTGACTTCTCATGGAAGGAATATAGCTATGATGTGCCAGCCGGCGCACGCTACTTTGCTATCCACGCTACATCTAATGACGCATATGCTTTGCTTTTGGACGACTTTATCTTCATTCCTGACACTACAGGACGCCAGAACATTGTACTTACCGGATATGATGTATATCGCGACGGTGTGAAGATTACATCTGCTCCTGTAGCTTCTACCACTTTCACCGATGAGGCTTCTGGAGGCGATCATGTGTATAATGTAAGTGCTGTATATGACAAGGGTGAGTCTATGATTTCAAATCCGGCATCGGTTAATGTTGTCAACGGCATAAGCAGTATTGTAGAAACAAAGACTTCCAACTCTGCCTACTATGACCTGCAGGGGCGTAAGGTGACACGTCCTGCTCATCCAGGTATCTATATACACAACGGAAAGAGAATCGTAGTGAAATAAGCGTAACTGTAAGATACAAGTGAAAAGGGTGGTATTAAAACACTATTACCAACTCTAATGTATTACGTATTTGATTATATAACAGAGCCATATCAAAACTCAGTATCCGAGTAAAGATATGGCTCTGTTATTATCTAATCCGGGCTTCAAATGTGTAATTAGCGAACCCTAATTAATCTTTTGCTACTCTGTGCATTATTTGTTTATATATTTTTTGCCATTGCATATAACTACACCCTTGTAGTTCTTATCAATTTTCTGCCCATAAATATTATAGCAGTTGGCATTAGCATTATTATTGATAATATGTTCTATTCCTGTAGCTATACGCTCAATTGACACTTTCATCCAAGGTATAAGCATATAATCGCTGTTAGTGTAGCCTTTTGATTTTAATGTAAACACAGTTGTGTTTGTCTTTATACCATTAACGGTAAGCGAAGGTATAGAGCCCGTTGCTGTAGTACTGTTTATTTCTGCCGATGTGCCGTTTTCCGCAGTGAGAGTGTAGGTCTCCGACGCTATATGTGCATATGCTCCGATTTCATATCCTGTAATTACAAATCCGTCGGGTGCAGTGATTGTTATATCGTTGGAGGCCCCTGCTGCTGATGGTTTTACTGCTAAGCAGCGTGCTCCGTTGTAATTTCCTATATTGAATGTTGCATTACTTGTCAGCTTCAATCCTGCTTGTCCGCTGACACTTGATGAAATCCATTCGTTAATCCATTTGTTGGTAGAGTTACCGTAAGTGTCAGGGCCAGTAGTTGTGTTATCAGCTATTTTTACATCAATGTTAGTTTCTTCTTCAACTTCTGACCAGCTGCTTACTATCTCTGCAGGTATAGTGAGGAATGTTATGTCTATATTATCTACATTCTGGTTGTTGTCGTTTGTCTCATCTTCAAACAATACAGCTACCGAACCGTCAGCCAATTTCTCCATTGTTGAATAGCTTGCAAGTCCGGGAACTATCTGACAAACCTCTCTCCATGTAGTGCCTTCGTCTGAGCTTGCGTATAGACGCAGGTCCTTGCGTATGTTTGTGTTTACAGGAATTGAGTGAATCATCAGGTCGTCATTGTAAACTAAGATGTCTGCATTGCAGTTACTTCCGGTAAGGGTGTTGTTGCGTGTCTGTATTCCCCATTCTGTTCCGTCGGCGCTGCCTATATTGAATCCACGTTTTCCTGCCTGACGAATTGAGGCCAGCAGCGAACCGTCTTTGCGTTGTACCAGTTTTCCCTCGTTTGCATTGTTATAGACAAGTGTTTTGCCAAGAGTCCAAGTCTCGCCCTCGTCGTCAGTATAAAGAACATAGCTCTGTTCAGGGCTGTTGCTTGAATATCTCTTGCAGTCAACAAGGAACATTGTGCGCCCCTCTTTTGTTGTAAGCCCTTTACCTGATGTTACAAAGAAACTGAAAACACCAACTCCCTTTCGTCCTGAAACTTCGTCGGTAAAGCGTTCTGTTGTTGTTATTTCTACAGGATTTGACCATGTTTCACCATTATCTGTACTTGTTGTCATATACACAGTTTGCTGTCCGGTCCAGAACGTTTTGCTTCCAGCGCATGTCATACAGAGCAGTTTTCCGCTCTTGGTCTTTGCTAATGCGGCATCGCCGTAACTCATAGTTGCCGACCCGGGAATTCCGTCAGCTTCTGCAATAATCTTTGGCTCGGTCCAGTTGATACCGTTGTCTTTGCTTCTGCGCATTACAAGGTCTATTTTATGGCTTCCTGCGTCTCCCTTGTCTGCGTATCTCTTGTCGGCCACTGTTATTATGCTGCCGTCATCAGCCACAATCATAGCAGGGATGCGATAATAACGGCTGTTGTAGCTGTTTTGAGTGTAAAGCTGCTTTTGTTTGCCGAATATTTTTGCCTCGCCGTCAGGGTCAATATTCAACGGTTTAATAGTCTGCGAACCATTCAGCGTATATGCCAGTTCTGTGATGGCAGCATCAACCGTCTCGCCAAATGTTGCATTGGTTTTCACGGTAGCATTAATCCACAAGTTGTAGGTCTTGCCGGCAGCGATTGTTATTGCTTCGTTTGGAATTAGTTTCACAGTTGCGGCAGGTTCTGCCACGGCTATTGCTTGTGGTTTTGACAGATTATAGAATAATGTAGTGTCACTCTCTCCTATAAACATTTCCAATTTATCTACACGGCTTTCTGTACCGTTTTTCAGTTGCACGCTTATTTGGTCAATAGTAATATCGGTAGTTGGCATGCCGTTTATTGTTGCATGAAGCATGACGGTATTATTGCCCATTCCGGTAGTTTGATAGCCCTGAACTGCATTGAATCCTAACTGGTTGAGCAAGTTATGAGCATCTTGCAGACTGTAATCAGTGTTTTCTATTACAGTAGCTGTGTTTTTGTTTCCGTCGTCATAGTCTTTCCACCTATCTACGGTCATCTGTTTTTCGCCGCCAAGATTAATGTTGTAGTTGCTTTTGTCGGCAGTGAATGTAAAGAATAAAGGGTAGTATGAATCTCCTGTCTTGAAAATATAGATGCGGTCAGGAGCGCTTGTTGTCAGCGTACAGTCTTTATTCACAAATTTCTTTTGTCCAACACTGTACAGATATACCTTGCTGTTATCGGCAGGATCAGTAACAAATGCAAAATGCTGGTTGGCATCGTTGATGTTTACCGTTGTTCTTGCATCTTTTGTTGACATGAACGTTGTTGAACTTGCATACCAGCCACCGCGCCTTCCATTGATGGTATATACTTGAGTAGATGATAAACCTGCCTCTTCAAGGCTGATTTGAGCGAATAATTCTGCAGTAAATACCAGCAGAAACATCATTGTAGATGTTAATCTTTTCATAAGCTTAATGATAATTTGAGTTTTTAGTAAATTGTAGTATAATACTGCAAAGGTAAAGAAAAATTAGAACATGTCCAAACAAATAGCCCGAGAAATTACTCCCGGGCTATATATATAATAAGGTGTATTTTCCTTATAGATTTGGATTCTCTGTCTTCCAGTCAGCAACAGCTGGAGCTATGCCAAGGGCGATAATCTCGTCGCGCATATTGCAGAGGTGTTCATACGAACTCTGAAGAGCAGCAAGTTCCTCTGGAGTACCTGTTGGCTGTGTGAAGTGAACACCAGTAGCATCAATTACAGAAGGCATTGCCATCATTACGTTCTTGAAACCGCATTCGTCGCAGTTTACATAGCAACCTGCAGGAAGTGTGAAAGGCTCACCGCCCATAGCACCTTCAATCATCTTGACTGCCTGATAAGATGGGCTCTGGAATGAAGAGCGGCCGCGGAGCTTGATGATGTTAGAACCACCCTGAACGGTGTGAAGTTTAATCTCAGCCCAGCGCTCCTCTGAAAGTCCCATCTCTGCAAGCGGTTTGCCGTCGATTTCAACCTTTGAAGCAAATACTGCCATCTGCTCGCCATGACCACCGTAAGTGTGTGCGCCCGTAACCTTATCCTGCTGAACACCGAACTCAAGTGCCAAAGCCTGCTGCAAGCGAGTTGAATCAAGAGCTGCAAGTGATGTCAGCTGGTTTGGCTTCAAACCAGAGTGGATAAGAGCTGTGAGAGCTGTAACGTCAGCAGGATTGAAGATAACAACCACATGCTTAACGTCAGGACAGTACTTCTTTATGTTCTCACCAAACTCTGCTGCAATCTGGCAGTTGCCCTTAAGCAAATCCTCACGGGTCATACCCTCCTTACGAGGAGCACCACCTGATGAGATAATGTATTTAGCACCAGTGAAAGCAACTTCTGGGTCAACTGTGTAAGAAAGGTTTGCGCCTGGGAATGCACATTGCTGCATTTCATCGAATACACCGTGAACGCCTGGTTCATAGATGTCGTAGAGGCAGATATTTGGAGTAAGACCAAGCATCAAAGCGCTCTGTACCATGTTAGAACCGATCATACCACCGGCACCAACGATAAGCAATTTTTCGTCTGTAAGGAACTTCATAGTTGTTTTGTTTATATTAAATTGAATTTTGTAATTGCGAGTTCTGCAGGCATGTGCCTGTTATCGTATCCGCAAAAGTAATAAAAAAAAACGACATGCGTCGTATTTATTTCGTATTTAATTTGTTATTAAAACTAAAATGAATTATCTTTGTAATCTCCGTTTTACAAATGTGCCTGAAACAATACCAGTGTATAGCATCTTTATGAGCAAAGACAAGGCATGATGGGGAACATGGTGTAAACTAAATACTAATATATATGACACTTCAAGAAGCAATCTTAGCACGCCACAGTGTGCGTAAGTATATCAGCAAACCGCTGACCTGCGAACAAATTTCGGCGCTTCAGGCGGAAATCGATGTATGCAATCGTGATGGGAACCTGCATATACAGTTAGTTCTCAATGAGCCTAAAGCTTTCAAGGGAATCGCTTCCTACGGCACGTTTTCGGGCGTTGAAAACTATATTGTAATGGCTGGTGCAAAGGCTTCCGACCTTAACGAGCGTGCGGGATATTACGGCGAGCGGCTGGTGTTGCTTGCACAAACCTTGGGACTTAATACCTGCTGGGTAGGATTAACATATCGTAAAACTGGTGTTTACGAACTTCTCGACGGCGAGAAAATATGTTGTGTGATTGCCATAGGTTTTGGTGCAACGCAAGGGCATGCCAGTAAAACAAAGTCAGCAGAACAGGTGAGCAATATAGGAACTGATACTCCCGACTGGTTCAGACGTGGTGTAGAGGCGGCTCTTCTGGCACCGAGTGCTGTGAATCAGAAGAAATACAGCTTCCGTTACATTCCTGCCTCTGCTGGTGATAAACCAAAGGTAATAGCCGACAGTGGCTTCTCGCTCATAGGCTATACCAAAATGGATTTAGGCATCGCCCGCCTTCACTTTGAAATAGGGGCAGGCAAGGAAAACTTCGAGTGGGGAACTTAGGAATAATCTTGGGCAATATCATTGCCGTGATGTTTTTCCGGCAGTCGTTCGACTTTGTGGCAGGCATCGGTATTTCGCTCATAGTGGCAGGTATAGTGATACTGAACCTCTTGTCCATTGCGTAAGCGCATTAATGCGTTGCAGTTTCATATAGACTATTGTCATTATCTTCTTAAAGGCATGAACAATGTGCAAAGATTAGCCTTGATTTCATGTTTCTCAATTGCGGGACATGCGTTTCTCAATTGTGATACGTGCGTCCCTCAATTGTGGGACATGTGTCCCGTAATTGAGAAACATGATAATAAGAACTGTTTTTACACGTTATAGATGTGTTGTTATAGATATTATAGGTATGTAAAATTAAAATACACAGACGGTTATGAGTATAATTTATGATATTCACGAGTTGAAGAATGCGCAAGGCACTGGTGCAAAGCGTAAGTATGTGCAGCCGATTATGCAAGAGCCAATGGACGAGAAGAGCTTGTACAGGGTGCTCAGCAACAGGTGCACCCTCACTGATGCCGATATCTCGGCCACTCTTCTTGCTTTGTCAACCCTGTTGAAGGACGAGTTGCTCATGGGCAGTCGTGTTCATCTGCCCGGCATAGGCTATTTCTCGGTCAAGACCAGCCTTGATATGCCCGAAGGACATGAGAAGGTGCGTAGCAACTATGTGCGTCTTGACTCTGTAAGTTTCAAGCCAGAGGCATCATTTCTTGCCAGTTTGAAGCGTGATGCTAAGTTCGTGCGCTCCGATGGCAGCACACGCTCCAAGGACTATACCGAGGAGCAGATAGTAGATAAGGTAAAGGCTTATCTTGCAGGGAATCCGTATATCAACAGCCGTATATTGAGCGTTGAGTTCCATCTTCGCAAGCGCAAGCGCCTGTATTGGCTCAACCGCCTTGTTGAGTTGGGAGTAATAGAGAAGCACGGACCAAATAATGCCCCGTTCTATCTCCTGGCAGGCAAATAGTAATGAATTTGTTAGGCTAGTTTAATAAATGGTGTGACGAAAGACGAATTCAAAAAAGTGAGGCGGTAGAATAATATAAGGCATTACTTGTTGTTATTGCCTGCTTCGCATCGTGCTCATGATAAGCCTTATAACCTCGGAATAGCTTTTGCGTCCTGCGCTTACATTGTTTGAGCGCAGGTAGTACTCGAAAAGCTGACCTTGGATATAGCCTAAGGTTGGACTGTAGAGTTTGCCCCAGTGAGTGCGCTGCTGGTTTATTAGATGTTTCACCTCTGGGCGGATTAGGGTAAGGAAACGATTGTATTCTTCTTCGCTTACGTTACTTATAGCCCGTGCCACATGGCTGTATATCTTGATATATCCGCTGAACTTTACAGATTTCTCTTTGCTTAGGCGACATGCGAGGAATGCGTAGAAATTAGCCTCACCTTCATTGGTGACGCCTAATTGATGTGCAAGTTCGTGGGCATAGGTGAATGGATACTCGAAAGGAAGCAAATCGCCGCTTACTATGAACTCGTTGAAGAAAGGCCCCATGGTTCCTGATATGCCGGCTTTTGAGAAAAGGGTAGTGTAGAGCATGGTCTTCACTCTTGGTATGGAAGATAACGGTGCGTGTATTCCCATGTTTTGACTGAGTTGACGATAGGCTTTCGTTATTTCTCTGCGTACAAGTGGTTCGTCTTTCTTGTTTATTTCCGTGTATAAAAGATTGAGGCTGTCGGCATAAGCCTTGGCAAATCTCATCAAAGTATTGTCGTTGTATTGGGCAGGACGGGTTGATGTGCGTTCGTAGAAATTGGGCTGTGAGTAATTAAGTCCCCATGCAGCATAGAACCATACGTATAGCCATAGTATAAACTCAACCTCTGTCAATAGAATCTGCCGCCATCGTTGTCTGTATCTAAGAATGGCAATGATTGGGTATAATATAATAAAGGTGATGGCAAGAGTATAGAACACCTCACTAAGACTGAAAGGAAACAGCGAGGAGAAGCAAGATAGTATAGCGGCTATAAACGGATAAACGTGTTGGTTGTATAATTCACCGCCTCCTCTTATTGTCTGGAATAACAGTACGACAATGAACAATCCTGTAAGCACAATCCGTCGGGCATGGAATAGTTTTATGCCTTGTTTTATCATCTTTATGTAGTTCTCGTTTGCAATTATCTGCAAATGTACGAAATAAAAATCAGTAAGTTGTTGATTGTTACCTGTAAAATTGATAAAAAAATTTGTCAGTATCGTAAAAAAGTAGTACCTTTGCACCCGCTTTTGAACCGTGGTGTTCATAGGCATTAAAGTTTAACATCTAAAATATTAAAGCTAAAAAATGATTATCGTACCAGTAAAAGATGGTGAGAACATTGAGCGCGCATTGAAGAAGTTCAAGCGTAAGTTTGAGAAGACAGGTGTTGTTAAGGAGCTTCGCGCTCGTCAGCAGTACAACAAGCCTTCTGTTCTGAAGCGCCTGAAGATGGAGCGCGCTATCTACGTTCAGCAGCTCCGTGACAGCGAGGAGTAATCTTCGTTGCAACTTAAGGATTGATATAGCGGGCGTATGGCCGTAGAAGCGATGGACGAACTTGTCAGTGAGTTCCTCGAGTATCTTAGGTTCGAGCGTTATCGTTCTGACCATACGGTGGAAAACTACGGTGCTGATTTGCGGCATTTCCTTAATTATATAAGGGAAACTGACTCGGAACTTACATGGAAAACCGTCGATTCTGACATCGTAAGAGGTTGGATGGAGATGATGATGGATAAAGGCAACTCGGCAGCTTCTATTAACAGGAGGCTGAGTAGCCTGCGTTCATTTTATCGTTATGCTATGTCTCGTGGTCTTTGTGATGAAGATCCTGCATATAGGGTTAAAGGGCCGAAGAAAGGAAAAGCTCTTCCGCAGTTTCTTAGAGAGGATGATATGGACAGGTTGCTTGCCGATTCTTTCTGGGGCGACAGCTTCAGAGAGTTGCGTGCCAAGACTATCATACTTGTATTCTACTCGACAGGAATGCGTCTTTCCGAACTTATAGGCTTGAATGATAATTCTATTGATTATTATTCATGTCAGCTTAAAGTATTGGGAAAGAGAAATAAAGAACGTGTGATTCCTTTCGGCGCAGAACTTAGAGATGCGTTAAGAGAATATCAACGCCAGCGCAATGAGAAATTTGGAATGGCGTCTTCTGTCTTGTTCGTGGCTGATGCAGGAGGACGGATGACCCCATATCAGGTTAGGAGAGAAGTGCAGAGATGCTTGTCGAAGGTCTCTACGATGAAGAAGCGTTCTCCTCACGTTCTCCGTCATACATTCGCAACAGCGATGCTTAATAATGAGTCTAAACTTGGTAGCGTACAGAAGTTGCTCGGTCATGCGAGTGTTGCCACGACGGAGATTTATACTCATACTACATTTGAGCAGTTGAAAAAAATGTATGGAAAAGCACATCCGCGCGGAGAAAATCAATCCAAAGATAGTAAGAGTAGTCGTTAAGACCGAAAGTGAAGAACTGTTGAAAAAAGAAAGTAGAGGTGCTATATATATAAGGTCTATAGGAGACAATAAGCCTGAAAAGACCTTGCAATGAAAGAAAAAATGCATTTTGTTGAAAAAAAAAGCTCAAAAGTTTTGGAGATTCAAAAATAATGCCTACCTTTGCAACCGTTTTACAAAACGTCCTAAAATGCGAAGCCTGACGGCTGCAAAGGAATTGCCTCTTTAGCTCAGTTGGCCAGAGCACGTGATTTGTAATCTCGGGGTCGTTGGTTCGAATCCGACAAGAGGCTCAAGAATTTCAGAACGTAAAAGGACGTAAAGTAACAAGGGTGTTTTCCAGAGTGGCCAAATGGGGCAGACTGTAAATCTGCTGTCTTTCGACTTCGGTGGTTCGAATCCATCAGCACCCACACAAAGCGCAGAATGTCCAAGGATGATGCTGACATCTTAATGGAGGCATGAGCCGAAGATGTCCTGCTACTTGTGCGAGATAAAGTCTTTGATAAGCGGAAATAGCTCAGTTGATAGAGCACTAGCCTTCCAAGCTGGGGGTCGCGGGTTTGAGCCCCGTTTTCCGCTCTCTCGCTGCTTTAGCTCAGTGGTAGAGCGCTTCCTTGGTAAGGAAGAGGTCCCGAGTTCAACTCTCGGAAGCAGCTCTTCTCTGAATCTAAACAAGCAAATTCAAAGAAGTTTCGTTTTTTCGTTAATTGATTATTCGTTTAAAAATTAATAAATAAAGCTATGGCTAAAGAACAATTCGTCCGTACCAAGCCACACGTAAATATTGGTACTATTGGTCACGTTGACCACGGTAAGACAACTCTGACAGCTGCTATCTCAAAGACTCTTTTCGATAAGGGATTCGGTTCTAAGGAGGTTAAGTCTTTCGATCAGATTGATAATGCTCCTGAAGAGAAAGAGCGTGGTATTACTATTAATACAGCTCACATTGAGTATGAGACAGCTAATCGTCACTATGCACACGTTGACTGTCCTGGTCACGCTGACTATGTGAAGAACATGGTTACTGGTGCTGCTCAGATGGACGGTGCTATTCTTGTTTGTGCTGCTACTGATGGTCCTATGCCTCAGACACGTGAGCACGTACTTCTCGCTCGTCAGGTGAACGTTCCACGTTTGGTTGTGTTCCTGAACAAGTGTGATATGGTTGACGATGAGGAAATGCTTGAGCTCGTAGAGATGGAGGTTATTGAGATTCTTACTCAGTACGAGTATGAGGAAGATACTCCAATTATCCGTGGTTCTGCTCTTGGTGCACTTAACGGTGTTGACAAGTGGGTAGAGAAGGTAATGGAACTTATGGGTGCTTGTGATACTTGGATTCAGGAGCCTCCACGTGCTACAGACAAACCATTCCTTATGCCTGTTGAGGACGTATTCTCAATTACAGGTCGTGGTACTGTTGCTACTGGTCGTATTGAGACTGGTGTAATCCACGTGAGTGACGAGGTTGAGCTTCTCGGTCTTGGTGAGGATAAGAAGTGTGTTGTAACAGGTGTTGAAATGTTCCGTAAGCTTCTTGATGAGGGACAGGCTGGTGATAACGTAGGTCTTCTTCTCCGCGGTATCGACAAGAATGAGATTAAGCGCGGTATGGTGCTTTGTCATCCTGGTCAGATTAAGCCATTCAAGCGTTTCAAGGCTTCTGTATATGTGTTGAAGAAGGAAGAAGGTGGTCGTCACACTCCATTCGGTAACAAGTATCGTCCACAGTTCTACCTCCGTACAATGGACTGCACAGGTGAGATTAGTCTCCCAGAGGGTGTAGAAATGGTAATGCCTGGTGACAACGTTGAGATTAATGTAGAACTTATCTACGCTGTTGCTTTGAACCCAGGTCTTCGTTTCGCTATCCGTGAAGGTGGTCGCACTGTAGGTTCTGGTCAGATTACAGAGGTTTTTGAAGATTAATCTTCGAGCCTGAAATTCTGAAACGTTCAGAAATAAGATAGATTCCCACTGCTTGTTAGTGGTGGGAATCAATTTTACGGGAGTCTTTCAATGGTAGGAAAGCGGTCTCCAAAACCGTCAATGAGGGTTCGATTCCTTCCTCCCGTGCTAATATAGAAGATAATATGTTTAAGAAGATAGCTGACTATTGCAAAGCTTGTTATGATGAGCTTGCGCATAAGACTACTTGGCCGACTGGTAAACAGCTGACACACACTGCGATGGTTGTATTATCTGCTTCCCTTGTCATCGCATTAATTGTGTTCTGCATGGATACCGTGTTCAGATACGCCATGGGGTTTATCTATCCTAATTAATACAAGGAGATGGCTGAAACAGGAAAGAATTGGTATGTCTTCCGTGCCGTCAGTGGAAAAGAAGCTAAGGTGAAAGAATACATCGAAGCTGAAATGAAACACGACCCGGTACTGGCTTCGCATGTTTTTGAGGTATTGTTGCCTACAGAAAAACATGCTTCTTTGCGTAATGGTAAGCGAGTTGAAAAGGAGAAACTACGTCTCCCTGGATATTTGTTTATTCAAGCCAATCTTGAAGGTGAGGTTGCGCATACTTTGCGTTTTATACCTAACGTTCTTGGTATCCTTGGTGGATTAGATGACCCAACCCCAGTTCCACAATCAGAAATCAACCGTATGATAGGTGCTGCAGAAGATACATTCGTGCAGGACGAAGTTGATATTCCATTCTTGGTTGGTGAGACTGTGAAGGTGGCTGACGGGCCTTTCAGCGGTTTCAGTGGTATAATCGAAGAGGTTAATACTGAGAAACGTAAACTGAAGGTGATGGTTAAGATTTTCGGACGTAAAACTCCGTTGGAACTTAGTTTTATGCAAGTGGAAAAAGAAGGTTAGGCATTGTTACGGATGACTACCTGCTTTTTATAAATTCAATTTAATATTTACAAAGAAAATGGCTAAAGAAGTTGCTGGATTAATCAAATTACAGATTAAGGGCGGCGCTGCAAATCCTTCACCACCAGTAGGACCAGCTCTTGGTTCTAAGGGTATAAATATCATGGGATTCTGCAAAGAGTTCAACGCCCGTACCCAGGATAAGGCAGGCAAGATACTTCCTGTTGTTATCACTTACTATACCGATAAGTCATTCGATTTTATCATCAAGACTCCTCCAGCTGCTGTGCAACTTAAGGAGATTGCGAAGATAAAGACGGGTTCTGCTGCACCTAATCGCCAGAAAGTCGCTTCTGTGACTTGGGAACAGATTAAGCAAATTGCAGAGGATAAGATGCCTGACCTTAATTGTTTTACAATTGAGAGTGCCATGCGTCTTATTGCCGGTACAGCAAGAAGTATGGGTATCACAGTACAAGGGGAGTTCCCTGGTAAATAATTTAAACTTCAATTAAGAAAATGAGTAAACTGACAAAAAATCAAAAATCAGTAGCTGATAAGGTTGAAGCAGGGAAAGCATACTCTTTGAGAGAAGCAGCAGAGCTTGTTAAGGAAATCACCACAACAAAGTTCGATGCTTCTGTAGATATCGATGTACGCTTGGGTGTTGACCCACGTAAGGCGAATCAGATGGTTCGAGGCGTGGTTTCTCTTCCAAACGGAACCGGTAAGGTTACACGCGTTCTCGCTCTCTGTACACCTGATCAGGAAGCTGCCGCTAAGGAAGCTGGTGCTGATTATGTTGGTCTTGACGAGTATATCGAAAAGATCAAAGGCGGTTGGACAGATATTGATGTTATCATCACTATGCCTTCTTGTATGGGTAAGATTGGACCTATCGGTCGTATTCTCGGTCCTCGTGGTCTGATGCCAAACCCCAAGAGCGGCACTGTTACTATGGATGTAGCTAAGGCAGTTAAGGAAGTTAAGCAGGGTAAGATTGATTTCAAGGTTGACAAGAGTGGTATTATCCACACTTCAATCGGTAAGGTTTCTTTCACACCTGAGCAGATTTATCAGAATGCAAAGGAATTTATTGCTACTGTTGTCAAGCTCAAGCCTGCTGCTGCTAAGGGTACATATATGAAGAGTATCTTTATTTCAAGTACAATGAGCTTGGGTATCAAAGTTGATCCTAAGACTGTTGAATAAATTAAAAGTTTATTAAGATGAAAAAAGAAGTTAAAGATACTATTATTTCGCAGCTTAGCGATTCACTCGCAGCTAATCCTCATTTCTACCTTGTAGATCTTACAGGTTTGGATGCTGCTGCTACAAGTGAACTTCGTCGTAAGTGTTTCAAGAGTGAAGTAAAGCTTGTTGTTGTAAAGAACACACTGCTTGAAAAGGCTTTTGATGCTTCAGAGGTAGATTATAGTCCGCTTAAGGATTGTCTGAAGGGTAATACTGCTATTATGTTCACACAGGTAGCAAACGTTCCTGCAAAACTCCTTAAGGAATATAAAAAAGCAGGTATTCCTGCTCTCAAAGCAGCTTATGCAGAGGAAAGCATCTTTGTTGGTGCAGATAAACTGGAAGAGCTGGCTAACATTAAGAGCAAGAACGAACTTATTGCTGATGTTGTGGCACTGCTCCAATCTCCAGCGAAGAACGTTGTTTCTGCTCTTCAATCGGGCGCAGGCACCATTCATGGTGTGCTGAAGACTTTAGGCGAGCGTCCTGAGTAATAAAAATGTAACATTAATAACAAACGAAAATTAAAAAAATATAATAATTATGGCAGATATTAAAGCTATTGCAGAAGAGTTGGTAAACCTTACTGTAAAGGAAGTAAATGAGTTGGCACAGGTTCTTAAGGACGAGTATGGTATTGAGCCTGCTGCTGCAGCAGTTGCAGTTGCTGCTGGTCCTGTTGCTGGTGGTGAGGCTGCTGCTGAGGAGAAGTCATCTTTCGATGTAGTTCTTGCTGAGGTTGGTGGTCAGAAGCTTGCTGTTGTAAAGGCTGTTAAGGAAGCTTGTGGTCTTGGTCTGAAAGAGGCTAAGGACCTTGTAGACGCTGCTCCTGCTACAATCAAGGAAGGTCTCTCTAAGGACGAGGCTGAGAACCTTAAGAAAGCCATTGAAGAGGCTGGTGCTAAGGTAGAGCTCAAGTAATAACAACTTATCTCTGAAAATACGGTTAGGATTTGTCCGGTAGGCGAGTCCTAACCTTTTTGTGTCTTTTCTGGTGTTCAATGGTTTTGAACTGTTCGACTCCATTGAATTATTAAGAATTAAATATTAATATATGGCTTCAAAAGTTATTGATAACAGAGTAAATTTTGCCAGCGTGCATAATCCGCTTCCATATCCGGATTTTCTTGATGTGCAGCTGAAGTCCTTTAAGGATTTCCTACAGTTGGATACTCCGCCTGAGGAACGCAAGAATGACGGTCTTTATCAGGTGTTCGCAAAGAACTTCCCGATTACCGACACTCGTAATAATTTCGTTCTTGAGTTCTTGGATTATTATATTGATCCGCCCCGCTACAGTATAGAAGAATGTCTGGAGCGCGGACTTACATATAATGTACCTCTGAAGGCTAAGATGAAACTGTATTGTACTGATCCTGATCATGAGGATTTCGGTACATTTATCCAAGATGTATTCCTTGGAACAATTCCGTATATGACTGATAACGGTACATTTGTGATAAATGGTGCCGAGCGTGTTGTTGTGTCTCAGCTGCACCGTTCACCTGGTGTATTCTTCGGTCAGGGTGTTCATGCTAATGGTACACAGCTTTATAGTGCTCGTATTATTCCTTTCAAGGGTTCTTGGATTGAATTTGCTACTGATATTAATAATGTGATGTATGCTTACATCGACCGTAAGAAGAAGTTGCCTGTAACAACTTTGCTGCGTGCTGTAGGTTATGAGAATGATAAGGATATTCTTCAGATTTTCGATCTTGCCGAAGAGGTAAAGATAAACAAGAAGAATCTTAAGGCTGTTATTGGTCGTTCGCTTGCCGCTCGTGTGTTGAAGAGTTGGACAGAGGACTTTGTTGACGAGGATACTGGTGAGGTGGTTTCTATTGAACGCAATGAGCTTATTCTTGAGCGTGAGACGGAAATTACAGAGGATAACATGGAAGAAATTCTTGAGAGTGGTGCTTCAACAATTCTTCTTCATAAGGATGTTGATACTGCAAGCAAGTACTCTATCATCTTCAATACCCTTGCAAAAGATCCAAGTAACTCCGAAAAGGAAGCCGTTACATATATATATCGTCAGTTGCGTAATGCAGATCCTGCTGACGAGGCAAGTGCACGTGAAGTTTTCCAGAACCTGTTCTTCTCAGACAAGCGTTACGATCTCGGTGAAGTAGGTCGTTATCGTATTAATAAGAAGCTTGGTCTGGATACAGATATGGACACACGTGTTCTTATTAAGGAAGATATAATTGAGATTATCAAGTATCTTATTAATCTTGTTAACTCAAATGCTAATGTTGATGATATCGACCACCTGAGCAATCGTCGTGTACGTACTGTTGGTGAGCAGTTGGCAAATCAGTTCAACATTGGTCTTGCCCGTATGAGCCGCACTATTAAGGAGCGTATGAATGTTCGCGATAACGAGGTGTTTACTCCTACGGACTTGATAAACGCTAAGACGATTTCAAGTGTTATCAATTCATTCTTCGGTACAAACCCATTGTCACAGTTCATGGACCAGACAAACCCACTGGCAGAAGTTACTCACAAGCGTCGCCTTTCGGCTCTTGGTCCTGGTGGTCTTTCACGTGAGCGTGCTGGTTTCGAGGTTCGCGACGTACACTATACTCACTATGGTCGTCTGTGTCCTATCGAGTCTCCTGAAGGACCAAACATCGGTTTGATTTCTTCATTGTGCGTATATGCTAAGATAAACGATCTCGGTTTCATTGAGACTCCATACCGTAAGGTTAATAATATGAAAGTTGATATGGACAACAAGGATGTTGTCTATATGACAGCCGAAGAAGAGGAAGGATTGATTATTGGTCAGGGTAATGCTCCATTGCGTGAGGATGGTTCTTTCATACGTAAGGTTGTAAAGTGCCGGCAAGATGCAGAGTATCCTGTAGTGCCTCCTGCACAAGTTAATCTTGTTGACGTTGCACCACAGCAGATTGCCTCTGTTTCAGCAGGTCTGATTCCTTTCCTTGAACATGATGACGGTCACCGTGCTTTGATGGGCTGTAATATGATGCGTCAGGCAGTTCCATTGCTTCATAATGATGCTCCTATTGTTGGTACAGGTTTAGAAAAGCAGGTTGCTGAAGATTCACGTACAATGATTACCGCAGAAGGCGATGGTGTTATTGATTACCTTGACGCAACTACGATACGTATTCTCTATGACCGCACTGAGGAGGAAGACTTTGTAAGCTTCGAGCCTGCAATCAAAGAATATCGTATTCCTAAGTTCCGCCGCACAAACCAGAACATGGTTATAGACCTTCGTCCTATTTGTCATAAGGGGCAGCGTGTGAAGCGTGGTGATATCCTTACAGAGGGTTATGCTACAGAAGATGGAGAGTTGGCTCTTGGTCGTAACCTACTTGTTGCTTACATGCCTTGGAAGGGATACAACTATGAGGATGCTATCGTGCTTTCAGAGCGTCTCGTTCGTGATGATGTTCTTACATCAGTTCACGTTGACGAATATTCACTCGATGTTCGTGAGACAAAGCGTGGTGTTGAGGAGTTTACAGCTGATATTCCTAACGTAAGCGAAGAGGCAACAAAGGATCTTGATGAAAATGGTATCATCAGAGTTGGTGCTCGTGTAGAACCAGGCGATATCCTTATTGGTAAGATTTCACCTAAGGGCGAGTCAGAACCTTCACCAGAGGAGAAGTTGCTCCGTGCAATCTTTGGCGACAAGGCTGGTGACGTGAAGGATTCTTCACTCAAGGCTAACCCCTCACTTTCAGGTGTTATCATAGATAAGAAACTCTTCTCACGTGCAATAAAAACTCGTGAGACAAAGCGTCAAGATAAAGTATTGCTTACTAAGCTTGAGGAAGAGTATGAGGCAAAGAACAACGACTTGAAGGATATTCTTGTTGATAAACTCATGACTCTCACTGCAGATAAGACTTGTCAGGGTATTAAGGATTACTCTGGTGCAGAGATTATCACAAAGGGAAGTAAATATTCTGTTGCAGCGCTTAAGAATCTTGAGTATGACGGCATACAGTCTAATGCATGGACAGAGGATGAACATACCAACTCTCTCATTCAGAAGTTGATAATGAACTATATTCGTAAGTATAAGCTGCTTGATGCAGAACTGAAGCGTCGTAAGTTTGCTATCTCTATCGGTGACGACCTACCTTCCGGTATATTGCAGATGGCTAAGGTTTATGTTGCTAAGAAGCGTAAGATTGGCGTAGGTGACAAACTTGCCGGACGTCATGGTAACAAGGGTATTGTTTCCAAGGTTGTGCGCGTTGAGGATATGCCGTTCATGGAAGACGGACGTCCTGTTGACTTGGTACTTAATCCACTTGGTGTGCCTTCACGAATGAACCTTGGTCAGATTTTTGAGGCTGTACTTGGTGCGGCAGGTAAACGTCTTGGTGTCAAGTTCGCAACTCCAATCTTCGATGGTGCTCACCTTGATGATCTCAATGAGTGGACTGATAAGGCAGGATTACCACGTTATTGTTCAACACGTTTATACGACGGTGAGACGGGTGAGCAGTTCGACCAGCCTGCAACAGTAGGTATTACTTACTTCCTCAAGCTTGGACACATGGTGGAGGACAAGATGCATGCTCGTTCAATAGGTCCTTACTCTCTCATTACTCAACAGCCACTTGGTGGTAAAGCCCAGTTCGGTGGACAGCGTTTTGGAGAGATGGAGGTTTGGGCTCTTGAGGCATTCGGAGCTTCTCATGTTCTTCAGGAGATTCTGACTGTTAAGTCTGATGATACCGTAGGACGTTCAAAGACTTACGAGGCTATTGTAAAGGGCGATGCTATGCCAACTCCTGGTATTCCAGAGTCTCTCA
Organism: Prevotella sp.; assembly: GCA_041855685.1. Classification (GTDB taxonomy): domain Bacteria; phylum Bacteroidota; class Bacteroidia; order Bacteroidales; family Bacteroidaceae; genus Prevotella. Next base: position 5,467 of record JBHAEQ010000026.1, on the reverse strand, counting down.
ACGTATTGTTGCATGAGCTCCGTGGTCTTGGTCTGAGTGTGAAATTAGATTAATCAAGTCTTAAAAAGTAAAGAACATGGCTTTTAAGAAAGATACAAAGGTAAAGAATAATTTTACTAAAATAACCATCGGCTTAGCTTCTCCAGAGGAAATCCTTGAAAACTCATTTGGTGAAGTTACCAAGCCCGAAACAATTAACTATCGCACATACAAGCCTGAGCGTGACGGTTTGTTCTGTGAGCGCATCTTCGGTCCTACAAAAGACTATGAGTGTGCTTGTGGAAAATACAAGCGTATTCGCTATAAGGGCATTGTCTGTGATAGATGTGGCGTAGAGGTTACAGAGAAGAAAGTGCGTCGCGAACGTGCAGGTCATATAGAACTTGTTGTTCCTGTTGCGCATATATGGTACTTCCGCTCACTCCCAAATAAGATTGGTTATCTGTTGGGAATGCCTACAAAGAAACTTGATGCTGTTATATATTACGAGAAGTATGTAGTAATTCGTCCAGGTGCATTTGCAGGTTATAAAGATTCTGAAGGTAATGATTATCTTGGATCTAACAAGTACGATCTCCTGTCAGAGGAAGAATATCTTGACATCGTAGAGAACAAGCTTGATCCAAGCAACTATCTTCTTGAAGACTCTGACCCTAACAAGTTTGTAGCCAAGATGGGTGCAGAGGGTATATACGATCTTCTTGCTGATCTTGACCTTGATACTATGTCATACGAACTTCGTGACATGGCAAGTCAGGACTCAAGCCAGCAGCGTAAGACCGAGGCTTTGAAGCGTCTGCGTATCGTAGAGGCATTCAGAGGCAGCAAGGAAGTGAATCGTCCTGAGTGGATGATTATGAAGATACTTCCTGTAACTCCTCCAGAGCTTCGTCCACTCGTTCCGCTTGATGGTGGACGTTTTGCAACTTCCGATCTCAACGACCTTTATCGTCGTGTTATTATCCGTAATAACCGTTTGAAAAGACTTGTTGAGATACATGCACCAGAGGTTATCCTCCGTAATGAGAAACGTATGCTTCAGGAAGCAGTTGACTCTCTCTTCGACAATAGTCGTAAGGCAAGTGCCGTAAAGAGCGAGAGCAACCGTCCTCTAAAGTCACTCTCTGACTCTTTGAAGGGTAAAGCAGGTCGTTTCCGCCAGAACCTTCTTGGTAAGCGTGTTGACTATTCTGCACGTTCCGTTATTGTTGTGGGTCCTGAACTTAAGATGGGCGAGTGCGGTCTGCCTAAGCAGATGGCTGCCGAGCTTTACAAACCATTCATTATCCGTAAGCTTATTGAGCGTGGAATTGTAAAGACCGTTAAGTCAGCAAAGAAGATTGTTGACCGCCGAGAACCAATCATTTTCGATATTCTTGAGAATGTGATGAAAGGACACCCTGTTCTCCTGAACCGTGCTCCTACGCTTCACCGTCTTGGTATTCAGGCATTCCAGCCAAAGATGATTGAGGGAAAGGCTATTCAGCTTCACCCATTGGCTTGTACCGCTTTCAATGCCGACTTCGACGGCGACCAGATGGCTGTGCATCTGCCATTGAGCAATGAGGCTATTCTTGAAGCGCAAATTCTGATGCTCCAGAGCCATAACATTCTTAATCCTGCTAACGGTAACCCTATCACAGTTCCTTCACAGGATATGGTGCTCGGTCTCTATTATATAACAAAAGTGCGTCCAGGTGCAAAGGGTGAGGGACTTGTATTCTACGGTCCTGAAGAAGCCATCATTGCACATAATGAAGGCAAGTGCGACCTGCACGCCCAAGTCAGGGTAATGGTAAAGGATCTCGTTGATGGTAAACTCCAAAAACGTCAGATTGAAACTACCGTAGGACGTGTTATTGCCAATGAAATCATACCAGAGGAGATAGGTTTCTTCAATGATATTATTTCCAAGAAGACACTCCGTGGACTTATTGCCAGTGTAATTAAGGCTGTTGGTATGGCTCGTGCCTGCGAGTTCCTTGACGGAATCAAGAACCTTGGTTATCGTATGGCTTACACCGCCGGTCTGTCGTTCAACCTTGATGATATTATCATTCCACAGGAGAAGGAATCTATCGTTGACCGTGGTCATCAGGAGATACAGGCTATCACTGATAACTATAACATGGGATTCATAACCGATACAGAGCGTTATAACCAAGTAATTGACACATGGACACATGTCAACAACGAGCTTGGTGATGTGCTTATGAAGCAGATGACTGAAGCTGACCAAGGTTTCAATGCTGTGTTTATGATGCTTGATTCTGGTGCCCGTGGTTCCAAGGATCAGATTAAACAGCTCTCAGGTATGCGTGGTCTTATGGCTAAGCCTCAAAAAGCAGGTGCTGAGGGTGCTCAAATTATTGAAAACCCAATTCTTTCTAACTTTAAGGAGGGAATGTCGGTGCTTGAGTACTTCATCGCCTCTCACGGTGCTCGTAAGGGTCTTGCTGATACTGCGATGAAGACTGCGGACGCAGGTTATTTGACACGTCGTCTTGTTGACGTTTCACATGATGTAATCATCAACGATGAGGACTGTGGAACATTACGTGGTCTTGAGTGCCGTGCTCTTAAGAACGGCGACGAAGTCATATCTTCACTCTATGAACGTATCCTCGGTCGTGTAAGTGTTCACGATGTTATCGATCCACATACAGGTTCTGTACTTTGCGCTTCAGGTGACGAGATCACAGAATCAAAGGCAAAGGCTATTGAGGACGCAGGTATCGAAATGGTTGAAATCCGTTCTGTACTCACATGTGAAAGTCGCAAGGGAGTTTGTGTTAAGTGTTATGGTCGTAACCTCGCCACCCAGAAGATGGTTCAGAAAGGTGAGGCTGTCGGCGTGATTGCAGCACAAGCTATCGGTGAACCTGGTACCCAGCTTACTCTTCGTACTTTCCACGCCGGTGGTGTGGCTGGTAATGCCGCCGCTAATGCATCTATCACAGCCAAGAATGAATCACGAATCGAGTTCGAGGAACTCCGTACTGTTCCTTTCGAGGAGAATGGCAAAGCATGCCAGATGGTGGTGAGCCGTCTTACTGAAATACGTTTCGTTGATGTTAATACAGGTATTATAATGTCTAACCTCAACGTTCCTTACGGTTCTTCACTCTACTTCAAGAGCGGTGACATAGTATCTAAGGGCGACCTTATTGCCAAATGGGACCCATTCAACGCTGTTATAGTTTCAGAGTATGCAGGTAAGTTGAAGTTCCGTGACGTAATTGAGGGACAGACCTTCAAGTCTGAAACTGACGATACAACAGGTCTTACCGAGCGTATCATCACCGATTCTAAGGACAGAACACTTGTTCCAACATGTGATGTTATTGCTGAGAACGGTGAAGTTGTAGGTACATATAACTTCCCCGTAGGTGGTCACGTTGTTGTTGAAGATGGTGCTACTATAAAGACTGGTCAGACACTTGTTAAGATACCACGTGCCGTAGGAGGTGCTGGTGACATCACTGGTGGTCTGCCTCGTGTAACCGAGCTCTTCGAGGCTCGTAATCCTTCTAACCCAGCCGTTGTGTCAGAAATCGATGGTGAGGTGACAATGGGTAAGGTGAAGCGTGGTAACCGTGAGATAATTGTAACATCCAAGACAGGCGACCAGAAGAAGTACCTTGTATCTCTTTCTCGTCAGATTCTTGTTCAGGAACACGATGCCGTGCGTGCAGGAACTCCGCTCTCTGATGGTGTCGTGACACCTGGTGACATTCTTGCCATTCAGGGTCCTACCGCTGTTCAGGAATATATTGTAAATGAGGTTCAGGACGTTTATCGTCTTCAGGGTGTGCCTATCAATGATAAGCACTTCGAGATTATCGTCCGCCAGATGATGCGCAAGGTTCAGATTGTTGAGCCTGGCGATACATCATTCCTTGAGCAGGAACTTATCGACAAGTTCGACTTTACCGATGAGAATGACCGCATATGGGGTAAGAAAGTGGTAATCGATGCCGGAGACTCTGAGAATATGCACCGCGGACAGATTGTAACAGCCCGCAAGTTGCGTGACGAGAATTCTTCTCTGAAGCGTCGTGATTTGAAGATCGTTCAGGTTCGTGATGCAGTTCCAGCAACATCAACCCAGGTTCTTCAGGGTATCACACGTGCCGCCCTTGCTACAAAGAGCTTCATGTCAGCAGCATCGTTCCAGGAAACAACAAAGGTTCTCAACGAGAGCGCTATCCGTGGAAAGGTTGACTATCTTGAGGGCATGAAGGAGAACGTTATCTGTGGACACTTGATTCCTGCAGGTACTGGTCTCCGCCAATGGGAGAAGCTTATCGTAGGCTCAAAGGAAGAGCATGAGCGTATGGAGGCGAATCGCAGAAATGTCCTCGACTATGCTGACTCTGTTTCCGAGTAATAACACATGAAATATGTTTGAAGGGTTGCCTTTTTGGTGACCCTTCTTTCAAAATCAAATCTATTATGGCAGAAAATAATAACAACCAACTCCAGTTCAATCTGGATCCTGAAGTGGCAAAAGGCGTTTATGCTAATCTTGCCCTTATCACTCACTCTAACACCGAGTTTATTCTTGATTTTGCAGCAATGCTTCCCGGCATGCCGAAAGCTAATGTCGGTGCACGTGTTATTCTTGCTCCTGAGCATGCAAAACGTTTATTACTTGCGTTGCAGGACAATGTTTATAAGTACGAGCAGCAAAACGGCAAGATTGAATTCCCCGGTCAGCCGCAAGGACGCACCATAGCGCCTTTTGGCAACGGCGGCAAGGGTGAGGCGTAAAAGCTGAGCAAAGTAAAACTATAATAACAAATCCCTTAATTCCATAAGCATTTGCTATGGGGTTAAGGGGTTTTCTGTTGTATATCTTTCTAATAATTACAGATGTTTATCGACTCAGTCGAAATTTAGCGAGGAGTTTTCAACTTGAGTTTAAGGAGTTAAGAGGTTATAGAAATACGTAGGGACAGGCCCTGTGTCTGTCCGCACAACCAAACCTACCAAACCAATCAAGCAACCTGCCCTTATTTTCATTACAAAATCTATCATTTAGGTCTAAGTAATTGGCTATGAACAGCCTTTTGAGTTGTGATTTTCAGCAGGTAATGATTTAGCGACCTATCTTCTGCAATGACACACAACGCTTTGCATAACTCGAATAACCTATTGCAAAGGTAATATTATCTACGGAGAAAGACGAAACTTTCTCCGTTTTTCTTTTCTAATAGTTGTCTGTTCAGACAACGGCTTTCATTCTTTTCGTCTTATTCCTCACGATTATGGCAGTCTTTCTTGTGAAGGCTGCCTTTCATTTTTTCGCTCTGTCCTCTGCGGTGTTCCTCTCCACGTTCCATTCTATGTATTCGCATCGGGATCGGTTGTTCGTTGTCAGCGGCAAAGGTAGTTCCGGGCTTCTACGGACAAAAAAGGTCGGGGCGGCAAGCCGTTTAGACGACAATCTCCACACTTCCATTTC
>JBHAEQ010000025.1:0-2808 GCA_041855685.1 Prevotella sp. | reverse complement strand
AAACCTGTGGCAAGGGTCGTCATGCGACGTCCCATCAAGTCATAATACACAATGCTTTCCACTTCGTCACGGTCGGCAACGCTTTCTATTCCGGTAGTTTCCTGCCACGCGATTTCAGACATGCGTACTTCGTTGCCACCACGGTAGACAGCCTGCACACCCATTTTTTTGTATCCCCTTGCCTTGAAAGCCACTTCGTGCTGGTCGCCATAAGCAATGATGTTGTTCTTGTTGGTGAATCCATACGGAATTTCGGTAACAGGAGCTGCCAGTCCGGGATATTCTTCGGGGCGGAACTCATAAACCTTGTCATCCATAAAGAGTCGGTAAGACAGCTTTTCGGTAAGAAGTTCATAGTTTTGATCATCAAAAGGATTGAGCATGAAGCCCACATATCCGTAATCGGGAGTTTCTTCAGAGCCGTAATCAGAATAACTGAAGACGATAGGCATTTGTGGAGTAGCCGCCCGTTCCTCATAGTATGTGAGCACAGGATGCATATAAGCCTGCTGATAGTACACCCTCGACTTGCCGCAGTTGACAAGCAACGTCTCTTCTGCCTTGAGCGACTTATCATCGGAATTGAGCGTGAAGACAATCTGTGAGGCACCAGTAAAGTAATAGACACCCTGCTGCAAGCGGCCGGTTGCAGCCACGGCATAACTGTGGAAGTTGCGGATGGTGTCGGCACCCATGTATTGCCATGAATCAAACGTAGCCTTATCGCCGCTGACCGTTCCCTTAATCCAACTGTTTTCAAGGCTGGGCCACAAGCTGCCGATATAGATATCGTTGTCGTGCCTGATAACCTTAACGATACGTTTTCCTGATGTACTTTCCTCATCCTTGTACTCCATGCGGTATGTTTCGGCCTCAGCCACACTGGGCGGAGTCACGGTCGTGTCGGTGACACGGTAAAGCACAGAAAGCCTGTCGCCAATCTTCGTCCACGAATTATCGCTGTGGTCTATGATGCCAATCATGCCACCGTCTATCTGTTCTATTCGTCCGTCTTTCCACAAAAAGCGGATTTCTCTGTTTTCCTCGTCAACTTGATAATCATTTTCTCCTTCGATGTCCACAAGGCGTGCAAGATCGTACTCATAGAACATGCCATTGAACTCTTCTTCATAAATAGGCTGTGGCGTAGCAAAGATAATCGTGTCGCCACGCTGCACACCCCTTGCCCACGTAAGAGTGGGAAACGCCTGCACAGGATTGAAGAGATAAACACTGTCGCCATTGACAACCATCGTGGTCATCACGCCGTCATCAAAGTGGTTGATGGTCAGTTTGCCGGCCTCCATGATATAACAAATGCCCTTGCGTGACCAATTCGGGTACTCCGTTCCACTCGGTTTGCCAGCCAGTGTAGGTTGTCGGTTCAGCATTTCGGCATGCCGTCCTACCTCGGCCGTCCTACTGCCAGACAACAGTTGATTATTCTTCAAGGCCACATTTTTAGCAACGGGCTTTGCATTGGGCAGATACTCCGTTCCACCCTTTACGGACTGCGCATGCGAAAGCGATACGATCACGAGTGAGAAAATCGCAGATAAAATTCTTTTCATCGTTAGGTTTCAAGTTAAAAGATCATGTTATTGTTTCTCCTTCATCTACCAACAAGGCAGTACGAATAAACGCACTGCAAAAGTAAGCATTATTTTGTAAAGAAACAAAAACAACAACCAATTTTCAACTCAACTCCAATCAGCCATCATAAACCACACTGGTTTCGTTTTTCGCTTTATCCCCTCCTCAAATACGTCCTATGCTGATTATCAACAACTTATATTTTCATGGTACAAAAATGTTTCCTCAATTAGAGTAGTATTGATTAGAAAACATCTTGGATGTTATCCCCTAATCTTTAAATTAACATTTATGCCCCTATATGCAAAGATGAAAGCAAAACCAGAGAACCTATCTTGCGGTTGCCTAGCACAATTCATCGTATAATGTGAGTAATTATATAGTCAATTTTTACGTGTTATTTTTACTAACATCTTTTTTCTCATCATTTATTAATATTGTGATTTTACTGTGCATAGATTTATACATTTCAGATGCTAACATTTCCTTCAAGATAGGTTGTGCAACATTCTCACCAACCTTTAACACATACAGGTAAAAGTCTTGATTTTTTAAAATGACGTTTGCACAATCAGCATCATTATGTATAGGCTTGATGAAATGACTTATCAAACCGATACATGTATTATTTGCAATGTCAGTTTTAAGTTTCGGCAACAACTCTCCGAATATTTTAAACTTGGTAGTCGTTACATCATTCTGAGCAAAATAAGTCGACATTTTATCGTTAAGGTAGCCAATAAATGAAGGTTCATCTGGGGAATAGCTTAATAAGCAGTTTATAAGATTTTCATCTCTAATGTTATCACATTCAATAATATACTCCAGTTGTTGTATTAGTTCTTTTGTAAGTTGTTCATTTGTTGATGGTAGATATTTAGTTCCGAGAAAGACTTTCACAAAACTAATCCAGTAACTATCACTAGTTAAGAAATTTTCAGATTGTCTCTCCATCGCTTTAACAGCCAGCATAATAAGCCCATCTGTGAAATTTCCAGGATTACGCTTATAATCTTCGAACAATGGTTCATGAATATAGCTACTATAAGAACTTATATCATCTCCATCCCATTTAAATTTCCATTGATTAAATTGCTTAAAGAAAGCTTCAGAAGTGATAGTTAGTGTATTAATAATTCTTTGCATATTCTGAGCAACATATTTTGAATTAATTTTTTCTCCAATACAATTCTCTATCATATATCGGTTTATTTT
>JBHAEQ010000024.1:0-37299 GCA_041855685.1 Prevotella sp. | reverse complement strand
TCGCCACCCGAAGTAACAGAAAACGAATAAGGGGGCTTGTCAACAAAATGATACCATCCCAATTCTTATGTATCAATGAGTTAGAATGGAGAATTTTATGTTTAGCGGACAGTAATAAATAGTTATCGTTAGCTGGGAACAATAGTTATTCATAAAAAGTATGCATAGTTTTCTGCTAAAAACAAAGATAACGATAATTATCCTTATAGAAATACTTTTCTGGAAGCTCAAAAATCTCGACAGAAATTTTCTGTGAATAATGATTACAGTGGTTTGGTCGTTATTTGGTAGTATAGTCGTTTGGTCATAACGTCTTAACGTAACGTGAGTTCGATTAATATTAAGTGTCTATAAATTTGGTTATTTCGTCAGTGGCATCAGCTCAGGTGTCGTTCTTAAAGAACAAAAAAAGATGCATCTGTTTTGATGCATCTCATTATTTTATGTGCAATTATTTACATCTTTGCCATTGCCTGCTCTAAGTCGGCAATAATATCATCAGCATTCTCTATACCTACCGACAAGCGTATAAGGTCGGGAGCTATTCCTGCTTCATTCAGTTGCTCGTCGGAAAGCTGTCTGTGAGTGTGACTGGCTGGGTGAAGCACACATGTACGTGCATCAGCCACATGAGTCACAATTGATATGAAGTCGAGATTGTCCATAAAACGGATTGCCTCCTCACGACTTCCTTTAAGTCCGAAAGCAATAACTCCGCACGAACCGTTGGGCAGGTATTTCTGCCCGAGCGCATAGTACTTATTAGAAGGCAGACCGCAATAATTCACCCAGCCCACACGCTCATTCTTCTCAAGCCACTCTGCCACACGCTGTGCATTCTGGCAATGCTGGCGCATTCTGAGGAAGAGAGTCTCAAGTCCAAGATTCAACAGGAAAGAGTTCTGCGGAGCAGGCGAACTGCCAAGGTCGCGCATAAGCTGACTTATAAGTTTTGTAAGATAAGAATGCTTGCCGAAAGCACTTGTATATGTAAGCCCGTGATAGCTTTCATCGGGTGTTGTAAGCCCTTTGAACTTCTCGGCGTATGCCTCCCAGTCGAAATTACCCGAATCGACCACCACTCCACCTACCTGCGTTGCATGACCGTCCATATATTTCGTAGTAGAATGAGTCACAATGTCGCACCCCCACTCAAACGGGCGGCAGTTAACAGGAGTGGCAAAGGTGTTATCGACAATGAGGGGAACACCATGGCGATGCGCCATGTCGGCAAATCTTTCTATATCGAAAACATTAGCTCCGGGATTTGACACCGTTTCGCCGAAGAAACATTTTGTATTAGGACGGAACTCTGCCTCTATCTGCTCGTCGGTCCAGTCAGGGTCAACGAAAGTACATTCTATTCCGAGTTTCTTCATCGTAACCCCGAAAAGATTGTATGTTCCACCATAAATCGTATTCACAGTTATGAAATGGTCGCCAGCCTCACATATATTGAAAACGGCATAGAAATTTGCAGCCTGCCCCGATGATGTAAGCACAGCACCAATACCTCCTTCAAGAGCGGCAATCTTTTTTGCCACGGCATCATTCGTAGGATTGGCAAGTCGGGAATAGAAATATCCGCTGTCTTTCAAATCAAACAGACGTGCCATTTGGTCGCTTGTTTCGTATTTGAAAGTTGTGCTCTGATAAATAGGCAGCTGCTGCGGTTCTCCCTTATTGGGTTTCCAACCGCCATGAATACAAAGAGTTTCGAGATTCTTTTTCATCTTCTTCATCCAATACTTGGTTTATTAAAATAAGTAAACAAAAACATTTCAAGTAACAAAAAAACTTGATTCGCACCGCAAAGGTAACAATTTTAATTTAATTTACTTTACTCCTATTTGCAACGAGAATCATAATCACTGCTTGAAACAATTAAGCCTCTCTTGTTCCAAACAGTTTAGTGCCGACTCTAATCATTGTAGAGCGCTGACGAATGGCAAGTTCATAATCATCACTCATGCCCCAAGAACGTTCGGTAAAATAATCGTCATTAGAGAAGAATCTTGATTTAACGAAATCAAAATATTCTGATGCTTTATGAAATTCTTGTTCTATTTGCCGCTCATCATCAACATTTGATGCCATCATCATAATGCCCCTGACACGCACGTTGGGATAACGTTTTTTAATATCCGACTCAAGTAAGGCGTTGCATTCATCAAGCGTTAGTCCTGTCTTTGTATCTTCCTGTGCAATATGCAGTTCAAGCAATATATCGACAACACGTCCGAAACGCTTAGCCTGCCGATCTATCTCGGCAATAAGGCGTTCAGAATCAACACTATGAATAAGACTTATGAAAGGAGCGATATACTTTACTTTATTAGTCTGAAGATGACCAATAAAATGCCATTCTATATCATCGGGAAGCGCAGATTGCTTCAGCCGGAGCTCTTGCACATTACTCTCACCAAAGACTCGCTGTCCCACTGAATATGCCTCCTCAATATATTCTTTGGGATAATACTTGCTTACTGCCACGAGGCGAACCTCGGAGGGCAGTTCAGCAAGTAGTTTCTTTGTTTCTGCTTTTACAGAATGCATGGCTTACTGTTCCTCGTACTCTGGCTTATCGTCAACTTTTGACTTTGCAGAAGCATTGTGCTCAAACACATCAAGAACCGCAGTTTCTGCAACAGAAGCAATAGCATAGTCAATCATTGTCTTGCCCATTACATCATCAACATAGCTCACAGCTTTCTGCAAACTTGATGCCTGAACAAGATAGAACACACTCTGACGGCGCTCTTTCTCAGTTTTTTCATCAATAGTGATGAATTGCAGCTTTGCCTTGTACCAACGGTCGTCAGCCTCCATGTCAGAGAAGAAAATCTCCTTGTATGCAGTCTCTGAAATATTGGTAATCTTGAACTCGCCGCTGATATAAGCACTCATCTCCTCTATAATCTGCTTCTCTGCCTCAGTAAACGACAAGGCATCTACAACATACTGTTCGGAAACGGTTTTCAAGATGCCGTTCTCCATCATCTTGTCGTACTTTATCTTGGTTTCAAACCAAGTTGCTGTTCTTGATCTCATCTTTATTTTTTTGTTATTACAATATTATTTTCCGTTGCAAAAGTACTATTTTTATTTCAATAACATCACAAAAGAAGATAAAAAAGCAGGCTGCATTATAATTTTCAAAAACGATAATTGGTGTTTCATTTTTATTTTGTAACTTTGTGGCTCAATAAAACTCATAATAATTAATAAGGAGAAACAATGCCGGAAATATCTGCTCGTGGGCATGAAATGCCTGAATCACCTATAAGAAAGTTAGCTCCGCTGGCTAATGCCGCAAAAAAGCGCGGAACTCATGTTTATCATCTCAACATAGGACAACCTGATCTTCCCACACCGCAAGTGGGACTTGATGCACTAAAGCTAATAGACCGCACGGTTTTAGAATATTCACCATCACAGGGTTGCTTGTCGTACAGAGAGAAACTTGTAGATTATTACAAGAAATACAACATCAATGTTACTTCTGACGATATCATTATCACCGCCGGAGGAAGCGAAGCAGTATTATTTGCCTTCATGTCATGTCTGAATCCAGGCGATGAAATTATAGTGCCGGAGCCTGCTTATGCCAACTATATGGCGTTCGCAATATCAGCTGGGGCAAAAATACGCACTATAGCCACTACCATTGAGGAAGGTTTCTCGCTGCCAAAAGTGGAGAAGTTTGAAGAGCTTATCAACGAGCACACTCGTGCTATTATGATATGCAATCCTAATAATCCTACAGGTTATCTGTATAGTCGCAGAGAAATGAACCAGATTCGTGACATGGTGAAGAAGTACGACCTTTATTTATTTTCTGATGAAGTATATCGAGAATATATATATACAGGTTCTCCTTACATCTCCGCCTGCCATCTTGAAGGTATTGAGCAGAATGTGATACTTATCGATTCCGTATCAAAGCGTTATTCGGAATGTGGAATAAGAATCGGTGCTCTTATAACAAAGAATAAGGAAGTGAGAGATGCAGTGATGAAATTCTGCCAAGCCCGTCTGTCACCTCCATTGATAGGACAGATTGTAGCAGAGGCATCACTTGATGCACCAGAGGAATATTACCGCGATGTATATGATGAATATGTTGACCGCAGAAAAGTATTGATAGACGGACTAAATCGTATTCCGGGTGTATATTCACCAATTCCAATGGGTGCTTTCTATACAGTAGCAAAGCTACCGGTTGATGATGCAGAGAAATTCTGCCGCTGGTGTCTTGAGAGTTTTGAATACGACAACTCAACAATAATGATGGCACCTGCTGCCGGTTTCTATACCACCCTTGGCTCTGGAATAGACCAAGTGCGTATTGCCTATGTATTGAATAAGCAAGACTTGGAGAAAGCGCTCATTGTATTAGAGAAAGCTCTCGAAGCCTATCCTGACACAAAGTACTAATAAGGAATAGAATACTCTGTGAACCTTTCGCTATACTTATCAAGAAAAATCTACGGTGCAGGAAACATACGACAGAAAGTGTCGCGCCCAGCAATAAAAATCGCAACTTTAGGAGTTGCGATAGGACTTGCCGTGATGATAATTTCCGTAAGTATTGTCTTTGGATTCAAACATACCATACGTGACAAGGTTGTGGGATTCGGCGGTCATATTCAAGTTGCCAATTTCATGACTCTGCAATCATCAGAGACCTACCCCATTGTAATGAATGACTCTATGCTTAACGTGCTGAACAATATTGACGGCATAAAGCATGCAGAGAGATTTGCAATGACAAAAGGTATTCTGAAAACCAATGCTGATTTCTTAGGAGTCACACTGAAAGGAGTTGGTGAGGAATGGGATTCCACTTTCATACATAAACACATGAAAGATGGACGTATTCCACAATTCTCAAGCAGTAAAAGTTCAAACCAACTGCTCATATCACAAGCTATTGCCAATAAACTGAAACTAAGTACAGGTGACAAGATTTTCGCCTATTTCATCAATAACGACGGAGTAAGAACAAGGCGGTTTACTATAGTGGGCATATATGAAACAAATCTATCACAATACGATAATATAATATGCTTCACCGACCTATACACATCTGTCAGACTCAATGGCTGGGAGGATAATCAGGCGCAGGGCGCAGAACTTTCTGTAGGCGATTTCTCACAACTCGATATCGTAGAACAGAATGTTATTGCAAAGGTTAACAAGACTATTGATTCCTATGGCAGTACATACTCGTCAAAAACGATAAAGGATTTGAATCCGCAGATATTCGGCTGGCTTGACCTGCTCGATCTCAATGTGTGGATAATATTAGCACTCATGATTGTTGTAGCATCTGTAACAATGGTTTCAGGACTATTGATAATCATATTGGAAAGAACGGCAATGATCGGTATATTGAAAGCTCTCGGTGCACGAAACTCTATGATTCGCCGTACATTCCTTTGGTTTGGCATATTCATAATAGGAAGAGGAATGATATATGGCAATATTGTCGCAATAATTGCCATAGTGGTGCAGAAACATTTCGGAATTGCAGAACTTAATCCGCAAACCTATTATGTAAGTACTGTACCGGTAGAAATAAACATACCATTGTTTCTGCTGATAAACATTGCCACCGTAGTAATAAGTACAATGGTACTGGTAATACCCAGCTACGTCATTGCATATATAAAACCAGTAAAAGCAATACGGTTTGAATAAAACGACGACATACAGTCAACAACAAAAACTCAAAAACAAATAACATGGAACAAGATATAAAACAAATAAATCCCTTCTTTGAACCTTACGGAACACCACATAATACAATTCCATTTGAGAAAATAAAACTGGAACATTATGAGGAGGCATTTCTTGAGGGAATAAAACGTGAAGACGAAGAGATTGAACTCATAATAAACAATACTGAAACGCCTACATTTGATAATACTCTCATCTTCCATGACGAAAGTAAGGGCGAACATTATTATGACCTTTTAGACCGAGTTTCCAATGTTATGTCGTGCATGATGTCATGCGATACTAATGACGAACTCGAAGCTCTGGCACAGAAGATGAGTCCCATTCTCACCAAGCACGCCAACGATGTTTCGCTTAATCCTGAACTGTTCAAAAGAATAAAACATGTGTATGAGAATCATCGTGAACTTACTCCTGAAGAACAGATGCTTTTGGAAAATTCTTATCAAGGATTTGTAAGAAACGGTGCACTGCTCGATGAGAAAGGAAAAGAGAAACTACGTGCACTGACTGAAGAAGCAGGACTTCTAACTCTGCAATTCTCACAGAACCTATTGAAAGAAAGAAAGGCTTTCGAACTTCACATTACTGATGAAGCACAATTAGACGGACTTCCAGAAACCGTGCTCAATCAAGCACATGCCATTGCACAAGAGAAAAAAAAGGAAGGTTGGATATTCACACTCGACTTTCCACTGTATTCGCCTTTCCTCACCTACTCCACACAACGTGAACTGCGAAAACAAATGTACATGGCGTACAACACTCTATGCACCCACGACAATGAGGAGAACAATATCAAGATATGCCAACGGCTAATAAACATTAGACGAGAGTTAGCACAACTGCTCGGTTTTGAAACTTATGCCGACTATGTTCTCGAACGCAGAATGGCATCAAATACAAGTAATGTCTATAAACTCCTCGACGAGCTAATTGAAGCCTATAAACCCAACGCCATCCTTGAACAGAAACAGCTGCAGGAAATGGCAAAGAAACTTGAGGGCGAAGACTTTGAAATGGAACCATGGGATGCTTCTTTCTATAGTCATAAACTTAAAATGGAGAAATACAACATTGACGCAGAGATGCTGCGTCCGTATTTCCAACTTGAAAAAGTTATAGACGGAGTATTCGGATTGGCTAATAAACTATACGGAATAGTCTTCAAGGAAAACACAGATATTCCCGTATATAATGCAGATGTAAAAGCATATGAAGTGTTCGATGCTGACGGAACCTTCTTGGCAGTTTTCTATACCGACTTTTTTCCACGCGACGGAAAGCAGGGCGGAGCATGGATGACAGAATTTAAAGGTCAATGGATTGACCGTAAAGGCAACAACGTGCGTCCGCATGTCTCAATAGTCATGAACTTTACAAAGCCGACAGCCGAAAAACCTTCTCTTCTCACTCTTGGAGAAGTAGAGACATTCCTGCACGAATTCGGACATTCATTGCATGGCATATTTGCCAACACACGCTTTGCATCATTGTCGGGCACAAATGTATGGTGGGATTTCGTAGAACTGCCTTCACAGTTCATGGAGAACTATGCCATAGAAAAAGATTTTCTACGCACCTTTGCCTTTCATCACGAAACGGGTGAACCATTGCCCGACGAACTGATAGAAAGAGTCCATCAAAGTCGTAATTACATGGTGGCATCGGCATGTCTGCGGCAAGTAAGCCTTGGGCTTATAGACATGGCATACTACACCCAGAATAAAGCATTCAAAGAAGACATAATAAAATTTGAAAAGAAAGCATGGGAAAAGGCAATAATATCAAAGCAGCTGCCAGACACATGTATGACAGTACAATTCTCGCACATCATGGCAGGAGGATATTCCGCAGGATATTACAGCTACAAATGGGCAGAAGTTCTTGATGCCGATGCCTTCTCTGTATTCAAGAAAGAAGGTATTTTCAATAAGGAAACAGCCAAGCGGTTCAGAGACTGCATACTGTCAAAAGGAGGCTCTGCGCATCCTATGACGCTATATAAAAATTTCAAAGGTTCAGAACCAACTATTGATGCTCTACTCGAAAGAAATGGAATCAAACGATAAGCAGGAAAAACTCGACAGGAGATACCTGAGAATGGCGCGTACATGGGCGGAAAACAGCTATTGTAAACGCCGGCAGGTAGGGTGCCTTGTTGTAAAGGATAAAATGATAATCAGCGATGGCTACAACGGAACACCATCAGGATTTGAAAACATTTGTGAGGATGACACCAACCAAACAAAACCCTACGTTCTGCATGCCGAGGCTAATGCAATAACAAAGTTGGCGCGCTCTTCAAATAATTCTGACGGAGCAACATTGTATGTCACAGCCTCACCGTGTATAGAATGTGCAAAACTGATAATCCAATCAGGCATAAAGAAAGTTGTGTATGGAGAAAAATACCGTTTGAACGACGGTATTGACCTTCTTGAAAGAGCAGGAATAGAAACTATTTATAAAGACATAAATGAAGAATAATAGATTCGCACCATTGATAATGGCACTCTGCATGGTGCTTGGAATAATGATTGGCACATTCTATGCTAATCACTTCGGTGGTAACCGCCTCAATATCATAAGCAGCGGTAGTAATAAATTATCCAACCTTCTTCATATCATTGAAGATCAATATGTTGACAAGACAAATATCGACTCATTAGTAGAAGGCGCCATTCCACAGATTCTGGCAGAACTTGACCCTCACTCCGTTTATTTTACTGCAGAAAGGGCACAGTCTGAATCAGAAATGCTTAAAGGTTCGTTTTCGGGAATAGGTGTGGAATTTACCATCAGAGAAGATACCATACACATACAGAATGTCATAAGTAATGGACCTGCAGAACGAGCAGGAATCATTGCTGGTGATAAAATCGTCACGATTGACGACAAGCCTTTCGTTGGGAAAATAGTAACAAACGATGAGGCTATGAAACGACTGAAAGGTGCTAAAGACACGAAAGTAAAGATTGGCATAGCACGTTATGGCGAGAAAAAAATCAGACAGTTTGTTATAACCAGAGGAGAAATACCACAAAAGAGCATCATTGCCACATACATGATTAATGACAATACTGGATATATCAAAATACGCAGTTTCGGAGAGACCACATACGCAGAACTGTTGATATCACTTGCCACCCTTGCCGAGAAAGACGTTAAGAATCTTGTACTCGACTTACGCGACAATGGAGGCGGATACTTAGCATCTGCAGTACAAATAGCCAACGAATTCCTGCCAAAGAACAAACTCATAGTATATACAGAAGGCAGAAGAGTAAAACGACAGGATTATTATTCTGACGGACATGGAAGTTATCAGCACATACCACTGACAGTACTTATAAACGAAGCAAGTGCTTCATCTTCTGAAATATTAGCAGGAGCGTTACAAGATAACGACCGCGCAACCATCATAGGCAGACGCTCCTTCGGAAAAGGATTAGTACAACAGGAAGTAAGCTTCCCCGACAAGAGCCGTGTCCGGCTTACCGTGGCACGTTATTATACTCCTTCAGGACGTTGTATTCAAAAACCATACGTCGCAGGACATGAAGAGAGCTACATGCAAGACATCATAAACCGATATAACAACGGAGAGTTCTTCTCCGAAGACAGCATAAAGCACACAGGAAAGAAATATCACACAGCCAATGGACGCACAGTATATGGTGGAGGAGGAATAACTCCCGACATATTCGTATCAGAAGATACAATAAACATGACTTCCTATTACAAACAGGCTGCAATGAGTGGACTAATTCTACAGTTCGCATACACCTATACTGACAACAACCGTCAGGCACTAAAAGAATACACAACACTTGAAGAACTTAAGGCATATCTTAACAAACAAGGACTTGTAGAGAAATTTGCCAACTATGCAGACGAACGAGGACTAAAGCGCCGAAATCTTATGATTAGAAAATCATATACCCACCTCGACCGCTTTATAAAAAGCCGCATCATATACAACATGCTTAATGATAATGCATGGATAGAGTACATTAACGAGGATGACCCCGTGATAGCAAAAACACTTGATATATTCGATAAAGGTACAGCATTCCCAAAGAATAATGATAAAGAAAAGCATACCACAATGAAGACAAAGAGATAATGTTAACAAAACAAGAACTGCGAAAAGAAATAAGAAGACGATTCAAAGCCACATCAGAAGAAGAACGCAAAGAGTGGTCCAGAAAAATGTGTGATGCACTACTTGCTGATGACATTATTTCATCAGCAAAGTGCATACTGGCTTTTTATCCTCTTGACGACGAAGTTGACATCCGCCCTGTGATGCATACATATATAGCAATGGGAAAGACGGTTCTTCTACCAGAAGTTATTTCAAGTGAAGAAATGCAACTTCATGTTTTCAATTCAGAAACTAATTTAGAAACAGGAGTATTAGGCACACAACACCCCGCTGGCAATATCTTCACCCACTATGATTCTATCGATGCAGTTCTTGTGCCAGGAATGGCATTCACCAAACAAGGCATGCGGCTTGGAAGAGGAAAGGGATATTACGACCGCTTCCTCCCAAAACTCAATAATGCATACAGCCGTGCTGTGTATTTTCCTTATCAGATTGTAGGCAATAATGAAATGCCAGCAGACGAACATGATATTAAAATAAGAAAAGTATAACCCATGTTCCGCAGAAAACCACAATTATTATCAGAAGTGCTGAAGCGTTTTATGCGTGATGAAGGGCTTGAAACACCTTTACTCCAAAAGCGTCTTCTTGCCTCATGGGACGAAGTTGCAGGGACAGTTGCAGCACGCTATACACAGGAGAAATTCATTAAAAATCAAACACTAATGGTAAAGATTACCAATCCTGCCCTGCGCTCCGACATGTCAATGATGCGCAGTATGCTTGTACAAAAACTCAATGCAAAAGTAGGAACTTTTATTATCGCAGATATCAAGTTTTATTAACTTGATTTTGGGGCGAAAGAGAGAAAGCCCGAAGTCCTATTTCAAAAGGGCTTCGGGCATAATGTTTTTGGCTTTTCCGAACGCACTCTCTATGATGCACTTGGCGGAGAGTTCACTTCCGATGATGTGAAAAAAACTAGTAGATTACGAAAGTGGTGCACTTTGCATGGTAAAACAGCCCGAATCGGCACCTGAAACGGTCCACTTTAAGCAGCCACTGCACCGTGATCGAAGTTCAAGGAGTTCAGGGAGTTCGGCTTATATCTCCATCTGTTACTGTGAAAAGACTGTAACCATAAGGTGAAGATGATAATATCTGGTCAAGATGGTCGCGATTAGTGTCAGTAATGAAAATCTGACCGTATTCATCACCTGAAACAAGCTTCACTATTTTTTCCACTCTGGAAGCATCAAGTTTATCGAATATATCGTCGAGGAGCAACAGGGGAGTTGTCTGCGTAATAGTTCTTCTAAGAAATTCAAACTGTGCCAATTTCATCGACAGCACAAGGGTTTTGTTTTGTCCTTGACTTCCTTCACGCTTCATGCTATAGCCGCCAATCATCAACTCTATATCATCCTTATGTACACCATGCAGAGAATATCCCACAGCCCTGTCCTTATGGCGGTCTCTTCTTATTACTTCCAGCAAAGGTCCACGCTGACAATGTGACAAATAATTAAGTTCCACCTGTTCCTTACCGCCGGAAATAAGGTTGTATATGCGTTGAAAATAAGGAATAAATTCTTTTATAAAGTTTGTTCTTTTCTGATTGATAACTTCGCCGTTTCGAGCCATTTCCTGTTCCCATATATCCATCAAACTCGGGTCCGGCTCATTCTCCATCTTAAGCAAAGCATTGCGCTGTTGCCAAGCCTTGTTGTAATTCAACAAAGCCTCCATATAGGAATGGTCGTATTGGGAAATTACAATATCCATGAATTTACGCCGCTCCTCGCTTCCTCCTTCCACAAGAATCGTATCGTGGGGAGTAACCATAACAACGGGTATAAGACCAATATGTTCGGAAAGACGCTTGTATGCTTTCTGGTTTCGCTTGAATGATTTTTTATACCCTCTTTTAACTCCGCAGCTTATCACTTCCTTCACATCATCATTGTGGCTGTAACTTCCTTCAATCATCATAAACTCCTCGCCATGCCTTATTAGTTGCGAATCAACAGGATTGATACTACTTCGGCAGAAAGACAGGTAATAGACAGCATCGAGCAAGTTTGTCTTGCCCTCTCCGTTGTGTCCTATAAAGCAGTTTATTTTATGCGAAAACTCCACTTCTGCATGCTTTATATTCCTATAATTTATTATTGAAATTCTGTCTAAAACCATTGTTATCTCTGGCAAAGATACTTGTTTTACCAATGAAAAACAAAAAAATATCAAATAAATTTCAATATATGACAGAAATTGAGTACTTTTGTGCCACATTTTACGTTCAAGGAATCAATACTTGGGTACAACTTTAGACAATAATAAATAAATAACATAAATAATGGCAAACAAAAAAGTACAGGGCGACAAAGAAGTATTGGAAGCTCTCAACAAATCTGAAGCATTCTTCGACAAGAACAAAAAAACTATTATTGGTGCAGTAGCAGCACTGTTAGTTATTGTTGCGGCAGTTTTCGCCTACAACAACTATGTTGCGGCACCAAAAGAGAACAAGGCAAGCACAGAATTGGCAAAAGCACAGGAATTGTTCAACATGGAGCAATTTGACGACAAGACAGTTGCTGCTTTTCAAAAGGTTATAAACGATTACAGCGGCACTGACGCTGCTAATCTTGCACATCTCTACCTTGGTCTTTGCTATGCAAATCAGGAGAAGTGGGCTGATGCTGTGAAATATCTTGATAAGTATGACACTGCCAATGATGCAATGGTAAGTCCTGCTGCTGTTGCTGCTTTGGGTAATGCTTATGCAAACACAGGCAATATCGACAAAGCTGTAGCTTCACTCAAGAAAGCAGCTTCTATGGCAGACAAACAATCGTTCAGCAAGGCTAACTATGCCCTTTCTGCAACATTCCTAATCCAGGCTGGCCAGCTTCTTGAAAGCCAGAACAAGAATGACGAGGCTTTGACACTCTATAAAGAAATTAAGAGTAAGTATGTAAACGCTCAGCAAGTACAGTCACACGAGATTGACAAGTACATTGAGCGTCTTCAAGAGAAATAAACAATGGCGGACTTAACCGACTATATCACTAAAGAAATACCTGATGCCGGAGACATGTGCTTCGGCATCGTTATAAGTGAGAAGAATCCTGAAATATCCACAGTACTTCTTCATAACACTGTGGAGACTCTTATACAAAACGGCACACTTAGTGAAAACATACATGTAAAGACAGTTCCCGGAACGTCAGAACTTGTTTATGGTGCACACAAAATGGCACTACGCGACTATTATGATGCTGTTATTGTTCTGGGTTGTGTAATCCGTGGAGAAACACCGCACTTCGATTTTATTTGTCAGGGGTTGAACTATGGCATAGCAAAACTTAATACAACAAGCGACATGCCTATAATATATGGTGTAATAACCACCGACACAACAGAACAGGCAATAAAGCGTGTTGACGGGTCAAAAGGAAATAAAGGATATGAGTGCGCTATTGATGCAATAAAAATGGCTAAGTTCTAACACACCGCTCCTATCCATAAACGAAAAAGAGAAACCTAACCGGTTTCTCTTTTTTCCTTTATCACACTAATTCCACCTTGTTTATATATTGCTCCTTGTCACAATAGTGGCATCGAAGAATACCATTCTCCTTATCGCAGACATTGAACAATGTCTGCATTGGTTCATTATTGGTTATGCACTTAGGATTATTGCATTTTACAATACCCCGCAGACTATCAGGAGTGTCAACAGTTATCTTCTCTACCACCTCGTAATCTTTTATAATACTAATAACTATCTTTGGAGCTACAACAGATAGTTTGTTTATTTCTTCTGATGTAAAGAAACGGTCACTCACCTTTATAATACCTTTCCTTCCCAACTTCATCGACGGATAGTTATAGCCAATCGTAACGGGTCGTTGTTCTTTGTCCAATCCCAACAGACCGGCAACCTGAAAAGTCTTCGTTGCTGGTATATGATCGATTACAGTGCCATTAACAATGGCGGCAACTAATCTTTCTTTCTTCTGCATAGCCCCTACTCTATTATTGTTTTATCACCTTTAATATCCTCCATTGTAATTCCAAGCACATGGCAATAGATTGCCTCACGGGCATATAGTCCGTTCTGTGCCTGCTGAATGTAATACGCATGAGGATTATCATCAACATCATAATCAATCTCGTTCACACGAGGCAGAGGGTGAAGAATCTTCATATTAGGACGCACCTGTGCGAGCATAGAATTACGAAGTATATATACGTTCTTCACACGTTCATACTCCATCAAGTCTGAAAAACGCTCCTTTTGCACACGAGTCATATAAAGAATATCCGCATCAGCAATTATCTTCTCATTAAAAGCAGTATGCTCCTGAAAGTTTATGCCGTGTTCCTTACAATACAGCTTATATTCCTGAGGCATAGCAAGTTCCTTAGGAGCAATAAAGTGGAATGTAGGATTAAAATGACGCATGGCAGTAATCAAAGAATGCACCGTTCTGCCATATTTCAAGTCACCAACTAAATAGATATTCAAATTCTCCAACGTGCCTTGTGTCTTGTATATAGAATACAAATCAAGCAAACATTGAGAGGGGTGCATGTGTGCTCCATCACCAGCATTTATTATCGGCACAGACACAACTTCACTTGCATATACGGCGGCACCTTCAACAAAATGGCGCATCACAATAACATCAGCATAATTAGCCACCATAAGCAGAGTATCTTTAAGGGTTTCGCCTTTCGATACACTTGAAGCTTTAGCATCGGTAATGCCAATAACTTTTGCACCAAGTCTGTTGGCGGCAGTTTCAAAAGAAAGACGTGTACGAGTGGAAGGTTCGAAAAAGAGTGTTGCTACAATCTTACCTTTCAACAGTTCTCTATTAGGATGTTTTTCAAACTCTTCCGCCATACGGATAAGATGCATTATCTCATCTTTGGAAAAGTTGGCAATTGTTACGAAATCAAGTTTCTCCATTGCAGAACAGAAGTTATGATACAGTTTTCGACTGCGAAGTTACCAATATTTTTCCTAAACTTGGCATTATTCCAAAACTTTATAGTATTTTTGCATGAAAAAGATTTAAGCACAAAAGTCAAAACACAGTTGATATGCGCAGAAAATTCATATATACACTTTGGACATTGCTCGGTTTGGGTATTATAATATCAATAATAACGTTCACTGCCATCTGGAATGGTTGGATTGGGTATATGCCCGACATTGAAGATTTACAAAATCCGGTAAGCAAATCTGCTACACAGATAATATCGTCTGACGGAAAACTACTCGGCACATGGAGCTATAACAAGGAGAATCGTGTTATAGTGGAATACCCACAAATATCACATCATGTCATTGATGCTCTTATAGCAACTGAAGACATGCGCTTTTACGATCATTCGGGAATAGATTTTATTGCTCTCGGACGTGCTGTCATAAAACGTGGAATACTCGGGCAGTCAAGTGCAGGAGGAGGCTCTACCATAACCCAGCAATTAGCTAAACTTGTATATACACAACGTGAAAGAACTGCGCGGAGCACTGTTGAACGACTCATGCAGAAACCCATAGAATGGGTAATAGCAATAAAGTTAGAACGCTACTACACAAAAGAAGAGATTATTGCCATGTATCTCAACCAGTTTGATTTCCTGCATAATGCAGTGGGAATAAAAACGGCTTCGAACACATACTTCAGTAAAGAACCATCAGAATTAAGTATCAACGAGGCGGCAACATTAGTAGGACTTTGCAAGAATCCTTCCCTCTTTAACCCTGTGCGTTATCCTGAACGTGCATTCCAAAGACGTAATGTCGTATTAGGACAGATGGTAAAGGCAAACTATATAACAAAAGTTGATTATAACAAGCTGTCAGCAGAAACTATTGAACTGCACTTCCGGCGTACTGATCACAAAGAAGGAATAGCACCTTATTTCCGTGAGTATCTACGACTCTACATGATGGCAGGCAAGCCTGTAAAAGGAGATTATCCTGATTGGAACTACCGCCAATACATAAGCGATTCTATAGCATGGGAAAACGATCCTCTTTATGGTTGGTGCAAGAAAAATGTAAAACGTGACGGTTCTCATTACAATGTATATGAAGACGGTCTGAAAATATATACAACTATTGATTCCCGCATGCAGAAATATGCAGAGGAAAGTGTCATGGCTC
This sequence comes from Prevotella sp., assembly GCA_041855685.1. Classification (GTDB taxonomy): domain Bacteria; phylum Bacteroidota; class Bacteroidia; order Bacteroidales; family Bacteroidaceae; genus Prevotella. The sequence continues at coordinate 21,256 of JBHAEQ010000024.1, read as the reverse complement.
ATGTAGCAAAATACCTTCAGCCTGCATTTAACCGTGAGAACAAGAATAAGAAGAATGCTCCGTTTACAAACAAGCTAACACATAAACAGGTTAACGAAATCATGAACAGAGCTATTACCCAAAGTGAACGTTATAACGTTATGAAGTCAGAGGGGTATTCAAAGGAAGACATCTTAAAATCATTCAATATAAAAACGCCAATGGCGATATTTACTTACAATGGTGAGATTGACACAATGATGACTCCCCTTGACTCCATTAGATATTATAAAACGTTCCTTAGAGCTGGATTTATGTCTATGGAGCCAGCTACAGGATATGTCAAAGCCTATGTGGGAGGAATGAACTATAATCACTTCATGTATGACATGGTGTCAACAGGCAGACGTCAGGTAGGTTCTACTATCAAACCATTCCTCTACTCTTTGGCAATGGAAAATGGTTTCTCACCATGCGACGAGGCTCCAAACGTGCAGCAGACTTATATCGTAGCAGGTACTCCTTGGACTCCAAGAAATACCTCACGTGCACGCTATGGTGAAATGGTTACTCTGAAATGGGGACTTGCACAGTCAAACAACTGGATATCGGCTTACCTCATGAGCCGGTTGTCACCTGACCAATTTGTGGAGCTACTTCACTCTTATGGCATCAATAATCCTGACATACATCCATCAATGGCACTCAGCCTTGGTCCATGCGAAGTAAGTGTTTCCGAAATGGTAAGTGCTTACACTACATTTGCAAACCATGGAATAAGAACAGCGCCAATACTGGTAACGAGAATTGAAGACAGCGAAGGTAATGTCATAGCAGAATTCCAACCAAGAATGAATGAAGTAATCTCCGCAGAGGCTGCTAACAAAATGCTGATACTATTACGAGGAGTTATCGATGGAGGCACTGGTGGACGAATACGCTATAAATATAATATAGGTGGAGAAGTGGGAGGAAAGACTGGTACCACCAACCGTAATTCCGATGCGTGGTTTATTGGTTTTACGCCACAACTTGTATCTGGTTGTTGGGTTGGAGGCGAAGACCGTGATATCCACTTCGATAACATGACCTACGGACAAGGCGCATCAATGGCACTTCCGATTTGGGCGTATTACATGAAAAAAATATATAATACACCTGAACTGGGATATGATGTAAACACAAGGTTTGATTTGCCTGAAAACTACAATCCATGTGCAAATTCATACAGCGCCGATACCAATGATGAGGGAGTTGATGACATGAATGGAATCAATCTTGAAGAGGTTTATGAATAATAGTTTTCAAACAACAATGAATATATAAACATAACTTATGAGAAGAATACTTTTAATTGTATGTATGCTAATTCCTTTCATGGCGTTTGCACAAGATGATTTTGGAATATGGACAACCATCGAAGCCGAGAAGAAGATGGGCAGGAACATAAGTATAGGAGCAAACGGCGAGTTTCGTACTCGAAATGACGCAAAGACAGCTGACCGATGGGCTTTTGGTGTTGATGTCTCTTACAAACCAGTAAAGTTTATCAAGGTTGGCATAGCTTATACTTTCATTAATGACAACAGAAAAGAAGACATCGACTATAAGAAAAATGGAGATTATAATCACTGGCGTCCTTCATACTGGACAGCAAAGCATAGAATAAGCTTTGATGTGGCTGGTGAAGTAAAGGCAGGCAGATTCACATTTGGATTGCGAGAGAGATGGCAATATACATACAGACCTGAAAAAACTGTTCAACGATATGACTTTGACAATGAAGCATGGGAAGACAAAACATACTCAAGCAACAATAAGCATGTGCTTAGAAGCAGACTGCAAATAGAATATGATATACCAAAAAGTAAGTTCAACCCATATACAAGCGTAGAACTCTACAATAACTGGGCAGTTCAAAAAGTGCGCTATACACTTGGAGTTGATTGGAAAATTACCAAGAAACATACTGTCGGTACTTACTATCGCTATCAGACTATTAATACCGACAATGGTGATGATACAGCAAATCTAAACTCACATATATTAGGCATTAACTATAAATTAAAATTTTAGACAATAATGAAAAAGATTTTTCACCTATTACTCGTCATAACAACAATAATAAGTGTCACTGCATGTAAAAATGACGATACTCTATGGGACTTGGTCAATAACAAAACAACACAGGAAGAAGAACCTAAAGAAGATCAAGAAGAACCAGCAACAACAGAAATAACTGTTGAAAAAGACGAGAACAGCTCGAAGATTATAGGCATAACATATAATGATAAGAATGCCATAGTAAAGATTTCATCTGATATTTTCTCATCTATCAGCGTAAAAGGAGAAGGAGCACACGTATGTGTTCTGCAAAGCAGTAGTATCACTGACGAAATAACCTATTCACTTAGCGGAACTTCCACAAACGGTTCTTTCTACATGGATGGTTCTACTGCCATAAATCTTGAATTTAACAACCTGTCGCTCACTACCGCCGCCGATAGTGCAGTAGTAAATATTCAAGATGGTAAGCAAATCAACATCAACCTTATCGGCACAACCACTCTTGCAGATGTCGCCGCCAACAAACAAAAGGGAGCTGTCGTTATTAACGGTCATTCGGAATTTGACGGTTCAGGTATTCTAAATATTGCAGGTAATGCTGCAAATGCTATTTGGGCAGATGAGTACATACAATTAGAAAAGTCGATGACCGGCACAATAAACATAACAAAAGCTGTTACCGATGGTATAAATGTCAATCAGCATTTAGAACAAAACGGAGGAATCCTCAATATTTCAGGCATTGGTGATGAAGGACTACAGGTTGGAGCACAAACAGGCAATAGTAAAGAAAATGGATTCTTAAACATTGCAGGAGGTAAGCTGACTATTAATTCCACAAGCAAAGGAATAAAAACCGACGGAGCTATCACCATCTCCGGAGGAAATGTAAGTGTCAGTTCTTCTGCTTCTGAAGGAATTGAAGGCGGAAGCACTATCAATGTCAGTGATGGAACAATAATAGTCAAGGCATATCAAGACGCTGTCAATTCTAAAAAGAACATGACTATCAACGGAGGAACAATTACGGCAATCAGCCAGACTAACGACGGCTTGGACTCAAATGCCAATATGTATATAAAAGGAGGAACTATAATGGCTTTCGGTGGTTCTGCACCCGAATGTGCCATTGACGCAGCCGAAGGATACGGTGTGTATATTACCGGCGGTAATGTGCTTGGCGTAGGTGGTTCTACATTTAAGATGGAAAAGAACGGGCAGGCATATATAAATACTACCGGTAAAGTTTATGCAAATACATCTGTTTCATTGAGCAAGGACGGCACGGTATTAGCAAGTTTTACCATACCTGCTGAATACACTGGCAATAGCAATAACATAACACTATCATGTCCTAATCTCACTACAGGTGAAAGCTACACGTTAACCAACGGTTCTGCAACAACTAATGTCGTAGCAAAGGCTCAATAAATTCCTTTTAATAAGAAAACCTTTGATATGTCAAGGAATTTATTTACCTTTGCAAGTCAAATAGAAACATTGTAAGTATGCAACCAATATTCATTGCTGGTCCATGCGTTATAGAATCTGCAACATTGCTTGATGAAGTGGCTACCGCACTTGTTGATATCAACAAACAGTTAGGTATCGATATAATATTCAAAGCCTCATTTGATAAGGCAAACCGCACATCATTATCATCTTTTCGAGGTCCGGGATTGGAAAAAGGACTACAAATGCTTGCCGATGTAAAGAGCAGGCATGGACTTAGAATCCTCACCGACATTCACGAAAGCTATCAGGCAAAACCTACTGCCGAAGTTGCTGACGTTATACAGATTCCTGCTTTCCTCTGCCGACAGACCGATTTGCTCGTTGCAGCAGCGCAAACAGGAAAGATTGTGAACATTAAAAAGGCACAATTCCTTTCCGGTAAAGACATGCGCTACCCAGTAGAGAAAGCTTTGCAGAGCGGTGCAGAGGAAGTGTGGCTTACAGAACGCGGCAACTCTTTTGGATATAACAACCTTGTTGTTGATTTCAGAAACATACCCGATATGCTTGAAATTGCACCGAGGGTAATAATGGATTGCACTCACTCTGTACAACGTCCCGGAGGTTCTGACGGAAAGACTGGCGGCGACCGCCGATTTATTCCATCAATGGCAAAAGCGGCAAAGGCATTTGGAGCAACAGGATATTTCTTTGAAGTACACCCTACTCCTGACAACGGACTATCCGATGCGGCAAACATGTTAGAATTGAGTAAACTGAAAGAATTGGTAAAGGAACTATTATAATGAACAATACCATAGAGATAGGTAAGCAGTGCCTGCAGGATGAGGCAAATGCCATATTAGGGCTAATACCACAAATGGACGATAACTTTGACAAGGCAGTAAAAATGATGTTCAACTGCACAGGCAAAGTAATTGTAACTGGTGTAGGAAAAAGTGGACATATAGGCGAGAAAATTGCCGCAACACTTTCATCAACAGGAACACCAGCCTTTTTCGTAAATCCACTTGATGCCTATCACGGCGACCTTGGAAGTATTACAGCAGATGATGTTGTGCTGGCTATCTCCAATTCAGGTCATACCGACGAACTTCTGCGATTCATTCCCATACTCCTGCACATGAACGTACCCATAATAGGAATGACAAGCAATGCAGAGTCTCTGCTTGCCAAATATTCCACTGCGCTCATAAAAGTGAAAGTTGAGAAAGAGGCGTGTCCGCTAAACTTAGCACCTACTTCATCTACAACAGCACAACTTGCTATGGGTGATGCCATGGCAGTAGCTCTAATGCAGATGCGCAATTTCAAGAAAACAGACTTTGCACAGTTCCACCCCGGCGGACATTTAGGCAAACTATTGCTCACAACAGCTGCTGACGTGATGCGCACAGAAGATTTGCCAATAATTCCGGAAGAAATGCACCTTGGTGAGGCTATAATACATGTGAGCAAAGGAAAACTTGGACTTGGAATATCAATAAGTCCCGATAACAAGATACTCGGACTTATAACCGATGGAGATATCCGCCGTGCTATGGAGCGTTGGCAGGAAAAGTTCTTCAACCGCACTGTTGGAGATATTCTTACACGCACACCAAAGACTGTCAACGAAAATACAAAGATAACAGAAGTGCTGAACATCATGCACCGACATAAAATACACATGGTATTAGTAACCGATAATGATAATCACCTGCTCGGAGTTGTTGACCACTACAGTTGCATGATATAACAAGCATACAAAATACAGAACACACGTAAATGCTCAGGATAACAACCTTCTTTCTTACAACATTACTATGCGTTAATCTTTCAGCGCAGGACTTGTTGCGCACTGATTCTATAATCGTAAATAAAATGCGCAAACATGGAGTAAGCTTTTCCAATGACAATGAAGTAGTTCTCCTGACAAGCGGACAAGAAAAATTCGATGACATGTTCAAGGCGGTTAAGCAGGCGGAACACAGTATTCACATGGAATATTTCAATTTCCGTAATGACTCAATAGCCAACCTTTTATTCGACTTACTGGCTGAAAAAGCAGAACAGGGAGTTGAAGTGCGACTGCTATTCGATGCTTTCGGCAACTCCTCAAACAACAAGCCTCTTAAAAAATCACACCTTAAGAAAATACGCAATAACGGCATACAGATATATAAATTCGACCCTATAACATTTCCATGGATAAATCATGTCTTCTCACGCGACCATCGCAAGATTGTCGTTATAGACGGAATGGTGGCATATACAGGAGGAATGAACGTTGCCGATTACTACATCAACGGAACAAAGCAAGTTGGAGAATGGCATGATATGCACTGTAGAATAAGCGGAAGTGAGGTAAATACACTGCAAAAGATATTCGTAAACACATGGCATAAAGTAACAAAAGAACAACTTACTGACAGCATATACTTTCGCGGAGGAACGAAAAACGCCGACTATATAAAAGGTTTGAAGACCGACAGTTGTCACAATGCAGGCAAGAAACTTGTAGGAATAATCAACCGAGAACCAAGAAAGACTAATACTATAATTCGTGATTTTTATATACAGTCAATAAAAAATGCACAACGAAACATACGCATTGTAAATCCTTATCTCACTCTTTCAGGCAAACTACGAAAAGCATTGAAAGATGCAGTAAAGCGAGGTGTCAGAGTTGATATCATGCTCAGCGTTAAGAATGATATTCCACTTACTCCAGATTGTGGCTTTTACAATGCACATAATTTGATGAAGGCTGGTTGCAATATATGGCTGTATAAACAAGGATTCCACCATGCAAAGATAATGATGGTTGACGACATGTTCTGCACAGTAGGCTCAGCCAATCTCAATGCACGTTCCCTACGCTTTGACTACGAAGGAAACGCCCTGATTGTTGATTCATGCACAACAAAGCAACTGAACGACATCTTCGATGCACAAAGAGAAGACTCATATTTGCTGACTCCCGAAACATGGAACGAACTACGTACAGGCTGGCAGAAGTTCAGAGGATGGTTCGCCCATTTGCTATCACCTTTTCTATAGTTTTTTTATTAGCTGCACTAAGCCAAAACACGAACAACCAAAACACTAAACCACGAACAACCTGCCCTTATTTTCATTACAAAGTGGTGCACTTTGCATCGTAAAACAGCCCATATCGGCGCCTGAAACGCCCCACTTTACAAATCAATACTATAGGGAAGTACTCCTTTTAGTGCGACGCTCCATAATAAAGGTGTTGCCTGTAGTAATTGACTTGAACCCAAATCAGTCATTATACCACAGACTTAATTCTTGTACTTTTGGCTCAGTCGAAATTGAATGGGGAATAAAACCTCAAAGCCTGCGTAGTGTTCTACGTTTCCTTTATGTCAATATTATTCCCGATTTTATTATTTCAGTGCGGACAGACACAGGGTCTGTCCCTACGTACCTCTCAACTCCTTAAACTCAAGTTGAAAACTCCCCTCTAAATTTCGGTTGAGCCTATAGGCTTTCCGACTGCCTACCTCCGCTTATCAGTTCAGAATCTAATGGCCAAGTTGGGATAAAAATAATTCCCCAAGCAGGGAGCTCGGGGAATTATTGTAATCTGAAGTCGTGCTTACTAATTATTTATTGAACCGCCCACAATATCAAGCAGTTCGTTTGTAATAGCCTGCTGGCGCGACTTGTTGTATTGCAGTTTCAATTGGCGCAACAGTTCGTCTGCATTATCTGTGGCTGTCTGCATGGCAACCATTCTTGCCGCATGCTCAGAAGCATTGCTGTCAAGCAGAGCAGTATAGACAATAAGATTTGCATAGCGTGGAATGAGTGTCTGCAAGACGGTCTGCATGTCGGGTTCAACTATGAAGTTTGAATTCAATGCCTTGACTTCTTCCTTTTTCTGCTGGCGCTGCTGTGCTTTCAGTGCATTCTCACGCATGTACTGCACGCTCTGGGCAGTTGCTATCTTTGAGTCTAAGTCACGATAATGATCGTAATCCATAGCCTCCTCTACGTCTATCGGGAAGAGCTGCTTTCTGGTTAGTACCTGCGAACCTGCCGACTTGAAGTGATGGTATATGATGCTTACCTCGTCAAACTCACCTGCCATATAACTCTGTCGGAGTTCTTCACCTATAGCCTGACAATCCTTGAAGTTTGGTTTGTCGGCAAGTTGATTGAAATTGCCGGCACATTTATATCCAAGTTTTGAGGCTTTCTCTGCTACCTTTCTTCCTACCGGATATATTGTCACGTCAACTCCTTTAGCAGCATACTCCTCAACCTTCTTCTGCATCTGCTTTATAACATTTGCATTGAAGCCTCCGCACAAGCTGGAGTTGCTTGAGAACACAATAATAGCAGCCTGATTGACAGGACGTGCATCGTTAAGAATGTTCTTGGCATCGACATCGCTGGCAAGGAATGTCTTAAGAATATGTTCAAGCATGCTCTCGTAAGGCAGCATATTTCCTATCATCACCTGTGCATGGTGCAACTTTGACGATGCAACCATCTTCATGGCACTGGTAATCTTGCGAGTGCTGTTTACTGATGCTATTCGGTTCTTTATCTCTTTAAGTGAAGGCATTGTCTAATTCCTTATTTATATTGACCAACAACTGATGCCATTACTTCCTCGATGACCTTTGTCTCGGCATCAGATATCTTTCCGCTGGAGAGCGTATCGATAACTTCTTTGTGAGAAGCACGCATAGCTGTGAGGAATGAGTCTTGGCATTCACGAACCTTATCAACAGGAATAGCCGACATCAAACCATGAGTTCCACAGTATATGATAGCTATCTGCTCGCCCACCGGCATTGGTGAATACTGATTCTGGATAAGCAGCTGGTTGTTCTTACGTCCGCGGTCGAGTGTCATGGCTGTTACAGCATCCATGTCGCTTGAGAACTTAGAGAATGCCTCAAGCTCACGGTACTGTGCCTGATCAATCTTAAGAGTTCCTGCAACTTTCTTCATAGACTTGATTTGTGCAGAACCACCCACACGAGATACGGAAATACCAACATTGATAGCAGGGCGGAACCCCTGATTGAAGAGGTCGCCTTCCAGATATATCTGTCCGTCGGTAATAGAGATTACGTTTGTGGGGATATAAGCTGAAACGTCGCCTGCCTGTGTTTCAATGATAGGCAGAGCTGTTAACGAACCTCCGCCACGCACATGTCCTTTCATACATTCCGGCAGGTCGTTCATCTGTTCGGCTACTTCCTGCTGCTCGTTGATTTTTGCCGCACGCTCAAGCAAGCGTGAGTGCAGATAGAATACATCACCGGGATAAGCCTCACGACCTGACGGGCGGCGCAGAATGAGCGATACCTCACGATAAGCAACCGCCTGTTTAGACAAGTCGTCATAAACAACAAGGGCTGAATATCCGCGATCACGGAAATACTCACCTATAGCAGCACCTGCAAATGGAGCGTAATACTGCATAGCAGCAGGGTCAGCTGCTGTTGCAGAAACGATTATTGTATAAGGCAATGCACCATGTTCCTTCAGGTTCTGCACAAGAGCAGCTACTGTTGATGCCTTTTGACCAATAGCCACATATATACAATAAACAGGTTTTCCTGCCTCATAGAATGACTTCTGGTTTATGATGGTGTCAACCGCAATAGCCGTTTTTCCTGTCTGACGGTCACCGATAATCAACTCACGCTGTCCTCTACCAATAGGAATCATTGAATCTACAGCCTTAAGTCCCGTCTGTAACGGTTCTTTTACCGGCTGGCGGTAAATAACTCCTGGTGCCTTACGGTCAAGCGGCATTTCAAAACTCTCTGTGAGATCTATATTTCCCAGACCGTCAATGGCTTCACCAAGAGGATTTATGACACGACCGAGCATATTGTCGTTCACCCGAATCGAAGCAATACGTTTTGTACGCTTTACCGACATGCCTTCTTTTATATCAGCTGTCGGTCCAAGAAGTACACAACCTACATTGTCCTCTTCGAGATTCATTACAATAGCCATAACGCCATTCTCGAACTCAAGCAGCTCGTTGGCTTCGGCATTTCTCAGTCCGTATATGCGGGCAACACCATCGTTGACGGTGAGAACAGTGCCCACTTCGTCGAAATTCTGCTCTGTGCCGATGCCTTTCAATTGCTGAAGCAATACTTCAGATACTTCGCTTGGTTTTATTTTATCCATTGTCTATTTTAATCCTTTTAATATTGAACGCAACTGCGACTGCACACTGGCATCCATGCGATAAGTATCATATTCAAGTATGAAACCGCCTATGATGTCAGGATTCACCTCTGTCTGGAATTCTACCGCAGCATTTGTACGTTCTTCAACCAACTTACGCATCTTCTGCTCCATTTCAGAAGTTACCGTAACGGCGGTGATGAGACGTCCGGAGATTATATTCTTCTCCTTACGATAGAGTGTTACAAAGGAATTAGCCATAAACTGTATAAGGTTCTCCCTGCCCTCTTTCAAAACTAATCGTATGAATGTCTTTGTAAGTTCTGAAGGATTGCCGCAAGCAGTATAGAGCAACTGTTCCTTATCGCTCTTAGGCAGCATGGGATTGTCAATGGCTTTTCTCAGTTCAGGCACTTGAAGATAGCTCTGCGACATTTGCTGCATTTCTGAATACACATCGTCCTTTGCTTTCTGTGTCTCGGCACTCTTAATAAGAGCACGGGCATAGCGAACTGATATTACTCCAATATTCATATCCTTATACCTTATTGTATGTTATTACCTTGAACCTCATCCAGCATGCGGTCGATAAGTTGCATCTGTGCATTGTCAGATGCAAGATTCTGACGAACGACCTTACCTGCAATCTGCACTGCAAGTTGTGCAACCTGTGCTCTGATGTCACGAATGGCAGCCAGCTTCTCATTGGCAATTTGCAATTTTGCCTCTGAGATAATGCGTTCCGACTCAGCCTTGGCTTTTGTTTGTGCCTCCGCAATTATAGAGTCGCGAGTAGCCGAGGCATCTCTTATTATCAATGCCTGCTGTTCTCGGGCTTTCTGTACCAGTTCTTCGCTTTCCTGTTGTATGTTCGACAGTCTTTCTACAGCCTCATGGGCATTCTTCAGACTCTCGTCAATGTATTTCTTGCGTTCCTCAACCGCACCTATGATGTGGGGCAAGGCAACTTTAGAAAGTACAAAGAATACCACCAGAAATGCAATGAGCATCCAGAAGAGCATTCCTAAATCGGGAGTTAATATTGATGGGAGATTCTCCATTATTTATTTTTGATTATTACCTTTAACAGGTACAAAACCAGTTTATTTTATTAGGAAGGCACAAGCGGCGATAGCAAAAAGTCCGCAACCCTCAATGAAAGCAGAAGTAAGAATCATGTTAAGCATAATCTTACCAGCAGCCTCTGGCTGACGTGCAATAGCGTCCATTGCATTGCCACCAATCTTACCAATACCCAAGCCGGCACCAATCGTTGCAAGACCTGCACCAAGACCGCAACCAAGTGCTGCAATACCATCTAATAATAATGAAATCATAATTTTAATGTTTTAAGTTTGTTATTCTATTTAATTCTATTTTTTTACTCTTCTTCCTTATGCGCCAGACTTATGAATACCGACGAGAGAAGGGTGAACACATACGCCTGTACGAATGCCACAAGAAGTTCGAGACAGTTCATGAATAGCAGCATTAGGGCGCTGAATATATTCAGACCTATGCCAAGTTTCGTGCCCAGTGTCCAGCCGAGGAATATCACACATGTGAACGACAGTATGATAGCATGTCCCGCCATGATATTGGCAAAGAGACGAATCATGAGTGCAAACGGTTTGGTAAACACTCCAAACAACTCTATCACTGGAATCAGAGGAATTGGAAATTTTAACAGCAGGGGCACATGTGGCCAGAAGATGTCTTTCCAATATTCTCTGTTGCCAAAAAGATTAACCACCAACATTGTACACAAGGCGAGAAAAAATGTCACGTTGATGTTGCCAGTAACATTAGCGCCTCCTGGAAATACGGGTATAAGTCCCAACAGATTGGTTGTCAGGATAAAGAAGAAGATTGTGAGAAGGTATGGGGAGTACGCTTTATAATGCTTCTCACCAATAATATTCTTGACAACATCGTCATTAATCATCATCACTATCATCTCTATACATCCTACAAATCCTTTAGGTGCTTCGCTCCTTGCATCATGCTTTTTATACCAGCGGGCGGAAATTATAAACACAGCAAGTATTACAATCACCACAATCCATATTTGTGCCACGGTTTTTGTGATGCTCAAGTCTATAGGGCGCACTTCCGAGCCGTCCTGCATGCGTTCATATATCTTGCCGTGTTTTTCGTGATTGAAGAAAAAGTTATCGGGCAGATTCTTGGCTGTACCCGCATACCAACTGCCGGTTTGCGAACTCCTTACAATAATAGGCAGCGGAATGCTTATATGCTTGCCTTTGTAGTCGCATATATGCCAGTCGTATGCATCAGACAGATGCTCAAGAACTATCTCCGGTATGTTGATTGACTCCTGTTTCCCGCTATGTTCGGCTTCTGCACCGAATGATGCCAGCGGAGAGATTGCCAGCACAAGTAATAGGAGTATTGTATTTAGTCGTCTCATTATATATGATAATGTATATTTACTTTTCTTCAAAAAGCCTCTTCGCTTCACGTACGAAAAATATAGTGTGCATGCTCTCTGCAATAATATAGAAAAGGAACATCGCTATGAAATAAGGCGCCATGGCATCTCGACCTACAAATATATATGTTACGGTCAATACTGCAAGCACAGCAAGAATGCGGAAGCCGGAGCATGCCGTATGAAATGTTGCGAGATATGATATATGCTTTGTAGCAACCCACCGCCATATTAATCCCACCACTACGCTTTCCACAAGGAAAAATACAGCGGCAATTATCATTGGCATTCTCATCAAAGAGTGATATTCGGGAAGAAACAGTTGGACTGCCTTAGTTGTTACGCCGTATAGCGACAACAACACTGTCACGCACAACCATATATGCCTTTTGACATCGTTTTTTATATCCTTGATTTCCATATCAAAATCATACTTCTACGCATACGCTGACCTCATTCTTCTTTACAGAGACGAATCCAGCCAAAACATCAAGACGCTTCCTGCCTTCAGAAGTGGTGTACTCAACGACTCCCTTATCCAAAGAAGAGATTATTGGAGCATGGTTCTCGAGAATCTCGAACATGCCCATTGTTCCGGGTACGGTTACATTTATAACCTCGCCGTCGAACTCAATTCTTTCCGGTGAAACAATTCTTAATCTCAATGCCATAATCCTATCCTTCAGCCTGTGCCAACAATTTCTGTCCTTTCTCTATAGCCTGCTCTATGGTTCCGACATTAAGGAAAGCTTGTTCAGGCAGATTGTCAAGTTCGCCGTCAAGAATCATATTGAAACCTTTAATGGTATCCTCAATGCTTACCATTTCTCCCTTTACGCCAGTGAACTGTTCTGCTACAGTGAATGGCTGAGAGAGGAAGCGCTGAACACGACGCGCACGGTTCACCGTGAGCTTATCCTCGTCTGACAACTCGTCCATACCAAGAATGGCAATAATATCCTGTAATTCCTGATACTTCTGGAGTATCTGCTTCACACGCTGTGCACAGTCATAATGTTCTTTGCCGACTATCAGTGGGTCAAGAATGCGCGATGTACTTCCTAATGGGTCAACAGCAGGATAGATACCAAGCTGTGCTATATTACGAGAAAGCTCTGTTGTCGCATCAAGGTGAGTAAAGGTTGTTGCAGGAGCAGGGTCGGTCAAGTCGTCAGCAGGAACATAGACTGCCTGAACTGATGTGATAGAACCTGTCTTAGTAGAAGTAATACGCTCTTGCATAGTTCCCATTTCAGATGCCAGAGTTGGCTGATAACCTACTGCTGAAGGCATACGACCAAGCAGAGCCGAAACCTCGGAACCAGCCTGTGTGAAACGGAAAATATTATCAATGAAAAACAGAATGTCACCTCCCTGATCACGGAATTGTTCTGCTACTGTAAGTCCTGACAATGCTACAGAAGCACGTGCACCTGGCGGTTCGTTCATCTGTCCATATACAAGGGTTGCCTGTGATTTCTTCAATTCTTCAGGATCTACAAGCGACAAGTCCCACTTACCCTCGTCCATAGCCTTCTTGAACTTCTCACCGTATTTAATAACACCACTCTCAATCATCTCACGGATAAGGTCGTTTCCCTCACGGGTACGCTCTCCTACACCGGCAAATACGGAGAATCCGTTATGACCCTTGGCTATGTTGTTGATAAGCTCCATTATTAGCACGGTCTTACCTACACCTGCACCACCGAAGAGTCCAATCTTACCACCTTTGAGATATGGTTCAAGCAAGTCTATGACCTTGATACCTGTGGCTAACATCTCCTTTCGTGTGGACAGCTCCTCAAACTTAGGAGCTTCACGGTGAATGGGATAAGCACCCTCACGGTCGAGGTCGCTCATACCGTCTATAGGATTACCAATTACATTCATCATGCGACCCTTGATTTGCTCGCCAGAAGGCATTGAAATAGGTCCACCGGCAGGAATAACCTCCAAGCCTCGCTGCAGACCGTCGGTATTATCCATTGCCACACAGCGCACAGTATCCTCGCCTATGTGCTGCTGTACTTCAACAACAAGCTCACGACCGTCAGGACGCTTGATTGTCAAAGCGTCATAAATCTTTGGGAGCACCTTTTCTGCGTCATCACCATTTGTATCGAAATAAACGTCAATAACCGGACCGATAATCTGGGAGATTCGTCCATTAATTTGCGACATAATCTTTTTATATTTATTCAATTAATATTCTATCCCGTTTCGGCTTTATAAGCCGGAATGTGTTATATGCTCAATTCATCAAGAACCTTTATCAGCTTTTTATCAAAAGGTTTGTCTGAACGTATTGCCTCGGAGAAAGGCACATAAACCACTTCATTGTTTCTTATGCCAATCATAACATTACGCTGACCTTGAAGAATCGCCTCTATAGCTCCTACTCCTGTTTGTCCAGCCAGTATTCTGTCGCGTGCAGTAGGGCTTCCTCCTCGCTGTAGATGACCAAGTATTGAAACTCTTACGTCAAACTCGGGAAACTCTTTCTTAACACGGTCGGCATAGTACATGGCTCCGCACTTAGGGCTTTCCGACACAATGACGATGCAGCTCTTCTTTGATTTACGAATACCGCGGTTCATAAACTCTGCCAACTGGTCAACCTCTGTACTTTCTTCTGGTATTATTGCCGCCTCGGCACCGCATGCAATGGCAGAGTTCTGTGCAAGAAAACCAGCATCACGTCCCATGACTTCAACAAAGAATATACGTTCATGACTCTGCGCTGTATCGCGAATACGGTCCACACACTCAGTTATTGTATTCATTGTTGTATCATAACCTATAGTGCTGTCCGTTCCGTACAGGTCGTTATCAATAGTTCCCGGAAGACCTATGCAGCATACATCATGCTCCTGTGCAAAAATCTTAGCACCGTTGAGCGAACCGTTACCACCTATTACAATAAGAGCATCTATGTCTTTGGCACGCATATTTTCATAAGCCTTCGCTCTGCCTTCCACTGTCATAAACTCTTTTGAACGGGCGGTCTTCAGTATTGTTCCTCCTCTATTTACTATACCGGAGACATCCTCGGTAGTAAATTCCTTCATTTCGTTATTGATTAGTCCTTCCCAACCGCGGTATATTCCAATCATCCTGAAACCGTTGTATATACCCGAACGAGTCACTGCTCTAATAGCAGCATTCATACCAGGGGCATCGCCGCCGGAAGTAAGTATTCCTATTGTTTGTATCTTTGACATAAGTGATATTCTGATTAACAATTTCAAGCAAAGTTAATAATTTATCGTCAAACGAACAACGTTTTTAAGTTTTTTTGCATGGTGCGGTGTTATATTTTTACGGATACTTACAATATACCTAAAATTTTTTTTAACCTGAAATACAATTCTTCTTCCATGCTGAAAAGGAACCATGAAAAACGAAAAGGAATAAATCCAAACTTTATTTTATTTTTCAAAGCAACAAGAGTAAAATCCACATCAATCATATTCCTATTCATAATGGCAACTGCTATATTCTTCTGCTGTTCAGAGAAATGGTGTCTGTTCATGAAGTAATATTTATATGCATCAACTATCATAAGCCACCTGAAATTTTCATGTGCTGCTCTTACTTTCCCGCTAAATCCTAATGCCTCCAGTTGCCGTGACATTGAACGATGTGCCTCAAGAACGTCTATATTCGACATGCTGATTCTATGAGAAAGCGAATCAGGCAATAGCCGATAGTAGTATATACCTTCACACTGACGTACTTTCGGCGAGAACAAAAAGTGCAGCCTGCCTGTATTATCCTCACCGTAAACTCTGTCTGAGTTGTCGTAAAGAAACCTGCGTTGAAGTGCTGCCCTTACAAGACATCTGCCTGAAATATGCCACGGCATACTTGCGTAATAAGCAGCCTCACCGGTTAATTCTTTATCCTTCACACGATCTTCGGGATCAAACATTGAACCGTCCAAACGAACTCTCACCTCTCTGAGAACTACACAGTTCACGTCATCACGTCCTACAAATTCAGCAACGGCTTTTTCCATTGCATCAGCACCAAACCAGTCGTCATGGTCTATAGTAGTTATAAATTCTCCTTGTGCAACAGCAATACCTGCATTTCTTGCTATCTGCGCCCCTCCATTTTCCTTAAGAGTAATAACTTTAACTCTTGAATCTCGTGCTGCGTATTCTGACAATATCTGAGGTGTAGAGTCGGTAGAGACATCATCTACACAAACAAGTTCTATATCTTTAAGTGTCTGCCTCAATACAGAATCAATACATTCATGAATATAGCGTTCTGAATTATAAAGAGCTAACACCACACTAACCTTTACCATTTTTATGCAATATATAATTTCTATATGAATATGCAGAACTCAATACCAGCATTGCTATACTTGCTGTCCAATGAATTATTCCTGTTGTAAGCATCACTATTAAAAGAGTCAATATACAGAAACACAAATAAGCAAGAAATCTTTTTATTGTAGTGGTGCTGAGTTCAAAATCATATCTATAACCACAATAACTTATCAAATAGACCGAATGCACACAGCCAGTAACAGCAAGGGCCAGCCCTGTTCCATCAAGTCCCCAGTTGCTGTAACCGAAGATAATTGTTACTATCAATACAATATCGTATATCAATTCTGTCACAAGGAAAGACCTTGAATCACCTTTTGCAAGCATTATATAAGAAATGGGAATATTAAGTGTACGAAATTGTATTGCAATAATAGCAAATTGTGTCATGCCTATAACTGGAATAAACTGCTTGCTGAACAGCAGGGGTATCAATATAGGCAGACTTGTCATGAGGAGAACAAGAAGAGGAGTTATCATTACTGTGGAAACCTCTATCTGTCTGTTTACAGCACCATTCATTTTCACGGTGTCGCTACTCACTGCCGACAGATGTGGAAAATAGTCTGTCTCCATTGCTGCAAACACAATGCCGGCATACGACATTGCTATCATGTATCCTGCATTATAAAGACCAGCAAGCGACACCGACATGTCTCCCAGATAGGCTCTCACAAAAAAGTCGGCACCACTATCCAATACTCCTGCAAGCATGAAAGCAATGCCCACTGTTATCATGTTCCTGCCCTCACTAATGTCATTCTTGCTGAAACTTAACTTCACAGGATAAATTCTGTAAGACCAAAGCAGGGCAAGCAGCAACTGAACAACTCCAATGAGTATGAGCGAAGGTATGATTCCATCATTCCCCCACCTTATATATATAGGTACAGAGACTATGAGTGCACCAACAACTCCCAACACACTTATTTGTGCAAGCTGCTTAAGCCTGCGGGTTGCTTTCAGTATAGCGGTCTCACCACCTGCCACAGCTGCCATTGCCACTACCGGAGCAAGCAACAAAAACTCAAGCGTGTATTCACCACTTGAAAATGCCCATTCGCTCAGCACTCTGCATAACAGTGTTGTCACAATGAATCCGATTCCAGCTATGATGATGCTCCATGAACGAAGTATGCGTATTTTTTTCTCCAATTCCTCGGTATCACCAGAATCAAAAGCACGCGAAATATCTCGCACACCACTCATCTGAAGACCAAAGTTGGTGGAGTTTTGAAGCAATGCAGATGCAGTGTTGTATATGGAAATAAGTCCTACACCTGCCGGACCAAGAAGAATGGCAATAACCTTATTACGCACAAGACCTATCAGAATGTTTAGGCCCTGAACACTACCAAATAATCCAGTATATTTGAATATATGACTATAACTGCTGTCTTTCTTCATTCTCTTAAAATAAACGTTGACTTGTTCAGATTATTACATCAAGCATTCCTTTTATGAGTTTTTTTTTATATCTTTGCCACCACTATGGCAGAAAACAACGACAACAAACAACCGCTAATCAGTTTCATCATTACTGATTACAACGTGCCTGCAACATTAATAAGACAATGTATTGAAAGCATTATGGCACTTAATCTGAACCAGAACATGCGGGAGATTATTCTCGTTGACGACGGCTCCGACATCTCGCCTATGGAAGAACTCGCCGACTTGCAACACCAAATCACATACATACACCAGCAGAACCAAGGACTCTCAGCAGCAAGAAACACAGGCATTGAAAAGTCAAAGGCAACATACATTCAGTTCATTGATGCTGACGACTGCCTTATTAAAAGCGGTTATGACATCATTATCGACAAGATAAACAGCGGCGACACCTACAGCGAACCTGTCAACATTCTTATGTTCAGACAAACCGACTCTCCTGCTCCGGCAAAGACTATTGCCAATATACTTAAACTTTCATGGTACACATCAAACAGCAAGTTCCTTGAAGGAAAAAACCTCAGAGCTTCAGCATGCGGCTATGTGTTCAGAAGAGAAATATTAGGAAACTTAAGATTTACTTCCGGTATATTCCACGAAGACGAAGAGTTCACACCGTTATTGTTCCTGAAAAGTGCAAACATCTTTTTTACTTCAATAAAGGCTTACTACTACAGAAAGCGTGAAGGTTCAATAACGCATAACAACAATGCAGAGCATAAGGAGAAATGTATGACTGATTTCAGAAACATCATTCTGCAACTTCGACATTACGCCATTGCAAACAATGTGAGAATACTCGACAGAAGAATCAATCAGCTTAAGATGGATTATGTTTATAAAGCACTAACATCTTCCAACAACTACTCCACACTATGCAAGCACATAAACCGTCTTAAAGAATACAAACTCTTCCCCATACCCATCAAACCATACACCTTGAAATACTTTGCATTCAGCATAGCATCAAGATACAAAATAGGAAGAAAGATGCTTTTCAAAATTCTATCACGATGAAGATTCTATTATTAGGAGAATACAGCAACGTACATGCCACATTAGCCGAAGGACTGCGACAGCTCGGACATGAAGTGACAGTTGCAAGCAACGGCGACTTTTGGAAAAACTATCCACGCGACATTGACCTTGCACGCCCCACAGGAGTATTGGGTGGACTACGCCTGTTATGGAAAGTAAAATGTAATCTTCACCGGTTCAAGGGTTTTGACATTGTGCAGATAATAAACCCGTTGTTTCTTGAACTGAAGAGCGAACGCCATTTCACTATATTCGATTTTCTTGTCAAGCACAACAAGGCAATAGTAATGGGAGCATTTGGCATGGACTACTACTGGGTGAACGAGAATATAAACCGCATGCCTATGCGCTACAGCGATTTCAATATAGGAAAACAGCTGCGAACCGACAAACCTGCACAAACAGCAGTGAAAGACTGGATTGGCACAACAAAGGAAACTCTCAACAAGTATTGCGCACAGAAGGCAGATGCCATTGTCACAGGATTGTATGAATATGATGTATGCTACCGCCCAAACTTCCCGGAAAAGACACACTTCATACCAATGCCTATAAAATCAACCGCCAATGCAGCAACAGAAAGCGGGCAGAAGATAATAGTCTTCATTGGCATAAGCAAGAACCGTTCGGCATATAAAGGTACCGACATAATGCTTGAGGCGGCAAAGCACATAAATGATAAATATCCACAGAAAATGGAATTAAGAATAGCCGAGGGAGTGCCCTTTGCACAATACAGAGAGATGATGCTTGGTGCAGACCTCATTCTCGACCAACTATACAGCTATACTCCTGCCATGAATGCCCTTGAGGCTATGAGCCACGGAATAGTATGTGTTGGCGGAGGCGAACCTGAGAATTACGACATTCTGTCAGAAAATGAACTGCGTCCAATCATCAATGTAGAGCCTAACTACAACAGTGTGTACAACGCTTTGGAAGACATTATCCTCAATCCATCTAAAATAAATACTCTAAAACAGCAGAGCATTGAATACATAATGCGCCACCATGACTATGTCAAAGTGGCGCACCAATATTTGAAACTCTATCAGGACTTGATATAATCCTTTGTCAGCATGTCATAATAGACCGCTTCCAGTTCCTTGTCACTCAACTGCTGCAGCGAATACTCAATGAGTCTTATAATCTCATCGCGCGAACAGCAGTCAGGCTTATAATTCTCAAAATTCATACTTACTGACGCTCACCGAGAATATCATCGATGTTGGCAATAGTATGACCATCACGATGGCGGAACAGATTCAGAACATCACGAAGTGTCTTTTCTTCCTCCACCTGCTCAGCTATATACTTGTCAATGAAGTTCATGGCAGCGCGGTCATGCTCCTCCTCTGCTATATCAGCCAGTTTATTTATATACTCAGTAACCAGCTTTTCATGAGCCATTGCTTTCTCGAATACATCCTTAGGACTCTCATATTCGCTCTCAACTGCATCGATTGAAGCTATTTCTGCAACACCTCCACGATCCAACACAAAGTTTGCCATGTCAAGAGCATGCGCCTTTTCTTCAGCCGACTGCTTGAGCATCCATGCTGCAAAACCCTTCCAACCTTCCTTGCGGAACCAGAAAGCCATTGAAAGATAAAGATGTGATGAGTATAACTCTGCTGTAATCTGTTTGTTGAATGCATCCTGCATTCTTTTATTAATATCCATAGTTAAATTTTATTTTATGCAAGAACAAACTTGCGTTATTAATGTTTTTTGTACAATGCAAAGATAATGATTTTTTATCGCATACATTACTTTTCACCACTCCTTTCAACTTATTTAACTAAACCGAGCACTTACACCAATTTATAAATACATGACATTTGTAGGATTTCTCGGCACAGTCAACTCTCGGTCAAAAGAATCTCTTAAACCCCAATCTCTCAATTGAGCAAGCATAAATTTCATAAGGAAACAAGGAGTTCATGAGTTCTTTCTCCACAAGCTACGAAAGCCAGCATAGCTGGAGCGCAATACAATACCAAATAACGACTAAACAACTGTAATCATTATTCACAAAAAATTACTGTCGAGATTTTTGAGCTTCTATAAAAAGAAATCATATAAGGATAGTTATCGTTATCTTTGTATTTCGTGGAAAACTATGCATACTTTTTATGAATAACTATTGTTCCCAGCTAACGATAACTATTCTTATGTGCTAACGATAACTATTCTTGCACAACATCGATAACTATCATTGCAAGCTAAGAATAACTATCGTTGCATCATAATAACTGCTACCAATAGCTGTCGT
>JBHAEQ010000023.1:0-13160 GCA_041855685.1 Prevotella sp. | reverse complement strand
GTTATACTCTATGGACGTACGTCTATAAATTTGTTGACGTACGTGCACTCACCCTATAGACGTACGTTCATTCACCCTATAAACGTACGTCCATAGGACGAAGCAATGAAGAAATGGACGCATTATGGTTGTTTTTCGCAGTTTTTCGTCTTTATATATCGTTGAGTGTCAGGATGATATACAAAGGTTACGTCTAACGTCCTAAAATAAAACCAATGGCACATAGTTTTACCGACATAAAAATAATGGCTCACAGCGTTGGTCAGAATGTCGTATTGTAAAGTTGTTTCGTTGATGAATACTCATTTATATACTATTACCTATTTGTTCTATGCGTCCTTGCCCACCATGCGGTATATTCCTTTGCTTCGAATGCTGTTGATTCTACAGAAATATCAGAGATTGTCAAACCAGAATATCCATTTACATTAACTGTTTGCTTGTCAACCATTGAAATGATTTTTTCTGTGTTTGACTTATATGGCACAAGTTGACTGAGTTTGCTGTTGAATTGCTGCAATAGGCCATGCTCGTCTTTATCATCTATGGTCTTCTTTACATAATCACCGAAGTCAAAAAATATTGTAGGATTATGATGTCCTGCATCTAAATCCATTACTGTGGTTGCCACTTCATCGCTTATGGTGTATTTCTCATTTATCTGCCGCATTATTTCTGCCATGTCTTCGATGTATTCTGTGTTTACGACAGACAAAGTACCATAAGGATAGGTGTAGTTGTTGTAAAAATCGTAGAATCCTTCTACAATATTTTTATAATCGGGATTTTCCTGTAATAACGACATCAATAATGTGTTGTATGGTATTCCTTGAGCAAGAATTTCTGATGTTGAGGCTATTACATAGTCGCATACACCTCTTACATCATATACTGTTTCTATATTTGCCATATAGCAACAGTCGAAGAGAATGTATTTCATGTGTATATCTGATGCCTTTATAGCATCGACCAGAGTTGTGACGCTTGTCTTAAATCCTTTTTGATATGCACCAAACCATAATAGTTTTGCAGCAGATTCAGTATCGCCCGGCAGCCAACCTTCTCCGTGTGCTTCTATGCACATGGCATATTCATTGGCAGGAACGTATCTTTTTACATCGGCAAAGACTTCGTTAAATCCAGCCTGACTAACAAAATCGTGATTAGTGTAAGTTTTAAGAGTATCGCGAATTACTTTCCCGTTTTTATACTCTACATTTATAAGATATGAGGTTCTTGTGTTTTTTGCTATGAAATATACAACTTGATTATTGGCTAACCCCTTATTGTTTTCTATAGCTTTCTCTATATTGCTCATTGCCTGTACAAAGAATGAATAAAGACTTTGTGTTCCTGTATATGGCATATACACCAGCAATGTTCTGTTTGGTGTTTCTGGCTGTTCAACAGGATCATCACCACGGCATGATGCCATGGTGATAATACCTATTAATATTATTAGTGTGTTTCTTAAAAATCTCATTGTTTTATTTACTTCTTTTGAGCATACAGCTTCTCTAACGACTCTTTCAGAGCTGCAATTTTCTCTTCAGAATCGCTCTGTTTCTTACGCTCCAAAGCAACTACCTCTGGTTTGGCATTCTGAATAAAACGCTCATTAGAGAGCTTCTTCATTACACCATTGAGGAAACCTTCCAAGTGTTTCAGCTGTGCTTCCTGCTTCTCTATTTCTGCATCAACGTCAATAAGGGTTCCGAGTGGTACTGCATATTCAGTTGTTCCTACGAGGAAGGCACTTGTGTCCTCACTTTTCTGTGTCACATAGATGATTTCAGAAAGACCAGCCATTTTCTTGATAGCAGTGCCGAGAGCTTCGCCACGTGTTACGTTAGCCTCATTGTCGTTGGCTGCAACAACCTCAAGGACGAGTGGTTCGCGCTGTGCAATATTCTTGCTCTGACGAACCGCACGCACGCCTGATATTACCTGTTTTGCCTCTTCGTATTCAGCAATGAGTGCTTTGTCATCTGCATTTGGAGCATCAACAATGAGTGTAGAAACCATTATAGAGTCGTCGGTTTTACGCTCTGCGATATGCTGATACAGCTCTTCGGTGATGAAAGGCATGAATGGATGGATAATCTTCATGAGCTTTTCGAAGAAAACAAGTGTAGCTTTCAAAGTTTCATTATCGATAGGAGCTTGGTATGCAGGCTTTATTAATTCGAGATACCAACCTGAGAACTCATCGGTGAAGAGTTTGAATGCTGCCATAAGGGCTTCGTTCAGACGATATTTAGAGTAAAGGTCGTTGATTTCCTCAACGGCAACCTTAATCTTTGCCTCAAACCATTCAATGGTCTTCTTGTTGGCTGCAGGTTGTTCTATGTCTGCTGCTTCCCAACCCTTTACAAGGCGGAATGCATTCCATATCTTATTACAGAAAGCTGCACCCTGCTGACAAAGATCTTCTTTAAACAAGATGTCGTTTCCCGCAGGTGCTGCAAGAAGCATTCCCATGCGCACACCATCGGCGCCGTATTTCTCTATCAACTCAATCGGGTCTGGTGAGTTTCCGAGAGATTTTGACATCTTTCTACCAATCTCGTCGCGCACAATACCTGTGAAATAGACATTGCGGAAAGGTACTTCCTTGAGATATTCCGCGCCTGCCATAATCATTCTTGCCACCCAGAAGAAGATAATGTCCGGGCCAGTGACAAGTACTGATGTTGGATAATAGTAGTTTATTTCCTCATTATCAGGGGTGTTGATTCCATCAAACAAAGATATAGGCCACAACCATGATGAGAACCA
Organism: Prevotella sp.; assembly: GCA_041855685.1. Lineage (GTDB taxonomy): Bacteria > Bacteroidota > Bacteroidia > Bacteroidales > Bacteroidaceae > Prevotella. Next base: position 10,382 of record JBHAEQ010000023.1, on the reverse strand, counting down.
AGTGTCGAGAGCGTCCTCGTCGTGAGTGAGCTGGTCGGCAGTGATATGTTCAAAACCCTCAATCTGCTTAGCCTTTTCAACAGCTTCTTCTCTTGTAAGTGCCACAACGAATTTCTCTTCTGCTCCTTCTGCTGTAGGCAGGAAGTAGGCAGGGATACGATGACCCCACCAGAGCTGACGGCTTATACACCAGTCTTGAATGTTCTCAAGCCAGTTGCGATAGGTGGTAACATATTTTGTTGGATAGAACTTAATATCGCCATTGAGAACAGGTGGCAATGCTATATCTGCAAAGTGCTTCATTGACAAGAACCACTGCTTGCAAAGGCGTGGCTCAACGGCGGTATCCTGATTGCGCTCAGAATATCCAACCTTATTCTCGTAGTCTTCTATTTTTTCTATCAACCCGTCATTCTTCAGGTCTATTACAATCTGCTTGCGTACGTCCATTCTGTCCATACCTACGTAGATAGGACTCTGGTCGGATATGGTTCCGTCGGGATTGAATATGTCTATAGTGTCGAGATTGTGAGTCTTTCCGAGATTATAGTCGTTTACATCATGGGCAGGAGTAACTTTAAGACAGCCAGTACCAAACTCAACATCAACATATCTGTCTTCAATAACAGGAATTACTCTGCCTACAAGCGGTACAATAACCTTATGCCCACGGAGCCATTGGTTCTTTGGGTCTTTAGGGTTTATACACATGGCTGTGTCGCCCATTATTGTCTCAGGACGAGTAGTGGCAACCACGGCATAGTAGCCTTTTTCGTCCTTGTGCAGGACTTCTCCTTCATTGCCTGTAGGTTTAACAGGATTTACATCGGCATCGGCAACATAGTAGCGCAGATAGTATAGTTTTGACTTCTCGTCTTTGTATATAACTTCCTCTGTTGAAAGTACTGTTTGAGCCTTTGGGTCCCAGTTAACCATGCGCAAACCGCGATAAATGAGTCCTTTGTTATATAAATCGACAAAAACTTTCAGTACGGACTCTGAACGAACATCGTCCATGGTGAAGGCTGTTCTGTCCCAGTCGCAACTTGCACCGAGTCTTCTCAACTGCTTGAGTATAATGCCTCCATGCTCATCTGTCCAGTTCCATGCGTGCCCAAGGAATTGTTCACGAGTAAGGTCGCGTTTCTTTATACCCTGCTCGGCAAGACGGTTTACAACCTTTGCCTCTGTTGCAATAGAGGCATGGTCAGTACCAGGTACCCAACATGCGTTCTTGCCATCAAGACGTGCTTTGCGCACAAGAATATCCTGAATGGTGTTGTTAAGCATGTGTCCCATGTGAAGCACACCCGTTACATTAGGTGGAGGGATTACTATTGTGTAAGGTTCACGGTTGTCGGGCTTACTTGAAAAAAGTTTGTTGTCAAGCCAATACTGATACCATTTTGACTCCACGTCCTGTGGATTGTACTTGGTTGCTAATTCCATGTTGTCTTGTTATATAAAAAAAATCTTTTTATCTTATTATAAATAATTTAGATGCAAAATTACTAATTTCTAATCTAAAAGTTGTACTTTTGCATAACAAAATAACTTAAAATGCACACAAGAGAAGAAAAACTACAGGCATTTGGACGCTTGATGGATGTACTTGACGAGCTTAGAGAGAAGTGCCCTTGGGACAGAAAACAAACGTTTGACAGTCTGCGTCCGAATACTATTGAAGAGGTTTATGAACTTGTCGATGCCTCGATGAAGCATGATTGGAAAAGTGTCTGCAAAGAGTTGGGCGATGTTCTTGAACATGTTATATTCTATGCTGTTATGGGAAACGAAAAGGGAGTTTTCGATATAGCTGATGTGTGTAACCAAGAGGCTGATAAGTTAATATTCCGTCATCCGCATATTTATGGAGAACATAAAGCCGAGTCGGTAGATGAAGTTTTGCAGACATGGGAACAGATAAAGCTGAAGGAGAAGGATGGTAATAAGTCATTATTGTCTGGTGTGCCGCAAAGTCTGCCAAGTATGATAAAGGCATTCCGCATAACTGAGAAGGCAAGTAATGTGGGATTTGACTGGCAGAAGAAAGAAGATGTCTGGGCAAAGGTGCATGAGGAACTCTATGAATTAGAGAAAGAACTGAAGGCTGGAGATAAGGAAAGGAGTACTGATGAATTAGGTGATTTCATTTTTTCGCTTGTAAATGCGGCACGTCTTTATAAAATCAATCCTGATACTGCGCTGGAAAGAACTAACCAGAAGTTTATAAGAAGATTTAATTACGTTGAGGCTGAGACCATAAAGAAAGGACATCAACTTAAAGATATGTCGTTGGAAGCACTGGATGCTTTATGGGATGAAGCAAAGATGAAAGAAGCCGAACATCAATTGAGTAACAACTCTGGCGGAGAATGATAATTGTTTTTTCAACGTTTCAATATTAAAAATATTCTATTATGAAGAATCTGTTTTATTTATTTGCAGCCCTTTTGGTGCTCGTTTCGTGTAATCAAAAGAAGACCGAGGCTTCGTTGCCAGCTGTTGAGGAAACAGAAACTAATGATACTACGTTATATGGAGTTTGTGGAGAAGGTAGTATGATGCATACTCTTGAACTTATCACTAATATGCAAGATACTCTGCAAATTCGTGTAAGCGCTGATGAAGAAGATGGAATTACACGTGTTGCCGGTGGATTTATGAGCGGTGACCGCATGGCTGTTACTGCTCATAAAGGCGATGACGGACTTGTTGCCGACCGTGTTGTGAATCTTACATCGCTGCTTGGTAAATGGAGCAGTCTTGATAAAAACTTTGAAATTACTGATGACGGCGGGGTGAAATCGTTTGTCAAAGCTGAATCCAATGTATGGACAAGTTGGCGCATTCTTAACGGGCAGCTGCTTTTCAATCGTGATACATTTGATATAATAAGTCTTGGTGCAGACTCTTTGGGACTGGAAAATAACACAGGAATCTTCTTTTACAGGCGCATGCGTCCAGAGATAACTAACTCCTTAAAAGAGGAATCTGTAACCAATTGATTATTATAACTTTATAAAAGCGCCGTATTTGTCTTGTAAAAGCGGCTCTTTTACGATGCAAGAACGTCCGTATTACAGTGTAAGAACGCCCGTTTTACAAAGTGAAAGCGTAGGTATCATATTGTGATAACGAAGAAATAAGACATTGACTCCATTCAAGATACATATTTTAGGCTGTGGAAGCGCATTGCCTACTCTGCGCCACAATCCCTCATCGCAGGTTATTGAGATAAGGGAAAAATTCTTCATGATTGATTGTGGCGAGGGCACACAGATAGCCTTACGCCGTACTCGTGTTCATTTCAGCAAGATTCAAGCAGTGTTTATTTCTCATCTTCATGGAGACCACTGTTTGGGATTGGTAGGAATGATAAGCAGCTTCGGACTTCTGGGACGGACAGCTCCACTGCATATCTATGCTCCTAAAGAGCTTAAGGAAATGCTTCCGGGTTTGCTTGAGTTCTTTGCCCACGGACTTGAATATGAAGTTGTTGTTCACGTAGTAGATACTACTGTGCATCAGGTTATATATGAAGATAAAAGTATTACAGTGGAGAGTATCCCGCTTAATCATCGAATACCTTGCTGCGGGTTCCTTTTCAGAGAAAAGCAAGGCAAGCGGCATATAAGGCGTGACATGATAGATTACTACAAGATTCCTATAAGCCAGATAGAGAATATACGTAATGGTAAAGACTGGATTGATGATGAAGGTAATGTTATTCTGAACGAACGGCTTACTTCACCTGCTGATTCCGTCAGGAGCTATGCCTATTGCAGCGACACTAAATACATGCCTAAGCTACATGAGATAGTACGAAACGTGAGCGTGCTCTATCACGAATCAACCTATGCTAATGACAAACTTGATAAAGCCGCATTATACTATCATTCAACAGCAGCGCAGGCAGCACAGGTAGCAAAAGATGCAGAAGTAGGTAAATTACTGCTTGGTCATTATAGTCAGCGTTATGAGTCAGAGGATATTTTCTTGAATGAAGCACGGGAAATCTTCCCTGACAGTTTTTTAAGTCAAGAAAAACTTATATTTGAAGTTAAATAATCTTAAGTGCACAATAATTCTTCTTTGTTTTTTCTGATTTAGGAATTAATAAATTAATTTTGCATATATAATAAGCGTAAAAAAAGGATATATATGACAAAAACTATACTTTCAATAGCAATTACTGCAACTCTGATGCTGACGGTTCCAGCTGTTTCAATGGCCGAGCCTTTAATTGAGATTGTAGATAACTATGATTTCGATATGTCAGGTATATCAATCAGCGTTGAGCAGAACATACTGCACATCAGTGGAGCTGCCGGCGAAGTAGTGCAGATATACAATGTTGCTGGTGTCTGTGTAAAGACAATAAAGGTTGATAGCGATGATAAACGTTATGAATTGAATCTGACAAAGGGGTGCTACATAGTAAAAGTTGGCAAAATTGTCAGAAAAATCTCTGTAAGATAATTACTTGGTCGTTGATACAGAAAATACAATTTATAGTATTGTTTTTCGTGGTATGTAGTTTTACTGCATGCCACGAAAATCGTTTTAACCCTAATAAGAATGTCAGTTTGCGAGACTATTCTTCTATTGCAGTTGATGCTTATAGACTGGAAACTACACAATTGAATAAAGAAATACGCCTATTGCTGACACAAGATTCTGACACAACAGTTTCTGATTCTTATGCCCGTGCTCATTATCTGAACAATGGTTCATTGCTTTGGATAACTCGGTGTGGAGTTACAGCACAAGCTGACAGTTTGCTGCGGTATATAAGTAGAGTAGGGGAGATAGGCTTTTCTTTATCTAAGTTTCATGTTGCAGAAATCTCTACCGATTTGGCGAAAATGCGTAATCTGGAATTTTCAGATGATGAAAATATAAATAAGGTGGCAGCACGCCTTGACTATAATCTTACAAAATCATTCCTTAAATACTATATTGGACAGCGCTATGGTTTTGTTAACCCGAAACGTGTGCTTAATCGTCTTGATATTGATCCATACGACTCTCTTCGTGTACATTATCGTAAACTGTTTGATGTCAACATGGAAAATGTAGGAAATGCCGGCAGTGAACATATATTAAGTATGATAAGTAAAGACAGTGTAGCAATGTTATTGCGTAACTGCGAACCGGAGGACAAACTTTATCATCGCCTGAAAACTATGCTTCCACAAACATCTGGCGGCGATCGTGAACGGATATTTGTAAATATGGAACGCTGTCGCTGGCGCCAGAATGATAATCATAATGATTATGCCAAATACGTTGTTGTTAATATTGCTGGTTATGAACTTATTGCAGTTGATAGTGACAGCATACTACAGATGAAAGTTGTGTGTGGAAGCCAGAAAACAAAGACCCCATTGCTTAACAGTCGTTTTATGCGCATGGACCTTAATCCCAGATGGATAGTGCCTTTTAATATTATAAAGCATGAAATTTCTCACCATGCAGGAGACTCTGCATATTTTGCACGTAACAACTACTATATCACCAATCGTAGTACTGGTGAACGAATAGATTATCGGTCTATTTCTGCCGCTGCCTTGCGAAGTGGAGCTTATAGAGTTACTCAGGAAGGAGGAGTAGGCAATGCTCTCGGAAGGATAATATTCCGATTTGATAATAATTTCTCTATCTATTTGCACGATACTTCTACTAAGAATACATTTGGAAGAGAAGACAGAAGTGCATCACATGGCTGTATAAGAGTTGAAAAACCATATGAATTAGCACGCTTCCTTCTTGCTGACAGAAATGAGAAAGTACTGGAAAAGATAAAATACTCTATGCAAGCAAACATAAATAGTGATGATGCTGCGGTTGATAGAAGTAAATTATTGCACAGTTTGAAGATAGAACCACAGGTGCCGTTGTTCATAACATATTACACTCTCTACCTTATGCCCGATGGTAGAATACGTAGTTTTAGTGATGTGTATGGATATGACAAGGCAATATTTTCTCGTTTGAAGAGTTATCTATAAAAGCGTGACGTAAGAAACATGGTTACCGATGAAGATATTCTGACACTTCTAAGTGATGAGAAGACCCTGCGTAAGGGCTTTGACTTGCTTGTAAGCCTGTATAGTGAGAAACTGTATTGGCAGGTACGGCGTATTGTCGTAAGCCATGATGATGCAAATGATGTTGTTCAGAATGCTTTTATTAAGGCATGGATGAATATTGATTCCTTTGAAAGTAAGTCTAAAATCTCTACATGGCTTAGTCGTATAGCGATTAATGAGGCTTTGGATTTCCTCCGTAAGAATCAAAAACAAGAGCGTATAAGTGCTGACGAAGACCCTGTTGTTGCTAATAATCTAATTGCTGATGAATATTTCGATGGAGATGAAACACAGTTGCAACTCCAGAAAAGCATTGCTCTTTTGCCTGATGTTCAGCGCACTGTTTTTACGCTGCGTTACTTCGATGAAATGAAATACTCTGAAATAAGCAAAATCCTTGGTACAAGCGAGGGGGCATTGAAGGCAAGTTATCATCTTGCTGTTAAGAAGATAGAAGAGTTTTTCAAGGCACATGATTAAACCTTTAGACTAAAGAATTGTCTAAAAAGATATAAAAATAAATTGTACAGTATGGAAGAAGATATACTAAAGAAGAAAATCTGTAAAGAAAATCCTTTTACCGTACCTCATGGCTATTTCTCATGTCTGCATAAAGATATTATGAGAAAATTGCCAACACAACGTAACTCCAGATATGATGGCGGTACTTCTGTTATGAAGTTCTTCCGTCCTTTGCTTGCAGTTGCAGCCTCGTTGTTTGTTGCAGTTATAGCTGTTACGGCTATTTTTCATTCAACTGTAATAGACCGTTCTCAAAAAGTTGATCATGCATCTGTAGTTAATGATAATACAGTTACCTCATCTATTGATGATGCTAACTACTACATTATTATGGATAATGATGATATCTACAATTATGTTTCAGAACTGTAAAAAGAATAATTATGCGTAAATATACTTTAATATTAATACTTGTTACAATCGCATGCATGGGGTTTGCACAACCTTCATGCCCAGAAGCAAAGCGGTTATTTAATCCTGAGAAATTTGAGATTGAACTTGAAAAACACATTCTTAAAGAGGTTGGACTGACACAAACAGAAAAGACCAATCTCCTTTCAATTTACAGGGAGATGCGTAAAAAGCAGATAAAGATAATGGATGCTTACAAGAATATACGTTCAAAACAACCTGCCACAGAAAAGGAATGGGAAACCAAGTTGAAATTACGCGATGCCAATGAAATAGAACTGAAGAAATTACAGCAGGTTTATCACAATAAAATGTTGAAGGTAATTCCAGCATCGAAAGTAATGAAACTGATAAAAGCAGAGGGGGAATTTCATCGTGAATACTTCCGTAAAATGCAGATGAAATACAGTCATAGACATCGCAATCCAAATATTCAGTGTCCTCTAAACAACCAAAAGTAAACAACACTCCGTCTCCTTAAGAGGCGGAGAATTTTTATATAGGAAACACATGCAACGTTATTTTGTTTATTTCAGTTACGATGGTACTGCTTATCATGGTTGGCAGATTCAACCTAATGGAAACTCCGTTCAGGAAGAACTACAGAAAGCATTATCAACAATACTTAGAGATGATATAGAAGTAGTAGGAGCAGGGCGTACAGATGCTGGAGTACATGCACGCCAGATGGCAGCACATTTTGATACAGAAGCTGTTATTGACGAACCACAGCTGGCATTTAGATTGAACAGAATACTTCCAAGAGATATTGCAGTTGATAGGGTGGAGAAGGTTGATAATGATATGCATGCTCGTTTTTCTGCAGTAAAACGTACCTATCACTATTTTATACATACCAAGAAAGATCCGTTTTGCAGAACATATTCTTGTGAACTTCATTATCCGCTTGATTTCAGTCTTATGAATGAAGCTGCTGAGCATTTATTGCATGTTGACGATTTTGGAGCATTTTGTAAAACTAACACAGATGTAAAGACTACACTTTGCAATGTGCAGGAAGCACGTTGGATACAGCAATCAGATCATAGTTGGTATTTTGTTATTTCAGCAAATCGTTTTCTTAGAAATATGGTTCGTGCAGTTGTAGGTACTCTAATTGAAGTGGGTAGAGGTCGCATGAGTATAGACGAATTTGATGCTGTTGTAGCAGGAAAGAAACGGACAGCAGCAGGAGAGAGCATGCCTGGCAATGCACTCTTCCTTGTTAAGGTAGAGTATTAATCCCAAATCAGTTATTAAATTACGAACACAATCAGTTCGGAATCTAATGACTGATTTGGGATAGAAGCAAAAGTACAGGATGCGTGCTGCACCCTGTACTTTGTCGCTTATTGTTATGAGTTAATCCTCATTCTCGCCGAAATCCCATTCATCACCAGTAGATTCTTTGCTGAGTACAGCGCCGTTTCCCTTAATGTTCTTCGTTGTTATGGAACCAGCCATTATAGTTTCGTTGTTTATGACAATCTGTGTCATCTGTGGTTTAATATATTTTTTCATACTAATCTGTGTTTATATCATTAATTACTTATGCACTACGCTATAGACAAAGTGCGGTGCATGTGTTATTTACTTATTGAAGAATTTACGACCGTTTTGTATTACGATACCCTTTGTTGAAGCTACCACGCGCTGCCCCTGAACATTATATACAGGAGCTGTTTCGTCGATAGCATTAACGCTGTTTATGCCTGTTACTTCGCCATCGTTGAAGAGGAAGAATGACTTTGCACCGCTTTGCTTAGCAACCTTCAGATATGCCTTGTGTGCAGGAACTGTAAATGCAGCGCCGCCATCGTTTACCCAGTAGAAACCTACAGAGTTGAGTTCGCTCTGCGCATTGAGTGACAGACCGTAGAAATAAGAATTGGCATCAGCCTCAAGAAGAGTCTCTACGTCTACGCCGTCAAGGGCATTCATATCATTTTGTTTATATGTTTCGTCGTTCGAAGTAGTGAAGTTCAGTGTCTTTATACCAGCCTCAATAGAATAGATTACCAATGGTTCGCCGGCAGGAACAACTGTATTAGGTTCATACATCTTCTCCAATTTATTTTCAGATGTGAATACATATCCCTCACAGTCATCAGGCATTGTGTAAGCCTTTTGTGAATTGTAGTAAGTGCCATAAAGAGCCGGAGATATTGTTATTGTAGTATTTTCAGCGGCTGGAGTAACTTTTCTGTAAATATTGACTGTTCTCTGACCTGTTGAATAACAAGAAAAAACAGAAGCACTCGTATTATATCTCAAAGAATTTCTACTATTTGAACCTTGGAATTTTATCGTAGCATCATTAGTTGCTGAAATAGTAATGGTTGCTTTAGAATTATCATCCTTGTTTAGCTGTGTTTGCAAGTAGTTTTTTTCAGAACTTGCAGCATATAGATATTCTCCATTTACATTCTTAAAATACCATGCGTCTACAGCACCTTCTAAAGTAAACGAACTTAAGTCGTCTGGAGCAATAAATGTGTTGCCTGTTATTGAAATGTCTGTTTTAGCGAAATTGTTTTCCTGTTGAGTGCCAATAGCAACATTGTTATAAACGAATGTTATAACATCGCCAGCCTGCAAAGTAGATGCATCGGTAACAAGTGTATATACATCAGAATTAGCTTTATCAGTAACAGTTAGAGTATAAGTTGCAGTAGATTCCTTAAATCTGTTTGTTTGTGGAGCTGTTGCTGTGATAACAGCTATTCCCTTACCTTTGACTGTTATTACACCTTTGTTTGCGTTAAACTCTGCCACGTCTGTATTGTTGGACGCATATGTTACTGTTCCATCATAATTCTCTGCTGTGGTAGTTGTTGGTTGAGTGAAAGTCGCGTCAGACAAATCAGTTATGCCTGTAGATGTTGTCCAAGCTACATTAGAGTCTGCAAGACGTATTGTCAGAGTGTATGCAGCTTCACCTGCAGCATAAGTTTCATTACCAGCAGTGTTAGCCTTAATTGTAACTGAACCTGTGTTGTTTGCACCGTCAATAAGTGTCAATACACCGTTAACAAACTTTGCACGTTCTTCATTAGTTGTTGAATAAACTATATCAAGATTATTTGGATTATTTAGTGTTGGAAGGTCAGATGGAGTAAGAGAAGCCAAAGTTACACTCTTTGCCCCTGCTGACCAAGATAGTCCTGCATCAAGATAAGTACGAGTATAAGTTGCTGATGATATTGTGCTGCTTATACCGTCCTTAATGGCAATTGCCTTAACAGTTGTTGTTGCGCTTATAGTGAAAGGACCAGTATATTCATTAGAATCTGCTGTTGGGTCATTGCCATCGGTAGTGTAATAAATATTAGCCCCCTGAGCATTATCTGTAAT
>JBHAEQ010000022.1:0-54974 GCA_041855685.1 Prevotella sp. | reverse complement strand
GTTTCTGGTCACAAATGATAATACAGCTGCATGGCTCATCTTGTATTTCTCCTCCAGTTGCGGAATAGTATAATAGTCACGTAAGTCAATATCCGCAATAAGTTGAGCAAAATGGACATCAACCAGAGCACGGTCAAAGAAACAGTTGCGACCTTGGTAAACTTTGGGGATGTTGTATTTCTCAACTCTGGTCATAATAGCCTTCTTTGAGCATTTGAACTTCTCCATGATTTGCCTGAAAGTGTAGTATTCTCGCTTCTCCTGCTTCTTCTCCGAATGGGACTGATAAGTTGGAGGATTGTCAAACAATCTCTCGATGTCCTTCCTGCGAACAATAGTCTTTCCGCGTAATTGTACTGCTTTTATGGTGCCATTAAGCATATAGCGATAGAATGTAGCGCGGCTTAGACCAAGAAGTAATGCACCTTCGGTTGGGGTGAGGAATTCCTTGCCCCCAAGAATATCTACCTTGGGAGTCTTCTGTTTTTCTTCCTCCATGTACTCGGCAATCTGCTTTTGCCGGATTGCTCTTTTGTAGTCCTTATTATTGCACGAAGGTGAGCAATAGATGGTGGTCATCTTATGCGCAATAAAGGATCTTCCACAGTACTTACAACGTTTCTGAATCTCCATAATTGTTGCACTCATTTGTTAATTTTCGCCTGCTAAAGTGTCTCACATTGTCTCATCACGTCTCATGGTGTCTCACGTTGTACCCTCAATGTCATTTTTGCCTTTTCTCATAGCGTCTCACTCTTGTTCCTACGATGTCATTTAGGTGTGATTCTGACTTTCTGTTTTACACTCGCGGTAGAAATACGGTGCAAAAATAACTGGAAATACTGTAACTAACAAATATGCAACTTGAAGTGTTAAAATACAAAAAGTCCCTCATTTAGAGGGACTTAGTTCAAATTACTCCAAGTTGCTTAGAGTTGTTTATAAGGGGTCATTTCCCGATGCAAAAATTCTTGAAGATATTACCGAGGACTTCATCGGAGGTGATGTGACCAAGGATTTCGCCGAGGTGGGAGAGGCAGAGACGGAGGTCTTCGGAGATTAAATCGCCTGAAAGACCAAGGTAAAAAGAATCTTTTGCACGACTTATATCTTCGTGAGCTTTGGTAAGTGCTTCGTAATGGCGTAGGTTGGTGACAAGGAATGTATTGTCGTCTTGTGGAATTGAAACAAGTAACTTTTCCTCAAGCTCTTTTATTCCTATGTTGTTGAGAGCCTGAAAAGAGTCGGTCTTATTGATAATACGTATTACGGTTTGATCTGGAGATGTTGGTATTTTAGGAAATTCTACTCCTGGTTCGGTGAGTAGAATGATAATCTGAGCTTTTTCTGCTGCACGTATGCTGCGCTCAATACCCATCTGCTCAATAGTGTCGTCGGTATGGCGTATGCCAGCAGTATCAATGAAACGGAATGTGATGTCGTTGATTGTTATAGTGTCTTCTATAACATCACGTGTTGTTCCTTTTATGTCTGACACTATAGCGCGATCGTCTTTGAGAAGGGCGTTGAGAAGTGTGCTTTTTCCTACGTTTGGTGCTCCGATTATAGCTACAGGAATTCCGTTTCTCAGAGCATTTCCTAATCGGAACGAACTTGTGAGTTTTGTTATTTCGCTGTCTATTTCTATGAGAAGACTTATTAGCTTTTCTCTATCAGCAAACTCTACATCTTCCTCGGAGAAATCAAGTTCGAGTTCGAGTAGGGAAGTTATCTCCAAGAGTTTGTTACGTAATTCTTGTAGTTTGTTACTGTATCCACCACGCATTTGTTGTAATGCAATACGATGTGTGGCTGCATTTTGTGATGCTATGAGATCGGCAACGGCTTCTGCCTGACTGAGATCCATTTTTCCATTCAGGAATGCTCTTTGTGTGTATTCTCCAGGTTTTGCAAATTCACAGCCGTTTTCCAACAACAGTTCTATAATGCGTTGCAAAATGTAGTGTGAACCGTGGCATGAAATCTCGGTTGAGTTTTCGCCTGTATATGAATGTGGTGCATGGAATACGGATACAAGTACTTCGTCAATAACTTCTGTCTTGTCGCGAATTTCACCAAAGTTAAGAGTGTATGGTTTTACTTCGGTGAGAGGCTTTCTGCCATGGAAAATTTTGTCGGTTATAGATATGGCATCAGGGCCAGAGGTACGTATTATACCAATGGCCCCGCCTTTTGCTGTAGATATTGCACAGATTGTACTCATTAAATTCTATCGAGTGCTAATGTTATGAGGTCGTCAATTTGATTTTTATAGTTTGTATTCATTTCGTGTGCATATCTGTTAGCCACAACCATGCAACAAGTCATAGCCTCGTGTCCTAAGAGTGATGCGAGTCCTGCGAGTGCAGAGCTTTCCATTTCGAAATTGCATATTCTCAGATTCTTGTATCTGAATGATTCTATTTTCTCATTCTGATTAGGATCTTCTATAGCCATTCTTATTTGTCTGCCTTGTGGACCGTAGAATCCTCCGCATGCTACAGTTATGCCTCGTATCATATCACTTCCTGCAACTCTTTCTATCAGTTCAGGGCAGGCTGTTGCTACATAGGGGGCACCTTTTATTGGGTTCCAGTCCATGTGCTCTGTGAATGCTTTTTCAAGTTCGAGGTCGCAGACATTGTTTCTATCTGCATAGTAATTTAGTAGTCCGTCGAAACCGATACTTTTGACAGATGCGATGAATGAACCTATAGGAGTTTCGGGTTGTAGTCCTCCGCATGTACCAACTCTTACGAGTGTCAGTTTACGGTGTTCGGGTTTCTCCATTCGTGTTGTAAGGTCAATATTGGCAAGAGCGTCGAGTTCGTTTACGACAATATCGATATTGTCGCAGCCTATGCCATGTGACAGTGCTGTTATGCGTTTGCCTTTGTACGTGCCTGTTATTGTGTGAAATTCACGGCTTGACACTTCGCATTCAATTGTATCGAAATGTGCAGCCACGGTGTTTACTCTTGCTGGATCGCCAACGAGAATCACTTTATCGGCAAGTTGCTCAGGTTTAATGTGTAGGTGAAATGCGCTACCATCGTCATTGATAGGTAGTTCTGATGTTGCAAAATACTTCATTTTTTTTATTTTTTAGTTATTTCCATATTACGTAATTCTTTCTCAGATATTTTTATTTCTGCATCAAGGGCGATTACTTCTTGTTCTAAGGCATTGATTTGTCGTCCTATTTCATGACGCTTTCTGATACCAGTCTTTGCGTATGACTGGCGTGACGTGTCGAGCAGAGTATTAAGTTTTTTTAGTTTCTTCTTGTTTTCTTGTAGTTCAATGAATTTCTTTTGATTTGCTTTTGTTTTGAAATCAGTAAGTTTTGTATAGACAGTATTGTCGTCAACAATAAACTCCCAGTTGTCAGTTTGTTGTTTGGCATTTACTCTTGTTGCTATATCTTTCATTCGGTTCATAGCTTCGTCTCTGTTACCGAATTGCCATGTATTGCTTATTGCGTTTATAGCAGCATATTTCTTGAGTGTTTCTTCGTCTGTCTCTTCATTGAAAGTCTGACGTTGTGCTGTTCGTTCAAAAGTATAGATACACACTTTTCCATCTGGTTGATAACGGTCAGTAACGAGCCAGCCTATGTTGTCGAGGTCGCTTATTGCCAGCATATATTCATTGGCAGGCGAGTTGTAGGGTAGTCCGATGTTTGCCGCCTCATAGAATTTGGCATCATCAGCATTGTATGTAGTGCGGAAAATATCTCTTCCTCCTACAGTTCCTTCACCTTCGGCAGAGAAGTAAAGAGTTACTCCGTCTGCCATAAGGAAAGGATAGTCAGGTGCTTTGTTGTCCAATTCACCTATTATGCGAGGCTCTTCCCATTGTGTTTCATACTTATGAGTAAGAAAAAGGTGACGTCCAGATAGAGTATCGCCATCGGCATAAATGCTTTTATTTCCAAACTCGTTTGTATAGCTCACTTTATTACCTTCTACCATTATAGTACCAATGTCGGCAGGCATTGGCATGTGACTGAGAAATTCAGTCTTGTCAACAACCATACTGTCAATAAACATGACTTTGGCTGTTGCAAGCAAGAGTTCTTCATAGAGTTTCTGCTCGGGAGTTTTTTCTATGATAACCTTCTTTGTTTTAGGTTTAACTTTGCGCTTCTGTGCATTGACAGTACCAAAGCAGATTGATGATAGAATGATAAAAAGGAAAAGTCGTTTCATTATTATTATACTTATTATGCGGAAAGCATTTCTATTATTGATGCGGCGGCTTTGCGTCCGTCACCCATAGCCAGAATAACAGTTGCTCCACCTCTTACTATATCACCACCTGCAAAGATAGTAGGAATAGAGCTCTGCATCTGATCGTTGACGGCAATAGTGTTCTTGCGTCCAAGTACCAATCCTTCAACACTTTGTGGAACAAGAGGGTTAGGTGAAACACCAACAGCAACAATTGCTTGGTCAATGTCGATAGTCTCGATTTTGCCCTCTATAGGAACAGGCGAACGACGACCAGAGGCATCTGGCTCTCCAAGTTCCATTACTTGCAGTTTTACTTGCTTTAGATAACCTTTCTCGTCAGCAATATACTCAATCGGGTTATGAAGTGTGAGGAATTCAATACCTTCTTCCTTTGCATGTTTCACTTCCTCAAGTCGTGCAGGCATCTCTGCTTCTGAACGGCGATAGGCGATGAACACACGTTCTGCTCCCAGACGCTTTGCTGTGCGGCATGAGTCCATGGCGGTATTACCACCACCGACAACCATTACAGATTTGGCTTTCATTATTGGAGTATCGCTCTCAGGATTAGATGCGTCCATGAGATTCACACGTGTCAGATATTCATTTGACGACATTACACCTACAGCATTTTCGCCGGGGATATTCATGAAGTTAGGCAGACCAGCTCCCGATGCAACGAATATTGCTTTGAAACCGTCAGCTTCAAGCTCTTGCATAGTGATGGTTTTTCCAACAATACAGTCGTTTACAAAGTTTACACCAATCTTTCTGAGATTTTCTATTTCTACATCTACAATAGCGTTTGGCAGACGGAATTCAGGGATACCATATTTCAGAACACCACCGATCTCATGAAGTGCCTCGAATACAGTTACAGAGAATCCTGCCTTTGCCATGTCGCCGGCACAAGTAAGTCCTGCAGGACCAGAACCAACGACAGCTACCTTGATGCCATTCTTTTCGGCTATCTCAGGAAGAGAAACGCAACCGCTTTCACGTTCATAATCGGCGGCAAAACGTTCAAGATTGCCAATTGCAACAGGCTGGCTGTTCATCTTTATATGTATGCATTGGCTTTCGCACTGTTTTTCCTGCGGACAAACACGACCACAGACTGCAGGAAGAGCACTTGTTGTTTTCAAAACACGTGCTGCCTCAAGAAACTGTCCTCGTTCAATGTTCTTTATAAAAGACGGAATGTTGATGCTTACAGGACAACCTTCTACACACGATGGCGTCTTACAATCAAGACAACGCTTAGCCTCTGTTAGAGCCTGTGGTACGGTGAGACCTTTATTCACCTCCTCTGTACGTGTGGTAGCACGGTAAACAGGGTCGAGTTCACCCATCTTGCAACGTTCAATCTGTACGCGCTCCTTTGCTTTCATTGACTTTTGCAGTTCCTTACGCCAATCAGCATCACGATCTATAAGTTCAGAGAGAGGAGTATCGGTAGTCATACCAGTAGCGTCAACATTATGTTCTGACGTTACTGGAGTATCAGTATGCGTAGTAGAAATGTGGTCTTCTAAATGTTCCATATCTTCTATTTCTGCAGCCTTGAATGCTCCCATACGCTTGAACATCTCGTCGAAATCAACCTGATGACCATCGAACTCAGGACCATCAACGCACACAAACTTCGTCTTTCCACCTACAGTTATACGACAAGCACCACACATTCCTGTGCCATCAACCATTATGGTATTGAGTGACACTTCTGTGGGAATATTATATTTCTTTGTGAGAAGACAACAGAACTTCATCATTATTGCGGGGCCAATGGCAAAACACTTGTCTATTTTCTCGCGTTGTATCACTTGTTCCATACCTACAGTAACAACGCCTTTCTGACCATAAGACCCGTCGTCAGTCATTATTATGACTTCGTCTGAATATTCGCGTACCTGTTCTTCGAGGATAATTAGTTCCTTAGAGCGACCTGCAAGGACTGATATAACACGATTACCTGCCATTTTCAATGCCTTTATGATAGGAAGCATAGGTGCAACACCAACGCCACCTCCTGCACAGAGCACAGTTCCGAAGTTTTCTATGTGAGTTGCTTGACCCAATGGACCTACAACGTCGGTAATATAGTCGCCTTCATTGAGGTTACAGAATTTTGTGGAACTAAGCCCCACCTTCTGTACGACGAGTGTTATAGTGCCTCGCTCTACATCGGCTTCGGCAATGGTCAGAGGCATTCGCTCGCCTTTGTCGCCCACTCTTACGATGACGAAATGCCCAGCCTTACGGCTATGCGCAATAAGTGGAGCTTCAACGACGAACTTGAAAACTTTCTCAGAGAATTGCTCTTTCTTGATGATTTTGTTCATAATGTTTTTCTCTTTATAATATTACTGTTTGGTTGTTTTAGTCATCCTGTGTATGATAAATTACTGAATAGAGCTTTGGTCTTTATGAAAGGGTGGGGAGGAGGTATATTTCCTCCCTTTACCTTATAGTATTTATTTAATTATCTCAACCCCCATATAAGGTACAAGCACTTTTGGTACTTTTATGCCTTCAGAGGTTTGGAAATTCTCCAGTATTGATGCTACGATTCTTGGTAAGGCGAGTGCCGAACCATTTAGTGTGTGGCAAAGTTCGATTTTCTTATCTTCTGCCTTGCGATAACGACATTTCAGACGATTTGCCTGATAGGTGTCGAAGTTTGACACTGATGAGACTTCAAGCCAGCGTTGTTGAGCTTCAGAGTAAACCTCGAAGTCATAGCAAACAGCAGAAGTGAAACTCTGGTCGCCTCCGCATAAACGGAGAATACGATATGGAAGTTCAAGCTTTTGCAGTAATCCTTCTACATGCTCAAGCATCTCTTTGTGGCTCTCGGCTGAATGTTCTGGAGTATCGATTCTTACAATTTCAATTTTAGAGAACTCATGCAGACGATTCAAACCACGCACATCTTTGCCGTATGAACCAGCCTCGCGACGAAAGCACTGAGTGTAAGCGCAATTCTTTATAGGCAGGTCTTTTTCGTCAATGATAACATCACGGTATATGTTAGTTACCGGTACTTCTGCTGTTGGTATGAGGTAAAGGTCGTCAAGTTCGCAGTGATACATCTGTCCTTCTTTGTCGGGCAGCTGACCTGTGCCATACCCGGAAGCGGCGTTTACAACTGTTGGCGGCATAATCTCTGTGTATCCAGCCTTGTTTGCCTCAGCCAGAAAGAAGTTTATCAACGCACGTTGTAGTTGTGCTCCTTTACCGATATAGACAGGAAAGCCTGCACCTGTTATCTTGACTCCGAGGTCGAAGTCGATGAGGTTGTATTTCTTTGCAAGTTCCCAATGAGGTAATTTTGCTTCAGTACTCTGTGGAACTGCGGTCCAGTTGCCTACGGTGTCTTCTCCGAGAATACATTCCTTAAGGTTTGATTTTACCACCCAGTTGTCCTCTGCATTAGCACCTTCCGGCACTTCGTCGTAAGGTATGTTTGGAATTTGGCAGAGTTGATTTGTTAGTTCCTGTTCAGCCTGTTCCTGTTTTTCCTGTAGTGTCTTTGCCGTTTCCTTAAGTTCTGCAACCTTTGCCTTTACTGCTTCTGCCTTTTCCTTTTGTCCAGCCTTCATTAGTTGGCCGATTTCTTTGGCTAATTGGTTTGCTTCTTGTTTATTAGAGTCGAGAGCCTGCTGTGCTTCTCTACGCATACGGTCAATTTCCTGCACCTTGGCAATAGCCTCCTTTGCTCCTTGAAAGCGTTTTTTCTCGAGACCTGCAACAACTCGGTCGGTCTGCTCGTTAATTAATTTCAGTGTAAGCATTTATCTATATTTTTTTTGTATTCTTTATATAAGGTGCAAAAATACGAAAAATATTTTTAATGTGAGACATATTAGTTGAATATTTCATTCACTCATGTGCTGGTGTATTATGTAAAAAGCACCGAGATTTTGCTCTTGGTGCTTTTTATTTGGTTATGGTATGGCTTTCATTCCTATACTATTCCCTGTGCCATAATGGCTTTCGCTACTTTCATGAAGCCTGCCACGTTGGCACCTTTCACGTAGTTTACATATCCGTCAGCCTCTGTGCCATATTTCACGCAGTTCTCGTGAATATCGTTCATAATGCCGTGGAGTTTCTCGTCAACTTCAGCTGCCGACCAGCGCAGGCGTTCAGAGTTTTGTGTCATTTCAAGTCCTGATACAGATACACCTCCGGCATTTGCCGCCTTTCCTGGAGCATATAGAATCTTTGCATCTTGGAACACTTTGATGGCCTCTGGTGTAGAAGGCATGTTAGCACCTTCACTCACAGCAATACAGCCGTTTGCAACAAGTGTGCGTGCATGTTCGCCGTTAAGTTCGTTCTGTGTTGCAGAAGGTAGTGCAATATCGGCTTTTTCTCCCCAAGGCTTTTCGCCTTCAACATATTTTGCAGATGGATATTCGTCAACATATTCCTTGATTCGTCCACGTTCTACGTTCTTGAGTTCCATTATGTAATCGAGTTTTGCGCGGTCTATTCCATCAGGGTCGTAGATGTATCCGTCAGAGTCAGACATCGTGAGTACCTTTGCGCCAAGCTCTAAGCACTTTTCACAAGTATATTGTGCTACATTTCCTGCTCCTGAAATAAGTACTGTTTTGCCTGCAAGGTCAATGCCGCGTGTAGCAAGCATATTCACAAGGAAGTACACATTACCATAGCCTGTTGCTTCAGGGCGAATGAGTGAACCTCCGAATTCAAGTCCTTTTCCTGTGAGTACTCCTTGGAACTGGTGTGTGAGTTTCTTGTACATTCCGAACATGTAACCTACTTCACGTCCGCCCACACCTATATCTCCTGCTGGCACATCCTCGTCAGGACCAATGTTGTGGTAAAGTTCAGTCATGAATGCCTGACAGAAACGCATAACTTCTGCATTTGACTTTCCACGAGGAGAGAAGTCTGAACCTCCTTTGCCGCCTCCCATAGGCAGGGTTGTAAGCGAGTTCTTGAAAGTCTGTTCAAAGGCAAGGAATTTAAGTATTCCGAGATTTACTGATTTATGAAAGCGTATGCCTCCCTTGTAAGGGCCTATAGCATTGTTGTGTTGAACTCGGTAGCCCATGTTTGTCTGCACGGCACCTTTGTCATCAACCCATGTTACACGAAATTGTATAACTCTGTCGGGAATACAAAGGCGCTCGATGAGATTTGCCTTTTCAAACTCCGGATGTTTGTTGTATTCGTCTTCAATAGTTGTGAGTACTTCTTCTACTGCCTGATGATACTCTGGTTCGTTTGGGAATCTTCTTTTAAGATCCTCGATTAGTTCAATCGCTTTCATTTTCCTTAATCTTTTATTGGGTTTATTAAAAATGCGTTGCAAAGATAATGATTATTAAATAAAAATGAAAGAAAACGGCAAGAAAAATATTCAAAAAGTCGCAAATAATTGATTTTTGCTTACTTTTTCTTGTTGTTTTTGGGTTTTTGCTTGTGTTTTGTATGATGTTGTGCCGAGTTGTTACGAGCTGTTCTATCATGCACCTTGACCGAGTTGAATGATGCATCTGTCCAACGTTGCATCGTAAACCTGCCCGTTTTACAACATAAAACGACCCACTTTGCAATGCAAAATGAGCCGTTTTAATCCAAATCAGTCATTAGATTCCGAACTGATTGTGTTCGATTATCTTGCAGATTGGTTTTCACTGTTACCTTGGTGTAGTGACTACTTCAAGGCAGCTGGGTTTAAGAAGTTATATATACCTATTTATTATTTACGAATAAAAGCAATGCTTTCTACATTGGTTGAATTACCCTTATGCCTATTTGTGTCGGGTGTTTCATCATGTATGTATGAAGAGGCATTTGTTCGTCAACTACTTTCTTGTGTATTTGTGATGCGTTAAGCAGATGCAGTGTTCCGTCGGCGTGCCATGATGCTATGCCTATATGCGATGTGTCGAGACCTTTCTTCTTAGTAATAATAACTATTATGTCGCCTGTGTGTATGTGCTTTTTCATTGCAGTATAGTTTTTCAGCAATGCCTTGGGAATGTATTTGTATTTTCTGCCTGTCAACTCTTGTTCTGTCTTGCGAATCTTGGGTATGAGCGTTGAATCGCATACGAGAACAGGGTATGCACTTATGTGCTGCGACATGTAGTCTATGTTGAGCACCTGTGTTTTTGTGTATAGTGCGTGAGGCAGTTCCTCTTGTTTCTCTTCTTTTGCAAAGCCTGCTTTCACAGCATTGTCAATCCACGAAGTGAAATAATGCAGACGTGTTTCGTAGGCAATATATCCATTCTCATAGCGAATCTGTCTTAGATAGTTGGCGAAATCAAGAAATGTCTTCTTATTGTTTTTCATGCACAGGCTTAATGCCATGGCATTCTCGATAAGAGTTGTACAGTCGAGTTCCCTGAGATTGATGACAAGATTTTCCTTTGCATTCTGTTCAAGAGTCTTTGCTACGTATGGAACATCTTTCAGTTGTGAGCCGAAATAGAACATATATTCGTTTCCCGACTTGTCTGCCGGTGCCTTGTCGAGTAGCTGCATTACTTTTATGCTGTCGGCAGTTTTGTATATCATTGACTGTGCATTGCCGATGCTTGTTGTTGAAATTAGCAGCACGAGTGATACTATGATGTTATTATAATTCATTATTTTTTTCTATATTCTTTTTTTAGTCCTAAATTACAACCTATGTATGCGCTGAAATATCCGAAAATGTTGTTGGTATAGAAATTGGTTTTTGAATAATTGTAGGAGTTAACCACTGCACTTGCTCCTGCAAACCACCGTCCGTTATTATAAACTATTCCAAATCTTCCGATACCATCAATAGTAAGGTCGGTGAATTTGAAATCGCGGAAGTTTCGGAATGTTTCCTGTATGGCTTTTATGCCGCGTTGTGAATCTGCAATAGTTTTCTTGTAGCTGAGTCCTACTTTCAGTGAAGAAGCAAAGAGCCAGTTCTTTGCAAACACCCAGTTATATCCATATCCTCCTGATACGGAAAAGTCGGTATATACTATTTTCTCGAATAATAAATTTTTGTTGAAATGAGTTGACAGGTCTTTTCCCAAATATGTTATTGCAATATCATTAAGTTTGCTCCAGTCTATGCCCAGACTGTGCCGTGTGAAGCCTAATCCTGCAAGTGCCGACCCTCTCGACCGTTTCTGTTGTGTGCTTTGATTGAATGCTGCAGGATATGAGAATCTCTTGTGGTTGAATATGTAGTAAACACTGGCACCTGTTATGCTTGACTCTATTCCGTCAAAGCTTATACCCTCTACAGGGGTGGTGTCAATGTTCTCGCCTAAATAAATGTCTCTTATGCTGTAGTCGTTGCCACTTTGTCTATAGTATAAATCTATTCCTAATGGAAGTGTATATAGGCTTAAGTCCCATTCCTTGCGCTTGTCGCTGCTTGTCAGATGCAGCACATCTACGGAATATCCCAGAAAAATCAGGCTCCAGCCAACGTAAGGACCTATTTTCAATGAAGGTTTAGGTACGAATCGTAACCCATTTCCTTCATTGTCGGAAACTCTATACACTTCGTATGAATATCTGTTCTGCATCATCACTTGGTACTTATAATGATTAGGCTCTATGTAGTTTGTATCAACATAAGAGAACAGTTTTATGAAAGGTGATGCAATGCGTGAGAAGAACGATTTCTTAGTTTTATTCTCAGGCATTGCCTCGCTGTTATTACCAATAGAATCTGACGTATTAATGTCTCTTACTTGTGCTGATAGTGATGCACAGGTAAGCAACAGGAATAATATTGCAGTATTTTTCTTCATTTATAATTTCCATAAAATTCGGTCCATAACCCAGTTTGCAGGAGTAGCGCTTACAGAGTCGCAGTCGCAATGTCCATAACCTTGCAGATGTTCAATAACATTCTTAATTAGTGGCATTTGCACATGTTTTGGATTGTCAATGCGTATGGAGGTTATTCCTTCTTCAGTTACTATGCGGATAGGGTCGTAGTTGAATACTGAAAATGCCAGCGACCCTTTGTCGCCGGCTACTTCTATCACGTCTTCTCGTGCATTTTTATGTCCAGCAAAGCACCATGACCCACTTCCTGCAACTCCATTTTCAAACAGGAAACATGCGCTTATGTTGTCCTCTGCCTTATATAGTCCGGCTCTGTTGGTAGGATACCCGTGTGCCCGTGTTATGACTCCGAAAAAATCTTGCATTATATCAAGCTGATGTGCAGCGAGGTCATAGAAATATCCACCTCCTGCTATATCGGGTTGTAGTCTCCAAGGCAGATTCTCGCAGTTGTAATCAAGTTCTCTTGGAGGCACTGTGAATCTTAGCTGCACATTCTGTATTGTGCCTATTACATCGCTGTTTAATAGTTCACTGACTTTCTTGAAATATGGCAGATAGCGTCTGTAGTAAGCCACAAAGCAGGGGATGCCGGTTTCCTTGCTCACACGATTTATGCGTATGCAGTCCTCATAGCTTGCAGCAAGAGGTTTTTCCACATAGCATGGTTTTCCTGCCTTCATTGACATTATGGCATATATAGCATGGCTTGATGGTGGAGTTGCTATGTATATGGCATTGACTTTGGGATCTTCTATTAATTGCACAGGGTCGGTATAATATTTCTTTATACCATGTCGTTCTGCATACGAGCGTGCTTTTTCCTCGTTCCTGCTCATTACAGCCTCTATGCATGAGCCTGCAATCATGTTGAATGCAGGTCCTGATTTCTTTTCCGTCACGTCGCCGCAGCCTATGAATCCCCAAGAAATTTCTTTCATGATTATCTTTGATTATATTTTTCCTTCTTTCCACATTTCTACCATCATTCTGGCAATGCCCAGTTTGTCGGGCAATTGCGGCAGATTTTCTTTATGAAACCAGCCTCCTGTTGTGAGTTCAGATGTTTGGAGTGTTATTTCTCCGCTATCGTAGTCGGCAATAAATCCAATCATAAGTCCTGATGGGTAGGGCCATGGTTGCGACATTACATATCGCATGTTCTTTACCTTTACACCCACTTCTTCCTTTATCTCGCGTGCAGCAGCTTCTTCTAAATTCTCTCCGGTTTCAACAAATCCTGCCACGAGTCCGAAGTAGTCGCCTTTGAAGTTTCGTGCTTTCACCAGCAGTACTTCTTCACCTTTCTGAATGAGTGTTATCACTGCGGTGGCGAGATGCGGCCATACTTCCTTGCCGCACTGTGTACATCGTTTTGAAATATCAGTGTGCATTTGCATCTTTCCACCGCATACTCCACAGAATTTTGTTGTATTGTCCCAATATAGAATTTCCTGACATTTGCCAGCTTTGAGATATAGCGGAAGGCTTATCTTGTGGAAAGCTTGTCTTAAACTGCACATCTCCAAGTTGTCATATCCTATTATGGGATTGTCAATGACAAATGTTCTCACCTCTGTGCCATCGCTCATGGGTGTTATCTTGTGAATGACAGTCAATGGATTTATTTCTATTGGCGGCTCTTCAGCATCGGGTATAGAGTATTTGCTTTCGGCGTTTTTGCTTAGCAGAATCTCTGATTGGCAGAATATAAACCAGAGCATATTATTTTCCGAATATTATTTTCCTGTCTCTTTCAATAGCAGGTTTAACCCATTCTTCTGGTACAAAACGCCAGTTATTGCTGACAGTAGGGGTTACAATTTTTCGTTCTTCAATGTCATTCATTATATAGTGGCGTATATCATTTCTGCTTTTCCATATTATGCGGTCATTTATTTCGTCCTTTTTTATTCCTGCACCTTTTGTCAGCAATTCGCCTCCATTGTTTGCACGATAGCTGTTGATTGCTGCTTTGTAGGTTTTTTCTAATGAAAAGGGTTCCCCATTTGCCATGCTTATTATGTTAATGCGCTTACCAACGGGTTTTGTAACATCAACTTCGTATATTATGCCTCTTGCAGAGTCGAAGTTGAATGTGAGGTTTTTGAAGCCCATGCGCTGTTGGTCATTGCGTGTAGTTGTGTCAAGCAACATGATGTGGTCATTGGCATTCGACATTGTATTTACCCAAAGTCCATAGCTCATTTCAAGATAGCGCCGTATTTCATCGCCTGTCATCAAAATTACGTATAGGTTGTTTTCAAAGTGATATAGGTTGAACATGTCGGCAACTGTAAGGATACCTTCATTTATAACTGTATTGAAAGAAAGTGGGGCATTGAATGATACGTCAGCACCGCTTACTTTCAGTTGTATGTTGTGTATGAAATCGTTGAACATGGAGCTGCCGAAAAATGCGTCTCTCATGTACATGGATTTGGTTATTCTTCCTATTTGGCGTTCAGAAAAAGCCTTAATCTTTTCCGACTGCTGAGCGAAGAAATCCACAAAATCGCGGTCAATCTCAGTCTTGTCTATATTAATTAATTTTCCATTTACCATTATGTTTTTAATCTTGCGTCCTTGTTTCTCCACATTGATGTTTAGTTCCGCAAGATAGTGTGCATTATTGCCGGGATTGAGCATTACTACTTTTTCCCCATAATTATTTATGAGGCTGTCACAATATATAGTGTGGTCATGACCATAGAAAATGGCATTGAATCCCGGAACTTCACGCGCTATACGTTCCGTGGCATCTTCTTCATATTCAGGAGTAGTGATTCCGTTTTTACGTCCGCTGTGAAACAACCCTATTATCACATCTGGTTTCTCTTCTTTCTGCAATTTATTTACCCATATTCTTGCAGTCTTTGTCATGTCTTCAAATTGCAATCCACACCATATTTCCTTGTCTAACCAGTTAGGAATAGCTGGTGTTGTCATTCCTATTACGGCTATTTTCACGCCGTTTTTTACAAATATTTTGTATGGTGTAAATGCAGGAAGTCCTGTTGAGGTATTTAGTATATTGGCCCCGAGAACTTCAGCTTTTGTGTCGTGTATCCATTTATTATATACTTTTGGGCCAGGTTCTATGTCATGATTGCCTAATACCTGTATATCGTAGCCCATATAGTTAGTTACTTGGGCGGCAATATTAACATCCTCTGTTTCAATGTAATTGTAGAAGTAGTTTGCGGGTTGACCTTGTAAAATGTCGCCGTTTTCAATCAGGATGACGTTGTCGCCCAATTCTTTCCTTGCTCCTTTTATGTAAGTATGTGCACGCGACAATGTTCCTTTACGTGGTTTATTGGTTATATAATCATAGGGCATGAAGCAACCATGCACATCGCTGCTCCCTATTATTTTTATGTTTATATTTTTTGTATTTGCAGTTGTGCACAGTGCTGCCATTGCTACTATTATTACAAGAATGACTTTTTTCATTATATTTTGCATATTATATTATCCTAATGGACTGAAATATTGCATTATTGCATAGTCCAATGTGCAAAGGTATTGTTTTTTTTTGATTATCCCAAAAAAACATTATACCTTTGCAGACTGAAATATAAAAAACAACAAAAACAAAATTAAGATGAAGAAAAATGCGTATTTTGCCGTAGCTTTTGGCACACTTGTTCTTACAGCTTGCAACACTGCTTCTTTGAGTACAGCACAACAAATATTAAACGCTATAGATTTAGGTGCCACTGGTTCGTCAGCCACTTCAAGTTCTGTTGTTCCCTCTGCTGCTTCTACTGGTGCCGATGTTATTGGCGGAATGTTGAAAACTGCAACTTCGGGCAATAATCTTGCTAATATATTTACAAGTGTAATAGGTCTTGACAAGGTTAGTTCATCAGGATTGATAGGTACATGGAAGTATAGTCAACCCGGCGTAGCTTTCACAAGCCAATCTACATTGGCTAATGCTGGTGGTGAAGTAGTGGCTGCTACGGTGAAGGAGAAGTTGACCTCTGCCTATAAGAGTATAGGTGTTAAAAAAAGCAACACGAGTTTCACATTTAAGAGCGACGGCACTTTTACAGCACAGTTACTTGGTAAGAGCCTGAGCGGTACTTATACTTTTGATGAGAATACACAGAAGATAACCCTACAGACCTTGCTTGTTAGCATAACTGGTTATACGAAGAAAAATTCAGACGGAATAGCTCTGTTGTTTGAATCAAAGAAGATACTCACTGTTATGCAGACACTTGGTTCGTTGAGTGGTAATTCTACTGTCAGCAGCATCACCAGTTTGACATCAAACTATGATGGTGTGCGTGTAGGATTTGATATGACTAAATGATGGGGTTTGTGCCATGAGAATGGCGTACAAACTGGTTAATTAGATTTTGTTTTCATTGCCCGAGGCGAGCGAGCCTCGGGTTTTTTGTTTGGTTTGATGGTGCGGACAGACACAAGGTCTGTCCTACGTTGTTGTTCATAACCTTAAAAACTCTCTAACCTCTTAACTCCTTAAACTCAAGTTGAAAGCTTCCCCACTAAATTTCGACTGAGCCTATAATTCATTAACTCCACCTTAGGTTGTCAACGGTATTGTAAGAATGTGATTAGATGTTAGGTTCATCCCATACTTTTGTTTGTGTGCATTCTATGCTCTTGGTCTGATTGGCAACTTTTAGAATGAACTCACCTTCTTCCAGTGTCCACTTGCCGTCAGCATTTACAAATGCAAGGTTCTTGGCAGGGAGAGTGAAAGTAACAGTTGTTGTTTCTCCGGGCTTAAGGTCAATCTTTGTGAAATTGCGCAGGCGCTTGTTGTCAGGAATGATTGAAGCAACAACATCACTTGAATAGAGTAGTACAGGCTCTTTGCCTGCGACACTGCCGGTGTTCTTTACATCTACGCTGACGGTTATTTCGTCGGTTGAAGTAAAAGTTGTTTTATCAACTCGCAAATTACTGTAATCGAATGTTGTATAGCTTAGTCCATAGCCAAAAGGCCACTGTAGTGATACTTTTGCATCGTAGTTGTAGGCACCTGCCATAGTCTCAACTTCTTCGCTCACCTTATAGTCGTAGTTGGCAAGTGAGTTTATCTCGCGTGGATAGGTGTAAGGCAGCTTTGCAGAGAAGTTTGCATCGCCTGAGAGAAGGTTGGAAAGAGCGTCTGCACCATAGTTTCCTGGCAGCATTATGTGTACAACTGCATTGGCAAGAGGTTCGATGTCGGCAATAAGTCGTGGACGTCCTTCGTTGAGAATGAGTATTACAGGTTTGCCTGTTTTTGCAAGTTCCTTAACCAGATTACGTTGATTCTCTGAGAGCCAAAGGTCGGTAAGGTTGCCCGGGGTTTCGCAATATGAGTTTTCACCTATGCAGGCTATTATGACATCAGCCTGAGCGGCTGCTGATACAGCCTTGCTTATCTCCGGTTCGTTTTCTACATAATATTCTGCTTTCTCGTTATAGGTAACACCCTGTTCAAGTATTATGTTTTCCTTGCCGTATTTATTGCATAATGCCTCGTAGATGGTGTTATACTTTGCTGATAAATCTTCGGCATTAGAGCCCTGCCAAGTATATGTCCAACCTCCGTTCAGGCAGCGCATCTGGTTGGCATTAGGACCTGTGAGTAGTATTTTCTTTCCTGCTTTGAGAGGCAGTATGCCATCGTTTTTGAGCAGTATCTGACTCTCTTCTGCTGCTTTGAGTGCTTTAAGAGCAAACTCCTGTGAACCGAATTTCTCATAACCTTTTCCACCGGTGTTAGGTTCGTCGAATAGGTTAAGGCGGTATTTTAGTCGTAGTATTCTGCGTACAGCATCATCTATGCGTTCCATGCTTACCTTGCCTTCCTGCACAAGTTCCTTCAGGAGAATGCAGAACTCAATGCTGTAAGGGTCCATGCTCATGTCGATACCAGCATTGACAGCAATGCGTATGGCATCTTTCTTGTCTTTCGCAACTTTTTCACGAGTATAGAGATTGTTTATATCCGCCCAGTCGGTTACAATCATGCCATCCCAGTTAAGGTCTTCTTTAAGCCATTTTGTAAGATATTCATAACTTGCGTGCATGGGTACACCGTTGATGCTTGCAGAGTTTGCCATTATTGTAAGACAACCAGCCTGCACAGCTGCTTTGAATGGTTCAAAGTATTTTTCACGAAGCATGTTTGGAGCTATGTATGCTGGTGTACGGTCTTTTCCGCTTAATGGGGCGCCGTAAGCCATATAGTGCTTAACGCTTGTTGCCACGTTATAACGTCCAAGACGATTAGGATTTGTTCCCTGATAGCCCAGAATCTCTGCTTCAACCATTCGACTGTTGACAATAGCATCTTCGCCGAAACTTTCCCAAATGCGTGACCAACGTGGGTCGCGTCCAAGATCGAGTACAGGGTTATATACCCACGGACAGTTTGCTGCTCTGCTTTCATAGGCAGTCACCTCTGCCATTTCCTGAGCAAGTTTTGTGTTGAATGAAGCACCGAGATTGATAGGCTGGGGGAACATGGTTCCTGCCTGAACGTAAGTAACACCGTGGTTGTTGTCAAGACCATATACAGTAGGAATACCAATATATTTCATTGATTTTTCCTGTATGATTCTTATCCACTTCTGCCATTGCTCTATAGTAGCGGCTTTTGTTCCTGGGGCATTGAGTATAGAACCTACTTTCCATTTTGCAATGCAGGTGTCGAGCATTTCCTCGTTAAGTGCCCATGTGTGCTTAGTGCCGTCTTTTGTATTTTCCACCATCATCTTTCCCATGACATCGAGATTTAGTTCCAGCATTTGACCAATCTTTTCGTCGAGTGTCATTTTCTTCAGTGTCTTCTCAACCTTTGCCTCAAGAGCTACATTGCGAGGTATCGCAGGCTTCTGTGCATTAGAATTAATAATGCCTAATGCCGCACCAATCAATAATAAAAACTTTTTCATTGTCTTTTATTTAGGATTAAAATTATTTCGTGGGATGTTTATTTGTTAATGCAAATATACTAAAAAGAAATACCCGATAATGCTTAATCTGTGTTTTAATTTGAGTATATGTATAAATTGTATCAGCATTTGCAAAAATAGCATCAGTGCTTTATTATATGTTTCGGTTAAGAGTTTATTGTTTTTTTTATATATGTATAGAAAATCATGTAAATAATTTTGTATTCTACTCTATTTGATTTATCTTTGCACTACATTTGAGCGGAGTGAAATTATGTAACATGGAAGTACTTACTTTATGATATTAGATATTCTTAGTACACTACCTTTTATAACCTGCCTGAACTGGCTTGCAATATTGGCAATTCATTATCCTGAAGCATCAACCTCAAAACGTGTACTTACATGGTTTGGTGCAACTTGTACTGTACTTTATTTTTGCCATGCGCTTTATTTTAATAATATAGATTCATTGCTCGTTGAGATGATATGGAATTTCTGTACTCTAACAGTATATCCATTATACTATCTTTATATTCTAAGTCTTACGGAGTATGCCGAGTTTAAGAAAAAATGGCTGGCAGTAGTTCTTCCAGCATTGATAGTAGCATTGCTTGTGCCGGTATTACCAGATAGTATAATTTTTATACTCCGGCAATTGGTGTTTATACCAAGTATTATTTGTGTAGTATATTTAGGTTTGCCTAAATTATGGAAATTTGACAACAATCTTGATAATGCTTACTCATATACAGAAGGGCGCAAGCTTAAGACAATAGGTAGGATATTGATTTATTTTGTTATCATCTCACTGTGCTCCGCAGTTGTAAGTTCTATAGGTCGTGAGTTCTTCAAAAGTGGAGCCTTGATGCTTGTAATTCCTTCGCTGTTGTTTACAATATTGTTGTTTTTCTTGTTTCACGCAGGTTACACACGAGATTTTACGATTGTAGATTTTGAAAGAGACAATGCTTTGGAAACAATTGATGTAGAAAAAGAGATAATGCCTGATTCAGAATTGGAGAAGACACTTAATATTCTTATGAAAGAGAAAAAATTGTATCTCATGCCCGACCTTAAAATAGCTGATTTGGCTCGTGAGACAAACTCTAACCGTACATATATTTCTGCTTTCATCAACCAGCGACTTGGAATGACTTTCTCTGATTATATAAACAAGCAGCGCATAGAGTTTGCTTTGTATTTAATGAATGTGGATGAGTCAATGAACATCTATGATTTAAGTACTAAAACGGGTTTTGCTTCGGTTTCGTCTTTCAAGCGCAACTATAGGAAATTTACTGGCAAGAACGTTATGGAGTACTTTAACTCGTGATTGTTTTCTAATTAATTCGGACAGGCACAGGGCCTGTCCGGATAATCATGCGTCTGTTAGAAAATTCCGGCGCACGACTTCAAAACCTTAATCTCATAAATTCTGAAAGTTAGTGAGAATAAACCACCTTCTTTCCATTCTGTATATAGACTTGTCCTTTTTGAGGAGTTTCTATGCGCTGACCATATATATTGTATATCTTGTCAGAAACATTCTTGTTGACTGCTATATTGCCAATAGCAGTTGTGGTTGTTTTTGCAGGCATGAATATTACTTTGCCGAGATTACTATTGTCAGCCTGATGCAATATTACTTCTTCAATCTTTTCCTTTGTCTGTTCATCTGCATTCCACGTATTGTTTTGTGCATAGACGGTTAAATAAGATGTTCCACTTGCAAATGCCAAATCGTACAATATGCCGTTGTTGCCATTGTCTATGAAAACATTTCCTCCTGCATTATAATCTTTAGCATCACTATTTAGTGGTGTACCATCAATCTCTATCTTGCCAAGGTTTACTTCACCGCCCCCCATAATAGTAACACCCCACAGGTTGTCTTCAATATGGTTGCCGCTTATTTTTAGATTTAGTGATTTAGAACTGTCATATACTGCTATGCCGCTGCCTCCATTGTTTGCATTATTCTGATATACATATTTGTTATGGCGTATAACATTGTTTCTTATAATAGCTTCCTTGAATTTACCTTGTATATTAATGCCATATCGACAACTGTCAATCACATTCTCTTCAATGAGTACATAGTTTGCCCCATCAGCTCCGAGCATATTAGATACAGAAAGAGCTCCTACCATGTTCTTGGTAGGGTCGCCTATAAATACATTCTTGCGTACAATGATGCTGTCACCCTGTTGTAAATTCAGCATGGGTTGGTTGCGGTTTGTCTGCTGGCTTTTATCAAAAGTGCAACCCTCTACGTGTGAACTCACGTTGATATTTGCTGCTCCGGTATAGCATGAGTACTGACTGCCACCGCCAAAATAGCAGTTAAGGAATTTAATCTTAGAGTCAGTTACTGCTACTCTCACCGGCGCTGTTACCTTATTTATATACACATACTTTGTAAACCTGCAGCTATCGAATTCTATGTTGCTCTTAGTGTAGAAAATTATGCCTTGATATTCAAAGTCAACATTCTTAAACGAATATTTTGGGTTTTCTTTGCGGAACTGAATTTGTGATACATTTGCCGATTCTGTGTCCCATGTGAATTTAGTTCTTTTCTCTACGCTAAAGTCTGCATCGCCCAGAAAGTTTATTGTGCTTCCTGCTGTAAGTACAATGGTAGAGCCTTCGTCGAGTTTAAAAGAATCACCGTCGCTTATTACGAGCGAACCTCCGTTTAGAGTGTATGTACTGCCTTCTGCTGTTACGCCCGAGCCTTCAATATTTGCAAGCGATTGAAAACTATAAACTGTGCCATCGCCTGCGGTCTGATAATCGTTTGCCATTAATGCCGACAAAACTAAACACATGACCATTGTTAAAGTAAAAAATCTCTTCATAATAAATTCTGTTTTATAAATTAATTGTAACCTTTTTGTATAAATTGTTATATAATATACGCCTTTAATTTAAATATTGATTACAAAGGTATATATATAATTTCAAAACAACAAGGAAAAATATGCTTTTTATTATTATGAGATTGGTTGTTTTTTGCCTATTCTCGTTTTCGATTTCTCTATTACAACAAACAGAATACTTATTGTCAACATTATTCACAGAAAATTACTGTCGAGATTTTTGCTCTAATAATTTTAAATCTTGCCCCAAAAGGCTTTCTTGAGATAAGAAACATGGGGTTAAAATCTCAAAAAGTACGGTGTTTAACCTCAATACGTACGTCTTCAGCTCTCATGACGTACGTATTAGACTCTAAGAACGCACGCCGTTAAGGTGTATTCACGTACGTCATTGACCCCTGTAAAAGCCTTTTTCACAATCCAAACAACCAACAATCCAACCAACAAACCAACTAAACCACTGATAACCAAAACCTTATCCTAATGCCTCTGTTTTTGCATATTTGCGCCCAGCAGATTTTTATTTTGTAAAACCGCTAAATATAAGGGCTTTATTTTGACTTTTTGTTTATTATTTTGATAGCTCCTTTAGGCTATATAATCTGAACTGGTAGTTGATGAGTAAACATTATTCTGAACTCATGCTTATTACCAAAGTAGGCATAAATAAAAGTCCCCGAAAGTTTATAAGACTTTCGGGGGAGATAGTATTGTGCAAAAACATATTTCTTAGAGCATAGACTCTTTCTGAGCTTTCTGCATCTTTTTCAGAATGTCTTTTGGAATAGCGTTCTTGTTAACCATGAAGTCCATAGCCTTAGCTACTATAAAGTTCTCTGACATATACCATATGCCGTTATACTCGCCGGCAGGTCCCCATGAATTCTTTACCATATAGTATTTACGACCTGTCTGGTCTTTTGCCATGCCGTAGATAAGCATGCCGTGGTCATCAGTAAGTGTCCAGTTGTCATATTCCTGCTGGCGCATTTCCTGAGTAGGAGTCTTTTCCTTTACGTTTACACCAAGGTTTTCAACCTTCTTCTGCTTCTCTGTCTTTGAAAGACCGAGCCATCTGTCCATATCTGTACCTGCTGCAGTTTGAGTTGCCTCTATATCATATAGGATTGCAAGACCGTTACGGGTAAAGCCGTCGCCAGAAACATCACCACCCCAAGCGATTGTGTAGCCATTCATAATAGCATTTTCTATAACACGTGCCATTTCGTCTATAGGAAGGTTCCATGAACCAGGCTGGCGCCAGTTGTCCTGCACTTCAATAGGGAACTCTGTGTAGAATGGATGATGAGTGTATGATGTGATTGTCACATAATCGTTCCAGTTAAGTCCAAGACTTGATGCAAAACTTTGTGGTGTGTATGTCTTACCGTCATGATTGAAAGTTTCAGGGCATTTGCCGAGGTAAGCATCAAGAATGCCTTGCAGACCGTTCTTCCATGTAGGAGTAATTGTCTTTGCACTGTTCTTTGCAATAGCGTCAACATAAGGTTCCATTACAGAAAAGAACTCTCCGAAATTAGCAAGTGTATCTCCATAAAGAGTTCCAGGAAGAGGCATTGCATCTTCCGGGCAGATGCCATAGTTCTTTAGTACATAAAGTACATCATACATGGAACCACCTTGTGAGAACTGTGCATCGCCGTGCATGCGAACCTTTACCACGGCTCTATCCATGTAGTTTTTGTTTGTTACGAACATCTCGCACAAATCATATGTCTTGCCGCTCTTTTTGAGAATCTCGCTTTCAAAGTATGAAAGAGTAGCGTAAGCCCAGCATGTGCCTGATCTGTTTTGATTCTTGATAGATGTGATTGGATTCTCTTTGATAACAGTGAATACAGGCTTGTTAGGATCAATAGAATCCTTCTTTGCCTCTTGTGCATTTGCATTGAAAGCTACAATTGCCAGCAATGCCATTACTAAAAATTTTCTCATTAATTATATTACCTTTTTATTAATTATTATCTGTTTGATGCCATAAAAGCCTCTACATCATCAGGCTGATATGGTATTCTCTTTGTACCCATGAACCGGCAACCGTCTTTTGTAATCAATATATCGTCTTCAATACGTATGCCACCAAAGTCACGGTAAGTGTTGAGTACGTCGTAATTTATAAAATCTTTGTGCAGACCTTGTTTCTGCCAGTTGTCAATAAGGTCTGGAATGAAGTATATGCCAGGTTCATCGGTTACAACAAAACCTTCTTCCAGTCGTCTGCCCATACGCAGATTATTTGTTCCGAACTGTTCTATATTAGGGCGGGTTTCCTCGTCAAAGCCAACATAAATCTGACCAAGCCCTTCCATATCATGAACATCCATTCCCATCATGTGACCTAAGCCGTGGGGAAGGAACATGGCATGTGCACCTGCCATTACAGCATCATCTGTATTGCCTTTCATCAATCCTAAATCCTTGAGACGGCTTGCCATAAGACGGCATACATCAAAGTGGACATCCTGCCATTTTACATCAGGCTTTGCAACAGAAAGTGCCAAATCATGACAGTCAACAACAATCTGGTAAATATCACGTTGCTTTTGTGTAAACTTGCCATTCACCGGCATTGTGCGCGTGTTGTCTGAACAATAGTCGTCAAGTTCGCAACCTGCATCGCAAAGTAATAGGCGCCCTGATTCCAATGCTGTATTCTTGGGACTGCCGTGCATAATTTCACCATGCTGTGAGCATATTGTACCAAAAGAGACTTGTGAGGCGTAAGAACGAGCAATTCCGTCAATCTGCCCACTTATGAAAAGCTCTGTCACACCTGGACGGCAAAGCCGCATTGCTGTTGTGTGCATGAGATAGCCTACATCGCAAGCTCTGTCGATAATCTCTATCTCTTCTGCTGTTTTTACTGAACGCATTTTGACCACGGCATTAATCAACTGTAGAGAAGCATTCGTCTTCTGTTGTGAGGGGTGTATGCCGAGTAAATCCATCAACTGTATCTGAGTGTCAAAGCGATAGGGTGGGAGATAGTGAATCTGCCGACCTTGTTTCTTGGCATTCTCTATGATTTGCTGCAAGCAGTCCATAGGACCATAGTTCGTAACACCTACTTGCGCTGCGAGGTCTGCAATGCTATCAACAGAACCGCACCAAACTATGTCCTCAATATCAATATCATCTCCGAAAAAATATTCTTTGTCTGAATCAATATCAATAACGGCAGCCAGCCTGTCTCTGTGCTGACCGAAATAATATAGAAAACTGGAATCCTGACGGAATGGAGCGTATGTATTGTTTGGATAGTTTACAGGTGCTTCGTTATTCCCAAGGAACAATATAAGTCCACTTTGTACAAGCTTTTTCAGCTCGTTGCGTCTTGAAGTATAAGTTTCTTTGCTGAACATGTTGAGAAATAAAAATCAAATAGTGTCTAAACTATTGCAAAGTTACATAAAACTTTCAGTAAAAGAGGGGCTTTTGTATCTAAAGAATGTGAAAAGTTGTCGAAAATAAAACAAGTGCTCCGTAACTTTACACCTTATTATATATATTAAGGTGTTGCTTTCGCCTTATGTGGACGCACACATGAAGTGTCTTTTTGATTGATAATAATCAATTCATTTCTTAATTAACAGATATTAACCCTATATAATATCTTTATAATCAGCATGTTATAAAAAAGTTACACTATAGGTATAAAAAAAAACATTAAAAAAGTAATTGTGTATCAAAAAAAGTATTACCTTTGCATCGGTTTTAAAAATAACAATTGATTGTTTTACTGATTAAAAAAGCTCAAAAAAATGAAAAAGTTAGTTTTGATGTTCGTTGCTGTTGCAGCAATTTCTTTCGCTTCTTGTGGTAATAAGACAGCTGAGGGTCCTGCTCAGGACACTGACACAGTTGCAGTTGACACTGTTGTTGCTGACACTGTTGTTGCTGACACTACAGTAGCAGAGTAATTTAAGCACGAACTTAAATTAAAAAGTATAACCGCTGGACCTCAGGTTCGGCGGTTTTTTATTTTTTCAACTTTTGCATGTAACCATGCTCTGTTAAGAATTATTGCTGTGTAACGATAGTTATTCTTATGTTGTAAGGATAGTTATCGTTGTTGTATAAGGATAGTTATCGTTAGAGCATAAGAATAGTTATCGTTGTTTTGTAAGAATAGTTATCGTTAGAACATAAGAGTAACTATCGTTAGATCTTAAGAATAGTTATTCATAAAAAGTATGCATAATTTATTATTTCTGGTTGTTCGGACAGACACAGGGTCTGTCCCTATGTTGTTGTTCATAACCTTAAACCTCTTAACTCCTTAAACTCAAGTTGAAAGCTCCCACATTAAATTTCAACTGAGCATTACCTTGCTGATGCTTTGTCGGCTTCAGGCACCCAAAGCCAGAAGGTAGAACCTTCTCCTTCTTTTGATTCTACGCCAATCTTTCCTCCGAGCGAAGTTGCTATACTTTTGCATATGTAAAGACCGAGGCCTGTTCCTTGAATATACTCATCGAGTTTGACGAAACGGTCAAAAACAGCTTCATGTTTATTATCAGGTATGCCTGTTCCTGTGTCTTCACAATAAACGTATATACCGCCGTCTTTACGCTTGTAGCCTATTTTTATATGTCCTTTTACTGTATGTTTACGTGCGTTTGTCGTAAAGTTTACGAGCACTTGCATAATACGGTCAATATCTATGAATACCGGCATTGTCTCGTATGGATTTTCATAGC
This sequence comes from Prevotella sp., assembly GCA_041855685.1. GTDB lineage: Bacteria > Bacteroidota > Bacteroidia > Bacteroidales > Bacteroidaceae > Prevotella. Next base: position 28,380 of record JBHAEQ010000022.1, on the reverse strand, counting down.
TGAATTGCACAGTGTGATGATTAAATTGTTGTGCCAGCGATTGTGCAGTTCTTACAAAAATTGAGGTAAAATCAACTTCTCTTGGTTTTATTTCAAATACTCCTTTATCAAGATCTGATATTATTTGTATATCGCTTATTATACGCATGAGCATTTCGCTGTTATCTTGAATGATTTTGACAGCTTCATTACGTTCATTATTGTCTTCCATGTATTTCAACATAGAGCTGAATCCTACAATAGAATTAAGAGGAGTACGAATTTCATGACTCATGCTTGCAAGGAATGCACTTTTTGCTTGTCCTGCTCGCAAAGCTTTTTCTGTGTCTTTTTTCAGTTGTTCTTCTAATTCATATCTTTCAGTCACATCTTGTATAATACCGTATGTTCCTGTAATTTTTCCATTAGCAAGTGTTTTTGGCAAACCATGGTTTATATAGTAATGATATTTGTTGTCGTTTCTGTCTATGAAGGACAATGCCCTATAGATAGCGGTATATTCCTCTCCACATAGTTCTTTGAGTCTATCGCAGTTGGTTATTGCATCTTGAGTATTTTTTATCCAATAATTTTCGTCTATGAGGTTATAATATTCGTGTGATTCCAGAATGTAATCCGGTTCATTATGTCGGCGGAAGAATCGGAATGTATTATCGTGTATGTCATAAACATACATCCACGCATTATTGCGTATGAGGAGTTCACTCAACTGTTCCTCGTATAGCCGCAATTTTTCTGTAGTGTTGGTTATATTTGTTTCCAGTTTTTGTAATTCTACAACCTGTTTGCGTTCCTCTGTAATGTTGAGTGAAGAAACAGCATAATACATTGGATTACCATCGTCATCAAGCATTGCCTGTACTCCAATTTCGAAATATGCTTTTTCTCCAGATTCTTTTTCAACAATCTTACAATATGAGAATGGCTCTGTAGAGCGTTTGTTGTAATAGCTTATTATTATAGGATAGGAGAACAGGTTGCTTTGCATATCTTCCGATTTCATCAACCCTGCTTGATGATTCTTTATTCCTTCTATATTTATGTCGAGGTAATTTCCGTCTTTATCAAAAAGTGTAAGTCCGAAGAATGAACTGTCGAACATTTGTTTGTATTGTTCTAAAGCTATAGTTCGTTTATTGTCTTCAAGAATGTCTTCTGTAATGTCTTTAGTTGCTACGATAAGTTTTGTGGGAATATTTTTCTTATCCTTGATAGATGTAACATAGAATTTAATATCTCTATTATTTTTGTCAGTAACAGAATCTTTCCATCTGTAGTTGAAAGTTGTTGAATCTATTTTACCCTCTATGAGCTGGTAAAATGTCTTCTGTACCATGTCATGATACTCTTCCGGTACGTGTGCAAAGTATTCCTGCAAGGTAAATTGTTGACCTTGTTTACTTTGATTTGGTAGAACTTGAGTAGCGATACCTTGTTTGATATCGTAAATATAGACCTCGAATATGCTTGTCTCCATGGCAGCCTCAAGTGCTTCATTATAGCGTGATATGTTGAAGTTGTTCTTGCGGTATTTGCGTAACATAATGAATGTTAGAATCATCAGAGCTATTATTAAAGCACTAATGAATATTATAGAATATACTACGTATGGAGACGTTCTTTCTGATAAAGCGTCAGGGTCGAAATACTTTGTGTAAAGTGCATCGAATTTGCCTTCTTTTAAAAGTGTTTCGTAAGTATAATCTATTGCTCTTATCAGTTCTTTATCGTAACTTGCAAACACTACCGGCACATAACGCACATCAATAAGCGGAGTAATTCTAAGGTCGGGTATGTTGCCTTCTTTCTGTAAACGGTTCAGTTGGTCATATCCCCAGACGAAGTATGTGTTTTTATTAGTTGCAACATAATTTATTGCAGCATCTGTACTCATGTATTGTCTTTCGTCGTAGGTCCAGCCTCTGCGTTTTGCTTCTGCATCACCATAGTCGCGTTTTTTCAGAAATACAAGATGTTCTTCTTTTGGCAGTTCATCAAATCGTTTTATTTCTTTTGTGTTGATATGTGATATTACGCCAAGTCTATAGTGTAAAACGGCACTTTGCGAATAGTACAAGCCACTGCGTGCAATAGCGGCTTTTGGTTGCAGTGTAAGGTTTCTTTTGTTTGCAGGGTCCCAGAAACGTGGCAATACTTTATGCCATTCGCCAAATATATTCTTATATGGTAGTTTCAATTCATCAAGTATCATATTTACAACCTCTACACAGTATCCACCTGAATTGGCGTTATCGTCAAGAAATTGATATGGGGCATGTTCCCAGTCTGATACTACAACAACAGGGTTTTCTTTAGAATATCTTTTTGATAGTTCTGTATTGGCGGTGTCAGCATTAACGTACTGCGATATTAGCAGCAAGACCGTTATTATATGCCTGATCGAAATGTTGAATATGTTGAATTTTTCATTCATTGTCTAACGATGTTTTGAAGAAAGCTTTGTTTCTGATTTGCTGATAACTTCTATTGATTTGCAAGGAATTCCTATCCATATATATGTTCCTTGTTGCGGATATGTACTTATTTCTATATGTCCTCCCATGCGTTGAACTAATTCTTTGCATATTGTATATGTTAATCCGCTGTTGTATTTATCGCCTTCATTGGTTGTGAAAGTTTGTACGAATGCGTTATCCAACTTATCTGTAGATATGCCAATGCCTGTATCTTCTATTGTTATTATAAGTTCGGAATTACGATACATGTATCTGCAATTCACCCAGCCACTATTTGTCGTGCGTAGTGAATTACTGAATAAATATTTGAATATTGTCATTATATGTGTGCCGTCTATATCAAGCACTAAACGTTCGTAATTTCCTGTCAGACTGCATGCAACCTTTGGATGCTTATATTGCATGACAAGTAGTCGATAGTTACTTTCAATTATATTTTTGAAGTCCGTTTTCTCGGTTTTGAATATTTCCATATCGGCATCAATTCTCGACAACGTGAGTATGTCGTCTATAAGAGTAATCAACTGGTCGGTGTTGTTTTTAATTTCATTGATATACATTTGTGTATCATTAGCATCATGTATATGGCTCAATATGTTTGCGTATGAAATGACGGCATTCAGCGGAGTACTTATCTGTTGATGCATGTTGGCAATAAATGCACTCTTCAGGTTGTCGGCTTCTACAGCGCTCTTATTCTCTTTTATAAGTTTGTCAAATGATGTTTCTTCGTTTGTTCTATCTTGAATGGTTCCGATGTAGTGTGTGACATTTCCTTTATAGTCTAACACTGGTTTGAATAAAATTTCTATCCATCTGTTTTTTACAATATTCTTTATGTTTATGTGAGTTTGGAGTTTCACATCTTCATTTAGTTTCTTATCAAGCAGACGCATCATGGCTAAAGTATGGTCTCGGTCTTCAGGTTTTATAATTGCCATGGCATCAAGTAGCCCCATCTCCATTTGCTTTTTCCATATACTGCGTTTTACTGTGAATATATGGCTCTCGGGGAAATATTCTGCTTGTACAATGTGTATGCTTCTGAAAGCAATGTTCAGTTCGTTAAGATAAAGGCGCAAATAGTCGTTAATCTGATTGTTGTCTGCAATGTATTGCTTCTGCTTACGATAGTTCTTTACAATATCTGTAACATCTCTGCCTGAAATGGTTAGTCCTGCTATTTCTCCTTTCTCGTTATAGCTTGGATATCCTTGTACGTCCCAATACATCTTTCCACGACGGGTTATTAAATCCTTGAACGGCTCAGTTCTGTCCACTTTATCCAAGTCAAATATTGTGACGCTCCTCATTGGTTTATTTGATTTTAGGTCATAGAAACAGAGTGAAGGAATATCCTTTATGCTAATATTCAAAGTTTTGAATTTTGCAGGGTTGTTAATTCCAAAAGTGCGGAAGAAGTTAGCATTACCTCTTAGCATATTTCCTTCTTTGTTTGTTACAACATGATCGACAAGCGGTGGCTCCATTGCTGCATGGTATCTGTGGTAAGCATTAGCCAGATTCCTCCTGCTTTGTTCTTCTATTGAAATCTCTCTTAAAGTTATTAGTATGTGACTTTTATTCTTTTGTTTTAAATGACACTTGGTCATCGTCATAAAGAAAAACTGCTTGTTGTCATTTGTTTTTTTCTCGATAATCAATGATTTGGAAATGTACTTTCCATTTATTATGTTCATACGTGTCTTGTCAATGTGATTGACGCTTTTACGTGTGAATTCTCCTAAATAATCGGCAGAGTTAATTTTTCTTTCCAGTTTTCCGTTTTTTGCAAATATATAGATAAGCTGCTTGTTTGTGTCATATATGTGAATCTGAATACCAGTAATATCCATTACGGTGTTCATTACGTCTAAAATCTCGCCTCTATTTATGAATGATATACGCAGTAATCGATTGATTACTAAACTACCGATGAATATTGTTATTCCTATGATAAGTACAAGCCAAAAGATATTCCATGCATAATTAGGTATTCCTGTGTTTTGCAGTTCAGGGTATATCCACTTGTTTCTCATCTCGTTAAGATGCCGTTGGTCTATTTTTGCAAAGGCTTCGTCAAGCCGTGATATGAGTAGAGAGTCATTACCTAAAAAACGGCTTGGTGCTGTTACAGAGTTCAGCGGTGTTAACACAAGGTTATTGAGGTTGTATTTTTCCTTTATGAATTTCAGGGAAACATAGTTCCATATGATAATGCTTTTGTTTGTTTCTGCAGCTTCAAATATGTAAGGTTTTACATCAGGAACAGAAATTACATGTTTGTCAAGTCCGAGTTCCTTTACATACTTATAAACCAAACTAGACTCACGCATCACAACATTATGATCTTCTATGTCCTCAATTCTTGAAATTTCACGGTTCTCTCCCATTGCCGACAGCATTCCCTGACGGAATAGTGCTATGTTCTTGTTTCCCCAAGTTCCTATAGAATCACGGTCTTCTCTGAATACACTAATCATCAAGTCGGCTTTTCCTGAATATATATCTTCAAGAACTCTATTGGAACTTTTAAGATGAATCTCATAAGGAATGTTCAAATCGCCTAATAGTTTCTTTACAAGATCAATATGATAACCTACAGGCTGTCCGTAATCATCAATATATGAGTATGGCCATAAATCCCAATAGTCTTCATATATAAGTGGTTTTTCCTTTGTATAATGTTTTTTAAGGCTTTTGCTTTCCTTTGTAGTTCCTATTTGCGCAAAGGAACTACATGGAATTATTAGTGTACACAACAGTAACAAAAAGGAGTAAACAACTCTCATATTTTCTGTGTATTTATTAACTATTAAATAAAGTAAAGTTAGTAACTATTTGCAAATATATACCATTCATCGCTAAAATGCAAATTTTATTATAAACTTTTTACGCATATTGCTTAAAATAATATAAACACTCTTGATTTAAGCTAAGATTAATGCTTAAATTTATGTATTTTTCCTATTTTGCTATATGGAGATTACAAAACTATAAACTAAAATTACTAACTTTGCACAAGGAATTCATCATATAACTTTTAATTTTAATATTTATGAGTACAGAATGGAGAGGTTTCAAAGGAACCAAGTGGCAATGTGAAGTCGATGTTCGTGACTTCATTCAGAACAACTACACCAGTTATGAAAGCGATGAGAGCTTTCTGGCAGAACCTACCAGCGCTACCAGCACTCTTTGGGGTAAATTGAAAGAACTTCAAAAGCAGGAGCGTGCGAATGGAGGTGTGCTCGACATGGAGACAGAGGTTGTGTCAAGTCTTACTGCTTATGGTGCTGCCTATATCAGTGAAGAACTTAAGGATTTGGAAACAGTAGTGGGCTTACAGACCGATAAGCCTCTGAAGCGTGCTTTCATGCCATACGGTGGTATAAAGATGGCAGAACAGGCATGCACTACTTATGGATATACTCCTTCAGAGGAACTCCACGAGATTTTTACAAAATACTGCAAGACGCACAATGACGGAGTGTTTGATGCCTATACGGAAGAAATGAAGAATGTCCGCCATAATCACATCCTTACGGGTCTGCCTGATACATATGGTCGTGGACGCATTGTAGGCGACTATCGTCGTGTTGCTCTTTATGGTGTTGATTTCCTTATTGCAGACAAGAAAAAAGATCTCGACCAGATGGGTGATCGTGGTATGATTGATGATGTTATCCGTCTGAGAGAAGAAGTGTCAATGCAGATAAAGGCTCTTAAAGGACTTAAGGAAATGGCACAGATTTATGGTTTTGACATTTCAAAACCTGCACAGAATGCCCGTGAGGCTGTTCAGTGGCTTTATTTCGGCTATTTAGGTGCTGTAAAGACACAAAATGGTGCAGCTATGTCGGTAGGTAGAATCTCAACTTTCCTTGATATATATTTTGAGCGTGATTTTAAGGAAGGAACATTGACAGAGATTGATGCACAGGAACTTATTGACCATTTGGTAATGAAATTCCGTATGGTTAAGTTTGCTCGTATTCCTTCATATAACCAGCTCTTCTCCGGCGACCCTGTATGGGCTACGCTTGAGGTTGCCGGTATGGGTATTGATGGTCGTTCGATGGTTACTAAGACCGACTATCGCTTCCTTCATACGCTTATCAACATGGGTCCGTCACCTGAGCCTAACCTCACGGTTCTTTACAGTTCCCGTCTGCCTGAAACATTCAAGCGTTATGCTGCTTGGATTTCAGTAAAGACAAGCTCTATACAGTATGAAAATGACGATGTTATGCGTCCAATATGGGGTGACGACTATAGTATTTGCTGCTGTGTAAGTGCTACACAAACCGGTAAGGAGATGCAGTTCTTCGGAGCTCGTGCAAATCTTGCAAAGTGCTTGACATACGCAGTTAGTGGTGGTGTTGATTCAAAATCACGCGAACAGTGTGGGCCTGCATATCGTCCTATTGAAGGTGATGTTCTTACTTATGAAGAGTTCATGCCTCGTTTTGAAGATATGATGGATTGGCTTGCTGGGGTATATGTTAAGACTCTGAACCTCATTCACTATATGCACGACAAGTATTTCTATGAGGCGGCAGAAATGGCTCTTATTGATACTGATGTCCGCCGTACTTTTGCAACAGGAATTGCTGGATTCAGCCATGTGGTTGACTCTATTTCTGCCATCAAGTATGCAAAGGTGAATATTATACGTGACGAGACAGGCTTCCCATTTGAGTTTGAGACAGAAGGCGACTTCCCACGCTATGGAAATGACGATGCCCGTGCTGACGAGATAGCTGTTTGGCTCTTGAAAACCTTCCTTGCAAAAATAAAGAAGTATCACACTTATCGTGATTCTGAGGCAACAACAAGTATCCTCACCATTACTTCCAATGTTGTTTACGGTAAGTTTACATCAAATCTTCCTGACGGACGTAAGGCATGGACTCCTCTTGCTCCTGGTGCGAATCCTTCATACGGAGCCGAGAAACAAGGACTGCTTGCATCATTAAACTCTGTGGCAAAACTTCCTTACGAATATGCTCTTGATGGTATTTCAAATACACAGACAATAAGCCCTGGTGCTCTGGGGCATGACGACGAGGAACGTGCCAACACACTCGTGGGAGTTATGGACGGTTACTTCAATCAAGGTGCTCACCATCTTAATGTCAACGTGTTTGGTGTAGAGAAGCTCAAAGATGCAATGGAGCATCCTGAGAAAGAAGAGTACCAGAACTTCACAATACGCGTAAGTGGTTATGCTGTGAAATTCATCGACCTCACACCTGAGCAGCAACTTGATGTTATTGCCCGTCAGGCTCATGAGCGCCTTTAACCGGAGATAGATTCCGTTACTGATATGAACTGAAGACCTTGCTTTCCGCTTATCTATATAGATGAGCTGTCGGCGAGGTCTTTTAATATAATTCAAATGAATAAATACTCACAAAACATGGGGTCTGTACATTCAACAGAAAGTTTTGGTTCGGTTGATGGTCCCGGCATACGTTTCCTCATTTTCCTTCAGGGTTGTCCTATGCGTTGTCAGTTTTGCCATAATCCTGACTCATGGGCTGTTAACAACAACCAACTGATGTCTGCTGATGAGTTACTCGATAATGCAGAACGGTTCAAGGCATATTGGGGAAAAGAGGGGGGAATAACAGTTAGTGGGGGTGAAGCTCTTTTGCAGATTGACTTCCTTATAGAGCTTTTCCAAAAAGCTCATGAAAGAGGTATTAATACCTGTCTTGATACCTCGGCACAGCCTTTCACTCGGCGTGAACCTTGGTTTTCCAAGTTTGAAATGCTTATGAGGGTGACTGATGTTATTCTCTTGGATATTAAGCATATACGTGATGATAAACACAAGCAGTTGACTCGTCATACAAATACAAATATTCTTGATTGTGCACGTTATCTCAGCGATATAAATAAACCCGTATGGATTCGACATGTACTCATTCCGGGCATTACTGACAATGATGAGTATCTTAATGAATTAGCCGATTTTATCCATACTCTTGATAACGTTGAACGTGTTGATGTTCTGCCATATCATAGTCTTGGCACATTCAAATATGAGAAGCTTAACATAGACTATCCTCTGAAAGATGTTCTTCCTCCAACGAAAGAGCGAATAGAGAATGCCAAGAGGATATTGCGAGCTTTTTAGACTATTTGGGCAAGGCGTCCTGTCTGTCCGAATAAATGAAGAACATCAGCACTGAATAGAAGTTTGCTGGCAATGACATCTACTTGCTTTATGCATTTCAAGTTTTATCAGACAACGTTAATGGGGAATAAACATCAAAACCTGCGCAGTGTTCTATTCTTCCTTTATGTCAATATTCTTCCCGATTTTATTATTTCTGTGCGGACAGACACAGGGTCTGTCCCTACGTACCTCTTAACTCCTTAAACTCAAGTTGAAAGCTCCCCGCTAGATTTCGACTGAGCTCAAATAACAAACCACCAAAATACATAGAAAGCATTATGCCCACGCTCTCGCGCAGGCATAATACCTAAAAATAAATCTAATCCAATCTAATTATTACTATAACCTTCTAAAAACATCTTATTAGCTAAGATTTGACTTGTGCTGCATTCACATGCGACAATGTCATGAAAATAAAATGCTATTTCTCTCTTCTATAAAACCATGCGACACTATGATTTGTCGGAAATTCATCGTCTAAAAAATCTTACTACTTCTTAATTTGTTATTTCTGATACAAAAGTATGAAATTAATATCAAATTACAATAAAAAGCGACTAAAAACTTTCAAAAACTATTATTCTCTTGTTTTTAATCAACAAAATGGCATTACGGCAAAGGCTCATAAACCTGTATGTCTGAAGAATATGAGGTGAAGAGTCAACAAGTTAGCAGGTTAATAATATGTTTCTTTTCAACCCAAATATCTAAGTTTACAATATGAATTGCAAACTTAGATATTTGGAGTTTAATGATTTAGTTGTTTGGTTGTGGTTTAGTTGTTCAGATACTTGCGTAGAGGCTCATCATATAGGTGCAGACAAAGCACTGCTAATACTATGCTGATTAAGCCTATCCCTAACGGAGTTGCATAAGTCCATTCGCCAAATGGGTGCTGGTTTGTGTTTATCCAGTGTATATAAAGATAAATCATTGGATAGTGTATAGCATAAAGGGGGTAGGAGAGTCTTCCTAAATATTTTGCCAGCCTGCTTTCAATACCATTTGTCTTGGCACTTGCAGCTGAATATATGATAGCAGGAAATAATATTGTTACACTTATCCACTGAAATACAACATCAATATACTTTACTCCAAGTAGTGTTGATATGTTTGGAACAAGGAGTATTGTTGACAAGCATATTGCTGATATAATAAAAGGTGAAGCTATGGGTTTTATCTTGCGATTGTGAAATTCTCTTGCCATTAATAATCCTGCAGGGTAAGCAAAAAGAAGCCGTAATGCTCCTCCAAGCATATTGCAGGGTTCGTATGACCAACCCAAGCCTATTGTGTTCTCACCTGATGCTGTGGCATTGATAAAAAGTGCTGCTGCCATAACAACTACCCATATTCTCAGCTTTTTTGTTGACATCTTATGCAACACGAGAGCATATAGCAGACTGCCGATATATTCAAAGAACAGCGACCAGTGAGGACCGTTGAGAGGGAACATTTCAGTATTGCCTCTCACATCGAAGCTGCTATTCAATACAGGAAGCATGAATAATGCCAACAAGGTACTTATTACTATTGATGATGTATCGGCTACGGAACCGTCCCAGCTGATACAGCCTTGCAGGCAGAAAGCTATAAGACCGATTGTAACACCCATCACAACCATAGGGTGAAGACGTATCAGACGGCGGCGTATGAACTGCCCGACGGTCATTTTGTTCCAACGTTCGTCATAGGCATAGCCCATAACGAATCCTGAAAGAATGAAGAAAAAGTCAACACCCATGAAGCCATGATACATGTTTTGTTCTGTTGCTCCTGCTGCAAAGGCTATCGCTTCAAATAAATGATAGATTAACACCATAAGGGCGGCTATGCCCCTAAGACCGTCCAGAATATCGTAATGTGGTTTTGTATTCATATAGATTGCAAAGTTACAATAATTTGTTTATTTATTTTCTTTTATCATGTTTTATTTTGTAGTTTCATGCTATTATAGTACCTTTGCACAGATATTTGAATTTTATCAACTAACAAAACTATAAAAGACAATGAAAAAAATTAAATTCGCAGTATTAGGAATGTCACTGCTTGCAATTGTTAGCTGTTCTACAGCTCAGGGCAATGGTGCTCTTATTGGTACAGGTGCTGGTGCACTTGTTGGTGCTATCGTAGGTAAACTTGCTGGTAATACAGCAGTAGGTGCTGCCATAGGTGGTGCTGTAGGTGCAGGAACAGGCGCAATTATCGGTCATCGTATGGATAAGGTGAAGGCAGAGGCTGCTGCGGCTTTGGCTAACGCAACTGTTGAAGAGACTACTGATGCTAATGGTTTGTCAGCCGTTAAGGTTACTTTCGATAATGGCATTTTGTTCAACGTTGGTAAGTCAGCTTTGCAGGCAACAGCAAAGAATGAACTTGCTAACTTCGCAAATGTTCTTAAGAATAACACTGATTGTTCTGTATCTGTTCAGGGTTATGCTTCATCAGATGGTTCTGATGCTACAAACCTTGCTCTTTCACAGAATCGTGCAGATGCAGTAAAGAGTTACCTCGTTGGTAATTGTGGTGTTTCTTCTTCACAGATTGTATCATCTACTGGTTATGGTGAGACAAATCTTGTGTTGGGCGCTAATGGTAAAGAGGATGTTAAGGCAAGCCGTCGTGTAGAGGTTTATCTATATGCTTCTAAGGCTATGATTGCAGCTGCTGAAGCAGGTACTTTGAAGTAAGCCAAAGGCCTCAAAATAATAGAAAAAGCACAATGGGGGCATGCATCAAAACAGATGTATGCCCCCCTATATATTATAAGGTGAAAAATAAATAGATAATTTTTCTTTCCATGTCGATAGTTTGGAAAATAATTAAATGGGCGCTTGCCTTCTTTTTTGCGTCAACAATATTAGTAACGCTGATTTATCGTTTTCTTCCGGTCTATGTCACTCCACTTATGTTTATTCGTACAGCAGAACATATTGTGAGTGGCGAAATGCCAAGATGGCATCATAAATGGACATCGCTTGATAATATTTCGCCAAGCATGCCTGTAGCAGTCATGGCGTCAGAAGACCAGCGTTTCCTGCTGCATCATGGTTTTGATTTCAATGCCATACAGAAAGCAGCCAAACATAATCGTAATGCCAAACGCAAGCATGGTGCAAGTACCATAAGCCAGCAGACAGCTAAGAATGTTTTTCTGTGGCCTGGTCGTTCATGGATAAGAAAAGGATTTGAAGTATATTTCACTGCTCTTATAGAACTTATGTGGAGCAAGCAGCGAATAATGGAAGTTTATCTTAATTCAATAGAAATGGGCGACGGCATTTATGGCGCTTATTCTGTGGCAAAGCATCATTTTGGTAAAAAGCCTGATGAACTGACAAGAGCTGAGTGTGCACTGATAGCTGTTACTCTGCCAAATCCAAGAAAGTTCGATTCGTCAAATCCAAGCAGCTATATGCGCAGAAGGCAGGCGCAGATTGAACATCAGATGAAGTTCATTCCGTCATTTCCAAAAACAGGCGAGAGTATAAACAAGAATACTGTAAAAGGAGGAATCTATTCCAAATAGATGATGAATAAGGAAGAATTACTTAATCAACTTAATACCAGCCAGCGTGAGGCAGTTGAATATAATGATGGACCGCTGCTTGTAATTGCCGGTGCCGGTTCTGGGAAAACACGTGTGCTGACATATAAAATAGCATATCTAATACAACTTGGACTGAAGCCATGGAATATTCTTGCGCTGACATTCACCAACAAGGCTGCCAACGAAATGAAGGCGAGAATAGGAAAGATTGTAGGAACAGAGAATGCACAGCCTATTTATATGGGTACTTTCCATTCTATATTTTCACGCATACTTCGACAAGAAGCCGAGCATATAGGCTTTACACCTCAGTTCACAATTTATGACGAGTCAGATTCACGCAGTCTTATAAAATCTATTGTGAAAGAGATGGGGCTTGATGACAAAACCTATAAACCGTCAACCGTTCACAATAGAATATCAATGGCAAAGAACCATATCATCAACTCTATGCAGTATATTAATGACCCTGAGTTGTTTGAGCGTGACCGCATAGCTCGTATGCCTGCCATAGGAAAGATATATGTGACTTATCAACAGCGATGCCAGAAAGCCAATGCCATGGATTTCGACGACTTGCTGATGCTTATCTATCAGCTTTTCTGCAATCATGAAGATGTTCGCAGGAAATGGGCAGAGAGATTCCAATATATTCTTGTTGACGAGTATCAGGACACAAACCGTGTCCAACAGATGATTGTCGAACAATTGAGTCGCGAGCATAAGCGTGTTTGTGTGGTAGGCGACGATGCGCAGAGCATTTATGCTTTCCGTGGCGCAAACATTGATAACATTCTTGATTTCAATAATGTATATCCTAACGCCAAGCTGTTCAAACTTGAGCAGAACTACCGTAGCACACAACGCATTGTACAGGCTGCAAACAGCTTGATAAAGCGTAATACACGCCAGATTCCGAAAGAAGTGTTTTCTGAGAATGACGAGGGTGAGTGCCTTGTGCTTAAGACGGCTTACTCTGACAAGGAAGAGGCTTCAATAGTATGTAAGGACATAAAACGCATAAAGCATGATGAAGAGTGTGAATATTCCGACTTCGCAATACTTTACCGCACTAATGCTCAAAGTCGTTCGTTTGAGGAAGAATGTCTGCGGCAAGGCATTCCTTACCGCATATTCGGCGGACTTTCCTTCTATCAGCGCAAGGAGATAAAGGACATCATTGCGTATTTCCGACTTGTGAGCAATCTCAACGATGAAGAGGCTTTCAAGCGCATCATCAATTATCCGGCTCGTGGTATTGGTGATACAACCTTGGCTAATATAGCCGATTCGGCTCAGCGCTTTGATGCAAGTTTCTGGAATGTTGCTGTCGAGCCTGATAAGTATCAACTGCAGGTAAATGCAGGAACAAAAACGAAGTTGCAGGCATTCACAAGTCTTATACTTGGTTTTACAGAAAAGTTGCAGACAACCGATGCTTATGCCTTAGGTCGTGAGATAATACAAGATAGTGGTATTTCGGCTGATTTGTTCTCTTCAACCGACCCTGAATATATAACCCGTCAGGAGAATATTGAAGAGTTTATGGCGGCTCTTCAGGACTTTGTAGAAGAAATGTGCGAGGAGGGTAGGGAAGAAGAGGCACTGCTTTCTACGTTTCTTCAGGAAATCTCTCTACAGACAGATAAAGAGAGCGATGACGGTAAATCAGCAAAAGTGTCGATGATGACTATTCATGCAGCAAAGGGACTTGAGTTTCCTACGGTGTTTGTTGTCGGCATGGAAGAAAACATCTTCCCTTCTCCTATGGCGCAGACTATGCGCGAATTGGAAGAAGAACGCCGTCTGCTCTATGTAGCCATCACCCGTGCGGAAAGAAATTGTATTCTTACCTGTGCTAAGAACCGTTGGCGCTATGGCAAACTTGAGTTTGATGTGCCAAGTAGATTCCTGCGAGAAATAGATAATTCGTATATGCGGATAGAGGGCGGCATACGTGTTTCTGAAAAGCATGAATCGCCATTCCATATTAAGAAACCTTGGGACAATGAATATCCAGAGTATGACTCTCGTGCTCAGAACTCTCGTCCTGTTGCTTCTCAGTTCCGTGCAGATGTTGACTATAAGGTTACTCGTCCGCAGAGACCAGAGTCAACGGCCGACCCACTTAGTCCTGCATTCCGCCGGCAGCTTGATGTCGCCCGTCAAAACAAGTTCACTCCAAAAGGAGCACAGGCGGCAGGTTTCCGACAAGCAGCCCAGCAGCCACCTTCCCATTTCAAGCGTGTCAACACGTCGGCGCCCCCTGCCGGAGCTGCCCCTGTTGGCGTTTTACAGGCAGGCATGACCATAGAGCACCAGCGTTTCGGCATGGGCACAGTAGTGAGCGTGGAGGGTGCCGGTGATAATGCCAAGGCAACGGTAGAGTTCCGCAACACGGGCACAAAGCAGCTGCTGCTGAAATTTGCAAAGTTCAAGATTATATACTGAGAATATATAGTCGCATAAATAAGCATATATTCAAAATGAACAGCCTCTATATATTTATTTTACTTTGCTATAGATATTTGAAATTTAATTGCAAAAAGTAAGCGTATATTTTGTGATTACGAATTTATTTTGTATTTTTGCCCAGAAATATAACTATATAAAAACCAAAATTCAAAGAAATGGCAACAGCTCATAATAATGCATCTGAGGATGCGTATGCAAAGACAGTTCTCATGCCAGGCGACCCTTTGAGGGCTAAATATGTGGCAGAGACATTCCTCACAGACGTGAAATTAGTCAATACAGTGCGTAATTGTTTTGGATATACAGGATATTATAAAGGTCATCGTGTAAGTGTTCAGGCAAGTGGAATGGGTATGCCAAGCATTGGTATCTATTCACATGAACTTTACACACAATATGGTGTAGAAAACATAATCCGTATTGGTTCGGCTGGAAGCTACAGTGAGCGTCTTGATCTTGAGGATGTAGTTCTTGCTGACAGTGCCTTCAGTGATTCAAGCTATGCGTTTGTGCAGAATGGTTATAAAGATAATGTTAATTATCCAACTGCTGATATCAACAAGGTAGTATTGGATACTGCAAAGGAAATAGGAATCACTTGTAAGACATGCAGAGTTCACTCTTCTGATGTGTTCTATACATCTCCTGGCGGAGAAACATTCCGCGAGTTGGCAGATCGTACAAAGAGTGAATGCGTGGAAATGGAGAGTTTTGCTCTTTTCCATAATGCAGCAGTATTAGGAAAAGGAGCAGCATGTCTGCTCACTATAAGCGATTCTTTTGTTTCGTCAAGAGAATTGTCGGCAGAGGAAAGGCAGAATGGTTTCAGAAAAATGATGGAACTTGCCCTTGAGACTGCTGTTGCGCTGGGATAAATACAAAGCATTACCCGCAACATAATAAATATATCACATGGAAACCTCAAAGCTATTAATCGGTATCTTGGCATTAGTAATGTTGATATCATGCGGTGACAGCTCAATGTCTTATGAAGACTATCGTGACAAGGCTACAAGACTGAAAGCTGAAGTTGCTCATTTGAAGATGATTAACTCTTCAGTTTCTGATTCTATTGACGCATTGGAGGCTATAGGGGATAAAAGTGATCGTCTTAAGTATTTGAAAGCAGAATACTCGAAACGCAATGAACTTGTTAATAACAAAGAGAATGAGTTCTTCGAGTTATTAGCCAAATGTGATCGTGTATATTGGTGGCGTGCCAGATTATACGTCACAGACCGTAATAAAGGTCATTGATTAACATAAGAGAGGAATAGCAGGTTATTGTTAATAATATTTCTATTCCTCTCTTTAGTATTTAATGGAAGTAAATACTAAAGCATGCCGTTTTAGCTTGTAAAGTGCACCACTTCACCTTCTGAAGCAGCCCGTTTTATATTGTGAAAGCGCCCGTTTTACAATCTCTTTATAGTTGCATAGTTTTGCATTACTCTAATCTCCCATTTCTGTATTTAGCCGTTCCTAAGGACGCCAAGTGAGCGTAAATGATACTGAAAAAATCGGAATTCTATTATAAAGAGAAAGGATGTATCAACATTTTGTGGTTGATACATCCTTATATGTGTTATTTTATGAATTATAGTCCGAACTTATAGTTCATCGTTTATATTAATCGTTACACCATTGTCTCCGGTATATGAGAAGCCCTTGGTGTCATAGCTTGCACCTTGTTGTGTGTAGAAAGCTCCAAAAGAGATGCCGAAAATATTAGAGAACTGATATTGTGCCTCGGCACCCGCAGTAATCCCGAACTTGTTCTTGCTTTTATTGAATTCGATACAAGCTGTCTCTGATAATGATTCAGCAGAGAGGATTACATCACTTGGCAGTGGAGGAATAACGCTGTAATAGGCTTTTACTGGCATTTTACCAGAGAAGTTACTGACTGTTACACCAACTTTTGGGGTGATGGAGAATGTACCAGCCTTCTGCTGAGCACATAGGTTTGCAGTTGCTATAAGTAAGGCTGCTGACAAAAATAATTATTTTTTCATTGGAGAATTAATCTAAAAAGTTTTCACGCTTCCTTTATCCAACCACTTCTGTAGGCATAAAGCAATTCCTTTAAGTCGTTTACCTGCTGGCGAAGTTCGCGGCCTATGTCTGTATCTGCTACGAGCATGCGGTGTGAACTCATCTCAACAATTTGTGTTGTTGATTTAATGTCAGTACCTTTCTGTATTGCTTCCTCGGTGCTGGTGAATGGTTCGTGCTGCACAAGTTGGAAACCTCTTGAATGATATACGAGCGTATAGCCAGCAATGCCGGTTTCCTCGTGATAAGGCTGTGAGAAACCTCCGTCGATAACCATCAGCTTTCCACCAGCTTTGATAGGATTCTCGCCATTTGCCACATGCACAGGAACATGACCATTGATGATATGGCGGTTTTGCCCTCTTACATTGAAAGCATCGAGAATAATATCGGCAACTTCCTCGCTTTCGCGCATCTTGAAGTAATTTCCCTTTTCTTCTTTGTGTGTTGACTTCTCTTCTATGAAGTATCTCTCGAAAGTTGCCATTTTCGATTTGTTGAAGAGCGGACTTTCCGGACCGCACCACAAATAAAGGAAATAGTCTTTAGAAAACTGCTTTTCCTCGGGTTCTGTTTCTCTCTGGAATGCTGCACGTATTATTCTGTCTATGGCATCGAACAATGCTCTGCCGCTGAATCTCTGTGTGGCAGATATTTTTATAGCTCTCGGTGAACCGTCTTCGTTGAGTGGAACTGCAGCATGATAGAGTAGGTTGCTGTTGAATATTGCATACATGGACCCGTGTCGTAACAGCATGCGCATGTGTTTCTGCAGCTTTTCGCTCACTTTGAAAGAGTGGCACAGCTTGTTTATGAGCAGCTCTTCCTCTGGCGTAAACAGGTTTGGGTTTGCAGGGTCGATAGTGGGGAAGTTGTTACTTCTCAGAGCATATTCCGTTCCATCAAGCATTATGGTTCCCTTGTCGTAGTCTATGTTGTCGAGCAGCAATCTGTTTTCCATTTTCCATTCAGGGTGGCGGTTTATTATCTGTGCCTCAGCCTTGAACTGTATGATGCTTATTGCCTTGTGCATCTGTGCTGCAAGGCGCATGATTTTTTCGTCTTCGGCTTTCTTGCCTATTACCTTAGGAATGAACTCTGCGCAAGGGTCATCCTTATATGTATCTATGGCAAATGTAGCCAGTGGCATGATGCTTATGCCGTATCCGTCTTCAAGAGTTGTCATATTGGCATATCTCAGCGACAGGCGTATTACATTGCATACGCAGGCTATGTTTCCAACGCTTGCTCCCATCCAAAGTATGTCGTGGTTTCCCCATTGTATATCCCAGTCGTGGTATTTTCTTAGTGTGTCCATTATGATATGTGCCCCCGGTCCTCGGTCGTATATATCGCCGAGAATGTGAAGACGGTCTATGACGAGGCGCTGTATAACGTTCGACAGGGCAATAATAAAGTCGTCGGCACAGCCTGTTGATATGATTGTATCGATAATTACCTGCACATAGTCAGCCTTGTTCTTCTCGTTGCTGTTCTCGTGCATCAACTCCTGAATGATGTATGAGAATTCTTCAGGCAGAGCTTTGCGTACTTTCGAGCGTGTGTATTTGCTTGACACCTCGCGACACACTGCTACGAGTTTCTCAATTGTAGAATGATACCAGCGGTTGAGGTCGTTTTCCTGTGATTTCAATATGTCGAGTTTCTGTTCAGGATAATATATCAGTGTACAGAAGTCGCGCTGTTCCTGTGCAGATAATTCATTGCTGAACAGTTCGTTGACTTTTCTCTTGATATTACCCGAAGCATTTTTCAATACGTGCATAAATGCCTGATGCTCACCGTGAATATCGGCAAGGAAGTGTTCTGTTCCTTTAGGCAGATGCAGAATAGCCTCGAGGTTTATTATCTCTGTACTTGCCTGCGCTACAGTAGGGAATGACTGTGCCAGAAGTTCTAAGTATTTTTTGTCGCGTTTTAAGTTGTATCTTGGCATGGTGTCTTCTTTTTTTAAGTTTGCTTTTATTTATAGTTAGTAATTAGTTTAAGCATGTCTTTTGCAGCAGCATCTTCTTTCAAAGGCACAGGCATGAAACCTTCTGTGAGCGTAGAGCTTTCCTGCATGACATATTCAAGCCGCTGTGTGAAAGGGTATAGATTTATGAGTTTGAGTACATCGCTTAGATGGTCTTCATCGTAATTGCTTACTGCCATCAATTTAGAAAGCTGGTCTATAAATTGCTGTGGTATGCTTCCTCGTTGGTGAAGATATTGCGCATACATGATATTCTTGCATATTTCTACAATACACTCATCTGTTTCATTAAGAAGTTCAATTTTCTTCGCTGTCTCTTCCCATATTTTTTTTTCTGTTGCCTCAATAGCCTCTTTATATAATATAAGGTGTTGTTCTGCCATTTTCTCAGCTGTTGTCAACACAGTTGTTACACTGTTTGGAATCATGCACAGATGGGTTTTTCTCTTTACATTGAGAATTTCCTGCTCCATTGTTCCTGTGGCAATTAGCCGTGTTGCATTTGCCGAGAGTTTAAGACCTGCAGCAGTGGGCTTATACCAAGGTGAGAGCGAACCAAGAGGAGTATGTACAAGGGCAATATGTCTCTTATAGGCATCATTGGCAATCTTTGTGGTGGTTGTGTTCCATTTGCCGATAATGTGTATTATGTCGGGATTCTCATCAGTTAGTTCCAATCCCTCTATTTTCTTTAGTTCGTTAGTCAGAGCCTCGTAGGTTTTCTCTGCAATGCCGTCGTTATAAGGGTCGGCAGCCTTAACAATTCTGATTCTCATAGTTTATGACATGTAAAATCATATTTGCTTGCCTTTCTGTAGCGAATCTTGTTTCCTAATGTATTCCATACGGAAGACATCTCCAGTAGTATTATTCTCCATGCTGGCACTTTAGCATTGAAGAATCGTATGGCTTTCCAGTCTATGATTATTCTTCCTGCTGTTAGTGTTATGAGCGAAAGAATACTTGCTCCTGCTATAACCCAGTTTAGAGTAATAGCAGAATAAATACCTCCAGCAAGCATTGCCGTCCATGCCAGATGCATGAAAGTCGTATCGAGAACAGGCATGAAGTTATGTCTGAACCCCCTGTTCATGAATCGACATGAGTGCAGATAGAAAGTCTCATGTCTGTGCCATTGTTTCTTAGTAGGTGCTTTCTCAACAAGTCTTCCTTCGGGCGAAGTAACGATTGCTGTTCCTCTTCGCTTAGCATACTTGTTTACGAGGAAATCAAATTCTCCTCTTATTATGTCTAAGTTGCCTCTATATCCGTCGCCACTTATAAAGTCACTCTTGCGAATGGCAAGATTTGAACCATTGGAGGTGTACGGTTTACTTTTGCTGCTTTCATTCCAAAGATAGGCAAAGCGACGCAGACGGTGGAAACGCTGAAAAGATTTTGATTTGTTGTCGTAATTGCAATAGCCTATTACTATATTCTTGTCAGTAGTGCATGCTCGTCCCATTTCCTTCAGCCACATGCTGCTTTGTGGGAAACACATTGCATCGGTAAGTATGCACCATTCATTGTCGGCAGCTTTAATGCCGAGTGTCATTCCTAATTTCTCACGACTTATGTATCGTGCTGTAGAAGGAATGAAGGTATATTTTATATTCTTATAATTCAGGTATTTCTTTATAAGGTCGTCAGCCTGCGAATCTCTTTCGTTGGCTACAATAATAATCTGGAATCCTGCGGGATATTCTTGATTAAGGAAAAGAGGAAGATTTCTCTCAAGAAATTCTATTCCATCACTTACAAGGATAATAACTGAAAGCGGCTCCATTAGTGGTTCTTCATCAGTGCCTGCATTAGTGTTTGGTGTAAGTCGAATACGCAGAAATGGATTCATAATGGTACTGACAAATGCCAGTACCACTATTGTTATGCTTATTATTATCGTTGTTGTTGTGAACATTATTTATAATTCTTCTGTTGTATAACCTACAGGCAGTTTCCTACAGTTGTATTGACTTGCCATAATCTCACCATAGGCTCCAGCAGAGCGTAGTGCAATGATGTCGCCGCGCTTAGCTTTGTTTATGTCGATGGCTTTTGCAAAAACGTCGCTCGATTCACAAATAGGACCTACTACATCGTAGGTTTCTTTCGGTTCGTCGCTTGATAGATTCTCAATCTTATGCACAGCCTGATAAAGTGCAGGACGAATAAGGTCGGTCATTCCGCCGTCAACAATGCAGAATTGCTTGTATGCTCCCTGCTTTATGTAGAGAACCTTTGTTATAAGCGAACCGCATTGTGCTACTACAGCTCGTCCGAGTTCAAAATGCAGCTTTTGTCCTTCACGCAGTTTCAGATGTCGGGAATATGTATTGAAATATGCTTTGAAGTCGGGAATGGGCTGACGATTTGGATGGTCATAGCTGATGCCTAATCCTCCGCCGACGTTTATATTCTCCACCTTTATACGGTGAGCCTCCAGCTTGTTCTGCAATTCGTTGATTCTGTTGCATAATGCTTCAAAATCAGTCATATCAAGAATCTGACTACCAATGTGGAAATGCAGACCAATGAACTTCACGTTCTGCATTTGCTCTGCTTTCTCTATTACTGTCTCCATATCCTCCATGGCAATGCCGAACTTGTTTTCTGCAAGACCAGTAGTGATATTAGCATGAGTATGGGCACCAACATTTGGATTTATGCGGAATGCCGCACGGGCAATCTTTCCTTTCTTCTCTGCCAGTTCGTTTATTACTTCAAGTTCAGCAATACTCTCAACATTGAAACAGAGAATATCCTTGTCAAGACCGAGATTTATCTCCCAATCGCTTTTGCCGACTCCTGCATATACTATTTTGTTGGCAGGGAAGCCTGCTGCGAGGGCGGCTTGTATTTCACCGCCACTCACACAGTCGGCTCCGAGACCGAAGTTGTTTATAATATTCAGCAGTTTCGGATTAGCATTAGCTTTCACGGCATAATGTACCTCAAATCCGCTGTGTTTACCAGCCTCATCGTTAATAGTCTTCAGTGTTTGGCGCAACAATGCCGTGTCATAATAATAAAACGGCGTTTCCAAGCCTCTGAACTTCTCTAAAGGAAAAGTACCTTTCATATTCGGTTTTCCCTTTTGTAGGTTAAGCGTTGAACAGCATGTCGCTCAGGTTCTGCAACGCTTGTTTCTTATCCGATTCGCGTATAAGGAAAGATATGTTGTAGTTTGAACCTCCATAAGAAATCATTCTTACAGGAATATTCTTCATTGCATCCATTGCAAGAGTTTCGAAACCAACATTACTCCAGTCCAAATCGCCCACAACGCAGACGATGCACATGCCTTGGTCAACAGTTACTGTGCCGAATTTCTTTAGTTCGTCAACAATATCTACAAGATGCTTGTCACTGTCAATAGACATTGATACACCAACCTCTGAAGTGGCAATCATGTCGATAGGTGTGTTGTAGCTTTCAAATATCTCGAATATCTTACGTAGGAAACCTGTGGCAAGTAGCATTCGTGAAGACTTAATCTTTATGGCTGTGATATTGTCTTTTGCAGCAACTGCCTTGATTTTGCCTTTCATTATAACATTGTCAATTGTTGTGCCATGTGCATCAGGGTCCATTGTGTTGAGCAGTCTTACTGGTATGCCGGCGAATTTAGCAGGCTGCACGCAGGTGGGATGCAGAATCTTTGCGCCGAAATAAGCCAGCTCAGCGGCTTCCTCGAAATTGAGTTGATTAACAGCTTCTGTCTTTTCAACAATTCTGGGGTCGTTATTATGCATACCGTCGATGTCGGTCCAAATCTGGATTTCATCAGCAGGCAGAGCTGCACCAATAAGACTTGCTGTGTAGTCAGAGCCTCCACGTTGTAGATTATCAACCTCACCGTATGCGTTTCTACAGATGAATCCCTGTGTAATATAAATTTGGTAGCCCTCGTTCTGCTTCATAACGGCAGTGAGTTTCTCCTTTATATATTCAGTATCAGGTTCGGCATTCTTATCAATTCTCATAAAGTCGAGAGCAGAAAGTAGAACAGCATTTATTCCAATTTCCTTAAGGTGGAATACTACCATATTGGTGCTTATTATCTCGCCTTGTGCTACGATAGCTTTCTCTTCAAAGCTTGTGAACAAATCTTTGGTGAAAGAGCGGAGATATTTGAACTCGTTTTTGAGGAATTCTTTTGCCAATGTGCGGTATTCCTCAGTGGTGTACAGTTCATCAACATGTGTATAGTATTTCTTCTCCAGCTGGTTGATAACATCGTTAGCTCCCTCTGGATTCTTCTTGTAGAGATAGTTGCTTATCTCAACAAGTGAGTTGGTTGTTCCTGACATTGCTGAGAGAACTACAAATGTAGGTTCTCCGCTCTTTGTGATAAGTTGTGCAACATGCTTCATTCGCTCTGGCGAACCTACTGATGTGCCACCAAATTTCATTACTTTCATTTTAATCTTCTCCTATAGTTTTACTTATTTCTTCATTTCTTCAATCTTTCCATTCTCACATTTATATACTATGCCTGGAAATTTATCGAGCATAGCCCAGTTATGTGTTGACATAATAACTGCAGTGCCTGTGCGGGTTATATCCTTCAAAAGACCAACAATCTGATTAGCTGTTTCCGGATCGAGATTACCGGTCGGCTCATCGGCAATTATAATACGTGGACCATTGAGCAAAGCGCGTGCAATAGCTATACGCTGTTGTTCACCGCCTGATAGTTCATGAGGCATGACATCAGCCTTATGGCTCATGCCTACATCTTCAAGAACTTTGTTTATACGCTCTTCAATACGTTCTTTATATTTCCACTTTGTAGCTTTCAGAACAAATTCCAGATTCTTCTTTACCGAGCGGTCTTGAAGCAGCTGGAAGTCTTGGAATATGATACCAATATCTCTACGCAGCGATGGAACTTCACTGCGTTTTATATGTAGCATATCACGTCCTATTACCTCAGCCTTTTCAGCCTCTTCCTCATAGACATCGAGTTCTGCATACATGGTTTTGAGCAGTGAACTCTTACCAGAGCCTACTTTACCAATTATGTAAATAAATTCGCCCTCGTCAGCTTTGAAGCATGCATGGTCGAGTATTAGGTTGTCGCCCTGATATATGTTTACGTTTGAATATTCTATCAGCATTTGCAGATATTGTGTTTGTAATTTAGTGTTTCTTCCAATTTGGGTTATGACGTTCTGCCAGTTCTGCAGCCATGTCTTCTATTCTCATTCCTTTCGAGGTTAATAACACAATGAGATGATATAGCATGTCTGAACCTTCGTATATCATTCTCTCATTAGTACCATTTGTTGCCTCTATAACAAGTTCCAAAGCTTCTTCGCCTACTTTCTGAGCCATGCGGTTCAGTCCGTCCTTGAATAAGCTTGTAGTGTATGAACCCTCTGGCATTTCCTCATGGCGCTTATTGATGAAGTCTTGCAGTTCGGTGAGAAAAAGAAGAGGATTCTTCTCATTCTTTTCATTCCAACAGGTGTCAGTACCTTTATGGCAGGTAGGACCTACCGGCACAGCTTTCACAAGCAGGGCGTCGTTATCGCAGTCAACTTTTATGTCAACCAAGTTAAGAAAGTTGCCCGATGTTTCTCCTTTTGTCCAAAGCTCGTTGCGGCTGCGGCTCCAAAAAGTAACTTTCTTTGTGGCAATAGTCCTGTTGTAAGCCTCCTCATTCATGTATCCAAGCATGAGTACAGTCTTTGTTGTGGCATCCTGCACTATTGCAGGTACAAGACCATTCATCTTTTCAAAATCAATCTTCATTATACTATTTGCTTTTACCTTGTGGTGGTTCCGTTAAATTCGTACGTTTATGTTTTGCTCTCGCAGATATTGTTTCAGTTCAGGAATAGTTATTTCACCGAAATGAAATACGGAGGCTGCCAGTGCGGCATCAGCTTTTCCTTTAGTGAAAGCATCGCAGAAATGCTCCATGTTTCCTGCTCCGCCTGATGCAATTATGGGGATTGACAATGAATCTGCCAGTTTTGCGAGTGCCTCGTTGGCATACCCTGTCTTCACACCGTCATGATCCATTGAAGTGAAGAGTATTTCTCCTGCTCCGCGTTCCTGTGCTTCATAAGCCCAACTGAATAAGTCCAGTTCTTGGCGTTCTCTGCCTCCTTTTGTATAGCAATGCCAACCGTCGGCATCATAGCGGGCGTCAATGGCGCATACACATACCTGCGAACCAAATCTGCCTGCAATCTCATCTATAAGCGCAGGACGTTTTATTGCCGATGAGTTTATACTAACTTTGTCGGCGCCTGCATAGAGTAGGCATTCAACATCGGCAAGGGTGTTTATTCCTCCGCCTACGGTGAACGGAATATTTATTTCCTTTGCTACACGAGTAACCATTTCGGCAAATGTTTTTCTTCCTTCTACTGATGCCGTAATATCAAGAAAGCAGAGTTCATCTGCACCTGCATCGCTATATGCCCTGCCTAATTCCACAGGGTCGCCGGCACTACGTAGATTTACGAAGTTTGTGCCTTTTACAGTCTCACCGTTCTTGACATCAAGGCATGGTATGATTCTCTTTGCTAACATTTGCTAAAATTTAATTCTTCCTTCATAATACGCCTTACCGAAAACTACAGCCGGTATTCCTTCACGCTCAAGATTTTCAATATCGGTATTTGACGATACTCCGCCTGATGCAATAAGATGCAGGTTGGGATAAGTCTGTATTATCTCTTTATATAATTCTATAGCAGGACCTTGCAGGGTGCCGTCCTTTGATATTTCCGTGCACAGCACATTCCTCACACCGGCGTCAATATATTTTTTCAAGAACGGAAGCAAGTCTTCGGAAGAATCTTCCTTCCAGCCGTTTATTGATACCTTGCCGTTTCTAACGTCTGCACCGAGAATTATTCTGTCGGCTCCGTATTTATTTAACCATGTCAGAAACAACTCCGGTTTGCTTACTGCAATACTTCCTACAGTGACCATCTGTGCTCCTGCTTCAAATGCCTTTTCAATATCGACTTCGCTTTTTATACCGCCTCCAAAATCTATAGTCAAGTTGGTTGCTTCTGTAACGGCTTTCAATATGTGGATATTTACAATATGATTTGACTTTGCTCCGTCGAGATCAACTATATGCAGACGTTTGAACCCTTTCGCCTCAAATTCCTTGGCTTGTTCTACAGGGTCTTCATTATACACCTTTTTCAGGTTGTAGTCGCCCTTGGTAAGTCTGACGCATTTTCCATCTATTATGTCGATAGCGGGAATCAGTTCTATCATGTTCTATTATAATTAAAGTTCAAGAAAGTTTTTCAGAATCTGCGCTCCTACCTTTCCGCTCTTTTCGGGGTGGAATTGGCATGCGTAGAAATTGTCTTTGTGCAATGCTGCCGAGTAAGGTTGTATATAATCGCATGTGGCAATGGTGAACTCATTCTTCGGCACGTAAAAGCTGTGAACATTGTATATGAAGTCTTGTTCCTTAATTCCATTGAACAATGGAGTGCTCAAATCGTATATGCAATTCCAACCCATTTGCGGCACTTTATCCTCATGTTGCTTTGGAACAAATTTTTTCACATCAACAGGGAATACGCCTATACAGTCGGTATTGCTTTCTTCTGAATGTCGGCACAGCAACTGCTGGCCAATGCAAATACCGAGCACAGGCTGGCGGAGTGAGAGTATCACCTCGTCAAGTTTGTGTTTGCGTATGTAGCTCATTGTCGTTCCTGCCTCTCCCTGACCAGGGAACAGCACTCTGTCGGCTTGTCTAAGCTCGTCTGCATTGTCGGTGAGCAACGGCTCAACCCCAAGTCTGCGCAGAGCATTCAATACGGAATAAATGTTACCGGCATTATATTTTACAACCGCAACCTGCATCTTTTTAACCTTAATTTATATTATAAAACGATGCAAAGATACTAAAAAATATGCTTACATTAAAGGTTTACACCGTTTTTTTATGCTAACTTTGTAAGCAA
Organism: Prevotella sp.; assembly: GCA_041855685.1. Taxonomy (GTDB): domain Bacteria; phylum Bacteroidota; class Bacteroidia; order Bacteroidales; family Bacteroidaceae; genus Prevotella. The sequence continues at coordinate 1,688 of JBHAEQ010000022.1, read as the reverse complement.
ATTAATAAAAATGATAGATTCATCAGTATTTCAAGGAAAGAAAGCAAAGTATTATACCCTCGGTTGCAAGCTGAATTTTTCAGAAACTTCTACCTTTGGCAGAATGCTTAACCAGATGGGGGTTGTTGATGCAACAGAGGAAGAAACTGCCGATATATGTCTTATAAATACCTGTTCTGTAACAGATGTGGCAGATGCTAAATGCCGCCATGCCATTAGCAAAATGGTGAGACGTAACCCAGATTCGTTTGTTGTCGTGACAGGCTGTTATGCGCAGCTTGAACCTGAACGCATAGCAAAGATTGACGGTGTGGGACTTGTATTAGGAAGTAACGAGAAGGCGGATCTTATACAGTATTTGTCAGAAGCATGGGGAGAGAAACTCTCTGGTGTTGAGCATGCTTCAATAAAAGATAATTTCCATTCTGTTAAAACAAAGGAGATAACATCGTTTGCTCCGTCATGTTCTCGTGGAAACCGGACGAGGTATTTCTTGAAAGTGCAAGATGGTTGTAATTATTTCTGTACATACTGCACTATTCCTTATGCACGAGGCAACTCTCGTAATCCGTCTATCGCTTCTCTTGTAGAACAGGCTTATCAGGCTGCAGAGGAAGGAGGAAAGGAGATTGTTCTTACAGGTGTGAATATAGGTGACTTCAAGACAAAAGAGGGTGAGACATTTATTAATCTTGTAAAAGCTCTTGATTGTGTGAAAGGTATTGAGAGATACCGCATCAGTAGTATTGAACCAAATCTTCTTACCGATGAAATTGTAGATTATTGTGCAAAGGAGAGTAGGGCGTTTATGCCTCATTTCCATATACCATTGCAGAGCGGTTCTGATGAGGTGCTGCGTCTGATGCATCGTCGTTATGACAAGGCTTTATTTGCACACAAGATAAATCTGATAAAGAAAATGCTTCCTGATGCCTTCATAGGTGTAGATGTCATGGTGGGATGTCGTGGAGAAACTGCAGAACTTTTTGAAGAGTGTTATGAATTTCTTAAAGAACTGGATATTACTCAGTTACATGTGTTTCCTTATAGTGAACGTCCTGGTACGGCCGCACTTCGTATTCCACATGTAGTTGATGATAAGGAGAAGAAACTTCGTGTGAAAAGACTGCTTGAACTCTCTGATGAAAAAACTCATGCGTTTTATGAAAAGTTTATCGGTAAAGAGCGTGATGTGCTTTTCGAGAAATCAGCGCGAGGCAAGAAAATGCACGGATTTACAGATAATTACATAAGAGTAGAGCTTTCTGCTCTACAGTCTGCTCCTGAATTGGATAATGAAATACGCAGAGTACGACTACTTGGCTTTAATTTTGATAAGTCGGCACTGAAGTGTGAACTTGTGTAAATGTAAATTAATATCACAGAAAAATACTGCCGATTTTTTTGAGCTTATAGAAAAGAAATTCTATAAGGATAACTATTGTTATCTTTGTCTTCTACAGAAAACTATGCATGCTTTTTATGAATAACTGTTGTTCCCACCTAACGATAGTTATTCTTATGCGCTAACGATAACTATTCTTGCGCAACAACGATAACTATCGTTACAAGCTAACAATAGCTATCGTTACGACATAACAAGTGCTATCAATGGCTATCGTTAGCAAAAACAACCGCATAAATAGCCTTTTTATGCCAATTTCTAACGCCTCTATTCTCTCATATTT
>JBHAEQ010000021.1:0-53088 GCA_041855685.1 Prevotella sp. | reverse complement strand
CTATCATTGCAAGCTAAGAATAACTATCGTTACACTGTAATAACTGTTGTCAATAACTGTCGTTAGCAAAAACAATCACATTAACAGCCTTTTTATGCCAATTTCTAATGCCTCTATTTCCTCATATTTGCGCCCAAATGGTTTTTATTTTGTAAAACCGCCAAATATAAGGGCTTTATTTTGACTTTTTGTAATATATTTTGGACAATGACAAAATGAGCATAATGTTTTATAGGCACAAACAACATTACTGACAACACGCAACATAAGGCATAATATTGAGCCTACAAAATGATTTGTGCCAATTAATAAAGTTGAGAATCAAAATATTTGTTTTTTTCTTTGTTATTCGGCTGATTTGCCGTAACTTTGTAAATTGAATAACAATCAAAAGATTATATGGCAGCGACAAAGAAAATCAAAACCGCATTGGTGTCTGTGTTCCATAAAGATGGACTCAACGAGTTATTAAGCAAGTTGAATGCCGAAGGAGTTAAGTTTCTTTCTACAGGCGGCACCCAACAATTCATTGAGTCACTCGGATTTGAATGTCAAGCAGTAGAGAACGTAACCACATATCCATCAATACTTGGCGGGAGAGTAAAGACACTCCACCCAAAGATTTTTGGAGGAATACTCGGGCGCCGTGCCAATGAAAATGACCAGAAGCAGATGACAGAATACGAGATACCAGAGATTGACCTCGTAATTGTTGACCTCTATCCGTTTGAGCAGACTGTGGCAAGTGGTGCATCTGAAGCTGATATAATCGAGAAGATAGACATAGGCGGAATATCACTCATACGTGCCGGTGCTAAGAACTTTAACGATGTAGTGATAGTTCCAAGCAAAGCTGAGTACAGCCTTCTGCTTGACATTGTAAATAAGCAAGGAGCAGAAACTACCACTGCACAGCGCCGTGAGTTCGCCACACGAGCATTCGGAGTTTCAAGTCACTACGATACAGCAATAAACAAATGGTTTGAGCAGACAAACAAATAAAAATAAAATACATATATTCAAAAAGAATCAATGGGACTTTTTTCATTCATACAAGACATAGCGATGGACCTTGGCACTGCCAACACCATCATTATAAGCGACGATAAGATTGTCGTTGACGAGCCTTCGGTGGTTGCTCTCGACCGTCGCACAGACAAAATGATTGCTGTAGGCGGCAAGGCAAAACTTATGTACGAAAAGACACATGAGAACATTCGCACTATTCGTCCGTTGCGCGATGGTGTTATTGCCGATTTTACAGCCTGCGAACAGATGATGCGCGGACTCATCAAAATGGTACATTCACGCCATCGCCTCTTCACCCCATCACTGCGTATGGTAATCGGCGTACCTTCTGGAAGCACCGAAGTAGAACTGCGTGCAGTGCGCGACTCAGCAGAACATGCCGACGGACGTGATGTTTACCTCATATTCGAGCCTATGGCAGCAGCTATTGGTATAGGTATTGATGTTGAAGCACCAGAGGGAAATATGATTGTTGACATAGGTGGTGGTTCTACAGAGATTGCCATCATATCGCTTGGCGGAATCGTAAGCAACAACTCAATCCGTGTAGCAGGCGACGAACTTACAGCCGATATTCAGGAATACATGTCACGCCAGCACAACGTAAAGGTTTCAGAACGCATGGCTGAACGTATAAAGATACACGTAGGTTCAGCACTTACCGACCTTGGCGATGAAGCACCAGAGGACTACATCGTACATGGTCCAAACCGCATAACAGCCATGCCAATGGAGGTGCCTGTATGCTATCAGGAGATAGCCCACTGCTTAGACAAAACTATTGCCAAAATAGAGAGTGCTGTATTGTCAGCACTTGAGAACACTCCACCTGAACTATATGCCGACATCGTGAAGAACGGTATATACCTAAGTGGTGGCGGAGCATTGCTCAGAGGTCTTGCAAAACGTCTTACCGACAAGATTAACATTCCATTCCACATAGCAGACGACCCATTGCACAGTGTTGCACGCGGAGCAGGAATAGCACTGAAGAACATTGACCGTTTCTCATTCCTGATGAGATAACACAACACGATATTCTGATTAATGAGGAACTTACTTGAGTTTCTAACAAAATACTATCACTGGCTGCTCTTCGTATTGTTCGAGGCAGCCAGTATTGCGCTTCTCTTCAGCTATAACAGCTATCAGGGAAGCGTGTGGTTCTCGTCGGCAAATGCCGTCAGCGGCAAATGCTACGAACTAAGTTCTAAAGTAACGTCCTATTTCGGGCTGTCCACTATCAACGAGCAGTTAACAGTCCGCAACACTCAATTGGAACTGGAACTAAACGCTGTGAAAGCACAACTTCGGAAACTCACATCCAATTCAAATGCACTTCAAACAGAAGTGCCAACCGGCTACAACACGATTAATGCCAAAGTGGTGCACAACTCAATAAACAAAGCCAACAACCTCATAACACTCGACAAGGGCAGTGCCGACGGAGTGAAGAAAGACATGGGTGTAGTTTCCGGTTCAGGCGTGGTTGGAATAGTATATCTTGTAGGCAGACACTACTCAGTAGTACTACCCGTATTACACTCACAGTCGAATATCAGCTGCCGCATACGCAAGCGTGGATATTTCGGATATCTACACTGGCAGGGCAGCGATCCTCGTTATGCATACGTTGAAGACGTGCCACGCCATGCACACTACAGAGTGGGTGACATTATAGAAACAAGCGGCTACTCATCGGTCTTTCCCATGGGAGTAACTGTTGGCAAAGTTATCTGTACCTTCAACTCTTCTGATGGACTGAGTTATAGAATAAAAATTAAGCTCTCGACAGATTTCAGTAATCTGAATGATGTATGTATCATTGACAATGCACCTATGCAGGAACAACTAAATATAATACGTGCTGCACAGGATTCTATTGCAACCCGACAGAATTAAAAAAGAAAATAATGAGTATAGACATAATAAAAGCAACAGCCATCACCTTGCTCCTTCTTGCAGTTCAGGTGATAGTACTAAACAACATCCACTTATTTGGAGTTGCAACTCCGTTGCTGCTTGTATATGTCATCATTACAATGCCAAGCAACACTGCACGCTGGACATCGCTGACTATAGGATTCATGCTCGGACTTGTATCTGATATATTCTCAAACACTCCCGGTGTTGCAGCCGCCGCATTAACATTCACAGCCTTTCTGCAACCAACATTACTGAAGCTGTTTGTCAGCAGAGATACCCCTGATTCAATATCGCCCTCAGCACGCAGCTTAGGGTTTACTAAATATATGCTTTTCAGCTTTATTCTGGTATTCATCTTCTGCTTATTGTTCTTCACTTTAGAGCAGTTCAACTTCTTCAACATCAAACAATGGTTGATGTATATTCTTGGCAGCACACTACTGAGTTTTCTGCTAATCATAACCATTGAAAGCCTACGCCGCGAATAAGCATGGACTACAATCTGAGCAATCGCCGCTACGTAATAGGAGGTATAACCATAAGTATTGTGGTTATATACATAATCAGGCTCTTTACATTACAACTATTAAGCGACGACTACAAGAAAAATGCCGATTCAAATGCTTTCTTAAAGAAAATAGATTATCCTTCAAGAGGACTAATATACGACCGCAACGGTGAATTATTAGTTTATAACCAACCAGCATATGACATAATGGTTGTGAATAACGAAGCAAAGAATCACTTCGACACACTTGAGTTCTGCAGTACGCTGGGTATAACAAAAGATTTCTTCATCAAAAGAATGAACGATGTAAAAGACCGTTCAAAGAATCCCGGCTACTCAAGATACACCCAGCAACTGTTTCTTTCACAACTTACAGACAAAGAATTCAGTGTCTTTCGTGAAAAGATGTTCAGGTTTCCAGGTTTCTATGTTCAAAAACGCAGCATCAGGCAATATCAATATCCGCATGCCGCCCATGTGTTGGGAGATGTTGCAGAGGTATCACAAGGCGATATTGACGATGCAGAAGACCAATACTACATACCTGGCGACTACATCGGAAAATTAGGCGTTGAGCGATACTATGAGAAACAACTGCGCGGTGAGAAGGGTGTACAGATATTGTTGCGTGATGCCCACGGAAGAATAAAAGGACACTACAAAGACGGTGAACTGGACTCACGCTCTGTGCCCGGCAAGAATCTTACACTAAGCATAGATGCCAAACTACAGACTCTGGGTGAACGGCTTCTTGAAGGAAAAATTGGAAGTATAGTAGCCATAGAACCAAGCACTGGTGAAGTTCTCTGTATGGTGTCAACACCTACATACGACCCACGTCTAATGGTAGGACGACACAGAAGTAAGAACCACAGGGCATTGCAAAGAGATATATGGAAACCTCTGCTTAACAGAAGCATCATGGGACAATACCCCCCAGGCTCTACATTCAAGACTTCTCAAGCATTAACATTTCTCACAGAAGATATTATAATCCCATCATCGGCATTTCCCTGCCATCACGGATTCTATCACAGAGGACTACATGTGGGTTGTCATGCTCACAGTTCACCAACACCTTTGGTAGAGGCAATAAGTACTTCGTGCAATGCTTACTTCTGCTGGGGACTTTATTACATGATAGGCAACCGCAAGAAATATCCAAAAGCTCAGGTGGCAATGGATGTGTGGCGTGACTATATGGTAAGTATGGGATTCGGGTATAAACTTGGAATAGATCTCCCCGGAGAAAAACGAGGACTAATACCTAACTCCGAGTTCTATGACAATGCATATAAAAAATCGTGGAACGGACTAACCATTATCTCCATATCCATAGGTCAGGGTGAGGTTACGCTTACACCTTTGCAAATAGCAAATCTTTGTGCAACAATAGCCAACCGAGGCTATTTCTACACTCCACACGTAGTAAAGAATGTACAAGGGGAACCTCTTGACAAGGCATTTACAAATAAGCGTATAACCAAAGCCTCTCGCAAGGCATACGACTATGTTGTAGCAGGCATGCGCTCAGCAGTACTTAAAGGTACATGTCGTGGCGCTAACAGCAGTGAATATGAAGTATGCGGAAAGACCGGCACAGCTCAAAACCACGGACAAGACCATTCTGTATTCATGGGATTTGCGCCAATGAACAGCCCTAAAATTGCTATTGCAGTGTATGTAGAGAATGGAGGATTCGGTGCAGATTTTGCTGTACCGATTGGTGCACTAATGATAGAACAATATATGAAAGGCAAACTCTCAGAAGCATCAGAGACGAAAGCCACAACATTTCAAAACAGAAGGATAGCCTATGGCAACAGGAACAGGTAAGAGCCAAAGCCTTTGGCAGTCATTAGACTGGTGGACCGTGGGAATTTACATAATCCTATTGGTATATGGTTGGTTCAGCATTTGCGGAGCCAGCTATACCTATGGTGACACCGACTTCTTTAGTCTTGACACCCGCACAGGCATGCAGATAGTATGGATTATAACAGCTGTGGTGTTAGGATTTGTTATAATGATGACCGACAGCCGTTACTTCGGAACTTTTTCATACGTGATATACGGGTTGATGGTACTATTGCTATTCGCAACAATATTTAATCCCCATGAGATAAAAGGTTCAAAATCATGGCTTGTTCTTGGTCCGCTGCGCCTTCAGCCGGCAGAGCTGGCTAAGTTTGCCACAGCTCTGGCACTTGCAAAACTCATGAGCGGATATAACTTCAACATAGGTAAGACACGTGATTTCATAAAGGCCTTGGGAGTTGTTATGCTACCAATGATATGTATTGTTCTACAGAAAGAAACAGGTTCTGCTCTGGTTTACTTTGCCTTTTTTCTTGTGTTTTATCGTGAGGGAATGCCAGGAAGTGTTCTCTTCACAGGTGTAGCTATGGTAGTATATTTTGTTGTTGGAATGAAATTTGAAGCAAACGAATTATCTATAACTCCAACGTCTGTCGGTAAATATGCCGTGTTGACAATGATACAACTGTTCTCTGCCGCCATGGTGTTTGTGTATTGTAATGAGAAACGCGAGTCTCTGATTATATCAGGAGCATGCCTTGGAACAACTACTATTGCAACACTGTTTGGAATATTCGTAATTCCTTTTGACATAACATGGGTGTTGATTATAACGACAACACTTCTTATTCTATATTTAGTCTATCAATGGTTGCGCACAAGATATGTAAACTATCTGCTCATAACATTTTTTGCCATAGGAAGCATAACCTTTTTTTATTCTGCCGACTATGTGCTTAACAATGTTATGCAACCACATCAGCGGGTGAGAATAAATGTACTTTTAGGATTGGAAGAAGATCTTGCAGGAGCAGGATACAATGTTCATCAGAGTGAGATTGCCATTGGTTCGGGAGGACTTAAAGGAAAGGGATTTTTGAACGGCACACAAACAAAGCTGCAATATGTGCCAGAACAGGTTACAGACTTTATTTTCTGCACAGTAGGAGAAGAACAAGGATTCCTTGGCAGTGCAGGCGTGCTAATACTTTTCTTAATATTAATTCTGCGGCTTATACATCTTGCCGAGCGTCAACCATTTGCTTTTGGCAGAATATACGGATACAGCGTATTAAGTATATTTCTATTCCATGTATTCATAAACATAGGAATGGTACTGGGACTTACTCCCGTTATAGGCATTCCGCTACCGCTTTTCAGCTATGGAGGTTCGTCCTTGTGGGGATTTACAATCTTGCTATTTGTATTCCTGAGAATTGATGCTAATAGGAATAACCGCCTTCTTTCTTAGTAATAAGCAGTCCCACATCAGATATTCCCGGCAGCATTTCACGCTTCATTATATGCTGCACGGTAACATACACAGAATCGTCTGCCTTCAGATTAAGTGATGTTATAGGAAAATCATGTTGGTAAATATTTATTCCTTTACCCAAAGTATTACCTCTTTTATTGGTAAGCATGCACTTAATTGTGTCAACATAAGTATCAATAGACGGGAACGTTGCTATGCCTACTACTAATACAACATTGGTAAAAGGAAACGAATTGTCGCTTCTTAAGTTCAAAGTGAAGTTGTATGTCCCTGCATCTTTAACCTTAGGAACTTCAAAAGAGATAGTATCATTCTTCTCCCATCCAACTAAAGGCGTATGAGCATACTCATCATACACCTTCTTTCTATCACAGGAAACAAAGAGAAGAACAATACCAATGAAACTTATTATAATATGACTAAGCTTCACTTTTATTATGCTTTGGCTTATTGTCATTACGTCGTTCCTTATTACGGTCGCGGTTTCCTCTATTCTTATTCTGTCCACGACGCTTGTGCTTGTCAAAACGGCTTATATCAGCATCGGCAAGCAAGTCTTTTGGTTGTTCTGGAGCCTTAATATCTTCCTCGGCAAGCAATGACACTGGTTTTTCACCAACCTTATTCATCTCAATAACCTGATGTGCACGCTCAGCGGTTATGGTCTCTATATTAACAGCTAAACGCTTGTCTGTAGAATAGGTTATCAAGCCTGCCAATATGTCAGCCTTAAAGTAATAATAATCATTATCCTTTGTCTGTAGAATAACCTCTCTATTAGGAAGTTTCTTTCCTGCCTCTACATAGCTGTCAACCTCATAGTTAAGACAACATTTCAACTTTGCACACATGCCGGCAAGTTTTTGTGGATTGAGTGAAATATCTTGAAACCGAGCGGCATTCGTACTTACAGAACTGAAGTTTTTCATCCAAGTGGCACAACAAAGTTCACGTCCACAAGGTCCAGTGCCTCCTATTCGTCCTGCCTCTTGGCGGGCTCCAATCTGCTTCATCTCAATTCTTACATGGAATGTATCTGCAAGCACCTTGATAAGTTGACGGAAATCTACACGTTCATCTGCTATGTAATAGAATATCGCTTTATTGCAATCACCTTGATACTCAACATCTCCAATCTTCATCTGAAGTCCTAAGTCCTTTGCTATTTGACGACTCTGAATCATGGTATCGTGTTCTCTACTCTTAGCTTCCTCATACTTTTCTATATCAACAGGCTTTGCTAAGCGATATACACGTTTAATATCATCCTCTGATTTCAGGTTAGCTTTCTTCAACTGAAGTTCTACAAGGCGTCCTGTAAGAGTAACAACACCTATGTCATGGCCAGGATTCGCCTCAACAGCAACTATGTCGCCCTTATTCAATTCCAGTTGATTGACATTATGGTAATAGCCCTTACGAGTATTCTTAAACTGTACCTCCACCAAATCTGTGGTATCTATATTACCAGGTACATCAGCCAGCCAGTCATACACATTAAGCTGCCGGTCAGAGCGTCCAACACCTTTTGGACACAGGCCACGGTCACAGTCGCTGGCCATTTTGAATTTCATATTTTTGTAATCCATTACTATTTTCTTATTATAAGCACTATCATACTCAGTGCAAAATCAAAGAATTGCATCTTTGGGTTTGCGTTCTGACCTATAGCACGTATTGTCCTATCTATCAATTCTTGTATCTCTACTACGTTGGCTTCATTGATGAAGCGTGCAAAATTATGCGAAAACTCCTCCTCGTTTTCGGTCATATAGATGAGTTCAGGTTGTTGGAAATTATACATAAAGTTCTCCCTTATCTGTGAAGAGAAATACTTTAGCATGCGTCGTTGCTTCTCTCTTCCGAATGCAGCAACAACATCTCCCCATTTCTTCATGCCCTTTGTATCACGACGGTATGCCATTCGCATCAACATCATGAACATGTCATGAAACTGATGCTTCTCGCTTGAGCTGTCGAGAAATTCTACAGCCTTCAACCAGTCACCTGTTGATATGCGTGCCACTCTCTGTGCCATTTCTGGAGAAAGCCCACGTTTCTGTTGCAATGCATAAGCTATATCATCATCTGCAATGCGTTTGATGTCTATTCTCTGCACACGACTACGTATAGTCTCAAGTAATAATTGGGGTTCCTCAGCAACCATAAGGAATACAGTCTTATGAGGAGGTTCCTCAAGCAATTTCAATATCTTGTTTGCAAAAACAGTGTGCATACGTTCAGGAAGCCATATAATACACACTTTATATCCACCCTGGCTTGATTTAAGCGATAGTTTATGTGTAAGCACATCACCCTCAGCAGCAAATATCTGTGCCTGCTGATTCTCGGCACCAATACAGTTCAACCACTCTTCAAAACTAAAATATGGTGAATCAACAAGCAAGTCTGTCCATTGGCGGAAAAATTCATCACTTGTTATTTTCTTGTCAGATGATGCTCCTGCAGGGCGTATCACAGGGAAAACGAAATGCAAATCCGGATGTTGGAATTTAGCAAGCATTGCCTGAACATTAGGATTGGTATTGTCCTCACGTTCACCTAAAAGATATGAAGCAAAAGCAAGGGCAAGTGCCAAGCCGCCATACCCTGATGCTCCACAGAACATCAATGCATGTGGAATCTTGTCGCCAGAGACCATCTGCAATAGTCTATGCTTAATATCTTCCTGACCTATTACTTCTTGAAATTTCATATCTTGACTCTAAACACATATTATTTTTATCACAAGCCTGAGATTCTGCTTGTTATTTCCACTACAGAATCAATCGCAGAAACCGTATAGAAATGAATATTCTTTATACCTGACTCGTATAACTCACGGCATTGTTCTATCCCCCACTCTATGCCCAATGCCTTTGCGTCAGCATCGGTCTTACACTTCACTGCTTCTCTGGCAAGTTCTTCAGGCAAATCAACATGGAATGTTTTTGGTACCATGGTGAGCTGTGAAAGTTTGGCAAGTGGTTTTATACCAGGTATAATTGGTATTGTTATTCCTGATTTACGGGCTTTCTCAACAAAGTCAAAGTATTTACTATTATCATAGAAAAGCTGTGTCACTGCATATGATGCACCTAAATCCTGCTTAATCTTCAGAAACTCCATATCCATTTCCAAGTTAGGAGCTTCTTCATGTTTTTCAGGATAACATGCCACTCCGTACGAGAATGGAATACCAGGCTTATTTATTGGAGTTCCATCAACAAAGTATCCGCTATTAAATCTGTTGACCTGATTTATCAGTTCTGTAGTATGCTCATGTCCACCTGGTACAGCTGTGAAGAATTTGTCTTCCTTTGCCTTATCTCCTCTTAGAAGCAGTAAATTCTCAATTCCTAAAAACTGAAGATCAAGAAGTTCATATTCAATAGTATCTTTATCTACTCCAGAGCAAATAACATGAGGTACCACAGGTATATCAAAATGATTCTGTATTGCTGCAGCTATAGCCACAGAGCCAGGCCTACGACGCACACGTGAGCGTTCAAACTGACCGTTAGGCAATTCCTTATATACAAACTCGCTATGATGGGTGGTAATATTTATATAGAGAGGATTATTGACAGAAAGTTTCTCTATTGTATTGAAAAGGGCACTTGTGCCATTTCCTTTCAAAGGAGGCAACACCTCAAAAGAGAAATTCCTGCCTTCTAATTTTTCTAAAACCTCAGTTACTTTCATCCGTTTTCTTCTTTGTAAAACAGCTAATTATGTGCAAAGTTAATAATTTTCCACGACAATACATCTGCCTAACAGAAAAAAGTAGTAACTTTGTAGGAAAATAAAATCTCATGGATAACCAGCACATTAAAACCTTTCCTGAGCTCATGAAAGGCAAAACCGTGATGTATGTCCACGGCTTTGGTTCTGCAGCAAGCACTCATACAGTTAAGGTTTTACAAACTCTCTTACCATCAGCTAATGTTATTGCCGAGGATTTACCCATAATCCCAACTGAGGCTATGTCGCTCTTACACAACATGTGCAAAGAGCATAAGCCACATTTAATAATAGGAACTTCAATGGGTGGCATGTATGCAGAAATGCTGTGCGGATATTACCGTATCATAGTGAATCCTGCATTTGAAATGGGAAACACAATGTCTGAACACAACATGGTGGGCAAGCAGATATTTCAAAACCCGAGAAAAGACGGTGTGCAGGAGTTCATTGTAACAAAGGCTCTCGCAAAGGAGTATCGCGATATAACAACAAACTGCTTTAACGGTATAACTGATGAAGACCGTGAACGTGTGTTTGGACTCTTTGGCGACAACGACCCATTGGTACATACCTTTGGATTGTTCTGTGAACACTATCCTAATGCAATACATTTTCATGGAGAACACCGACTTAACGAGAGTGTAATAAATCACTATATAATCCCACTTATACGCCAGATTGACGATCGTCAGGAAGGACGTGAGCGCAGTGTTATCTACATTGGCATAGACACCATGAAGGACGTCTATGGTAAACCGAAATCAAGCCTCAACAAATGCTATGAGTTCCTTCTACAGTTCTACGATATTCACATCATAGCCCCTGCACCTACCAATAACCCTTCCTACCTGACAGAAACCCAAGCTTGGGTTGAAAACGCACTTTCTGCACCTGCATGGAACAAACTTGTTTTTGCAAACAACCCGTCACTACTTTTGGGCGATTACATCATTGACACAAGAAAACACAGTGCTTTCATGGGCACGTCTATAGAATTCGGCTCTGACGAGTTCAAGACTTGGGAAGATATACTAATATTTTTCGAGAGACTTGGAGGACAATAAAGAACTTATAAAATATCTTCTTGAAGCGCTCAAACAGGAGTTGCCAAAAGACGGATACAGGGTATTGCGCTTTGTCCTGAACCGCCTTGTAGATATTCGTTTACGCAATATTCCAATACAGTTTTCAGGATTATTCGCAAAAACAAACTACATTCTCACAGAACATAAAGCCCCTAAACATCTTATAAGAACTGTTGAGAACGCCCGTCAAAGGATAAGACATTTTGATGAGCTTGACAACTCTGAGTTATCACGTTATTTTCTCTACGATCTCAAGAGTATAACATCGCTTTTCCTGCTTATCTATCCTGATGCCGAGATTCCCGAAGTATTGACAAAGGCTATGCCTACAGGCTATTTGGAAGGCAGCATCTGGAAATCGGCGGCTACCAACTACTTAAGAGTTATCGTAGAAAATTGGACCGATACAATCATTACTGCAAGGGCCGATGCTGGCGATTCTCCAGAATTGCAAATCAGCTATGGCAAGGATAATAAGTATCTGAAAAATGATTATTCCTACCTCACCCCGCTACTATCTACAGGTACACAACTCAACATCATACGTCCACGACAGGAGAAAGGCATTACTTATCCAGAACTTATAATATTTGAGCCCGATTTCCTCATCGACATTTCAAACATTGCAGCTGGTTTCAAGGAATATGGCATAACTCCACTGACCGCATTGATAAAAAAACTTTCGCCATCAATACAAACAAGCGCTACACTATTAGGAGAGTTTGCAAGTCAACTGCTCGACGAGGAGTTACATGGACTTGCTGACCGTGAATACAAGGAAAGCATAGAAGAATTCTGCAAACATCACTCACTGCAATTAGCCACTTGTCAAGGACTTAATGCCGACTTTCATAATGAAGCAAAACAACAGAAACAACATATACATAGAGCTATCTCTAAGGAATTACCTGCAACGGTAAAGGCTTTTGATCCATCAGAGATAATCCTTGAACCTTCATTTACAAGCGAAATGCTTGGCATACAAGGGCGCATGGACTTTCTCCAGAGCGACTACACACTACTTATTGAGCAGAAATCAGGAAAGGCGGGGTTCGTTCCCGGCGTGCAAGGCTTTATATCGCCTGTTATAACCACGCCACACTTTGTACAGCTATTGCTTTACAGGGCTTTGATTCACTATAATTTCAGTATTGACAACGAACAGATTCAACCCTTCTTGCTCTATTCTAAATATGAGTATTCTCTACTCAGAACTGCCTCTGCACCCGAACTACTGCACACAGCTTTCCGACTTCGCAATCAACTTGTATGGCACGAGCTGCACTACTCTTCCGATGGATTCAGCATTCTGAATACTCTTAAGGCAAGCGACCTTAATGAAGAATGCATCACCAACAAACTCTGGACAAACTACGAAGCACCTGCTATTGAAAGCATATTACGGCAGTTTCAAAATGCCAGTCCACTTGAAAAAGCCTACCAACAAACAATGCTGAAGTTTGTTCAGCGAGAATATGTATTGTCGAAAATAGGCAACAAGCGTAAAGAGAACAGCGGCTTCTCTGCACGTTGGCACGATTCTTTAGAAGAAAAGAGAGAAGCTGGCAACATCATTGACGGCATAAAAATAGAAGCAACATCTACTCACATCACATGCACAGAAATGGATATGGGAGCTTCAAATTTCAGAGTTGGTGATATTGTTACCCTATACTCCTACAAGAATGGTACAGAACCCGACTGCCGCAAAACAATAATTCATCGTGCTTCAATAGAAGCTATTGAGCCTGAAAAGATGACTCTCAAACTGCGGGTGCCACAGAGCAACATAAAGTGTTTTGATACTCTGCCAGACTATTCATGGGCTATTGAACACGATTTCATGGATTCTGCCTTTGGCTCACAATTCCGTGGAGTTCAATCATTCCTGTCTGCATCGCAACATCGACGCGACTTAATACTATCACAATGCGCACCCGAAGTTGATAAAGCCATTAAGCTGAAAGGCAATTACAATAGTTTCAACAATCTTTCATTACGTGTAAAACAAGCAAAGGAACTGTTTCTTATAATAGGTCCGCCAGGCACCGGCAAAACATCGTTCGGAATGCTTAACACTCTGAAGGAAGAACTGCTTGAACCAGAATCATCTGTTGCCGTTATGGCTTTCACAAACAGATCTGTAGATGAGATATGCTCAAAGTTAGTTGCCGAGGGTATTGACTTTATAAGAATAGGAAACGAATTGTCGTGCGGAGAAGAATACCGCCCCTATCTGCTTAGTAATAAAGCAGCAGGAATAGTTAAGATTAATGATATAAGAACATTTATCCGCAATCAAAAAATAGTAGTAGGCACAACAACTGCTTTCAATTCACAGCAAGCCATATTCTCTCTACGACGCTTCTCATTGGCAATAATCGACGAGGCATCACAGATTCTCGAGCCTCAACTGCTTGGTCTTATGTCTGCAAAATGCGGCAGTGAAGAAGCAATAACGAAGTTCGTACTAATAGGCGACCACAAACAGTTGCCGGCTGTAGTGCAGCAAACTACCGAGGAGTCACATGTGAAAGAACCCTTATTAAAAGAAATTGGGCTCACCGACTGTCGATTGTCACTCTTTGAGCGACTGCTTCATAAATACAGAAACAATCCAGAGGTGGTATATATGCTTCACTACCAAGGCAGAATGCATGAAGATATAGCGGTTTTTCCCAATGACAACTTCTATAGAGGAGAACTTTCCTGTGTACCTCTACCCCACCAGCAAGAACCTTCAAACGAAGCAAGGGTACGATTCATTGATGTGCCATGTCCTGATGATTCACCTTCCGACAAGATTAATCAATCAGAAGCGGAGGTGATAGCACAGATTGTAAGCCAAACAGATCCTGCAATGTCAATAGGCATAATAGTGCCTTACCGTAATCAGATTGCTGCAATACGCAATGCCATACATATACGGCATGCAGCAGACAGAGACATTACCATAGATACAGTAGAGCGTTTCCAAGGTTCACAACGAGAAGTAATAATCTATGGATTCACCGTGCAGCGTCTCTACCAACTCGACTTCCTTACCGATAATTGCTTTATTGAGGATGGCACTATAATAGACCGCAAGCTGAACGTTGTAATGACCCGAGCAATGAAACTGTTGACTCTCGTTGGCAACAGCAAACTTCTCATGACAAATAACATTTTCAAGAAATTAATACAACAATATATATCCAGATGAAGAAAATAATAATCCCAGCACTTCTAAGCTGTGGCATTGTTCTACAAGCACAGGTAAACATCAGCATAGACAGCCGTCCTACAGGCGTTGACATCAGTCCCATGCTCTACGGAATATTCTATGAAGATATTAACCATGCCGCCGATGGAGGCATATATGCCGAACTTATACGCAACAGATCGTTTGAAGACGATGAACATAAAGCTGTAGAATGGAGCCCCTATCTTTCTGTAAACGGTAATGTTAAGATGTCGATAGTAAAAGACAATCTTCTCAACAAAGCACAAAGACAGGCACTGCGTGTAACGACAACAAACATTGGTGACACCGATGCTGGCGTGTCAAATAACGGATTCTGGGGTATAAATGCCGTAAAAGGTCGTGAATATAAGGTGTCTATGTGGGTGAAGGTTAACAGGTCAAGAGGACTTTATGCCATACTTAAAGGCAAGATTGGTACAAGATTCTATGCCCAAAGCAGACTCAACTATGACAGTTCAAAAAAGGGATGGCAGAAAGTTACCTGCACACTCAAGTGTAACGCCAACGACCCTGATGCCATTTTCGTAATATCATCAACCGGCAATTCCGACTTCTTTATTGATGTGGTATCAATGTTTCCACCAACTTATAAGAACAGAGAAAACGGACTACGTCCCGACTTGGTTGAGATGCTTCACAACCTACGTCCTAAGTTCATGCGCTTTCCCGGCGGATGCTTCGTAGAAGGACAAGACTCTCCAGACAACGCTTTCCGTTGGGAACAAACCATTGGTCCTATTGAAGAACGCCCCGGACATTGGAACAAGAACTGGGGCTACCGCACTTCCGACGGTTTAGGCTTTCATGAGTATCTTCAATTAGCTGAAGACCTTGGTGCGAAACCGCTCTATGTATGCAACATAGGTATATGGCACGGAGGTATAACTCCTGTTGAAGACATTAAGGAATGGGTTGACGAGTGCCTCAATGCACTGGAATATGCCAACGGTCCTGTAACATCAAAATACGGAGCTATGCGTGCCAAGAACGGTCACCCGCAACCTTTCAATATTGAGTACATTGAAATAGGTAATGAAAACAACAATAATGACGGTCAGCAGACTTCCGATCAATACTTTAAGCGATACAAGATTTTCCGTAATGCAATACTGAAAAAGTATCCTAAAATACATATCATAGGCAATGTGCAGGCTTGGGGAACCGACAACCCACGATGGGAGTCAAAAGAGAAAGTACACCTTGTTGACGAACACTACTATCGCTCACCAGCATGGTTTGCACAGAACTTCAAAAAATATGATACATACTCACGTTCATCGCCCGATGTTTATTGTGGTGAATATGCTGTTACTCAAGCATTCAGCAATCTCGGCAATCTCAATGCAGCCCTTGGAGAAGCTGTATTCATGATGGGCATGGAAAACAATTCCGACATTGTAAAGATGAGTTCATACGCCCCAATCTTCGTTAATGAGAATGACGACCGCTGGCGACCTGACATGATTAGATTCAACTCAAAAAGCGTAATGGGCACACCATCATACTATGTACAGAAACTTATGGCAGAGAACGTGGGTACACGCACGCTGAAAGTGACTGAAGGAAATGAGATTCTAATATCAAAAAAAGAACAGCACACACCTATGGAAAGCTATATAGGAGTAGCAACATATAACACTCAGGCAACTTTTGCTGACGTGCAAATCACTGCCGACAAGCATGTCATCAATGCCTCAGGAAGAAAAGAGGGAGAGTTCATGCTACGTTCTACAACCTGGCAGCTCAACAAGAACGGACTCACACAGACTGCCGACGGAGAGGGGGTTTCGGCATTGGTCAACACTCCTATAGGCGGAAGAAAGTACTCCGTCACTATGCGTGCAAAGAAAAACTCTGGCAGCGAAGGCTTCATACTCATATTCAACTATGCCGACAAAGACAACTACTGCTGGCTCAACATAGGCGGTTGGGGCAACTCTGCGCATGGCATAGAACAAGCTAAAGACGGTGGGCGAACAACTCTTGTAAATGTAAAAGGACATGTAGAAACAGGTCGTTGGTATGATGTGCGTGTAGATGTTGACGGCAACAAAATTACAGGCTATCTCGACGGAGAGAAGATTGTAGAGGCAGAACTAAGAGGCTCTACTCACCCGGGCATATTCACCTCAGCATCTATTGACGATACAACCAACGAGATTATACTGAAAATAGTCAATACCAGCAGTGAGCAGGAGACTGCTAATCTCAACCTCGGCGATGTCGATGCCAAGGAGGCAGAGCTTATACAGTTAACAGGCATAAACGGCTTTGCAGAGAACACTCTCACCAATCCTACTCTCGTATTCCCTACAAAACGCCATATAGCACTTGAAGGCACTACTCCTCAATTCCTTATAGCTCCTTATTCGCTCAACATTTTGAGAATAAAAAAGTAAGCACAACATGCGCAGTTAACTATTAAAGTGTCCAGTAAGCGACGCCATTGCATAGTGTAGGGTTATTCACCCTGTGCTAAGTAATCTTTTATAGACAGAAAGGTGCCTATCAAAATACTAAACAAAAGTTCATAATAAACCCCTTATATTTGGCGGTTTTACAAAATAAAAGTGAGTTGGGCGCAAATATGCGAAAATAGAGGCATTAGGATAAGGTTTTGGTTATCAACGGTTTAGTTGTTTTGTAGTTTGGATTGTTGGTTGTTTGGGTTGTAAAAAAGGCTTTTACAGGGGTTAATGACGTACGTGAATACACCTTAATGACGTACGTTTTAGGGTCTATAGACGTACGTATTGAGCGCTGAAGACGTACGTCTTGGGGTTAAACACCGTACTTTTTGGGGTTTTACCCCCTTTTTTCTTATCCCATGAAAGCCTTTTATTGCAGAGTTTGAAAATATTAGTTCAAAAATCCCTGCAGTAATTTTCTGTGAATAATAATGACAACAGATACAACCTATGCATACAAAAATTATGGTACAGTATAAAAAAACATTTAACCTATTTATTGTTATGTCTGAAAAAATAATTACTTTTGTAGCATACAACGATGAAATCCTTAAAAGAGAAAACAAGTGAAGGTCTGTTATGGGGTGGTATGAACAATCTCATACAACAACTCATAGGGGTGGTTTTCGGTATTATTCTGGGCAGACTGCTTACGCATTCCGACTATGGTATGATGCCGATGCTAAGTATATTCTCGCTTGTTGCAACAGCTTTACAGAACAGTGGTTTTGCCACTGCTTTGGCTAATGAACAAAATCCGCAGCACAGAGACTACAACTCTGTATTCTGGTTCAACATAATTGCAGGATTCATTCTCTACACCATACTCTTCCTTTGCGCTCCGCTAATAGCACAATACTATCACAACGACGCATTAATTCCATTAGGGCGCTATGCCTTTCTGAGCATAGTGATAGCTTCGTTTGGCACAGCACAGAATGCATGGCTATTCAAGAACCTGAGAGCAAAGCAGCAGGCAAAAGCAGCGGCAGTGGCAGTGATACTGTCGAGTGTCGTAGGAGTTGTAATGGCTTTTCTTGGCATGGGCTACTGGAGTATAGCAACACAAGGCTTGGTTTATGTGTTGGCTAACACCATCATGGTGTGGCACTACAGCCAGTGGAGACCTACGATAAGCGGCATCACATTCGAACCTGTAAAACGCATGTTCCGCTTCTCGTGCAAAATTCTGGCAACTTCCATAACTACGATAATCAACAACAACGTGCTGAACTTTCTATTAGGACGCTATTTCGGCGAAAGTCAGGTGGGAGTATATAACCAGTCTTATCAGTGGAACTTCAAATGTTATTCACTGGTTCAGAACATGGTAAACCAAGTGGCACAACCAGTACTTGTCGATTTACAAAGCGATGGAGGCAGACAACTTAATGCGCTTCGCAAGATGATGCGCTTCACGGCATTTATCTCTTTCCCGCTTTTATTGGGATTCGGACTTGTGGCAAAAGAATTTATTGTGCTTGCAATAACAGACTACTGGCTTGAAAGTGCCCGACTGATACAGATTCTAAGCATAAGCGGAGCTGTCATTCCGCTATCGACATTACTGTCAAACTTGATTATCTCAAAAGGGAAGTCGGGCATATATCTGTGGGTAACATTAGCTTTGGGCGTGGCACAGATTACAACCATGATTCTGATTTATCCTTACGGCATACGCACAATGGTCATAGCCTACATGTTATTAAACACAGCATGGCTATTCATCTGGCATGCCTATGCATGGCGTCTCACAGGCTACAACATCATGCAGATGCTTGCCGACATTCTGCCTTTTGCCGCTGCTG
Organism: Prevotella sp.; assembly: GCA_041855685.1. Lineage (GTDB taxonomy): Bacteria > Bacteroidota > Bacteroidia > Bacteroidales > Bacteroidaceae > Prevotella. The sequence goes on along the minus strand of JBHAEQ010000021.1, from coordinate 33,960 downwards.
CTACAGGAGTAATGGCATTAACAGGCTGGGCAACATCAACCATTGACAATCTTTGGCTTCTTCTGTTCAGCAGAATAACTATTGCAACAACGGCATATTACGCTGTAATGAAGATAGCGGGCGCACAGATATTACGTGAATGCGAGGAGTTTATTAAAGTTAAGTTCAGAAGATGAAGAATATAGCAGTAATCCTTGCCGGTGGAAGCGGCAACAGGTTTGGTACTGATATGCCTAAGCAATTCCTTAGCGTAGCAGGCAAAATGATTATTGAGCATACTATTGATGTTTTTGAACAGCATCCTTTGATTAACGAGATAGCCCTTGTAACACGCAAAGACTATATTGACGAGATGAAAGATATTGTGCAACGCAACGGCTACAGAAAAGTGACCCGCATACTGCAAGGTGGCAAAGAGCGTTACCATTCATCGCTGGCGGCTATTGAAGCATTTACCGACGACGACGATAACCTGCTCATACACGACGGAGTGCGTCCACTCGTGCCACATGCCGTAATATCGTCATGTATCAATGCACTGGCTGACTACGAGGCGGTAGATGTAGCTGTAGAGACCACCGATACTATCATAGAACTTGCCGATGATGGTTCTATTGCCCACATACCCCAGCGCAAACGACTTAGAAATGCGCAGACACCGCAGTGCTTCCGCAGAGGAACTATAGCAAAAGCATTCAAACTGGCACTTGCCGACAGCAACTTCCAGCCTACCGACGACTGTTCGCTTGTACACAAATATCTGCCGCAGATACCAATCATGGTTATTGAGGGAGATAACAGCAACATCAAGATAACATACAAAGACGACCTTGAAAGGATGGAACGTATAATTAAAAACCGCATAAAACTATGAATTCTCTCGAAAACTACAAAAAGGAAAATCTCAGAGCATGCCAACTGAGACAACTGCACATTCTTAAGGAAATAGACAAGGTGTGCAAGAAAAACAAAATTGAGTACTGGCTTGACAAAGGAACACTACTCGGTGCCTACCGTCACGGCGGATTCATACCGTGGGATGACGGATTAGACATAGGTATGAAACAAGACCAGCTAAAGAAATTCTTAAAAGCCGCACCAAAAGAACTACCTTCACACCTATTCGTACAGACATGGGAGAATGAGCCTATAAGAGATAAAATAACAAGAGTGCGTGACAAAAACTCCATCTATCTTGAGAAAAACGACAATCTCACAAGAAATTACAACAAGGGAATATACGTAAGCATATTTGCCTTTGAAGAATATCCATCAGCCAACCGCCATTTCACAAGGAAGACGGTGCAGGGCATATACAAAACTCATGCTGCGCTTACTGAGGCACATAGATATGATATAAAGGACTGCATGTGTCCTGTATGGTTGGCAATAAAGCTTATACACTACACCCTGTTGTGGAAATTAGCATATATTTTCAATCCTCCACGAAGTCACTATGGTGCTTTGCCGTCAACAAACTCATACGGAGTGAAACACCGCAGCGACGAGACTTGGCCATTAGGAACAATAACTTTCGAGGGAAAATCATTTCCTGCTCCCAAGAACGTGAAGAACTATCTCAAGGAGATATACCGCAACTACGAAGATCTTCCCGAAGAGAAAGACAGAAAAAGCAAGTCTATTTTCATTGAAATAATAAAATAGGAATGAGAAGAGGACTTATAAATTAACAACATGAAGGAATCAAAGATTGACGTCTCGGTATTGATGCTGTTCTTCAACCGTCCCGACCATCTGCAAGAGGTGTTTGAAGAGGTTAAGAAGGCACGACCTGCACGACTGTTCCTATATCAGGACGGTCCGCGAGGCGAGCGCGACATGAAAGGAATAATCGCTTGTCGCAGCATTGTTGACGATTCGCAGATAGACTGGGAGTGCGATGTACACCGCCTGTACCAAGAGCGTAACTACGGCTGTGACCCTTCCGAATATATGTCGCAGAAATGGGCGTTTTCAATGACCGACAAGTGCATAGTGCTTGAAGACGACGATGTGCCATCGCAGGCATTCTTTCCTTTCTGCAAAGAATTGTTAGACAAATACGAGCACGACAACCGCGTGTGGATGATAGCAGGTTTCAACTCTGAAGAAACCACGCCTGTTGACACAAGCTATTTCTTTACCTCTGTGTTCAGTATATGGGGTTGGGCATCATGGAAACGTGTTATCGATACATGGGATGCCGAGTATTCATGGCTTGATGACAAACAGAAGATGCAGAAAATGGAGCAGACTATAAAGCGGAAACGTCTGCGCAACGACATCATAACAATGAGCCGCGACCACAAAGCATCGGGCAGGGAATATTACGAAAGCATATTCTGGGCATCAATGATACTCAACGACGGCATGGCAATCATGCCGGCTAAGAATCTTATCAACAACCGCGGAGTGACAGACGATTCTACTCATTTTCAGGGTTCACTGTGCACTATGCCGCAAAGAATGCGCCGGCAGTTTACAATGCAGAGGTTTGAAATAGACTTTCCTTTGATTCACCCGTCAGAACTCAAGGAATACGAACCTTTCAAGGAGGCTGTTTATCTGCGTAATGCATGGGGACACCCATGGCGCAAGGTGCAATACTCGATAGAAGAGCTGCTGCTCAACCTGCGTCATGGTAATTTCAGTGTAATAAAGAGAGCACTCGGCAATAGAATAAACAAGTGGATTGGACGCAGCAAGCATAAATAGATTATGTTATTTACATTCTAACTAATTTAACTTTTATTTCTTTTTGCAGGCTCGGAAAATATTAGTAACTTTGACCGAAGATTAATATAAGCGATAACAACACTACAGAATGGAATCCCTGAAGCATGAATGCGGTATAGCAATGATAAGATTGCTAAAGCCATTGGAGTATTACAAGGAAAAATACGGTACAGAGACTTATGCGCTGAATAAGCTCTACCTTATGATGGAAAAACAACACAACAGAGGACAGGAGGGCGCAGGCATGGCTTGCGTCAAGCTCAACCAACCTGTTGGACACGAGTACATGTACCGTGAGAAAGCCGAGGGGAAAGACGCCATCACCAAGGTTTTCACCACTGCCCACCAGCAAATGACAACAATAAACGAAGATGACCCTTGCGACAATCGCGCTTTCATTGGCGAATTGTACATGGGTCATCTTCGATATTCCACAACAGGAAAGGCTGGACTGAAGTATGTGCACCCGTTCCTCAGACGCAACAACTGGAAGGCGAAGAACTTGTGCCTATGCGGAAACTTCAACATGACCAACATTCAAGATGTATTCAACTTCCTCACCGCACAGGGACAATGTCCACGGCTATACAGCGACAGCTATATAATGCTCGAACTCATGGGGCACCGCTTAGACCGTGAAGTGGAACGCAACTTCACCATTGCACAGGCCATGGGACTCCAGAATACTGACATAACTGAATATATTGAGAAACATGTTGATGTGAGCAATGTTCTTAAAACCACAATGCCGCATTTCGACGGAGGATATGTTGTGTGTGGAATAACAGGCAGCGGCGAGCTATTCTCAATGCGCGACCCTCACGGCATACGTCCGGCTTTCTATTATACAGACGACGAGATTGTGGCAATAGCCAGCGAACGGCCTGTGCTGCAGACAACTTTCGACCTTTCTGCCGAGCAGATAAAGGAGATTGAACCGGGACAGGCAATAATCGTAAATCAGGCAGGACAAATACAACTTCAGCAGATTGTACCTGCGGGAGAGCATGCCGCATGCTCTTTCGAGCGCATATATTTCAGCCGAGGCAACGACATTGACATTCATCAGGAACGCAAACTCCTTGGCAGAAAACTCCGCGACCAGATTCTAAAAGCCATTGACAACGACATTGACAACACCGTTTTCTCATATATTCCAAACACTGCGGAAGTGTCTTACTACGGCATGGTAGAGGGCATGAGGGAAATTTCAAACAACGTGAGGACGGAAAAGGTGGTGTGGAAAGACATCAAGCTGCGCACATTCATAACTGAGGGAAACTCACGCAACGACCTTGCAGCTCACGTTTATGACATTACGGCAGGCTCACTCGAACCTTATGTTGACAACCTTGTAGTGATTGACGACAGTATTGTGCGTGGAACCACACTGCGCGAGAGCATAATAAAGATTCTCGACCGCCTGCACCCTAAGAAAATCGTAATCGCAAGTTCTGCGCCGCAGATACGCTATCCCGACTTCTACGGCATCGACATGCCGCACATAGGCGAGTTCATTGCCTTCCAAGCATGCGTTGCACTGATAAAGGAACGGGGCATGCAGCAACTGCTGGTCGATGTATATGAAGCATGCAAGAAAGAACTTGAGAAACCAGCAGAACTCATGGAGAACCACATACGCTACCTTTACGAGCCGTTCACTGCCGAGGAGATAAGCGCAAAGGCTGTGGAACTGCTGCGCCCGAAAGGCATAACTACTCCTATAGAACTGGTGTTCCAAAGCATAGACGGACTGCACGAGGCAATTCCCAACCACAGTGGCGACTGGTATTTCACAGGGCACTACCCTACATCAGGCGGCACACGACTCATGAACTTGAGTTACGTGAACTATGTTGAGGAACACGCAGAGGAAATACTCAAGTTGTTCGGATAATTATAAATCATAAATGTATAATCTAAAATCACTATAACAATATGGATACTCGTTATATATTTGTCACAGGCGGTGTTGTGTCGTCACTCGGCAAGGGAATAATTTCAGCCTCGATAGGCAAGTTGCTGCAGGCACGCGGCTACAATATTACAATACAGAAGTTCGACCCTTACATCAACATAGACCCGGGAACACTCAACCCCTACGAGCACGGCGAATGCTACGTGACACACGACGGCATGGAAACCGACCTCGACCTTGGCCACTATGAGCGCTTCACAGGAATAAGAACTACACGCGCCAACTCTGTTACAACCGGCAGAATTTACAAGGCTGTCATCGACAAGGAGCGCCGCGGCGACTACTTGGGCAAGACCATTCAGGTGGTGCCGCACATCACCGACGAAATAAAACAGCGCATGATGCGCACCAACGACAAGAAACACTACGACTTCGTAATAACCGAAGTCGGCGGAACTATCGGCGACATTGAAAGTGCGCCATTCATGGAGGCTATACGACAGCTGCGCTGGGAACTCGGACAGCGCGCCGTGTGTGTGCACCTCACCTATGTGCCTTACCTGCGGGCGGCGGGCGAACTCAAAACAAAGCCTACACAGCATTCTGTGAAAGAAATGCAGGGCATGGGCATACAGCCCGACATTCTCGTGCTGAGAACAGAGAAGCACCTATCCGACAGCGTACGCCAGAAGGTGGCTTCATTCTGCAACGTCGATCTTGAGTGCGTTGTACAGTCAGAAGACATGCCAAGCATCTATGCCGTGCCGGTAAACATGCAGAAACAGGGGCTTGACGCCGCAATGCTTCGCAAGTTCGACATACCTGTAGGCGAGACACCGGAAATGGCTCCTTGGCGCACATTCCTCGACAGACAGAAGAAGGCCAAGGAGGAAGTACATATCGGACTCGTTGGCAAGTATGACCTGCAGGACGCTTACAAGAGTATTCGCGAGAGCCTCAACATTGCTGCAATATACAACAACCGCAAGGCTGTGATAAAGTTCATCAACAGCGAGAACCTGACACAGGAAAACGTTGCCGAGCAACTGGCTGGACAGGACGGAATACTCATCTGCCCGGGCTTCGGACAAAGAGGCATAGAGGGAAAGATTATTGCAGCACAATACACACGCACGCACAACATTCCCACATTCGGAATATGCCTCGGCATGCAGATGATGGTGATAGAGTTCGCACGCAACGTCCTGAAACTTGCCGATGCCAACTCACGCGAAATGGATGCCGAGACCACCAACAATGTCATCGACATCATGGAAGACCAGAAGAGCATAAAGAACATGGGTGGAACCATGCGCTTAGGCGCCTACGACTGTAAGCTCAGAGAAGGAAGCCACACACGCAGCATCTACGGCGAAGAGCTGATACACGAGCGCCACCGCCATCGCTACGAGTTCAACGACCGCTTCCTTGCCGACTACGAGAAGAACGGCATGCTGTGCGTAGGAACCAACCCTAAGTCAAACCTTGTGGAGATTGTTGAAGTGCCGGAGCACAAATGGTACATCGGCACACAGTTCCACCCTGAATACACCAGCACCGTGCTGAAACCTCACCCACTGTTTGTGGATTTCATAAAGGCGGCAGTGTCTCCTGAAACAGCTTGAGGGCGCAACCCCGCGAAGAAAGTGATTAGTGTTTACTGAATTAATAAATCCAAATTTCATATCACTATTATGAAAAAAAATTGATTACTTGTGGATAATATTTTGTATTTCCACATCAATTGCAACCCTCATCGGCGGAGGTACCATTGCATTAATCTTTGGAATTATTTCTATTCTATGTATCCTTGCACAAATATATGAGTACAAGAAAAACGGTGAATTTACTCCAACAAATAATTATGTTGAAGGATTAATAGCCTTGACTTGCATATTTTGTGCAGTATGCTGGATTTTCCTTTAGTTTTCACTGCATTGACTATAAATCGAGTAGGTTGGTAAACAGTAAGTTTTCTACCTACTCGTTTTCTTTTCTCTCACACCATCGTATGTGCCGTTCGGCATAAGGCGATTTAATTTGTGCTCAAAGAGTAATCAAGACATTCACTGGGTGCTCCTTTATTTGACAACGCTTTATTCAATGTATTTCGGACATTTGACTTGTTTAATATACCTTCTATTGATTTCATCTTCCACATTTTTTAATTTCCGCTTCCGATTATCAAGTCTATGTAAAGAACTATTATTATACGACGTAATGTTATTTCAACAAATTCATACTTTTTTTTGATAAAGAGCAACAATTTAAAGCAAAAACCACTTTTTTTTTGTTATTATATAAAAAATATATAATTTTGCTGTCGAAATCAAGTTTATAACTAATTAGTGTTTACTTAATTAATAAATTCAAATTTTATATCACTATTATGAAAAAAAAATGTTTAATGTTCATTACCTTTGTAATGATGTGTGTGTTGTTCAGTTGTTCTATAGAGGAGACACAAGTTATCTCTGCGAAAGACTATGATAGCAAGCTTCTTCAAAAAGCTTCTTTCTTTAACGATAGTATCATAAATACGCGTGGTGAAACACGAAGTAAAGGAGGTGCAACTTTATTTACTGCACATGTTGTCATTGCAGATGTTTCTTCTGGATATACATGGGGAAAATTGGCTTTCAAATTTGGAAGTATTTTTGGACCTCAAACTGCATCTACTGCTGCTATATGTGCAGGAATGATAGGAGCAGTTTCTGGATCGTGCCTGAAATATAATAATTTAAAAAGTAACGCTACACGTTTACAAACAAGAACAGTTACAAATCCTATTAGTATAACAGCCGATAATGTGTTGAAAGCGTATGTTCAAGTTAGAAAAGATAATATTGATATTAGTTCAACCCCTGTAACCGTCCTTACAGAATCTTTGTCTGACCAGGACAAAGAAATACAATATTTTGGTTCAATGCACAATGCCATCTTGGATAATTTGTTAAATGGAAAGTTATCAGATGATGCCCCACACAAATATTTTTCTAATGAAGAATTGGCTGTTTTTAATTCTGAAGAATTCAGAGCTAAATTCAATGCAGTAATGGCAGAGAAAGACATTCTTGATGAAGACAATTCTACAACAGGAGTATTAATGGAGTTGTTTGAACAGATATTTACGACTTATCCTGATTGTAGAGAGGATATTGAATTTATAACTAATAAATATATAGAATTGGTCAAACAATCTAATGAACTTTCTGATTTTGATAAAAAATTAGTGCTATCGGCATTAAGTGTATCCATGGCTAGTACTACTTATTGGGAAGATTATCATGGTTTATCTGAATTAATGCCCTGAAATATGAAAAAAATTGATTACTTGTGGATAATATTTTGTATTTCCACATCAATTGCCACCCTCATCGGCGGAGGTACCATTGCATTAATCTTTGGAATTATTTCTATTCTATGTATCCTTGCACAAATATATGAGTACAAGAAAAACGGTGAATTTGCTCCAACAAATAATTATGTTGAAGGATTAATAGCCTTGACTTGCATATTTTGTGCAGTATGCTGGATTTTCCTTTAGCTTTCACTGCATTAACTATAAAAATCCCCGAATAAAGTTTATAACTAATCAATTACAATAAAAACATTATGAAAGTAAAAACATTATGAAAGTAAAAACATTACTTAGGGAACTAAAATTTCCGGTTCTTTTGGCAATAGCCTGCAGTGTATTTAATTTCATAGAGGCTTTAATAGAAAATCCAGCGGACATTACAAGTAAAGATATATTCGCCTTAAAAGATTTAGCTTATGTCATATTAACAACTCTTTTATTAAGATACTTAAGCGACAAACAAACAAGTTGACACAAGCTGATTTTGGACAATACAAAAGCTCCTCCCCGATTCGCAGGGAGGAGCTTTGTTTTTTAGTTCATCGGAGCCGGAGGCATGTTCTCGTCGTCGGCTTTCTTTTTCTTTGCCATTGCCTGTTCCTTGTAGCGCTTGATTTCCTTGTTAACGAAATCAATGAAACCGGCGTAAGGCGCAGGGGTGGAGGTCAGTGCTATGGCGTTGACGAGTTTCACCAGATAGGCGTATGCCTTGTCGCAGTCCGTTCGCGCCTCGCGCAGTGCGCCCACAGTACCGAGGTCTTTCTCGTTGGTGCGCTGGAGCAGAAGCTGCTGGGTAAGTTTGTTGGCGGCGTCGAGTTTGTCAACAAGGGTTGTCATGCCCAGCAGGGCAAGTTCGGCGGAGTATTTGCTCTTGACATCGGTAACGAAGTTGTGGATTGCCGCCGACTCTTTGTCAAGCTGCATAGCAGGTGAAATTTCGTAGTTCCGCATGATGGCGTCAATAGCTCTGGCGGCGCGGTTCATCTCTTCCGATGGCACTTTCAGGAGCGATGTTATCATGGCGCGGATTGTGGAATAGAGAGTGTCGCGCTCGCGGTCGGCATCATTGATGTCGGCGGTGACAAGGCTCAACTGCGATAGTTTGTAATACTTGTCTTCAAAAGAAAAGGTTTGAGCGAAAATGGTGCGGGCAATGTTGATTGTTCCTACCATGCCGAGAGCCTCTTCTGTCTGCGCACGCTGGCAGATGTCTTTCATAAACTGGAAGTGGGCGGAGTTGCTAAATGAATGCGTGTTAATAGAATTGATTTCCTTTACTCCCTCAAGAATTGCTCGTAACTCGGTGTTCATAATTTTAATGTTAATTGATTAGTTATTATTGTTTTCAGAATCGCTGTAAATAGTTTTTTTCCTGTCAGTGATGCTTGCCTAAGTTAGGCAAATGATTTTTTTCACTTTGGCATGCTTGCCTAAGTTAGGCAAATGACTTTTTTCACTTTGGCATGCTTGCCTAAGCCGGGCAAATGACTTTTTTCACTTTGGCATGCTTGCCTAAGCCGGGCAAATGATTTTTTTCACTTTGGCATGCTTGCCTAAGCCGGGCAAATGATTTTTTTCACTTTGGCATGCTTGCCTAAGCCGGGCAAATGACTTTTTTCACTCTGGCATGCTTGCCTAAGCCGGGCAAATGACTTTTTCCACTCTGGCATGCTTGCCTAAGCCGGGCAAATGTTTTTTTCCACTCTGGCATGCTTGCCTAAGCCGGGCAAATGTTTTTTTCCACTCTGGCATGCTTGCCTAAGCCGGGCAAATGATTTTTTCCACTCTGGCATGCTTGCCTAAGCCGGGCAAGGAACGCTTTCCTGTTTGTGACCGCAGTGCAAAGATATATTTTTTTATTTTACGCACAAAACAAATGCGCATTTTTTTTGCGGGGGCAGGGAATTATGCTGACTTCATGGCATGCAAAGAGGTGGAACAGAAAGAATTTCCGTTCCACCTCGCAAAACCATAATCTCTAAACCTAAACGGATATATTAATTCCGGAATCCTGTTGTAAAAGGACTACCGGTCCTTGGTTTTCTTGATTAATAGAATCGTGTTGTCAATAAGTCCAACTGCGCTGCATCTTACTTCTCAATGGTGAACTTCAAAGAGGCGTAGCCCACGTATTTGCCGTTGCCATCGTATATACATGCCACGAGATAATATTCACCTTCTTTACCTGTGATGACCTTAAGTCCGTCTTCGGTGGTGTTTACCGATGCAGTTTCGCCGCTCAGAATCTTTTCAGCCACAGCCTTCACGTCGTCGTCGGTTGTGATGCCTGCCGCCGCCACCGAAGCATACTTGAAGTAGGCTACGTCGCCGCCCATTGTGAACTGGAATATACGTCCGAGCTCTTTGCCTGAGGCATAGCCGCCTTTGTCAACGATTGCAAGTGAATAGTCGGGCTTGACATATCCGGGGAGCTGTATCTTCTCCAGAGCATCGCCGAATGAGCCGGCTGCAAAGAAGTAATTGAGTGCAATGCCAATCTCGCCGTTCTCAACATCATAATAAGAGGGTTTCAGACCTGCTGTCTTCTCTGGTTCATTGCGTATGGTCTTCCAGTAAGTCCATGAGTCAGCCACGTTGACAGGACCGTTAGTCTTGTGAGTATAACCTGAATACTGAGGCGCCACCTTGAAGGTATTGTCTGACTTGTTCCAGTCAATTACGAGATTCACTCCGTAGAACCAGCTGTAGAGCATGAGCTGTGCCTTGTTGGCATCGAGCATTGACTGGCGCACGAACACCGGCTGGCCGTAAGTGCCGCTTACAAGGAGATTGTAAGTATAGGTTGGCAATATACCGCCGTAAGCTATGTTTGCAGCCTTGCTGTCTGCAGCATATGCCTGCTCCCAGCTCTTGAAGCTCTTTATTGTTGAAGGATACTTCCAGCCGAAAGGTTTCCACTCCGACCATGGAGCATACTTCACAACGGCTGTCACAGTGGCATCGCCGTAGTCGGAGGTACTGCCTCCCAGCTTGAGGTTGATGCCGTAGCTGGTGTCGGAAACGAGCTTTGCGAACTCGAAAGTCACAGGCACTTCGGCAGTAGATTTGCCGTCGGCAAAGGTGACACTGGCAGGAACGCTGAAGAGTCCCGATGTGTCGGTAGCAGCCAAGTCAACAGTAAGTTCTCCTGCGGTTACAAGGCGGTCAACAGTGATTGTCACCGTGTTTTGATTCTCAGCCAGCAGATAGTTGAAATCTCTCTGGTTGGAGAAATAAACTTGTGCTCCTTCCGGTATGGCGGCACCTTCGTAGTTATCGGACGAGCAAGCACTGAAAGTGCTGATTGCGAGCAATCCAAGGATAAAACCATATATTGATTTATTTATCTTCATAACTTTTTGATTTTATCGTAATTAATAATTTTTAGGATCCATATCTTTTCCTATCGGAACAACCGACTGATTTGAGCGTGTAGGGTCAGGATTATTCACGATAGCCTTATTCGACTGCAGCTCGAAGGTAGGGATAACAAGGTTCCACCAAGGTTTGATTGCAGGGAAGTTGAATTTGTACAAGTCGGCAGGCGCATTTGTTCCTGTGTAGTTCTGCTTCACGCCGGGCTGAATGCGCTTTGCTGACGGGAAGGCATTTCCTTCGCCCCAGAACTCAAGGCGCATCTGTGTAAGAACTTCGATCTGCAGTGAGCGCGCATCAGTAGCCTTTGAGTTGTAAGCTATGTCACGATAGGTCTTAACCCAGTCGTTAAGCAGTTGAACTCCGGCAGCATATCCCTGCGACATGCCTGCCGCCTCGGCACGTATGAGATACATCTCCTCAAGACGCATTATAGGAATGTCAACGGCACCGCCCACGCTGTAGGTTTTGTAATCGCCGTTCTTGCAGCGGAACTTCAGTGCAAGATGGTCGGGAGCCTCCATGATGTAATCCTGTGAACGGCTTGTAGCATAGTCGCCACGCTTGCGGTCGGGAGCAAGGAACTGCTTGCGGCGGTAGTCGTTAATACCGAGTTTGCCGTAGAGCGAAGCATCGATAGAAGGACGTGTGAGTGTGGCATAGCCCCAGCTTGCCTCGCCCGACATCCAGCCTACGAAGTTACAGAGGTTACCCATGTTCTCGGCAGAATAGTTTGTGTGCCACATCCAGCTTTTCACTGCTGTGGTGAAAGCCGATGTAGGGTTTGTCAACTCGCTCTCTGTCATCATCTCGGCACCGTTAGCCTCGGCAGCCTTTATCGCCTTGTCGGCATAGTCATAAGCCTCGGCGTACTGCTTGTTCCATAGATAAGCCTTCGCCTTCAAGCCATATACAACGGCAAGGTCGGGAGCTGTGTGAGTAGAAGCTGTATACTTTGTTTCCTTGAACAATGCTTCAGCAGTGTCGAGGTCGCCAAGGATGAACTTCATCATCTCATCGCGCTTCACACGAGGATTGTTGTTAGCCTGTTCCTCTGTGGTTTCGTCGGTAACTATAGGCACTGTATAGCCCAGCACCTCCGTGCAGTCGGTATATGCATTTTCCATAGGCTCGAACAGCACCATGAGCATATAGTACTCGAATGCGCGGTAGGCATAAGCCTGAGCAGCGAAATTCTTATCGGCATTGACAGGCGCAGACATTGACTTATAGCTCTTGATGGCGTCGTTGGCACTCTTCACGAACATATAGAGTGTGCGCCATGGAAGGTATGAGAAGTATGAGTTAGGACCATAATTGTTTGTAGCTGTATTGTAGTTACGATACCAGTCATATCCAGAGTTTGAACCCAGAGGGTACATATCACCAAGAAGCTCCGTCTGAGCTATCATGAGTGCAGGGTATGCCATGTCTGTCTCATGGTCCTGCTTACCATATACAAGATAACCCTGTGAGAACTGAGCCGACATGCCGTTGATGGCACTTGCTAATCCGGCTGCAGTCATCTGTTTCTCTATGGCTGTATCATTCTCAGGTAAAGTTTCCTCTATACATCCTGTCAGCGACAAGGTGAGGGCAACAGCCATAACTGCATATTTATTGAATTTCATATTGTTGTCCTGTTTTGTTAATTTTAGAATTTTACTGTAACACCGCCAGAGATAGTTCTCATTGGAGAATAGTTGGCAGCTGATGATACATCAGAGTAGGTCTGTCGTGGATCGAAACCTCTGCGTGCAGAGATGTAGCCGAGGTTCTCGGCTGCCACGTAGATGCGCAGGCTGTTTACGAAGAGCTTCTTTGTAAGCGATGCTGGCAGCGTGTAGCCAAAGTTGATGTTCTCGATGTTCAGATAGCTTGAACTGGTGAGGAATCTTGTAGATGTCGCTGTAGAGTAATTGTCAGCATACTGGAAGCGTGGAATGTTGGAATTAGGATTATCCACAGACCATGAGTCAAGCAGGTCCTTGTGATAGTTGTATCCGCCAATAGCCGAGGTAGGCGATGACATGAACTGTGCATAGGTGCTGTCATAAGCCTTGCCGCCAAACTGGAACGAAAGGTTGATTGACAGGTCGAAACCGTAGGCGCGGAGCGATGTGCCGAAACCGCCTTGGAACTTTGGAACAGTTGTCTCACCGGTCACATAGTAGTCAGCAGCGGTGAAATTAGTTGTTGTCTTGCGGCCCGACCATTTATTTTCCTTATCAAAAGTGTTTTTATACCACATTGAGAGTCCGCCCTTCGCAGGGTCATAACTGGTATCGCCGGTCAGGGCGAATGTAGATTCTGAATATACACCTGCATATTCCTTCATACGCCATGTGTAGATTGACTCACCCTCGGTTACAAAGAAACTGTCGGAGGTGAATCCGAACTTCTCCTTGCCGTCGGAAGTGTAGTATGAAGCACTCTTGTTCTTAGGGTCGAGCTTTGAAATGCGGTTCTTTATTGACGAGATGTTGAAATTCACATTCCAGTCAATATCCTTTGTATGTATGATATTTGCCTGCAGGTCAAGCTCAAAACCAGTGTTGTACATGTCGCCCACGTTTGAGTAATAGCTTGTGTATCCTATGGTAGGAGCTGTTGTGAATTCCATGAGCATGTCGGAGGTCTTACGGTAATAGAACTCAATGCTTCCGGTGATGCGCTTGAACAGCGAGAACTCAAAACCAGTATTGAAGTTGGTTTGTGTCTCCCATGTGATATTGCTGTTACCCTTCTTTGAGAAGTATGTACCCACCTGACCGTTGGCATTGCTTATGGTGAACAGGTCGCTGTAGCGGTAGTCACCGATGTTGTCGTTACCCTGCGAACCTATTGACGCCTTGAACTTCAACATGTCAAGAGCCTTAACGTCATACCAGTTCTCGCGTGAGAGAATCCAAGCTCCACCCAGAGACCAGAAGTTTCCCCAGCGGCGATCTACGCTGAAGCGTGAAGATGCATCGCGGCGGAAAGAAGCTGAAGCATAGTACTTGTTGTCGTAGTCGTACTGCAAGCGCGCCATGTAACCCTCGTTGTTGTAGCGCTCGCGGTATGAATGTGCATTCTTGCCATCTACCACAGCTCCGTCAAGCTCCTTGTTGTCATCAGAGAACATGTTTGACTTGCCGGCAGACAACCATGACAAACTGTAGGCATAATACTCATGACCCAACATCATATTGAGGTTGTGCAGGCGGTTGAACGACTTGGTATAGTTCAGCAGCTGCTGGAAGTTGTAGCTGAACTGGCGATAGTGCGTAACGTTCACAGTACCGCCGGTATTTTTATACTGACCGTAGTATCTGTTGTTTACAATGATACGACGAGTTTCGTTGAGATTTGTAGAAGCATTTACCGTCAAAACAAGACCAGGGGTAAATGTTATGTCTGCAAATCCACTCGCACTCAAAGCATTGCCTTCGTAGTTGCGGGTATTAAGCAGATTGCCCAATATAGGGTTGGCATTGGTTATGAACGGACGGCTTGTTTTAGGATACTGTTCGCTGGCACCATAGTCAAGCATTGTGATACCGTTGTCATCGACCTTAAGAGAACCGTCGGCATTACGCACATACAAAGGATAGACAGGAGCCATCTGGCTTGTGAACGCCCAGACATTACCAGTAGAACTATCTTCTCCGTTGTTGTTCAAAGAATTGGATTCAGAACGTGAATACGACATGTTACCTCCAACCTTCAACCAGTTCTTAGCCTGATAATCACCACGCAGACGGGCAGACAGACGCTTGAAGTCAGACTTGGCAGTAATACCTTCATTCTCCAGATAACCTAAAGAAGCATAGAAGTTAGACTTGTTTGTAGCACCATTCACAGAGATGTTGTACTCCTGACGCAGACCAGTGCGGGTACCCGCCTTTTCCCAGTCATCAGGAGTGATGTAATAATCTCCCTGCACATATCCCAACGAAGCGTTTGGATTCAGACGTCCGTTCTTACCTATGAGATACTGACCCGTAGGAACAGTCCAGATGTTGTAACCCAGTCCGCCATTGTCAGGCTTGCCGGTAATCATTGAGTTCACATTGTGCCAAGCATCGTCGGCAGTCTGCTGCTCCTTTACAGTGTAGTAGTTGTAGAGGGCTTTGTAGTGCTGCTCGTAATACTGAGCAGGACTCTTTATTACATCATACTGCTGAAGCGCACGTGAGTTTGCACCAATCTTTGCATCGAATACAATCTCAGCACTCTGACCGAATTTTGCACGCTTGGTAGTAATAATAACCACGCCGTTAGCACCACGTGCGCCGTAAAGCGCTGAAGAAGCAGCGTCCTTGAGCACAGTCATTGACTCAACGTCGTTAGGGTTCAAATTATTCAAATCGCCGGAGTATGGAGCCCCGTCAACGATAATAAGAGGGTCCTTGCCCGCATTGAGCGAACCGAAACCACGAACACGAATCTTAGGTGAAGAATCCGGACCTCCGTTGTCAGATGTCAATGTTACACCAGCCACTGCACCAGCAAGAGCCGCAGTCACATCACTAACCTGCGACAACGACAGCTTTTCTGACTCCACAACCTTTGCCGAGCCTGTGAAAGCCGATTTCTTCGCTGTACCGAAAGCCACTACCATAACTTCGTCAAGATCATGACTGTCGGAAGACAGTTCCACACGAAGATTCTTACCTGCCTTAACCGTCTTAGAAATCATTCCTATATAGGAAATTTCCAATTGTGAGTCATTACTTGGAACTTTAATTGAGAACTGACCGCTGACATCGGTAATAGTACCATCGGCAGTACCCACTATTTTGACGGTTGCACCAATAACGGGTTCACCATTCTCAGCAGATACCACAACGCCATGGGCAGTTGTCTGCGCCAGTGCCATTCCTATAAACAAGAACATACTGGCAAGAGTCATTGTGAGTCTTTTCTTCATAAAATCTCTCATTTAATTAAAATATATACATTATTAAATATTATTTTCTACCAAATGCTTATAAACTTTTTATAAGTTAATTATGCTCTTAAAAGGTCATCCTATTTATGATTACAATCACTAATTACACCCTCTTTTCCAAAAATCAATTTACAAAATTAGGCTTATTTTAGTACAATTACAAATATATTCAATCACAACGCCTATATTTTTACATCATTTAACTGAAAAATGAAAAATGTAAGCCAAAAGAAGCAAAAAGCAAGCAAAATGAAATACCATAAGAGAGTTTTTAGCACAAAAAGAAAATCAACTTACACATATATATATCACAATGATGCAGAATTAATACGATTTGGTAGTTTAATGGTGTTGATAATTTAGTTACAATCTCAAAACCTCACAACATTATAACCTAATAACCTAAATTACATTTGTCTTGTACAACTTGAGTTAACAAAAGTTGAATTATTTAGAAGAATATTGCTCTTAAAGTAAGAAAATATACAGTAAAGAGATGATTTTACAGAAATTATGTGTACTTTTGCCAAAGCCTGAATCAACTTATTATGTACAGGCATTTAGAAATCAGAAAAATAAATAATACCCAATTAATTAATATTAGTAATAACCTAATGTAGCTTATGTTGCACAAAAAATGTATTATGCCTTTCGCATTAGCGGGAGGATTAGTGTTACTGTCAGGCTGTGTTGACAGCAGTGATGGCTTATCCGATATTGACACTACAATAGGGCTTGGAGGTGGAGAAAAACTTACTATAAGCGGTAGTTCCACACGTGCTATTCAGCTCGATGAAATACTAAGCCTGCAAAACAGTGATTTCATAACCATCGACAGTAATGGTGATTATCTCTTTACAAGTAATGACGAGAACACGCATTCCGCTTCCACATCGGTGGATAAAATAACTCTCAGTGATTATAACCCAGTGGACGGTTCGATAATAATAGACCTTTCAAGTTATGCCGTGAATGTACGACGCTCGCTTGCGGCAATAACATTCGACAAGGAAGTGGCATCGTTTGATTATGAGTTTTCGCCGCTGAGCAAGGACATCAAACAACTTAACTATTTGGGAAGTACAGGTAACATAAACCTAAGCATTGTCTTCCCTGAACAAACAAAGCGGGTTATAAAGCGCATAAAGTCGCTCACATTGAGTTTTCCGGCATGTATTGACCTGCAAAAAGTGAAACACGACAACACCGAAATTCCCGTAATAGGAAACAGCATAACTCTGAACGATGTAGAAACTGCTATCGGCACAATAAACATTAATGCTTTTCTGAAAGGTATTGACCTTACCAAGGAAAACTCAAGCTATAATACCATTGCAATAAACTATGGCAAGCAGATTGACATAAGCGGGAAAATTTTCATGAGAGGCGAGATTGCACAGTCTGACATAGACAACACCACAGGAACAAACCGTGTGGAGATAATCTCAAAACTTGGAACTTCAGATGTTGTTATAAATAATGTCACAGGGCGTTTTTCAACTGTATATGATTTCAAGAACATAGGAGAAACCACTCTCAACAATGTGCCCGACTTCCTGAAAGACAACACCGTCAGTGTTAGTCTTTATAACCCGCAGATTGACATAAACTTCAACAACCAGATGCCTATAGCAGGAGAAATCAGTGGCGATATTGTGGCATACGATGCTGAATCCAACCAAATAGCGTCTGTCAGCATTCCTGCATTCACAATACAGTCTGGTGAAAATACTGTAAGCATACGCAGAATACAAGGTACAAGCAGCGATAATGTAAATCAAGTTATCGTTCCCGACCTCAACAAAGTGCTTGCCACTATTCCCCACAGAATAGCAATGACCAATGTAAATGCCGCTACCGATGTCAATGCGGTGGCTTCTATAGCCCTCGGCAAAGAATATTCCATAAACACCACCTACAGCATCAAGGCACCTCTGGCATTTACTGCAGATGCTCGAATTGTATATCGTGAGAAGATAGACGGCTGGAATGAGAGCGTCAACAAACTGTCATTCATAGAAGACGGCAACGGTAAGCTGCAAGGACTACTTGTTGTCGAGGCCGACATTGACAACAAAATTCCGGCTCATTTAAGTATTGAGGCTAATGGTATTGACATTAACGGCAACAACATAAGCAGAGAATTATTAGAGATTTCTGCCGATAAAGAAGTTGTGGCATCGCCTGACGGCAAGACCACTGCCACCACTCACATAACTCTTACAATAACTCCAAAGAGCAACAGTATATTCTCTACACTCGACGGATTATATATAAAGGTGACAGGTGCTTCCACCAATGCGGCAGGAAGCAACTCCATTGAAGGCGTTACCCTAAACGCCCGCAATCACACACTCACTCTTCGCAATCTGCAGGTGAGCAAAGTAGGAAAGATTATCGGTAACTTTAATTAATGAATATACAATGAAAACCAAGATATTTATAACATCACTGCTGTCACTAATATCTTCTGCACTTTACGCACAGGCGGCGAGCACAGGATATTTTACCGACGGATATATCTACCGTCATGCACTCAACCCTGCAATGGGCAATGACCAGAACTACATTTCACTACCCGGACTCGGCAGCATAAATGTAACTGTAATGGGCAACATTAGTTATGAGAATATAATACGCGACAATCCGCTTTATCCAACAAAAAGCAACAAAAGCAAAACCACCTTCCTCAATCCTTATATAACCAATCCTCTAAAGGATTTCAGCAAAGGCGGCAATAAAATAAACACTATGGGCGACATTGCAATCATGTCGGCTGGTTGGAAAGGTTTCGGCGGTTACAACACCTTAGAGATAAATACCCGCTCCACATCAAGCATTAACATTCCTTACGAACTGCTGAAAATGGCTGTTGAATTAGGCAATGACCACTACGACATTGGACATATAGGAGCCTCAGCAACAGGATATGCCGAAATTGCATTAGGACACTCGCATAATATCAATGAAAAACTGCGCATAGGCGGAAAACTAAAACTCCTTGTAGGTTTTGTCAATGCCAAGTTAGAGATGAGGAATGCCACTGCCGACCTGACAGGCGAAGATGAATGGCGCATCAATGGAGATGCACAAGCCAATGTATCGCTCAAAGGATTTAGATTCGAGAGTGAAACCGAGTCGCTGAAATCGTCCAACGGAACATATCAGCGTGTGAGCGGTGCTGAAGTTGACAAACCGGGAATCGGGGGCATAGGTGCGGCTGTTGATTTAGGTGCTGTTTATAAAATCAACAACGATTTTCAGGCAAGTATTGCCCTGAAAGATTTTGGTTTCATCAACTGGAACAACAATGTGCAGGCGTCAAACATACAGAAATCATTTATCTTCAAAGGTTTCCATGACATTGATGTTAACGAAGATGAGAACGGCTCTCTATCCAACCAAGCCGACTCTTACGGTGATCAGCTCGCACAATTTCTGAATCTTACAGACCAAGGCGACCAAGGCAGTAAAAGCGCTATGCTTGGAGCAACTTTGAATATAGGTGCAGAATACACACTGCCTGTTTATAGAAAAGTAACATTCGGAGCACTAAGTACCACCCGCATTCAAGGCAGATATTCATGGACCGAGGCACGCATAAGCACCAATTATGCACCGGCAAAATGGTTCAGCACTGGTGTAAGTGCAGTTGTTGGTACACATGCCTCAAGTGTAGGTTGGATTGTTAATATCCATCCTCGGGCATTCAATTTCTTTTTGGCAATGGACAGAATCGTGGGAAATCTTAGCAAAGACTATATTCCACACCGAAGCAACGCAAGTTTAACATTTGGAATGAATATAACATGGTAATCAAAATGAGTGATAAAACAAAACACGAAATTATCTCTTGGCTAGGGGTTTTTGCCGGTTGCTGCGTAATGTCGGCAGGATTTGTACTCTTCATCAACCCTTATTACATTGTCCCTGGTGGCACTTACGGAGCAAGCATAGTGCTCCACAGTCTGTTTCATAACATTCAGGTAGGTACATTTGCCTACTTCTTTGAAATACCTCTACTCGTTCTCTCGGTATTACTCCTCGGAGCAAAACTCGGTATGAAAACGTGTGCGGCGGCATTGGTGACACCTCTCATCATGAATGTCATGTCAATGCTGGTATATCCCACCACCGAAGCACTGCACGCTCTCGACCCTGCAATGCTGCTCAACGGGCGCTTAGATCTCTCAAATCACCTCATTCTGGCAGTGCTCATTGGTTCGGGATTGATAGGCTTAGGCTGTGGAATTGTTGTAAAATGCGGTGCCACGACAGGCGGAAGCGATATTGTGGCAATGATATTGCAGAAGTACTTTAACATAAAATTCAGCCGTGCCATACTCATTGTAGATGGTTTTGTGGTGCTCTTCGGACTGATAGTCATAAGCGTATCGTCAGAAGAGAAATCAGGTATAATGCTTTCCCTCTACTCGCTTATTGCCATCTACATAACTGCACAGGTCATAGCACGTACCATCAACGGTCCTAAGGATGATAAAATGCTGTTCGTAATAAGCGGCAAGGACCTCGGCTCGCTTCATGATTTCATTCTTATAGACATGGACCGAACAGCCACTCTCATAAAGAGCAGCGGTCTTTACACTAAGGAGGAAAAGGAGATGCTCTGCCTTGTAGTAAGCTACAAGGAGGTGAACTCAGTAAAGACAGCCATCAAAAAGGCTGATCCTGATGCATTCGTAATCGTGACTGACGCCTACGACACCTACGGAGAAGGATGGAAACGCTTGCCTAATCCTGATGAGATACACCCTGAATAAAAAATAATATAATAATAAAAAGGTATGCTCACATGCATACCTTTTATTATTTATATTCAGAAATACTTTGGAACATCAGACTTGAATTCAAGTTTTTCTTGATCATGTTTCTGCGCCTTCACCTTTATAGGGTCGAATCCTTCGCCATATACACCATTCACTGCACCTACAGATACAAATGCATTAGAGTCTATGCGCTTTATCATGCGCAGCATAGTTACAGCCTCACGCTTCTTAGCAAGAATACAGAGTACCATAACTTCCTCGCCAGAATACCAGCCGTGGCCGTTGAGAATGGTAATGCCTCGACCTAATTTAGTGCCTATTTCGTGGGCTATCTCCTTATATTTTCTTGAGAAAATAAGAAACTGAACAGACTCACGGCGATTGTCCATAATATAGTCGAGAATGAAATTCTCAAGCGCCATGAGCACAAGTCCGAATACTATCTTTCGCCAGTCGCTGAAGATGACATAAGAAAAAGATATTATAATAAGGTCTGCCACAAGCAGGACTCTACCCAACGATATATCGCGATACTTATTTACAATGGCTGCAATAATGTCAGTTCCGCCTGTAGAACCATTGTTCAGGAAAACTATAGCAAGTGCTCCTCCACAAAAGACAGAGCCGAGAATGATTGACATGAACACCTCGTTAGGTCCAAGAAGCTGATACAATGAACCGTCGGGGAGCGTCACCATGTTCTGGAAAATATCAAGCATCACCGTGAGAGTGAGTATGGCATAGACAGTCTTTGCCATGAACCTTAAGCCCAAGATTTTCAACCCTGCTATAAGCAAGCCCACGTTTATGGCGAAGTAAGTATAGCTCACAGGAATGCCAGTGCCGTAGAACACAAGCGAAGCAATACCCGTCACACCGCCCGTGACCAGCTTATAGGGCAACAGGAATACAGCCCAACCGAAAGCATACATCAAGAGCCCGATCGTGATATACACATAGTCAAGAAACATCTTGAATGTGAAGTAAGATGTTATCTGCTTCCAAATGCTCATAAAGAATACTATTTCACTACAATATTTATGATTCTGCCAGGCACTACAACAGTCTTCACCACTTGCTTACCCTCAAGATGCTTCCTGGCTTCAGGGGCATTAAGAGCCGCCTTTTCTATGAAATCCTTGTTGGCATCGGCAGGGAACTCAAGAGTGAAGCGCACCTTTCCGTTGAACTGTACCGGCATCTTGACAGTGCTCTCAACAAGATAATCGGCACAGAACTCAGGCCATTCAGAGTCGCATACGCTCGTAGTGTTGCCAAGTGCGGAGTAAAGTTCCTCGGCTATATGAGGAGCAAACGAAGCTATAAGGGTCACCATCGTTTGCAAAACCTGCCTGCTGCGACATTTCTGCTGTGCAAGCTCTGACGTTGCAACCATGAATGCAGAGATTGATGTGTTGTAAGAGAACTCCTCAATATCGGCTGTAACCTTCTTTATCAGCTTATGGAGTGACTTCATATTATCTGCTGTTGGCTGGCTGTCATCAACAAGGAAGTTGTTTTCTCTATCCCAGAACAATCCCCAGAACTTCTTGAGGAAACGGTGACAACCGTCAATGCCGTTGGTATCCCAAGGCTTACTCTGCTCAACAGGACCAAGGAACATTTCGTAAAGACGCAGTGTGTCAGCACCGTAGTTCTCTACTATCATGTCGGGGTTGACAACATTGAACATCGACTTCGACATCTTTTCAATAGCCCAACCGCAGATATACTTTCCATCTTCAAACACAAATTCGGCATCGTTGTATTCAGGACGCCATGCTTTGAAAGCCTCAACATCGAGCACATCATTCTTTACAATGTTTACATCAACGTGAATCTGTGTCGTGTCATACTGGTCCTTGAGATTAAACGATACAAAGGTGTTGGTATCCTTTATGCGATAAACAAAGTTTGAACGACCCTGAATCATGCCTTGATTAACAAGTTTCTGGAAAGGCTCGTCCTTCTTTGAAACACCGAGATCAAAGAGGAACTTATTCCAGAAGCGTGAGTAGATGAGGTGACCGGTAGCATGCTCCGAACCGCCTACGTAGAGATCGACATTCTGCCAATAGTTTGCTGCTTCCTCACTTACAAGGGCATTACTGTTATGAGGGTCCATATATCGCAGGTAATAGGCTGACGAGCCTGCAAATCCAGGCATTGTATAAAGCTCTATAGGGAAGACGTTACGCTCGTCGATGAGCGACTTATCAACAATTTTACGGTTCTGCTCGTCCCATGCCCATGCTTTTGCATTACCGAGAGGCGGCTCTCCTGTTTCTGTTGGCAGAAACTTGTCAACCTGCGGCAACTCTATTGGCAGGCACTCTTCAGGAATCATTGCAGGTATGCCGTTCTTGTAATACACAGGGAAAGGCTCACCCCAATAACGCTGACGAGAGAAGATGGCATCACGCAGACGGTAGTTCACCTTCACACGTCCAAGTCCTTCCTCGCTCACAAATTTCTTTGTTGCCTCAATTGCCTCCTTGACAGTCATGCCGTTGAGCGAGAAGTTCTTGTATGAAGTCTTGTCTTCGGCAGGTGAATTCATCACGATTCCCTCCTTGGCATCATAACTCGCCTCGCTTATGTCAGCTCCTTCAATGAGCGGAATGATGGGCAAGTCAAAATGCTTGGCAAAAGCATAGTCGCGGGAGTCGTGTGCAGGAACTGCCATTATAGCACCTGTGCCATAGCCGGCAAGCACATATTCAGCAACGTATATAGGACATTTCTCACCTGTTATAGGATTGATGCCGTAAGCACCGGTAAAGACGCCGGTAACAGTATGGTCAATCATACGCTCACGTTCAGTACGGCCTTTAACATATTTCACATACTCGTCAACTGTCTCGCGCTGCTCTGCTGTGACAACTTTGTCAACAAGTTCGCTTTCTGGAGCAAGCACGAAGAAAGTAACGCCGAACATTGTGTCGGCACGTGTAGTAAAGATTGTGAACTCAACATCGCTGTCAGCAACTTTTACCTGCATCTCTGCACCCTCCGAGCGACCTATCCAGTTCTTCTGAGTCTCCTTTATTGAGTCGCTCCACTGAATCGTTTCCAGACCGTCGAGCAGGCGTTGCGAATAGGCAGAAACACGCAGGCACCACTGGCGCATCTTCTTTTGTTCAACAGGGAATCCTCCTCTTACACTCACTCCATCTACTACTTCGTCGTTGGCAAGTACAGTTCCAAGACCTGCACACCAGTTGACCATTGTCTCGCCCATGAAAGCTATGCGGTAGTTCATAAGCACATCGCTTTGCTCTTTAGCGTCCATAGCATTCCATTCATCGGCAGTAAAGGTCATCTCTTCACTGCAAGCTGCATTAATGCCGCTTGTACCTTTCTGCTCGAAATGAGCTATGAGCTTTGAAATAGGCTGTGCTTTCTGGCATTCAAGACAGAAGAATGAGTTGAACATCTTTTGGAAAGCCCACTGTGTCCAATGATAATAAGCTGGGTCACAAGTGCGAATTTCTCTATCCCAATCGAAACAGAAACCAATCTTGTCGAGCTGCTCACGATAGCGGTCTATATTCTCGAACGTGGTTGTTTCGGGGTGCTGACCAGTCTGAATGGCGTATTGTTCGGCAGGCAGACCATAGGCATCGTAGCCCATTGGATTAAGAACGTTGAAGCCCTGCAGGCGCTTGAAGCGTGCATATATGTCGCTGGCTATATAACCCAGCGGATGACCAACATGCAAACCTGCTCCACTTGGATAGGGAAACATGTTGAGAACATAAAACTTCTGCTTGTTCTTATCTTCTGTGATGTGATATGTCTTGTTCTCTCTCCAGGCTTTCTGCCATTTTTTCTCGATGTCGCTAAAGTTGTACTCCATTGTTTTGAATTTGCAAATTTGGGTGCAAAATTATCTAAAAATCACGACATTAACAAATTATTTGAGCATTTTCATTCTGCAAGAACAGCAAAGTGACTACTTTTAAAACGGCAGTTTTACATCAACAACACAAAACACCTTTGTAACAAACTGACTTGTAAGGCATTACAAAAGCATTGGTTTTACCCTGCAAGAACGGGCGTTTTATAGTCAAAGAACACCCACTTTGCAACCTGAAAACGCCCACTTTACAAACCAAGAACGGTGTGTTTAAAATGCGTGAATAATATTCAAAGAAAACAACTACAGATAGAGCGGTGATTCTGGTCCCATGTTGAATAGCAAATCCACAATACTCAAATCGGCAAGAAAGCCGTTTTTTTGCTTGAAAACCTGATAATACTGTAATTTCGGAGCACCATCTAACAGCATTGAAACTTCGTATTCGCTTGAATGCTCCACTTCAATATCAATCTCAAGCAGTTCGAGGCATTTGTTTATAAGTGCCTCGTTGAGGTCGGCAAGAAATTCCCAGTTGCGATTATAAATAGGGCGGAAGTCGTCTTGCAGATATTCAAAAAACGGTGAATTGTAATAGCTTGACTCGAAAGCATACCAATGTTGGTGCCTCCAATCAAGCTGCCGGCTTATGCGAATATCCCTCATAAGACACTTGCCCATTGGCGAGAAGTTGCTTTTGTCAATTGGGATTGAGAGTGCCAGCTTGCCGTTTGGCGAGTCTATATAACATCGGTTTCTGCATGTCTGCTTAACAAAGTTCTCGTGCAGCATAAGTTTAAGTTTATCATTTGCAAAGGCAGAATTGGTGCTTTCTATGTTTTTTTTTACTGCCGAGAACCACGATATTGGTGGAAGATAGAAACTTGGGAGTGTCATGTGTTTGTTTTGAGCAAAAGAAACAAAAAGCCCCTCTCCAGTGAGAGAGGGGGCTATGTTGCGTTATTTTATATTATCAACCATTTTTCCTATTCTATTCCATCTGATGCCGTTAAGACCATGACGGTCTTTATCTGATGACCACCAAATGAAGATAGGCTTTCCTACAATATGATCTTCTGGTACAAATCCCCAGTAACGTGAGTCGGCTGAATTATGACGATTGTCACCCATCATCCAATAGTAGTCGAGCTTGAATGTGTATTTAGTTGCCAACTGTCCGTTGATATAAATCTGACCATTCTTCACTTCCAACGAATTTCCTTCATACACACGTATAGGGCGTTCATAAACAGCAATATTATCAAGATTAAGGCCTATGCTCTCGCCTTTCTTCGGAATCCAGATTGGACCATAATTGTCGCGAGTCCAACCAGTAACAGCATTAAGCGGATAAATATCGCCCACCGTCGCTTCTGTGTTTATCTTTATACTCTTGATAATAGCCTTTTCTTTAAGCAAACGCACTACAGCGCGCTTTGTCAGAGGCATGACGCCTGTCTGGTTAAGCGACAGCAGGTCTTCCTGACTGATTCCCAAATCTTTAAGAAGTGCATCATACTTGTCAATAATATCAAATGTGCTTACTTCTGGTGCAAGTTGTATTCGATATGTGTATTGAACTTCCTCCGGTTCCTTATTTGGTTTGCCGTTTATATAGATAATTCTGTCCTTAATCTGAAGAGTTTGCCCCGGCAGACCGACACAACGCTTGACATAGTTCTCACGACGGTCGGTAGGACGCGAATCAATATCGCCGAATACATTAGGGTTGTTCTCAATATACCTGCGTCCTTGAGCATATATCTTGCGAAACAAATCATACTGTTCCTGACGATTTAGATTATGGATATCAAATGAATCGGGCTTTTGTTGATACCACAATTGGTATCCAATACTATATACAAGCTGATAATAATCCTGCGCCTGATATTGTGGTTCATTGCAGATTGTATCACCTGATGGATAGTTGAACACAACAATATCGTTGAGCTTTACATCGCCAAGTCCTTTCACA
This sequence comes from Prevotella sp., assembly GCA_041855685.1. GTDB lineage: Bacteria > Bacteroidota > Bacteroidia > Bacteroidales > Bacteroidaceae > Prevotella. The sequence goes on along the minus strand of JBHAEQ010000021.1, from coordinate 7,013 downwards.
CGGCGATAATCCCAATGAGGCCACTCTATATAGCTTTTGGTATTAATGACTGGCATTGTATGCTGGGTAAGCGGCATTGTGAGCGGTGTCTGCGGTATGCGAGGACCATAGCTCGCCTTCGACACAAACAGATAGTCACCCGTAAGAAGGCTCTTTTCAAGAGAACTTGAAGGAATAACAAAGTTCTGGAAGAAAAACTGATTAATGAAATAAACTGCCACAAGAGCGAAAACCAAGGCATCAACCCATGACATAACGGCACGCACAGGCTTCTCGCTGTCTTTCCACCATTGCCAACGAATTTTCTTGGTGATATAAACATCAAATATGAACGGGATAACTATTAGTCCTAACCAGCTCTTTAACCAATAAAGGAAGAGCAGATAAAGAATCAGCACTGCAATGAATTTAGCCCATTGCACCTTCATGTTTAGTTTATCTTTCTTATTGTTAATCATACCATTAGAATTTAAACATGTCAGAGATTGTTAGTAATCCCTTGTTATTAAGTGTATATTCAGCCGCAAGCACTGCACCAAGGGCAAAGCCTTTGCGTGAATGGGCATCATGTGTAATAGTTATGTTGTCTGCCTCGGAATCATAGCTTATGCTGTGTATTCCAGGAACCTCGCCCTCGCGAATGGAATTTATGGTAAGTTTATCTGCATCTGTTTCCGCTGCAGGAATAACAGTTCCGTCAGGCTGTGTAAGACTTCCTGTCTGCCAGCCAGTCTTACGGTCAAGTTCTGCAACTATCTCTTCGGCAAGCGTAATTCCTGTTCCACTTGGGTGGTCAAGCTTGTGCACATGATGTGTTTCGGTTTCCTGAACATCATACTGTGGAAAAGAGTTCATTATTCTTGCAAGGTATTTATTGACAGCAGAGAAGATTGCTACTCCTATACTGAAGTTTGAAGCCCAGAACAAAGTATGACCTTCTTCAATACAAGCCTTACGAACAGCATCGCCATGTTCACTAAGCCAGCCTGTAGAACCGCTCACAACCTTCACTCCAGCCTTCCATGCCTTAAGATAATTACCATAAGCCACGTGAGGAGCAGTAAACTCTATAGCCACATCGGCAGAGGCAAAAGCCTCGCTTTCAAAATCTTCTTGATTATTTACGTCTATGATACAAACGATTTTATGACCACGGCTGATGGCTATTTCTTCTATCATTTTGCCCATCTTTCCGTAACCTATAAGTGCTAATTTCATAACTCTGTTATTAATTTTCCTTAGAACTAACTGTGCAAAATTACTGTAAAACAAGAATAAAACAAAAATAATTATTGATTATTTACACTTTATACATCTACATTCGTCTTTTTTTTGTAGTTTTGCAATAGAAATAAGTGGAGAATGGAGAAATTGTTCCATTATGTATGGAAACATAAACTGTTTCCTCCAAGGCAACTGGGCACTACTTCCAATGAAAATGTGGAGGTGGTTGATGTTGGATTGCTCAATAATGATGCAGGACCTGATTTCTTTAACGCAAAGATAAAAATCGGTGCTCAGTTATGGGTAGGCAACGTAGAACTTCACATAAAAGCGTCGCAATGGTATCAACATGGTCATGATAAAGATGCCGCCTACGACAATGTCATTCTGCATGTTGTATGCAATGCCGATTGTGAAACACATACATCAAAGGGAACCATCGTGCCGACACTGACTATTGACATACCGGAAAAACTAAAAAACAACTACGAGCATCTGCTCAAAGAAGACAAATATCCCCGGTGCTTCAGAATAATACCCGAACTGCCGAAACTGACACTACACTCATGGCTGTCGGCTCTGCACACTGAGCGCCTTGAAAGAAAAACACATGACATACTCCGCCGCCTTGATGAATGTAACGGGTCGTGGGAAGATGCCTACTTTCTGACTTTGGCACGATATTTCGGATTTGGAATCAATACCAATGCTTTTGAAACATGGTCGAAAAGCGTGCCTATGCGTGCTGTTGACCATCACAGAGACGATATTTTCCAGATTGAAGCCATTTTTCTTGGACAGGCAGGACTACTTGATATTAACTCCGCACCAAAGCATCACCGTGAATCAATGGCTGCCGACGAGTACTATCAGAAAATAAGTTCAGAATACAGATATCTGGCACACAAGTTCTCGCTTGCACCTATGGATTATAAGCAGTGGAAGTTTTTGAGGTTAAGACCACAGAATTTTCCAACAGTACGACTCTCGCAGCTTGCTGCACTCTACTATAATCGAAAGGCTGGACTAAGCCAGATTCTTGAATGCAACACTGTTAAAGAATTGGCAAAGGCTCTTAGCACACATGCTACAGAATACTGGCAGAGTCACTATTTATTCGGTGAAGAAAGTAGAAAGAGCGAGAAAAAACTCTCCAATACATCAGTGGAAAGCCTGATAATCAACACTGTCATTCCTATGCTTTTCGCATACGGTAAATACAAGTCGAGCAAAGAGATTATGAATCGGGCAATCGATTTGATGGAACAGATACAAGCCGAGAACAACAACATCGTGAGGATGTGGAGAGAGTGCGGACTTGAGGTTGGCAATGCCGCCGACTCACAAGCACTCATACAACTTAAGAAAGAATACTGTGACAAAAAAGACTGCCTGCGATGCAGGATTGGTTATCAATATTTAAAAACACATAAATAATGAACAAGCTATTTGAATTAGAAATGGAAGTGCGCGACTATGAGTGCGACATTCAGGGAATTGTTAACAACGCTAATTATCTACACTACATTGAACACACACGCCACAAGTTCATCCAGCAATTAGGACTGAGCTTTGCAGAGCTTCACAATCGAGGTATCGATGTTGTTGTAGCAAGAATGAATTTACAGTATAAAACACCTCTACAGGCTGAGGATATATTCCTTTCACGTCTGCACATGACAAAAGAAGGACTGAGATATGTATTCCATCAGGATATTGTGCGAAAAAAAGACGGCAAGCTATGCCTAAAAGCACAGGTGGAAGCCGTGAGCATAGTAAATGGGAGACTATCTGACTCTGAGGAACTGAAAGAGGCACTCAGTGAATATCTTAAATGAATGAAAAAGAAACATTAAGCTGCATTACTCTCACCAAACTGTCATATTTCAGTTTGGGAGGGTTGCACGAACTATACCAACGAGTGGGTTCGGCTACGGCTATAATGGAACACCGCAACGACATCAGGGATGTATTGCCTGATGCTTCCGACAGGCTGACTCTGGCTTTCAGAGATATAACCGAAGCTAAGCACAGAGCCGAGGCTGAATATGAATGGGCTATAAGCAATGGCATACAACCTATAGCCATAGGCGACTCACAATATCCGCAGAGACTTAACGAGTGCCCTGATGCCCCGCTTGTGTTATATTATAAAGGTTGTGCCGACCTCAACAAGCAGAAAATCATTTCAATAGTAGGAACAAGACAATGCACTGTCTATGGACAAGACCTTATACGCAGATTCACACAAGACTTGAAGGAGATTTGTCCGGATGTGCTTATAATTAGCGGTCTGGCATACGGAGTTGATATAAATGCACACCGAGAAGCACTTAAGAACGGACTTCCCACTGTGGCTGTGCTGGCACATGGATTAGACCAAATTTATCCTAATGCTCACAGACAGACAGCTATAGAGATGCTGCATCAAGGAGGACTCATAACTGAATACCCCAGTCAGACACCAGGAGCAAAAGGAAACTTCGTACAGAGAAACAGACTTGTGGCAGGAATGGCTGACGCTGCAATACTCGTAGAAAGCAAAGCCAAGGGAGGAGGACTTATTACTATGGGAATAGCACGCGACTACAACCGTGATACATTTGCATTCCCTGGTCCGATAGGTGCAAAATGCAGTGAAGGCTGCAACAACTTAATACGCGACAACGGAGCAGCACTCATAACCAGTGCCGAGGATTTGGTGAAAGCCATGTGCTGGATGGACGATACTGAAATAAAAAAAGCAAGGAAAAACGGCATAGAACGTCAGCTATTCCCTAATCTCACCGCAGAAGAACAATTAGTTGTAAAAGTATTGCAAGATACCAACAATCTACAGATAAATATAATAACCGTAAAGACAGGAATTCCAATCAACAGAATAACATCACTCCTGTTCTCGCTCGAGATGAAGGGAGTAATAAAAACAATGGCAGGAGGATGCTATCATTTATTATGAGCACATTCGATTTCAATACATTTCTAAAGAACAAAAGAGAGGCAGAATGCCATGTGCCATTGCAGCTGGCACCAATGGAAGACGTAACCGACATTGGTTTCCGATTATTGTGCAAGCAGTTCGGAGCAGCAATGGTATATACTGAATTTGTAAGCGCAGAGGCACTGATACGCTCTATAAACTCAACAGTAAAGAAGCTGAACATTGCTGAAGAAGAACGCCCTGTGGGAATACAAATCTATGGCAGAGACATTGATGCTATGGTAGAAGCTGCAAAGATTGTAGAAGCCGAGGCTCACCCAGATGTCATAGACCTCAACTTCGGCTGCCCTGTAAAGAAAGTGGCTGGCAAGGGAGCAGGAGCGGGAATGCTCAGAAACGTACCCCTACTACTTGATATTACTGAAAAAGTGGTGAAGGCAGTGAATACACCTGTAACTGTAAAAACCCGATTGGGATGGGATACTGAAACCATGCACGACGCTTCATTAAGCATATCCGGAGCTGACCACCGTCCGTTCATCGTAGAGTTAGCCGAACGATTGCAGGACAGAGGCATACAAGCACTCACCATACACGGCAGAACACGCTCGCAGATGTACACAGGCAATGCTGACTGGACATTAATTGGCGAAGTAAAAAACAATCCAAGAATCAACATTCCCATCATAGGCAACGGCGACATCAAGAATCTCGACGACGCAAAAGCAGCTGCAGAGAAATACGGAGTTGATGCTGTCATGATAGGCAGAGCAACCTTTGGACAGCCTTGGTTGTTCTCAAAGTCGCCACTAACAATAGACCAGAAGATTGACGTATTGGAACAACAACTGCGGATAAACGTAGAGCGAATAGACGAATACAGAGGCATACTCCACACCCGTAGGCATTTGGCATCATCACCAGTTTTCAAGGGAATACCCGACTTCAAGCCTACACGCATAGCTATGCTCCGTGCAGAAACTGTGGCTGACCTCATAACCATACTCAACGAATGTAGAATAAAATTAAAGAACAATGAACACTAAAAAATTACTTCTCAGCGCATTAATACTATTCGTGTCAATATGCACAAACGCCCAGACTATGCCCGTGCTGCGGGTCTCAATAACCGATGGTAAAAAACTGACCGACGAATACCAACAAGGTAGAATGCACCTGACAGACTCTGACGGCAATATCATAGAACTAAATGCCAAGTTCAAAACCCGTGGAGCAACAGCAAAGGAATACTACATGAAACCATCGTTCAACATGAAACTACGCACCGATGACTTCTCAGCAGAGCAGGACTCCACCCTTCTGGGCATGCGTTCAAGTTCATCGTGGATTCTCGATGCAATGGCAATCGACCGTATCTGCATGAGAAACAGGGTGTGCTTCGATCTGTGGAACGACTTTTCCAAACTGCCCTACAACACCAAGTTCAACTCAAGAAACGGAACAATAGGCAAATTCTTGGAAGTGTATATAAACAATACCTACTACGGCATATACTGCATGACAGACCGCATAAACCGTAAACTGCTTGACCTGAAGAAAGTGAAAGAAGAAACCAATGGAAGCATCACACCACGCGGAGTGATATACAAACACGGCACCAACGACATTGAGGATCAGAACACACCCGGATTCTACAATAACAACACCATATATGTAGCAGAACAGAAAGACGCATGGGAGCTTACAGAACCAGAAGACTATCCTAGTGAGCAGGTTTGGCAGGCATTGATAGACGCTTACAAAAATCAGAATGATTATAACTACATAAAGTCGAAATTCTATCTCGACAACCTTGCCGAATACAACATACTCATCATGGCACTATCCATAGAAGACAACTGGGGAAACAAGAACAAGTTCTTTTCAGCACGAAACATACAAAAGGCCGACACTGATGAGTCAAGATTAATAATAACCCCTTGGGATATGGACGCATCGCTCGGAGGAAACTACAGAGGAGAATACTATGGTGGTAATCTCAATACCCTATGGCCTGTGACAAGCGTTGTAAATAATGCAAAACTTCCATTTGCCACATGCCTGAAGCAGGAGGAATACACGAAACTACTGCGCAACAAATGGGTGGCAGCAAGACAAGGGGCATTGTCAGTCAGCTCTGTAAGTAAATATCTACATACATACCGCGACCTTTTCATCACCACAGGAGCATGGCAGAGACAATGGACACATTATCAAAAAGAGAAATACAAGCCCTGTATAGTCGAAAATCTTACGGCAGAGATTGAACATATCATAAACTGGTATGCCAACCGCCACGCCGAAATGGATAATTATTTCGATATAAGCACAGGAATAACAACCATCAGCACTGAAACTAATCCTCAACACGTATATGACCTACAGGGACGCAAAATCAACACCTCTACTCCACAGCAGGGAATATACATCAAAAATGGCAAGAAATATATAGCAACAAAATAAATAATATTGCTGCCCCGCTGAAAGGAATTTCTATGCCTCTGTGCCTCCATAAATGTCGCCTAACTACCGGGGGATATGCTCACTAACCATCGGGCAAAACCCCACTCACCGAGTGGGGGCAACCTCAGTCACCGAGTGGGCAAATGTCAACTCTAAGAGTCGGCAAATGCCCACTCTACTACTCTCTATTCTTTACCTTCCATGTAAATGCGGCAAGAACAAAAGAAACTACAGAAGCAGAGATCCAAAACACTCCGGCATTGCTGAAGTCATATTGTACAATAGCTACACCATTAACTATAGTTTCTGTCTTTCCCTGCTCTATCAACGCACCACTTATCAAATCCTGTAATCCCGCTCCTATATAACTGGCAATGCCTATTAT
>JBHAEQ010000020.1:0-71032 GCA_041855685.1 Prevotella sp. | reverse complement strand
GTGCGCATTGTACTGATGGAATACCTCAACATGAATAATTTCTTCAACATGCCGGATGCCGACATGAAACTTATGCTTGAAGCTGCGGCTGAATCGCCACCCGAGGTAACAGAAAACGAATAAGGGGGCTTGTCAACAAAATGATACCATCCCAATTCTTATGTATCAATGAGTTAGAATGGAGAATTTTATGTTTAGCGGACAGTAATAATAATATTTGACACAAAACGACAAGAGTCCGCACGAACTATTGCATTCTGTTCATGCGGACTCAAGTATTCTGCAAGTTAAAAATGTGTTTTCACGGTATCAGAAAACAAGATCTTAGTTACAATTAATTATGAAAGCTAAGTTTTTATACTCTTATTAAAGGAGTCATGGAGTTCTCTGAACTCTATATTTACATTATAGGTGTAAGCGTAAATGTGAATATGCGGTCACCATACTTAAGCAGGTAGTTGTCAAGCGGCCATGTCCCCCAGCTTATAGTTCCACCTAATCCCATCTGTTCGAGGCTTATGTTCAGATTGGTATATTTAGACTTTGGAATCTGATAGCTATGGCGCTGGTCTTTCTGCAGTCCTTCATCCAAATCGGCTATGCTATAGTGCAGTGCCGACATATCCTGCGCACCGGTCACCTTTATTCCACGGCCTTGTGAATCAGTTTGATTCCACCAGCGCACATCGCTCTTCGTACCGGTTTCCTGCGGACGGATGTAAGGATAGAACTGCTCGTCAACATCCTGCTCGTATATGCCAACTCGCATGCATTTCTTGCGGTCAGAGTAATTCTCTATCGGACCACGACCATAGTAGCGGCTCTTATCCATATTGTATGGCATCTCCATTACCATTCCGAATCTTGGCAATACAGCAACCTCTGCCGATGCGTCAGTCTTCATACTTTGGCTTACTCTTATTTGTCCGGTTGGCTCAACAGTATATCTCACAGTTAGAGCGGCTTTCACTTGTGGCATGTCATAAACAGCAGTTACCACTGCGTTCACAACCTTACCCTCTTTCTTCTGTTCAGCACTGATAGAACGAAGATTCATTTCAGGATTATTCCATGCGGCACATACATGTGGCATACGCGCTCCCATATCGTTGTCGGTTGGCGCACGCCAGAAGTTAGGACGCAATGTTCCTCCTTCACCAAGCATGCTTATGCCGTTAACTATATAAGTGTCAATCAATCCAGTATTACTGTTGAAAGCAACGTGCATATTTCTGGCAGTAACATTTATTTTAGACTCTTTCTTATCGTTCTTTATCTTTGCCTTACCCTTTTCAGCAGTCACTACAGGCAGTATAGTCTGTGCAGGTGATACAGGCAGCTGCTCGTAGGCAATAGTCTGTCCTGCACTAAGCAGCGGTTCCGCTTTCTTAAGTTTGAAATCTATGTTAAGATAGAGGTCGCTGCCCAATGTTTCGTCGTAAGGAATAGTAAAGTTCTTGCTTTCCTGTGGATTTAGGTCAATGTGCTCAATACTTCCTTTTTGTACCTCTTTACCTTCGCTCAACAGAGTCCAATCAAGAGCTACGTTATCGAGATTGCGGAAGAAGAACTCGTTATATATCTTTACCTTCTGTCTGCCAGCAAGTGTTACCCATATATTCTGATACTGGTAAGCAACTTCGTAGGCATGAGGGTTGAGCTGTCGGTCAGGACCTATAATACCATTACAGTTGAAATTGTTGTCCGAGCCGTCAGTACTGTTATAGTCGCCACCATAAGCATATTCAATCTTAAGAAGTTCGCTGTATGGTGTGTTCTCATCAACCTTTATGCTCATTGGCTTGCCTGGCGTGCGGTGCAGAGCTTGATCCACGAAATCCCACACAAATGCACCCTGGAACTTAGGATATTTTCTTATGAGCTGCCAGTATTCTGCCAGATTACCGCTTGAGTTACCCATAGTGTGGTTATATTCACACAGAATGAGCGGACGTTTGTAAGTAGTATCAGCAGCATACTCTTCGCACTTGTCAACAGGAGTGTACATAGGGCACCACAGTTCTGTAGCATAGCCCGTCTTTCCCGCCTGCTCATACTGCACAATACGTGAAGGGTCCTCGCGCTTCACCCAATCGAAAGCATCGTCGAAGTTCTTGCTGTACTTGGTTTCATTACCCAGACTCCAGAATATAATAGAAGGATGATTATAGTATATGCTGGTGTTGTGCTGATTACGCTCCAGTATCTGCTTAGCAAACATTGGTGTTCCTGAAGGTGCGTCAGGGCCATACCCAAATCCGTGAGCTTCCATATTAGCTTCCGCCACCATGTACAGACCATACTTATCGCAAAGATCGTAGATATAAGGGTCGGAAGGATAGTGGCATGTACGAAGTGCGTTGATGTTAAGGCGCTTCATTATTCTGATGTCTTGCTCCATACGTTCTCTGCTCACAAGATAACCTCCGTCAGGGTCCATCTCGTGTCTGTTGGCACCCTTAAACAACACAGGCTTACCATTTACCAACACCTGCGAGTTCTTGATTTCTATCTTTCTGAATCCTACATTCACAGTTGTTGCCTCACACACCTTCTTGTCTTTATTCTCGGCAGTAACAACGAGAGTGTAGAGATGAGGAGTTTCTGCGGTCCACTTCTTAGGCTTGGCAACATTCATATAAGCCACAGCCTTGCCGTCGCTTCCTTTCTGTACGCTTTGTTCAGCAACAACCATTCCTTCAGGACTAAGCAGTCGGAATACAGCCTTGGTATTTCCTGTAAGTGTGGCAGTAGCCTTCAGAGTTCCGTCCTGATAGTTATTAACAAGGTCAGGAATAACTCTTATGTCGGTAATCTGATTCTCAAGATTCTTTGAATAAAGGAAACATTCACGTGCCACTCCCGATAAACGCCAAAAATCCTGTGCCTCGCAGTATGAGCCGTCACTCCATCTGAAAGTCTGGAAAGCGAGTAGATTGTCGCCTTTCTTCAGATATGGAGTTATATCAAACTCTGCTGCAACTTTTGCATCTTCAGCATAGCCCACGAACTGACCGTTTACCCAAAGATAGATATTTGAAGTTACAGAACCAAAATGTGCTATCACCTGTCTGCCGTTCCATGAGTCAGGAATACTTATTGTTCTGCGATAGCTTCCCACATGGTTACGCTTTATTGGCACATTAGGCGGTGTACCATTGAAGTAGCCTCGCCATGCAAAGCTCTCATTAACATAAAGCGGGTCGCCAAAGCCGTTGAGTTCCCATATAGCAGGCACAGGAAAGAGAGTCCATGATGAGTCATCGAAGTCAACCTTCCAGAAACCGTCAGGACGTTGGTCGGCATCTTCTACCCATTTGAACTTCCAGTCCCCCTCAATGCTGAGGAAGTTGGTTGATGACTTCTTGTCACCTTTCATGGCTTTCTCCACCGATTCATAGGTAAAGAAATCAGTATGCAAAGAGTGACGGTTAACCTGATTCACCTCAAGGTCGTGCCACTCAGTGAAAGTTGGTTTGTTGTCTGCCATCATCATAGTGGCACAAGCTGTTAACAGCAATGAAACGAAAAGAAATGTTTTGCTCATTGTTATGATTCAGTTTTTGTCATTATTCTCTTCCTATTTATTAAAGGTCAGAGAGGGGATTAATTAAAGAGTTTTATTTATATAACTGCTCAGGATTGTTTATTTCTGATAGCTGTTTCAGCAGCAAGGCATATTCATTTGTCACTGCATTAGTAAACCGTTGTCCTTTATCAGCTGTAGCAAGACTCGGATTTCCTATGCCTGTGTCTTCTCCTGCCGCAAGATTCCAATGACGGGGAAGCCACGCTTTCCCACTTTGCAACGCCTCAATAGTGAAACTTCGTCCTTCTGCAGGACCTGCTTCGGCTAAGTTGACGAGTTCAGGATGATAGTACATCATCACAGAAGTCTCAAGCTCGTCGGCATGGTCGCCAGGATTGTCAAAGAAATCCTTGGCTTTCGCCATCTTGAACCATTCGCTTGCAGCTATAAGGAAATCAGGATAATCAATCGAAAGGTCACGAATCATGTTCTTGAAGTTATTGCCTCCATGTCCGTTTATTATCAGCATGCGTCGTATGCCCTGATGATGCAGCGAAGCTACTATATCTGTGAGAATAGCGCATTGGGTGGTATAGCGTGAATGGATACAGAAAGGCAGTTCACGCTGCCCGGGATTCTGAGAACCCATAGTAACAGGCGGCATCACCATGCATCTCACTCCATATTCAGCCAATGCCTTTTGTGCCGACTCTACAGCTACATCGTGAGAGAGTATGCTGTCAGTCATATAAGGCAGATGCAGGTTATGAGGTTCGGTAGCTCCCCAAGGAAGTATTGCCGCATCGTAGGATTTACTGCGTGCTATGCCGTAGGTTGATATTGAAAGGTCAAATTCTCTCTTGTCCATTATCCTTTCTGTTGAAGTAAAAGTATTTCTTTGCAAAGTTCTGCACTCTTTATCATCATTCTTGGTACATGGAATGGACCTTTGAATATGTTGCCCTTAGCTGGTTGTGCTACTGTTCCGTCACGATGCAGATATCCATACCATTCGCCATGAACATTGTCAGGGAAGTGGGCGTAGGTCCATTCGCTTATTCTTTCGTGCATGTGCAGATAGTCATCATCGCCAGTTGCAAGATATGCGTAAAGTGTTGCTATGATTGTTTCGCATTGAGGCCACCAGAACTTCATGTCCTGTGAGTAGTCCTGCTGTGGGAATCCCTTGCAGTCACGGAAGTTTATTATGCCTCCGAATTCCTTGTCCCAACCCCATTTCCACGACCAGTTGAATATCTGCAATCCCAAGTCGGTGAGTTGCTTATCCCAGCCTCTGTGTCGTGATTCTTCCAGAATGAACCATGCCGTCTCTATGCAGTGACCTGGATTTATGAGCCTTCCGTTTATAGTATCTATGAACTCTCCGTCAGGTCCTACTGTTTCAAGAACAGCCTCAAATTCTGGATGCACGAAATACTTTTGTAGTGCTTCCAATGATTCATCTATCTGCGCATCAAGTGCGGGGTCAGCTATTGCCTCACGAATGCGGGCGGCTGTGTTGATTAGAATCATTGTCAGTGAATGTCCCTGACACTCCTGTGCCGGCAGATATTTAGGTTCAAGAAGTCCAGGGGTATTCTTATATCGCTGCACAAGTTTGAAAATCTCCAATGCTTTCTCTGCATAACTCTTATCGCCAGTGGCTATTGAGTATTCTGACATAGCAATAGCAGCAAAGCATTCCGAGAATAAATATCGGCGCATTCTGAGAGGTCTGCCATCGGCTGTTACCTCAAAATACATACGTCCGTCCTCGCTTGTGCAGTGGTTCACTATAAAATCGATACAGCTTTTTGATGCCGCCAACCATTCAGTATTCTTCTCCACATGGTTGTAGGCAAAGGCTGCTATGAATCCAAAACGCCCTTGAAACCATACTGATTTCGTTGTATCCATAAGCGTTCCGTCACGGTCAAGGCAAGTATATACACCTCCGTTCTCTCTGTCAAGACCATACTTTAGCCAGAAAGGCATTATGTTCTTTTTCAGGTCATCAGTGTAGTTCTGCCGCCAGTCGGCAATATAGTTCTGTATGTTCATAAACTTTGCGGATTAGATTCTGTTGCAACGCTCAAAGAAGTTTATAGCTTCCAATTCTTCTTTCATTCTTTGTTCCTCTTCCGGAGTCATATTCTGGAATGGCACACGGTTAGGACCGAGGTCAAATCCAATGAGTTTCATTATTCGTTTTCCACCTACGATATTACCTCTGAAATGACATATAACATTAATAACAGCCTGCGAGAAGTTCTGATGCTCACGCGCTGCTTCTATGTCGCCTCTCTTCCATGCATCGATGATAGCAACCAACTCACGACCGTTGTAATTGGTAGTTCCGCCGATTCCTCCTTGTGCTCCACCCTGTGCAAGCGACGGCAAAATAGTCTCGTCCTGTCCATGGAGCATATCATACTTACCATTCTTGTAGAGACGGCACTGGTTATATTCATACAGGCTTTCAAAAGTATATTTTATTCCTGCGAAGTTTGGAATACGACCGTCAACTGCTTTCAGCAACTCTGTCATTGACAGAAATGCACCATTGAAGGCCGGAATATGATAATAATAGAAAGGAAGCGATGACGCTGCAACTGCTATCTGCTCGCAGTAAAGAACAAGTTCCTCAATGCGTCCTACCTTTGGGAATGGAGGCGCCATAGAGCCAATGCCCCATGCTCCGATTGCTTCAGCATGGCGTGCAAGTTCTACACTGTCGCGAAGACAACAGCTACCAACATGTACTATTACCTTAAAACCTTCCGGTGCAACACTAACCCAGCGTTCTGCAAGAATCTTTCTTTCTTCGGTGGTGAGCATATAGCCCTCACCCGAAGAACCGTTAATGAATACTCCCTTGAGTCCGTTTTTGTGCAGCATTGCTGCGTATGCCTCAATTGGTTCGAGGTTTACATCTCCATTCTCATAGAAAGGAGTGAAAGGTGCATCTATAAGTCCTATAATCTTTTCCATAGTTTTATATTTTATTCTGCATTATCTGTTTTAGGGCGAAGGAGTGTCAGCTGCATTACCAAAGCTGCTCCTACTATTATACTCAACAGGGCAAAACCTGAACCAAGACTACCGCCATCAGCCCATTTACCAAATACTTGGGTAACGGCAGCACCGGCAAATACCCCTATCATGTTCATTATACCGTATGCTGTAGCACGATACTTGGCAGATATAAACTGACATAGTATAGGCATGTTGTTGGCATCGAACATTCCGAAACCTATGCCAAATAGTATGCCTGCCCCCAACACTGCGTCAGTGCTGTGACCGGTGCCAAGGAGAATTAATGCAGGAATGGTTAGTCCAAGACCAATGGCACTGGTATAGATTCTACCACGTATATTCTTACGAACCCATTTATCAGAAAGCCAACCACCGAATATTACTCCCACAAATGATGAAGCTGCTATAGTGATTGTTGACATAGGACCAGCCATCTCCATTGGTATGCCGAGACTTTCTGCAAATAGTGTTGGAAGCCAGTTCTTTGTTGCCCAGCCAGGAAGACTTGGTACAGCAAAATAGAATAGTATTATCCAGAATGCAAAGTTCGACAATACTACAGCAAAGGCTTTAAGGAAAGGTTCACGCTTGTTTGTTGTGACATTAGCAACTTGAGGTTCATTAGTATGTGGTTTCTCAAAAAGAAGAAACGCAAGCACTAATGCATAGGCTATTCCTATAAGTCCGAATCCATGGAAAGTTGTTTTCCAAGAGAGCATTGCAGCTACTGTTGCTCCAAAACCTCCAATAGCCTGACCAACATAAATACCTGTCATGTGCACACCGATAGCTAAAGAACGTGACTTGCCTTCATGCCAATCGGCTATGAGTGACAGTGCTGCTGGAATATAAACAGCCTCGCTTACTCCCATCAGTCCACGAAGAATATACAGTTGATTGAAAGATTCGGCTGAACCCATAAGGGTTGTAACTAATGACCAAACGAACAAACTGCCTATTACAAGCCATTTCCTGTTCAACTTGTCTGCAATGAATCCTGCAAATGGAGAAAATATACCATACACCCAAAGGAATACTGCCATTAATGCTCCAAACGCTTCCGCTTGATTAAGCTCTGCTATATCTGCACGCATTGCACCTTGCATGGTTGACAGCATCTGGCGGTCCATATAATTGAGAAGGGCTACAATCCAAAGCAGTCCAACTGCTAACCAAGGATAAAACTTTCTATCTTTTAAGTTCATGTTTCTTTGTTTTATGTTTGTTATTTGGTTCCAACCTCATAACCTCTTAACCTACAATATTATTTTATATTGATTCGGTGGATTTGCGGAGTACGTATTCCCGGCTTCAGTTCTCCACCTATTATATATATGTCGTTGTTATGCTTGACCAATGATGCACCAGCTCTTGCAGTGATAGAATTGTTACCAATGACAGTCCAATGATCGTCTTTGAAGAGACAGATATTCTTATTGAACTTATACCAATCAATAGGTTGTGTCATATAGTCGGGGTGCGGATTGTTTACTGCATTTATAAACACGTCCTTGTTTACTCCTCCTACGGCAATAGCTGAATTGTTGTCGAGGTTTATCATTGCAGCTCCCCCAAGATATATAGGATTATTGTCCTTGTCTCGCGGTGCTTTCGATGTTTGTACTGTACTGCCGAAACGCCAGCCATCAATATTCAAAACTGCGTCTTTTTCTGTTGTTTTAGGGGTGACGCCCCCCCAGAGATAATAGACTCCATTTATGAATGCGCTTACAGGCTGCCCTAATGTTTCATCGTCAACCTGAAGTGTAGTCTGCCAACCATTTTCTATGTCATCAATGTTGAGCAGACACATATATTTACCATTGCATACCACTACATCATTGTTGAGGCGGCTTCCGGTAAAATTGTCCATTGGATAAGGTAGTGAAGGTAATTCTTCCGTTATGATTCGATCGTTCTTAATACTTATTTTCCACACCGAGCTTAAAGTGCCGTTGTCATTTTGTCCTCCTATACAAAGAATAGCATCATCAAGCTGAATTGTTGTTCCGTAAGCACACGGTTCAGGCAGATTGCCTTCATGTTGCCAGTTCATAACATTGCTGTTATCTATTGTTGCAGCATAAATGCCTTGATAATACCGTTTCTTACCTCCTTTGGCAGCAGGTGTTTCAGGGAAGTTGCAACCTCCAGCTATAATCATCTTGTCGCTTATTACCCCTGCAAAACATGCAGATACTCCTTGCTCAATTCCTTGTTCTGTTGTCGGGAATCCTTTCATAAGTTCGAACTCCACAGTCTTTGTACTTGTTTTAGGTGTTGTGGTCATTGATGTAAATGTTAGCATTAAGAATGCCAGTTTGATTATATTCATAGCTTCCTTGATGGATAGCACTTCTTTTTGTAAAAGAGAAAGAGGTAAATGCACTCTTGCAAGCACACTTATCTCTTTCTCACATAAAACTAATTACTTAACAACAAATTTGCTGCCTTTAATTACATATACTCCAGCAGGAAGTGTGCGGTTAGAACCGGCACGCTTAACAAGCTGTCCGTTGAGGTTATATACATTACTTGCCTCGATAACTTCTTTGGTAAGAACAATATTGTCGATACCTGTAGAAGTCTCAAACTCCGGCATGATAAGTACGTTACCATTCACAAACTCTGCAGGAATTGTTACTGTTGCAGATTCACCTATTTCTATTCTGTCACTCCACCACTGACGATTACCTACCGCATCATATTCAGCATCCGTGTCAAGATTGTAACCATGACGAACTATCAATGAAACGAGTTTCTCTGAGCCAGTAGCAGTAGCAGTAACATCAAATGCCTGCTTGTATGGCGCAGTAGCGTTGAATGAAGAAGTCAATACCACGCTTTCCTTACTGATAGTGCAGCCTTCTCCCTTTGCACCAACCTTAACAGTTGGAGCATGCACGTTTATCAAAGCATCGATAATGTCTCCACCATTCTGCAGAATGTCCTTGTCGCCAGCAGGGTCAAGCTCATTCCAGTCAAGTTTGAAGCGTACACGGTAAACACCAGGCTTTGTATCAGCTGGAACCTTGAATGAGCCGAGCCAGTTCTTCAAGTTGTCATCCTTAGGAAAGTCTTTACTTGGTACAAACTTGACACCGTTACTATTAAACCATCTCTCGCTCTTTGTACCATCATGTGCACTGAAGCTTAGAATTTCACACTTATCGTCACGCTGTGGTTTACCGTCGGTTCCAAATGAAATTCCTTGAGTAAAATTAAATTCACCATCGTTATTCCAGTCTGCATAAACATATCCGCTCATCCAAAGTCCATGATAAGCAATGTAAGGAGTGTATGTCTTACCAGCTTCTACATCAAATACGGCCTTGTCCGTAACATCAAGATAGAACTGCTTTGTAATACGTGCTGATGAATTGTTGTCAGGATACTGTTGCAATTTATTGCTCGCATCTTTGAAACCAACATGCATCATGTAGCGGTCTTCACGTGAGTGAGGAGTTCTCTTATTATAACGCACCTTGTAGAACTCTCCGTTCTTAGAAACGTCATCCTTATCTATCACTTCGTCAGGCGTGCCCTTGTTAACTGTCAACCACTTAATTTCAGATGCAGTCTTAAGGTCGGTTGATACAGAGCGTACACCTACTTCAATAGTAGCGTCATCAGCTGGGAATGGAACATGCGCGGCAAGAGTTGCCCACTGTGAAGTTCTGCCAATTTCAATAGCTTCGCTTCCCTTCTTAAGGAATATCTCGAAGTGGTCTATATTATTCTCATCATTGAATGAACGGCCGTATTCGTCAGCTTCGGCGTCAACAGTCCAATAAAGCTTCAATGTTATATCGGTTGTACTTTCAGAAACCTTTTCTGCAGAAACAAACTCTTTAATAGCCTTTGGAGCTACATGAGTATCGTCATTCAATTCAATCTTACCAACAAGAATATCAGCATTACCTTTTACACGAAGACCTATACGCTCGATAGTTCCACCATTAAGATTGCTAAGTTTAACCTGAGTTTCCTTCCATGAAGTGCTTGTTGCATCAACAGCATATTCCTGCCATGCACCATTAACACGAACAATAAGAGCAACAGTCGCATCACCATTGAGTTTCTTAACAGCAACCTTTGCAATAGGGTTTGTGCCTAACTTAACCTGAGACTTGTAGAGAACTACATCTGCACCTGTTGAAGCAACATCACCTTTAAGGCTTAGACATGAACCTCCAACGTATGCATCAGCGTGTGTGAATGTTGGTTTGAGAGTCAAATTAGCAACCTCTGTATTCTCATTATAAACCAACCAACGATAAGTAGGAACAAGATCCTGGCTTGCCATATTGTACCAGCCGCCGTCTGTACGCTTAACACCATGATAGTAATAGTAATTACCATTACCAATATTGAAGTGTGTCAGGAAAGGCTTTGCCAATGTAGAGTGCTCTGGAATGAACTCTGCCATACCACAGAAGTTAGCTATATCACTTGCATAAGTTGTATTTTGAGCCAGTTGATAATCAGGACGTGTAGCTGGGTTCTGGTTACTACCAGAAATGAAGCGCTCCTGATACATCTGGTAATTCTTCTGCCATTCATTGTCAGTGGCACCTTTAACATGACTGTAAATCTGGTTGCATGTATGCTCACCCCAAAGAATAACATTTACTTTCTCCGCACCTTGAGATTTCAAGCGCTGCCAGTTGTTACTAAGTTCCGCAATATGTGTGCCGGCAAACAAACGCTCTGCACCACCACAGTGGTTTGTTGCGTAATTATATGCTTCTACAATAGATGAAGTAAAGTTTCTTCCATTATAATTCAGAAACAACTGATGTATAGGTTCTTCCTTTGTGCCATATACCACATCCTTATTTCCTGAATTAACACTGAAATATGTATGATTATAAATGATACTATTATAATCTATGAAATTACGCTCTTTTGCTATCTTATATAGTGCTTTATGGAAACCGATAACACCTGATTCTTGGAATTTATACGCTTCCCAGTTATAGGTCAAACCGTCATGACCAAAATACATCAAAGCATTGATCATTGGTTCGGCATATATATAGTTGCCTTTGTCATCTTTCTTTGAGATAAAGTCTGCCCATTCCTTGTCATCTTCTTCGTTATTGAATGCACCATCAAACATGAACATTCCCGACATGATTCGGCTACCGTTCTTGTGCGCAGCATCAACCCATGAACCAGGAGCTGTAAAGAAGCCGTGATTCCATGAACCGAACTCTGTGGCATAGTTCCACATAGTGAAAGCATCAGTCTTTGCCAGTTCATTGCTTGGGTAACCATTTACTCCACCTGTACCATTACCCATTGGGAAGCACATGAAGAGCTTACGATACTCGTAGGCGTCCTTATTCAGACGATCAGTAGGATTTACATGTTCACCTCTTTTCACGTGTGAACGGATAAACTCTAAGTCAGCTCTTGTTACTCCGGCTTTCGCAAAGTCCTCATCAGAAGGATACTTCTTACCATTGTCCAAGGCTGTCTTAAACAAATCAAGAACAGATGTTGCCACAACATTATCAAAGTCGTAGAAACCTGTTTGTGCATGCATACTCAAAGTCATGAGCAATGTCATACATGAAATAAAAATTTTCTTCATAATTAGAATTGAATTCGCACTAATGCGACTGTTAATAAATTATTAAGTTTCCTTATTCGGTTTTAATTAAGATTTATATTTCCTATAAGCGGACTGTTTGATTGAATAGATATATTTATAAATAGTTCTTTGTTATAAAGGCAACGGACCCTAATGCCCGTTGCCTGATATTTTAAGTTTAATTGTAGTAGTTCCTACTACTCAAGATGTTTAGAGAACAATCTTGATAGTACGCATTACCTGTCCGTTCTGCATACGAACGAGGAAGATGCCCTTACCGAAGTTTTCTGCGTTGATGCTGCTTACACCACCGTTAACATACTTAACGAGTACACCGTCAGCAGAGAAAATCCATACCTTATCGGTGTTCTGGAAATTGAGAGTTGTACCCTCAACAGCAACCTGGCTCACACCGCTCTTGGCAGAAACGATGCTGTTTGTCTCGTCAAGACCTGTAGGTATATCAGAAATGCCTGTGTCGTGAGTATCAACAGCTGGCTGACGCTCAGGATTGGTACCACTGATTTCAACGGGGAAGTCGATAGAGAAGCCCTTGTTTGTAGAACCTGTAGCACCAGGATGTGGGAACCATGCATCGCTGAAAACTAAGCGCAGACGGCTTGTCTTACGAACAGCATCTGTTGGAACCTTAACAGTGAATGTCTCGTTGAAGTCAGCAAGAGGTTCAACTATCTTCTTCTGGTTGCTCTCACCACATTTCCAAACAAGCTCATCAGTTGTTGGGTCGAAACCTTCGTTGCAATCCCAGTCAATATAACCTGTAACTGTGCAATACTGAAGACCATCGCCTGCATTGTTGATGCCCAAATTGAGTGTGAGAGTCTGACCCTGTGTGCACTTGAGAACATTATTCTCTGCGAAGATGTAGTTTGTCTTATCACGCTGCTTTTCTGGAACTCCTTTGCTTGCATCAATCATGTAAGGAGTTCCTTCATTATTGGTATAGTTGAATGCCTCGTTTCCGCCAGTAATTGTAAGCTGGGTAACAAAGCGCTGGTTCAATGCGTTAGTCAAACCATCAGAACTGTTGTCAAGAATAATTGAAGGATAGTTGCCGTTTGCAGAGAGAACCTCAGGAAGAGTTGACTTTTCTGCACGTGGTACTTCTACCCAATAAACCTTAGAGTAGGTCTTGCCGTCAACAGATACAGAACGGACACCAATGTATGGTTTTGTTTCGTCTGTCATAGGGAGATTGCCAATATATGCACCCCAGCTGCTGGTACGACCAACCTCAGATACACGACCGGTCTCGCCATCCTTGTAGAGAACCTCGAAGTGATCAATATTTGCTTCGTCGTTATAGAGCAAGCCCCATGCTTCACGTGTTTTAGCAGTTGCATCAACGTCCCAACGCATGCGAACAGACATGCTCTTCTGGCATTCTTCTTTCACGTCAACAACAGCCTCTTTAATTTCAGCAGGTGTCACCTTGCTGTCATCGTTGAGTGAAAGCTGACCAACAAGAAGATCCTTTGTGTTTCCACTTGTGCGAAGACCAATATACTCAATTACATCATCTTTATTAATACCTTTGAGTTCTACAGTCTGCTCTTCCCAAGTTGTACCCTTTACATTAGCAAATTCAGTCTCGAGCCATGCGCTTTCACCCTTCTTCTTTACGATAACACTTACTATGCCCTCTGTTGCACCTGTTGTACTCTTCAGAGCGATTGTAGCTTTTGGATTAGCACCACTTACAGTAAGTTCTGCACGATATAGAACGATGTCAACAGCCTTTGTATTTGTAAGACGAAGTGCACTACCGCCAATATAAGCATCAGCATTTGTAAAGAAAGGAACACCGTCATTTGTAGAACCATTGTCGGTAACAGCTGTTGTTGTACCCTTGTCATATACGAGCCAACGATATGTAGGCATTACGTCCTGCTGACCAAGGTTGTACCAAGAACCGAGAGTTTTCTTACCCTTATAGTTGTAACGGTCACCGTTACCGATAGAGAAGAATGTTGTGAAAGGCAGGTTCTGCTTCAAAGCTGTGCGCTCTGGAATGTACTCTGCCAAACCTTGGAAGGTTTTGAGCTGTGTGCCCCAGTCTGAAGTGTTGTTAGCTACCGGACGTGAAACTGGGTTACGGTTACCACCGCTGAAGAAACGGTCCTGCAATTTCTGGTAGTTCTCCTGGAAGTCGATGCTTGACGTACCGCTGTTGTAGCTCAACAAACGGCTCTGTGAGTGCTCACCCCAAAGAACAATACCCATTTCTTTTGTTGACTCTGTGTCAAGGTTATTCCATTTGCGTGCCATGCTTACAATCCATGCTCCCTGATATACACCATCAGCTGTACCCATAGCAGACTTAGCTGTTTGGAGTGAACTGCGAATATTAGTTGCTGTCTGGAAGTCATTACCAGAATAATTTAAGAATGCATCAGCAGTTTTTACGTTATTATAGCCAAAAAGTCCTTTTACATTAGCTGAAGTAAGTGTAGAACTTGCAGTGTAGATACCAATGTGGAAATTGGTGAATCCACATTCAGCGGCATACTTGTAACAATTCTGATGGAAGTTGATAACTGCATCTTGATTATAACCTGTGTCCTCGAAGTTATAGTTAAGACCATCTTGACCGAAGAACATCATGGCGTTAACCAATGGACGAACATACTTATAGCCACCATAGCCAGCAGGATCTTGTTGTTGAACTTTTCCTACCCAACCAGCAGCTTGTGAACCTTGAGTCCAGCTCTCAAAGAACTTGATACCAGCATAGATATCAGTACCGTGCTTGTGAGCTGCGTCAACAGCTACACCAGGAACATGGAAAATGCCGTGGTTCCAAGAACCGAATACATTGGTGTAGTTCCAGCTGGTATAAGTATCGTCGCTGAAGTTAGACGATGGGTAACCACCCTGAATTTTACCAATACCGATAGGAATATTCATCCAGAGCTTACGGTTGTCATACACTTTGCTGACAACATTTTTAGTCTTATCAACCATGATGCTGCGTGGACGAACGTGTGAGCGTACGAACGCCATGTCCATCATGTTGAAACCTGCAGCCTCAAACTCTTCCTTTGTAGGATACTTACGTCCTGCTTTGTCAGCAACGTAGAAAAGTTCAAGGATTTCCTCGCCAAACTTGCTTAGGTCGTAAACCTGAGTAGTAGCAGTAGGAGAAGTTTCTGTCTGTGCCAGTGCTGGCACTGCCCCCATTGACAGGAATGCCAATGCAGCCAATGAAAGTAATTTCTTCTTCATTTTTAATTACGCGTTAATGAATAGATAAATAATTAGTTGAAAGTAAATATTAAGTAACGGAACAGAGAAGCCTGCAAGAGTTATATTTTCACAGAAAACCCTGTTCCGTTTTTTAATCATTTAGAAATTTGGAGCATCAACATCCCACCACAGACGAGTAGCCTGGAAATCGTCACCTCCGAGAGCCTGAAGACCTGTTGCCATAATGTCGGCTTGTGTTTGCGGATCAAGAGAAACCCAAGGCACACGGCGGATAATATCTCCCTCTTCTATAGTACCATCACCCTCATCAGGATTGAGCACTGGGAATATCTTAGGATAGCCGGTACGACGAAGCTCCGTCCATGCCTCTGTAGAAAGAGGGAAGAGTGCAATATACTTCTGAGTTATAATCTTTTCGAGTTTTATCTCCTGTGAATCGCCATCATTCCATTTCACACCAATCTTTGTAAGTGTAGGCCAAGGCTCACCGTCACCGATAGGATCTACCTGAACATAGTCAACTGGGTTCTCACGATTGATATAATCCTCTAAGAAATCGTCGTAACCCTTAATGCCATCTTCCGGATACCACTGACGGTCGCGAGGCTCGTCAAGAGAAGCATTGCGAATACCACGCTCATAGAAGAACTTTGCATCGCCACCCATTTTCCAACCGCGAAGTGCACCTTCTGCACGAAGGAAATCTACTTCACTCCACTTAACAAGATAAAGAGGAGCGTTGCTCATCATAGACGACTTAGGTATAGAGTAAGCAATATAATGGTTGTTAGCATAGCTTTGACCTTCGCCTACGAATGTTCCGGCACGTATGCCTACGATACGGTCATTGGCAGGAGTATCAACCTTGGTATTGCGGTTAGTGATAACATTACTGTTCTTATTCCACAACATCTTTGTGTAAGGATGATCAAGACTCATGAGCAGACATTCGAGAGATGCGCTCATACGTGTATCATTCCAACTGCCGAAAAGTTCTACAAGAGGATTCGTGAAACCACTTACAGAAGGATAGAGAGCATGAGTCATCTCAAGACTTTCTATAACTCCACTTGCAACAGCCTCTTCAGCCCATGTCCGGGCAGTCTCCGGCTCAACTTTTACAATGTGCATAGCCATACGAAGTTTCAGCGAGTTAGCCAAACGCCAGCATGATTCAGCGAAAATGCCGAAGTCACCTGTAAAAGTACAACGTGAAGTCTGATAGTCCTTGAAAACAAAATTTATCTGTTTCTTGTACTCTTCAGAACGATGTGCATCAAAATACTTCAAGCAGTTTACTATAGTATCGAGGTTTGCCTTAATACCATAATATATGGTCCGCATATCATTGTAAATGCTTGGATTTTCACTTTTCTGCTTATCCTCTTCGTAGGTGAATGGACCAGAAATATCGGCAAGTTCTTGTGCTGCGATGCAGTAATACAGAAGGTTTACAGCCTTAATCTCCGGAGCATCGTTCACCGATGGGTGATGCAGCAAATCCATGATGGTATTCTTCACCGTTGTGTAGAAACCACGAGGACCTCCGTTAAACTGGTTTGTTATATTATAGGTAGAGGTAAGAGTTGTGCTGCTATAAGGGAAGTCTCTGTGACTTACTACAAAGTAACCAGCATAATTATCAGGACCTAAGTTGTACTGATACTGATATGCATGTGCACCAGGTGCACCATTCTCTTTACCGCCACGGAGTGCAAACTGTGCAGACACGCTGCGTCCGAGAAGACCCTCTGATTTAAGTTTCGCAATAGCGCTTTCAAGCTGCTCTTGTGTTATATCTCTTTTATAGTCAATCTTGTCGATATTACCAACGTGAACTTCACCTGTTTCGGCTTTTTCTGATGCTGACAGCTCATCACCCGGCATATCGTAGTCCAAGCATGAATTAAGGCTCAAACCTACACTCAAAAGTGATATATATAATAATGACTTTTTCATAATGTGTTATTTAGAAATTAAGTTTAAGATTGAAACCGTAGCTGCGGCTGCTTGGCAAGTTGAAGAGTTCAACACCACCTGCGCCATTGGCTGTTGACAAAGATACGTCTGGGTCAACTGGTGCTTTCTTATATAGGAAGAACAGATTACGACCGATGAATGAAAGACTCAAGTTCTTACCTTCACCCATAAGGTTGCGGAAAGTGTATCCCAAAGAAAACTCACGCAGACGGAAGTTTGTTGCGTCATATACATAGTTAACAGAATTATTGCTTATGCTCTCATAATATCCCTTAATTGGAACAATGTCACGTCCCTCATTGATATACATACCTGGAGACTCTACACCAGACTTGTTAACGAACTTGATGTTGTTAGCCTCTGCGTTCAGGCGTGCGTCAGCTGTACGCTGGCTTGAGCCTGTGCGATCGAGATGTGCCTCTGTAAGAGAAACAACCTTACCGCCTATACGTCCGTTGATAAGGAAGAACATGGTGAAATTCTTGTAAGAAAGAGTGTTTGACCAAGAAAGCTGATACTTAGCATTCATGTTGCCAAGGAACTTATTACTCTTCTTACCCATCTTTGTAATAACCTTACCACGCTCATTTATCACTTTCATATTGCCATCGAATGAAATGCTTCCATCAGCACTTACATATATATCGCCAGCCTTATGTACGAGTTCACCATTGCCGGTAGTATTGAGCTTGCCGTCAGCATCTTTATATACATCATCGCGCCAGCGAGTATAGTCAGTAACGTACATATCGCCATACTTACCACCATTGATATAGCGTACACTAAGACCATTTGCCATAGGAACATCAAAAGTTTTATCTACACCCAATTCATTAGGATTAACCTGAAGAATTTTATTGTCGTTATAGGAGAAGTTAGCAGATGTCTTCCAGCGCCAGTCCTTAGCGAAAATCCAGTCATATCCTAATGTCAACTCAATACCTTGGTTACGAATCGCACATGTGTTTACTGGCTGAGTTTTACCGTTCTTACCGCTTACTTCAAGGTATGCACCGTCAAGTGTGGTGTTATAATATGTGAGGTCAAAATTAAGAGCGTTATTGAAGAACTGTGCCTCAATACCAGTCTCAAAACTCTTCATTGTCTCTGGTTTTGGAGTAAAGCTGTTATAGTTACCTCCTGATATAGCACCTGTGAGGTAGTTAATGTTCGCCTTGTCAAAAAGTTTGTTAGGAATAGCGTTACCTACCTCTGAATAACTAATACGATATTTGAGGTATGAAATTTCCTTTGGAAGCTTAACAAGGTTTGAGATAACTGTGTTAGCGCCGAGTCCGAAGTAACCATAATGATCTTTAGCTCTTGTCGTTGAACTTTCACTATAGAAACGCGCCTGCTTAAATGAACGATACCAGTCCACACGATAAGAAGCATCAACATAGACAGCATCTTTCCAACCTATCTGTGCAGTAGCAAGAACAGCTCTATTCCAGTCGCTTGAATTATTCTTTGAAGTAGTACCAGGACCACCAGAACTTGCATCAAAAAGATTAATGACAGTAGGCAGTTCGCTCACGATACCGTTCTTAGTCATATCAACAGTAGCATCAGTATAAGTATTTACTATCTCGCCCTTTATAGTATGTCCTACCCAACCAGCAGTTGCATTAACGAGCCAGTCTTCCTTGATTGTCTTATTATAAGTAAGGAGATAGTCGATATATATTTCATTTGTACGACTGTTACCTACCCAATAGTTACCATAGTCATTGATTTGATCTGGGTTCCATGTAGAAGCTGCCCTGTGACCTTCGCTAAATTGCTTTGTATGGTCGATAGAAACACGTGCCTGTGCAACCAAACCGTCATATATGTCAAGACGAGCCTGGAAGTTACCATAGAAACGGTCTTCACCATCTTTACCCTCATTCTGGTTAAGAAGCCAGTATGGGTTGTTTCTCTTTGCAGCCTGGAAAACCCAATCCTGCATAGGACCTTTAAGTTCAGCACGCTCTTTCTTCAACACCCCATTTGGATAATAAGAATGAATACGGCTGGACCAGCTGCCATCAACTACATAGTTATTGCTATAGTGTGCAAAGTCAGTATTTCGTGGCATAGTATAGAGATCATACATAGGGTTAGCCCAAATACCACCACCTACACGGTTCTTTGTACGGGTTTGAACATAATTGGCGCTTGCCTCAAGAGAAAGACGATTCCAAAGACGATAGCTCTGACGATAAGCAAATGTATGACGGTTATAGGTATTGTTGTCAAGCATACCTGTAGAGTGGCTGTTAGCATAGCTTACATAGCTCTTTGACTTCTCTGTACCACCAGAAAGGGTGAATGAGTTGTTTGTCGTAACACCTGTTTTGAAGAAGTTTGCAACATCGTCTTCGGCATAGTCACGAAGATACACTTTGTGAGTACCGCCAAAAACTCTATTATCATTATTTAAATCAACAAAGTATGTCGTTTTTGCACCTGAAAGCTTGTCGCCCCAGTTACCCATTCCTTCAAAACCATTTTTCGAAGAGTTCAGGTTAATACCATATACATTTTGAATCTCAGGGGTGAGCAAGGGAGTATCAAAAGTGATGTTTGAATTAAAAGTAATATCCAAACGACCTTCTTTACCTCTTTTAGTTGTAATCATTACAACACCATTTGCTGCTGCCGAACCATAGAGAGCAGCGGCATTAGCACCTTTAAGTACGTTTATGCTTTCAATGTCATCAGGGTTGATTTGTGAAAGAGGGTCGCCCCCTTCAACTTTACTTACTTCACCGAAGCCTAAACCTCCACCTATCTCACCGCGTGTAGAGTTGGTCATAGGAATACCATCTACAACTATCAGAGGCTTGTTGTTACCCTGGATAGACTTGTTACCACGGAGGAGGATTTTTGATGAGCCACCGGCACCACCAGCTGCAGGAGTAATCGTAACACCTGAGATTTTACCGTCGAGTGAGTTAACGAGGTTAACGTCTTCAACTCGCATAAGCTCATCGCTCTTAACCTGCTGTGTAGCGTATGTGAGCGAAGTAGCCTTACGTACGATACCCATAGCTGTCACTACAACTTCGTTAAGAGTTTTAGCATCTTCCTTCATTGTGAGATCGAGCTTGCCACCTGTTACCTTATGCTCAATATTTGTAAAGCCGATGTAAGAGAACTCAAGCACATCACCCTTAGCAACCATAATGGAATAGTTACCATCAATATCGGTTACAGTAGCTTCGTTGGTACCTTTTACACGAACGGCAACACCCACAAGAGGTTCACCATGATTGTCAATAATCTGTCCGCTTACTTTCTGTTTTGCACCGCCCCCCTGGCTTTTAGGAGTCTGGCCACCGTTGGCAGTTTCCTTGTTGCTTGTGATCACGATGTGTCTTCCTACAACGGAATATTTCAAACTGCTTCCGTCGAGTATCACTTTCATGAGTGACTCTACAGTTTGCTCTTTTCCGTTAGTCTTAACTTCTTTTGTCAAGTTAAGAGTGTTTTGACCATAGTCAACACTGAGAGTTGTTTGATTCTCAATTTCGGTGATGAGCTGTGCCACCGTGTTTGTGGTCTGCTTCAATATCACCTTCTGACTCTGTGCCATCACGCTAAGCGAGAAAGCCACACACAATGCCACCAGCATAACAAGGCGTTTGCCCATAAAGCTTTTAAGACATTCTTTCAATTTAAGTTTCATAGAGATTGGTTTATTTTGGTTTGTTTTTAATAATCGGTTACTTAGAAAGCCTAATTACATTCCCTTTTTTAGTGTATTTCAAATCTTCCCCCAAGTGTGTAATCACTTTCATAACATCATCAATGGTTTCATTTCGATTAAATCCCATTGTATATTTTGCATTCAGATTCACTCGCTTGTCAACATCGAAATGAACATCGAAGCGCTTGCCTATCATTTGTAGAATTTCGCCAAGAGATTTGTTTGAGAACGACATCCTCCCTGTCGCCCAACCAGAGAAATCCTTTACATTAACGGTTTTCTTGCTTGTGCGCCCATCAATGCGACTATAGATTATTTGCTCATTAGGCTTCATCATCTCAGAATATTGCTTATCGGACAACTCCACACAACCCTCTTCAAGTGTTGTTGTAATATTCTCTTCATTTACATACGCACGTACATTAAATATAGTACCAAGGACTTTCACATTCAGATTACCAGAATGGACAATAAAAGGCAGATCCGGATTCTTGGCTACATTAAAATGTCCTTCTCCAAGTAGGAATACATCACGACTGTCCTTATGTTCAGCAAACTTTTCAGGATAGAGCAACACACTGCCGCCATTAATGACAACCTTTGAACCGTCGCTAAGCACGAGACTGTCTATCTTCCCCTCAGGAACATAAAACTCAGCAAGAGATTTGTAATCATGCAGACGTTCTTGATAAACCCAAACTGCCGCTGCAGAGATTAATGGCAATAAAAGCACCGCCGCCCATCGCATTGGTTTCCCGACAATGCGAATGGTGCGGTGCCGTAGATTATACCTACGTTGATTCTCGTGAAAAAGGTCGAGTGCTTCTTCAACGTCGGCATCCTCCACTTCCAGATGATCCCAAATGTCGTTCATCACGTCACTCTTAGCGTCAATGCATGTATCATTGACGAGCCACTGCCTTACCTTAGCTTCATGACTCTTAGGCGTGATGCCGTAGAAGTAGTCAAATATGATTCTTTTAATTTCGCTTTTCTTCATTTAGGCTCTATTTAGGTGAGCTATATGTAAGAGTCATTATAAAGAAATAACACGTAAAGGCAATAGAGTTAAATGTTGTTAAACAAAGGTGGGTAAAGTTCTATATTGCGAAAAACTGAATTACTTTTGTAATAGAGTACCGTGTTATACAATATAATTATGGTGGCTATACTGCTTATATTTAAGAAAACTGATTAACACAAAACAAATAAATGGCATGATGGGCGATATTCTATATTCAGCCCTGAGTCAAGGTAACAAAGAAGCCTTTGACTATATCTTCAGACAGATGTATCCGAAGGTAAAGACTTTTATATTCCATTTGTGCAAGGATGAATTTGAGGCAGAAAATATAGCTCAAGATATTTTCATGAAGTTGTGGATTAACCACGAGCGCATAAAAGATATAGAAGATTTCGATGCATATGTGTTTACTATGGCTCGAAATGCAGCTCTTAAATGGTTGAGAAATTATCAACACCGACAGGGAACACCTATTAATGATATACAGATTGACAGTTCGGCTCCATCTGAAGACACCTTATTATATTATAAAGAACTTGAAAAGATTATAGGCGAGGAAATAGAAAAGATGCCTCCGCAACGTCGTACTATTTTCAAGATGAGCCGTATTGATGGTTTATCGCATAAACAGATTGCAGAAAAACTTGGTATTGGTGTACGCACTGTAGAGACTCACATCAATCTTGCCCTGCGCGATTTGCGCAAGGCTGCAAGCATTATGCGTATTCTGATTATTCTTTCCTTAATAGATTAATGTTCAGTTCCCCACCTACGGAACTAAAACGGTGAGGAACTAAACAAACACTACTACTTCTTCTGCGGTATTACCATAGAAGCAAGTATGCTTATAACAAACACTGCTATTATAAACACAAGTGAAGCTATAGGGTCGATATGCACCCAGTCGTGAATAAGAAGTTTGATACCAATAAAGAGCAGCAACACACAAACACCTATCTTCAAATAGCGGAAACGGTCGGCTATTGATGCCAAGAGGAAAAACATGGCACGAAGTCCGAGGATAGCAAAAATGTTTGAGAAAAACACTACATAAGGGTCGAGCGACACGGAAAATATTGCAGGAATGCTGTCAAAAGCAAATATAAGGTCGGTAAACTCGATTACCAATACTGTTACAAACAGTGGAGTCATGCAAAGAATACCTTTCTTCACATTACCCGAGAGTTCATATTTTCCATTAACACGATTTGCCCTAACGAAAAACCTGTCGCCTACAAAATGCGGATAAACAGGGAAGTGTTTTGAAAGGAAACGCACCATAGGATGCTTTTCCGTATCAATCTGTTCTGTCTTATTCCTGTCGAGGAACATCTTCACGCCACTATATATTAGGAATAGACCGAAGATAGTAAGTACAAATTCAAACTTACTTATTATGGCAGTACCTACGAATATGAATACTATTCTAAGTACTATAGCACCGAGAATACCCCAGTTGAGGACATGCTGATATTCTTTCTTGCTCACATTGAACGAGGTGAATATCATCATCATCACGAAAAGATTATCCACAGAAAGTGTTTTCTCGATGAGATAACCCGAGATGTAGGCTATTGTCATATAATGACGGTATTGTTGCAGACTACCCTCAAAATCAGAAGGATCGAGCTTTAAGTGCGAGGCATAACGATTAGTAACTGCCTGCAGGTCCTCAAATGTTTGTATGCCATGCACCATATCACCGTGAAACCACAGAAACACTGAGAATAAAAGTGCCAAGGCTATCCAGATGATAGTCCATGTACCAGCTTCACGAACCGAAACCTCATGAGCCTCACGGTCAATCACAAGCATGTCAACAAGCAGGATTGCTGCTATAACGAAAATAAATCCACCAAGAAACAACAGTTCTGTCATAAATAATTTTTATTAGTTATCGGCACTGCATAATACAGCGCCGATATTTTTGTTACGAAAATAATTTACCGAGAGCCCGAGCCTCCTCACCATTAAAGATGATAACTGGAGTTACAGGCTTATATTTGAAATCAACAAAGCGGTAGAGCTGCATCATCAAGAAATTGCCTGTCTCCGACTTTACTGCTTCCAAACGAGCATTACCCATATTCTGCGGCATAACCTTTGCATTCTGCAATTCCCCGGCTATGAGTTCCTGCTTCATATTCAAGATACGTTGCAGCTTGTCACCGTCAACTATATTATATTCCTTTACATCAGCTGTCACTGTTTCGCCGCCGTCTTTCAACATCGCCTTAGTGCTTAAACCAAGGAATCCTTTCTTTATTGTCAATACATCATTTATTGAGACGGACTTCACCATCTCAAGATTTTTTATACTTGTCATTTTTATTTTTGTTTTGTAGTTAATATTTAGTGGGCTGGTCGGTTGGTTTCAACGTCTTAACTGTCTTAACCTTACAACCTTATAACCTTACCCCTCTTAACCGAGCATGTTTACTGGTTTATTCAATAGAGGATAAGATATAACTACTAACAAAGAATGTGTCTCAAAGCAAACACATAGTAGTGCACTGTGAGACAATGACTAACCAAAGAGTAAAGCCTCGAGGGCAGCTCTTGGTTATGGTATTGCGTTATAGGATTATTACTAAAGGAAACTTTCACCAACGAGCTACTCAATCTCGAGCTGCCTGATGGCTGAATACGCTTTACTCTATGTATGCACAAACGATAGTTGCTGGTGCGACTTTCGAGTACAGCGTCATTATCTGGAATAGAGGATTTGCTGTCATTAAGAGCATATTTAGTTTTGTTGGAACCATGCTCTATATTTTGTGAGACACACCTGTCACCAGCGTGGTTGTCAAGACTCTTAGCGCCAAGTCCAAAGAACGCCAAAAGCAAAGCCAATGCCAAAAATATAAATAGGTGTCGTCTCATCGGCTGCAAAGTTACTCATAATTTTTGTATTACAATAACTTTGCCAGAGGAATTATGCACTTACACTTCAATTTCACAATAGGTTACCGGTTTGGTTGCTTACAGAAAAGCATTCATACTGTTTATGGAAAGCATGCCATAATATCTGAAAGCGGGCATCCACATCATGTTTCTCAATTGCGGTGCACATGTTTCCCAATTGGGGCGCATGCGTTTCCCAATTGGGAAACATGAAAACGATAACTGTTTATTCAATTTATAGATATGCTATTACATTATTAATAAAGAACTTGTGCACACTTTCATCATCGTTAAGTTCAGGGTGGAAAGATGTTACGAGCATATTTCCCTGACGGGCGGCAACAATATGCTCATCTACTGTGGCAAGAACTTCTACTCCATCGCCAACCTCTGTTATATAAGGTGCACGTATGAAGGTCATGGGTATTACGCCAACACCTTTCATTTCGCTGCAAGTAACAAAGCTGCCAAGCTGGCGACCATAGGCATTGCGTCGAACCTTTATGTTCATAGTGCCGAGATGTTCCGAATCGAGCATTATCAGTCCGGCACAAGTACCAAAGACTGGCAAACCAGCAATAATTTCGTTACGTATGGGTTCAAAGAGTTCTAAATCACACATAATCTTCATTATGGCAGTACTCTCGCCACCGGGAATTATCAGTCCGTCCTTGTGTTGCTGCCAATCAGCAAGATTGCGCACAAGAAAAGAATCTACTCCTATGTTACGGAGCATCTGCCTATGTTCGGCAAATGCTCCTTGAAGTGCTAAAACTGCTATTCTCATTTGCCACGCTCTGCCATTAACAACTGAATCTCGCTCTCGTTAATACCTACCATAGCCTCGCCAAGGTCTTCGCTAAGCGATGCCAATACGGCAGGATTATTGTAATTGGTAACTGCTTTCACGATGGCGTTTGCACGCTTCACTGGGTCGCCGCTCTTGAAGATGCCGCTTCCTACGAATACTCCCTCAGCACCAAGTTGCATCATCAATGCTGCATCGGCAGGAGTAGCAACACCTCCGGCAGCAAAGTTCACAACAGGAAGTTTTCCATTAATGTGCACATACTCCACTAAATCGAATGGCACACGCAGCTGCTTTGCTGCCTCATAAAGTTCATCAGCATTGAGTGATACGATACGGCGAATCTCGCTTTGCATCATTCGCATGTGACGAACTGCCTGAATAACATCTCCTGTGCCTGGCTCGCCTTTCGTACGAATCATTGTTGCACCTTCGTTTATACGGCGCAATGCCTCCCCAAGATCTTTTGCTCCGCAAACGAAAGGCACCTTGAACTGACGCTTGTCAATGTGATATACATCGTCAGCAGGAGACAGAACCTCACTTTCGTCAATATAATCTATTTCAATAGCCTCCAACACCTGTGCCTCAACAAAATGACCAATACGGCACTTAGCCATAACAGGAATGCTCACCGCTTCCTGTATTCCCTTAATCATCTTAGGGTCGCTCATACGTGAAACACCTCCAGCTGCACGTATGTCGGCAGGAATACGTTCAAGTGCCATTACTGCACATGCGCCGGCAGCCTCGGCTATGCGTGCTTGCTCGGGAGTTGTCACATCCATAATAACACCGCCCTTAAGCATCTGTGCAAGGTTGCGGTTAAGCTTAGTTCTATCTTCCATTGTTCTATTTATTAATTACTACTGCAAAGCTACACAGAACAACCGGAAATGACAAACACTACTTCCTGTTTAGCAAAAGATTGTACCGAAAAGATAAAAAGACAAGGCCAACATTGGTAACATTCCTCTCAATTCATTAGCCCTTTAGTTACACAACATCATTTGACATTACTAAGCATTTTACGATACTGCTGTGGAGAACACCCTGAATTTGAAGCAAAGAACTTACAGAAAACAGCTTGGGAAGAAAAGCCAAGCATGGAGGAAACCTCTCCTATGGTGAGCATGGAATTAGAAAGAAGGGCTTCGGCTTCCTTTATCATATAGTCAGAAAGAATACGTTTAGGCGATTTTTCAACTGTAAGGGTAGTTATCTGCGAGAGATAGCGTGGAGTAATAGAAAGGCGGTCGGCATAGAAAGAAACATCATGCGCATGACGATAGTGTCCTGCTATAAGAGTCATAAACTCGTTATAAAGCTCCAGAGAACGCATATTATGCGATTCGCCACTTACGGAATAAACCACCTGACTGTGCATATAGTCGTGGGCATTATTAACAGCCGTTGGTATATCATCGCCAAGAGCCATACGAGTTGCTATGGCAGATGACATGGCGGCACCTACACCATGGCGCTGCCAGCCTTCAATGTTCTGCGATACGAAGAACTGGCATTTATCTTTACAATACAGAAGAGCAGTTAGCCGGTCGGGCATTTGATGTCCACCACGCAGAAGCACAGTCCCTGCTCCCATATCAACAAATCCACGGGCTGCAGCAAGCATATCGTCATCAGAAGAAATCGTGCGGTTAAGAAGAAGCTCTGCTTCATTACAACGGAGTAGTAACAATGTTGCTTCTGGTAGAAGATGACGGCGCCATTGCTCTATGGCATCTGCATTTATCAACGGTACTCCCTGCGAACTTAGAATACCGGGAGCGAGTATTATATTAGGACAGCCAATAATCTCATTACGCAGAGTTTTAATTGTTTCAGGCTCACGAATCATTCCCAATTTAACAGCCCGTGGCTTATGGTTCTCCATTGCAGCCCTCACCTGCCCTATTATAACATCGCAGGGCAAATCTACAATGCTTCGTTCGCCATGCTTATTCTGCACCGTCACTGAAGTAACAGCCGCTAAAGCATGCCCCCCAAGCGAAGAAATAGTACGTATATCAGCTTGAATGCCTGCCATGCCTGCATCATCAGAACCTGTTATGCTTAATACTTTTTGGCGCATAGTTTACAATCCCCTTTCTGTCCAGTCACCACGGTCGAGATTACGATAGCCTACAGCTTCTGATATGTGATGGCTCTGAACGGCAGGTGAATTATCAAGGTCGGCTATCGTACGCGCCACCTTCAATATACGGCTATATGCACGTGCGGAAAGTTTAAGACGCTCCATCGCCATACGCAGAATATCGAGCGATGCTTGGTCGGGTTCAGCAAAGCGATGCATAAGCCTCTCGGTCATCTGTGCATTGCAGTGTATGCCTTTATAGTCCTTGTAGCGTTCTTCCTGTATTTTACGTGCCGCTATAACACGGTTTCGTATGGTCTCGCTTGATTCGCCTTGAGCCGCCTGACTTATATCGGTAAACGGAAGAGGTGCTATCTCGCACTGTATGTCTATTCTATCCATCAAAGGACCAGAAATCTTCGACATATAGCGCTGTATCTGTCCTTGTGTGCATATGCACTGATGAGTAACGTCGCCATGATAACCGCAAGGACAAGGGTTCATGGAGGCTACGAACATGAACGAACAAGGATACTCAAGAGTGTATTTTGCACGTGCGATAGTTATCTTACGGTCTTCCAAAGGTTGACGAAGAACCTCAAGAGTAGTTTTATTGAACTCAGGAAGTTCATCTAAGAACAAAACTCCGTTATGCGCAAGACTAATTTCACCGGGCTGTGGTGTAGAACCTCCACCGCATAGTGCTACTTCGGAGATAGTGTGATGAGGTGAACGGAAAGGACGCTGTGAAATAAGTGAGGTGCCTGTCTTCAATTTGCCTGCTATACTATGAATCTGTGTTGTTTCCAGACTTTCGGACAATGACAGAGGAGGAAGGATGGAAGGAAGACGCTTCGCCATCATTGACTTTCCACTACCAGGGGGACCAACCATTATTATATTATGTCCGCCGGCAGCAGCCACTTCTAAAGCTCTACGCACATTTTCCTGTCCGCGCACATCGGCAAAATCAAGACTGAACTGATACTGCTGTTCATAGAACTTCTTTCGAGTGTCAATGACACAAGGTGCGAACTGTTCTTTTCCTGTAAGTAAATTCACTACGTCAACAAGATTCTCCATGCCATAGACATCAAGATTATTGACCACGGCAGCCTCCATGACATTGGCTTTTGGCACTATCAGTCCCTTAAACCCTTCTGCCCTCGCACGAATGGCAATAGGAAGAGCACCTTTAACAGGCTGGAGTTTACCGTCAAGTCCCAACTCGCCCACAATCATATAATCGCCTATTGATTCAGACTCAATACTCGTACTTGCGGCAAGCAAACCTATAGCAAGTGGCAAATCAAAAGCACTTCCTTCCTTTCGAAGGTCGGCAGGAGCCATGTTTACAGTAATATCTCCCTTTGGAAAGCGATAGCCATTAAACTGCATAGCAGCATTTATACGATCGCGTCCTTCACGAACGGCGGTATCGCCAAGACCTGTGAAATGATACATTACACCATTGGTGATACTCACTTCAATGGTTACGGTAGTTACTTCAAGTCCGTTGACAGCAGCGCAATAGGTTTTAACAAGCATTATAGGAAAAGTTAGTAATGAAAGGTGATAATGGCAATCAAAACTTATCTCTTATCTCCTGCGAGGTGAGGTTACGCCCTGCAATCTTACCATTCTTTATAACTATATTATCAGGAATAGAAGAAAATCCAAGTTGTTTGACAAGACGGCTGCCAAACATCTGCTCATCGCATATTACAGGAGTATGAATATTATCACGCTCGAGTAAACTGCGGCATTCTTTCAATGAGGTATCTAAACACACACCAAGAACTTTTACAGAAGTATCACGGCGGTCACGAAGAACTCGCTGGACATTACAGCTCTCATATTCCCATGATGCCCACAAATATATTATAGCATCCCCTTTAAGATAATCCTTGGAAGAGACGTTATTACCATTTATATCAACAACAGAGAATGACGGTAGTGTTTTACCTATACCAAGTGTTTTCTGCACCTCAATTTGCTTAGACAGTTGAAGAAGGCATCCATTCTTTGGTTGTGCCTTTAG
Source organism: Prevotella sp. (assembly GCA_041855685.1). Classification (GTDB taxonomy): domain Bacteria; phylum Bacteroidota; class Bacteroidia; order Bacteroidales; family Bacteroidaceae; genus Prevotella. Next base: position 41,094 of record JBHAEQ010000020.1, on the reverse strand, counting down.
AATAAACTTCAGCAGTTCATCAGCCATTGCATAGTCAGGCTCAGAGCCTTGCAGGAAATATTTATTTACAAGATAGATAGAAACGATTGACTCGGGATTGTCATTAACAAAAAGCCTTACAGACTTTTTAATCTCTACAGGAGAAGCTGAACTGATATTCTCACGGAAAGCAGTCATCAGTTCATTACTCTTAGTACCAGTAATTTCAAGTTCTTTAAGTCGTTGTGCATTTCCGTTAAGTTCAACAATTTTCCCCGGCTCAGCAAATACGACCTGCTCAGAGAAATTAGGAAATATAATCACTAATGTTCCGGCATCTTCGCACTTAGTCTGATATGTAAAACGACCTGCTTGAACATGTATAGTATCGAGACCTTTTATCAGTCCATCAGTGCTATACACATAGAACTCACCCTGGTTCAGGTTGAGCAGACGACCTTCAATTTTGAAATGATTGCCATCAGTGCCACAGGAAACCAGAACCAGGGTGAGAAGAAGGAGAAAAGTCAGCCTCTTCATCTATCTATCAAGACTCTATTTTCGTGTAATGTTCATTTCAATATCTTTCTCTGCATAGTCTGCAAGAGAAGGATCTTGTTCTAAAGCCTCCTTCAAATAAGAGGTTGCAGCATATTTATTTTCACGACGAGCTGCGGCAATAGCGTGCAAATAAGTATTCACAACATCTTTGTATTTCGCCTCGTCAAGAGTGCCTACTGCTTGTGCGTAGTTCTTGTTCAGAATTTGAGCAAGAGCTGCACTATTAGTGCTCTGACCCTTGAAGTTTGACTCTGCTGCAGCATAGTTACCCTTTGCAATATTCAAAACACCCTGTGCATAGCTTACATCACCAAAAGTTGTAGCCTTTGCAATATCAGACTCTGCTGCGGATAAGTTGCCTTCAACAAGGCTGATCATACCACGATTAGCATAAGCCTCAGCCTGCTTGTCATTGACTTTCAATGACTGAGCAACATAACTCTTGGCAGAAGCTATATCACCATTAACCATTGCCATAGAAGCAAGATTGTTGAAAGCACGTGCATCAGTAGGATAAAGCTTTGCAGCTCTCTGGTATATGGCAGTCTTTTCTGCTGTATCATCAGTAAGTGATGCTGCATAGAGAAGTTCCTCAATGCTAAGCTGTGAAGCATCAGACTTATACTGGCTGTTGATTTCATCATCTGAGCGACCCACTGTCTGATAGTTGATAATCATACGTGAACGGCGAAGCTCTGGGAGAATACCACTTGCAAGTTCTTGAAAACCTGCACTCATGTTACGAATCTGACGTTCACGCTCCTCGGGATCCTTATACATATCGAGCACTCGGATAATAACGTCCTTATCCTGAATATTACTTACAGCAACAAGCTGCTTGAAACCTTCCCAGTCCTGTGCAGTATAACGAGCATCAATACTTGTTGAGACGTTAGCCTCCTTAAGTTGACCATCTACATAAGCCTGTGTTGTTTCCTGACGTTTTTCAGAAAGTTTATTATTGAAATCAAATCCTCCCTCTGGCGAGGCGTATGCCTGAATCTCCACATTCTGTATGTTCAGACGTTCCTGATCGGCATTGATTTTCTTCAACATAGCAACGAAATCCTTAACAGAGTTGCTCTGAAGTTCGCTCTTACGAATATTGGCTTGGTTTACAAGGAACTTAATATTAGCTTCCTGCTTCTGCTTAGTAACACGCTGAAAAGCATCTGGAGCCAAGCAACCGCCGTCACTCAAGATGGTCTTCTTATAAAATTCAGATGTTGCAATCACACCTGTTGCCACTTTCACAGCAGGAATTGTAACTTTCTTCTTACCAACTTGTGCTTGGAAAGTGAGGTACATATCGCTCTTTACCATTTCTGGGACAAATGCAAAGCTGGTCTTCATTGTATAGCGACCACCAAGACGGTAAGATATGGTCTGGTCATTACCCATAACCTTTTCACCTTGGAAAGTAGCGCCTTCACCCTGAGAAACAAGACCATTGCCATAGCGTAACTCTGGAATAACAGTAACTATGGCATTCTTCTTCAAATACTTTTCTGGAAAACTTCCTGCAATAGAGGCAGAAACCTGACCAGCCTCTGCTTCAAGAGGATTTGGAGTAACAGTGAAATAATCTGCAGACAAAGCGCCCATCTTACCAGAGCAAGATGTTAAAACAAATATTGCGCAAGCAGATACTAAAAGACTAAGATTTTTACGCATATTAGAATAAATAAAATGAAAGTGCCGCGAGCGGGACTCGAACCCGCACGTCCAAAATGGACAGAAGATTTTAAGTCTGCCTTGTCTACCATTCCAACATCGCGGCAACATATTTGCGTGTTTTGATACAATCGGCGCACAAATAATGATGCAAAGGTAATATATTCATTGATAAACACAAAAGATTTTATAATTTATTAAGCAAAGTAACACTATCTATTAGTTAATGAACATATATATAATGTATAGTAAAGAGAATATTTTTTTGGCAGTCTCAATCATTTACAGTAATTTTGCATGCAACAAACTAACATTTCAATATGAAAAGAATACTAAGCATAATTCTTCTGTCTATCTGCATAAGCCTAAGTTCTTCTGCACAGAACAACGATCATAACTTTGAGGTGGCAAAGAATCTTGATATATTCAATGCACTATACAAAAACCTCGATATGGTTTATGTAGATACAATAGACCCTAATAAAGCTGTGGAGTTTGGCATAAAGGCTATGCTCTATTCGCTCGATCCTTACACGATATATTATCCAGAGAACAAGGTTAAAGAACTGAAGCAGATGATGACTGGCAAATATGCCGGCATTGGAGCGATTATACGAGAAAACACAAAAGAAGGGGTATGCATAATAAACCAGCCCTACCCCGGCATGCCTGCTCAGGAGGTAGGACTTAAAAAGGGAGACCATATTCTGAGTATCAACGACTCTACAATGGTAGGCAAAAGGACAGACTATGTCAGCTCCCGCCTTAGAGGCGACGCAGGAAGCACATTCAAACTGAAGATATACCGCCCTTCCACAAAGAAGGAAATGACATTCAATATTACCCGCAGGGCCATTAAGCTGCCTCCTGTCACTTATTACGGAATATTTAAGAACGATATCGGATATATCAACATAAACGAGTTTACGGAGGAGTGCGCAAAGGATGTGCGCAGAGCATTTATAGACTTGAAGCAGAAAGGTGCCAAGAAACTTGTTCTCGATTTGAGAGACAACGGAGGTGGCTCTGTTACAGAAGCTGTCAACATCATAAATATGTTTGTGCCACGTGACCTTACATTGCTTACAATGAAAGGCAAAATGAAGCGTGCCAACAGTGAATATAAAACAACCACCGAACCTATCGACACTGTAATGCCAATAGTTGTAATGGTGAACGAGAATACAGCCAGTTCGTCAGAGATAACAGCAGGAGTAATGCAGGACCTCGACCGAGGCGTAATAATCGGGCAGCGCACATATGGCAAAGGATTGGTGCAGACAACAATGGATTTACCTTACAATGCACAGATGAAGCTTACTACCAGCAAATACTACATTCCAAGTGGTCGCTGCATACAGGCTATTGATTACAAGAACAAGAATGGTGGATATACAGAACACATACCTGACTCACTCACAAAAGTATTCTATACTGCGGGAGGAAGAGAAGTAAGAGACGGAGGAGGTATTAAGCCAGATGTAGAGTCAAAGGTAGATACTCTCGCAAACATAGTATATTATCTGATGAATATGCGCGACTCATCAGAAGTGGTATTCAACTATGAATATGACTACATTCAAGCCCACCCCACTATTGCAAGTCCTGCAGAGTTCAGTCTTACCGACGAAGATTTCAACGAACTGAAAGCACGCATAATGGCAAGCAACTTCAAATACGACAAGCAAACAGAGAAATATCTTCAGGAACTGAAGAAACTTGCGAAGTTTGAGGGCTACTATGACGATGCTAAAGCAGAGTTCGATGCACTTGAGGCAAAACTCACCCACAACCTCGAGAAAGACCTTGAACTAAACCGTGAGGTTCTGAAACGACTGGTAGGTAGAGAGATTGTGCAGAACTATTATTATGATGCCGGCGCAATGGAATTCTCACTAAGAAGCGATCCGCTAACGCTGAAAGCCATCGAACTTCTTGAGAATGAGAAAGAATATAATAGGATTTTAGGTAAGTAAGGTTAATAACCTACGAGTCCGTATAGGCAGTTATAAAAATGGTAAAATACACGATCATGGTAGTGGTTTTAGAATACTACAACCAAATATCAAATTTTTGTATAAAACAAAAGAAATGGTAGAATAAATAGAAAGAGGGTGTGTCAAAAATTAAACCTTTGACACGCCTTCTTATTTTTGTCAAAAATTAACACCAAAGTTAAGCATTAGTGCCCTGTTACGGGCATTATCAAAGGCGTCGTCATTTATATTGGATAAGCCTAAGTCATAGGCTAATTCTACATACAGCATGTCATATTCAAGACCCAAGCCAAACCTCAAACCTGCATCAAAACGACGGAAATCCGTTCCGTCAAACGAGTCGGTTGCTGTGCGAGTAGTATAGTTCTTAGTCTTGCCTCCTACACCGCAACCAAGGTATCCTCCAAAGAATGGCTGTAGGTTTATATCTATATCAGTGTCGTAGCTATACTTTACAACAAAAGGCAATTGCAAATATGCCAGATTATACGACATATCCTGACCAAGAGTAGAGCCCTTGCCTCCTTTCTCAACATAGTTTATTCCCGTTTCTAAATACAACGGAGACTGATGTGTAAGCCCAATGCCATAAACAAAACCGACATTCAAACCCGTCTTACTGTTATTGGCAATATCAACATCTGACGACACATGAGTAAATGCAGGACCTATTCGCAAACCACAATATGTATCGACAAACGACTTGCGATTATAGTCCAAAGTGCGTGTTTTGGGATTGTAATACTTACTGCCTTTATAAGCCTGAGCATTGACACCGTGCGCAACAAACAACGCAGATAGTAAAATAATAAATATCTTCTTCATATAAGCAGAATGTTTTTGTTATACGCTGCAAAAGTAGAAAGAACAATCCAATATACAAAACTTGTTTACCCTAAAAATGGTAGGGAATCCCCTATCAAAGAACTTTATTACACAAAAAAGCATAATAAGTTTCTATACAGTTTATTTTTTGATTAATTTTGCAATACTGTTTTTATTCACAAACATAATGTACAACACCGCAACTCTCGACAACGGACTAAGGATAATACACCGCCACAGCAGTTCACCTATTATATATTGTGGCTATCAGATTGCCGCAGGCACACGTAACGAGCCTGAAGGCTATGAAGGACTGGCGCATTTCTGCGAACACATGTCGTTCAAAGGCACCGAACGGCGTACTGCCATGCAGATAATAAACAGGCTTGAGAGTGTTGGAGGCGAACTAAATGCTTTCACCAACAAAGAAGCTACTGTATATTATGCCGCACTACAGAAGGAACATCTGCCAAAGGCTGTTGACCTGCTATCCGACATTGTCTTTCACAGCACCTACCCTCAAGCCGAAATAAACAAGGAGGTGGAAGTAATATGCGATGAAATAGAATCATACAATGACTCGCCTGCCGAACTAATATACGACGAGTTTGAGAACATAATCTTTCACAACCACCCTTTAGGACACAACATTCTCGGCACAAGCGGGAAGGTTCGTTCCTTTACCACCGACGATGCCCTGCGTTTCACCAACCAGTATTATGTGCCACAGAATGCTATTTTCTTCTGCTATGGCGATATTGATTTCAAGACCCTATTCAGACTTATAAAGAAAAGCAACACCAACAATCAGCGTACTGGTGCTCCAAAAGAACAACCTGTTATTGCAACAACAGCCACAAATAATGATGTTATAATACGAGCCATGGGCACTCACCAAGCACACGTAATGATTGGCACACGTGCCTACGATGTTCACGACAAGCGCCGCATGGCACTCTATCTTCTTAACAACATATTGGGAGGTCCGGGCATGAATGCCCGCCTTAACCTATCACTACGCGAGCGCCACGCACTTGTCTATACCGTAGAATCAACAATGGTGAGCTACGGCGACACAGGACTATGGTCAATATATTTCGGTTGCGACCAGAAAGATGTGAAACGATGCCGTAAACTTGTGAGGAAAGAACTCGACAAACTAATGAACAAACCACTCACCGATAAGCAGCTCTCTGCTGCAAAACAACAGATAAAGGGGCAGATAGCTCTTGCCTGCGACAACAGAGAAAGCTTTGCCATTGATTTCGGAAAGTCGTTCCTACACTATGGCTGGGAGAAAGACATCAACTCACTGTATAGAAACATCGACAATCTCACCGCAGAGCAATTGCTCGATGCAGCACGTGATATATTCGACAATGAGAAACTCACTACGTTGATATATCAGTAAGTGATGGTTTAGTTATTTGGTTTTGTGGTTTGGAATAGCTTTATCGCAAAAATTAAGAGGATGTGCACTAAAACACATCCTCGCTTTATCAAATTAAATCACTAAGCTCTATAAAAACAATAACACCTAATACTATCGACATCAAGCCAAATCGAGTTAATGACATTATTCTCCAATATTCATTCTCATCTCGCAAGCCTTTTATCAAAAGAACCACTTCATTAATTATTGACGCTATAATAATCACATAAAGTATAACCTCCGCAATCACATGTAGGTAAAAGGCTATTTCTCCAAACACATTATTCCATTTTGTAATAGACTTAAATGCAATTGCAACAAAAAGAAACATGTAGGTAACACTAAACGCTTTCTCTATTTTCCGTTCTACATTCATATAACTGTATTAATATGGGGAAGGATTACATGATTCCTCTTATAATTCTATTTTAATAATATCATTATTTGCAGCAAAATTAATAAAAAGATACAAAACTCGCAAAAAAACTAACGAGCATGTGCCCTAAAAACACATCCTCGCCTTATTTTATAGCAATCTATTAACTGCAACTATCATTCTTGCCATTTCGTGCGTATGTCTTGAAATATATTCGCTCGCCATCTTCTTTTACTTCAAATTGCAGGTTTACAAAATTATTGTTGTAACTTTGCATAGCCTATGATAGTGACTTTAGAATATTTGCACCGCAGATTTGAAGAGTTTAACAAACTCTGTTTCAACAACACGCTGGTTCGTCCCCGCCTGCGCATAAGCAACACACGGTCTATGCTGGGAAGTGTGCGATATAAAAAAGAAAGGAAGCTCTTCGGGGGAGTAGAATATTCCGGAATAACACTCAGCATAAGTGCTTTCTACGACCTTACGCAAGAAGAACTCGACGATACAATACTGCATGAAATGATTCACCTGTGGATTATATGCAGCAAAAGCAGCGATGACTCAAGCCACGGTCAGCTCTTCCGGAGCATAATGAATGATATAAACCACAGGTTCGGGCGTAATATAACAATATCGCATAAGGGCAGACCAAAGCAAACCATGCAGCGCAACGTACAGAATATAATAGCTGTCACCGAATTTCCCGATTCTTCATTCGGCATAACAAGAGTATCGCTGTCGAGAGTATTCATGCTGCACGACCAACTGCCGAGATATTATAAGGTGAAAACTATCAGATGGTATCACACATGCAACCCTTATTTCAGTTCCTTGCCGCGTGTTTTGAATCCCAAGATATATAAAGCCGACAAAGCTGTTCTCGATAAGGAACTGGATGGTGCCGTGGAATTAAAATTTGAAAACAACAAAATAACACGTCTATGATAAATTTCAGACAAGCCACTATTGACGATGCAGAGTTCATTGCCCGTGGTTTCCTCACTGCCATGTGGATTCCTGAAGAGGAACAACTGAAGATGCTCACTATATGCCGTGAGATAGCCCGCATGGACGACAGCCTCTACAGTTGGCGCCATGCCGTTATAGCACAATACGACGGGCAGGATGCCGCAGTGCTCATTTCCTACAACGGAGCCATATATGCCGAGGCAAGCAAGAAGACATTTGAGTTTATAAGAGACAACGGCGGAGATGATTTCACCCGCATGACCCATGAAGCTGAAGCTGGTGAATGGTATCTCGACACCCTTGCCGTATTACCTGAATTCCGTCATAAGGGCATTGCAACAGCATTGCTTGAGCACGGCATAGAACAAGGGAAGCAAAAGCCCGATATTAATGCCATAACACTTTATTTAGATCCTGACCACCCTTGGGTAGTTGACTTATACAGCAGTGTAGGCTTCGTTCATGCCGGCGAAGCAATAATATTTGGCGAGTTGTATAAGAAGATGGAAGTAAGACTTGAAAGAATAACAAAGTAAAATAAAGAAGATATTGAAATATACATCCCAATTGAGAAACATGCAAAGATGCCATACAAAGCTATCCAGTGAATAGTTAATTAAAGCATAATAATTACAAAAAGTATAAATTTATCTTAATTCGCAAGGTATTTCACATAATATATGTTTAAGGTTGGATTATTTTTCGTAATATTACAGTGCGTTTCGCAAGAAACACAACATAACATTTGCTAAATCTCTATACCAGATTGGAACCTCGAACGAGTAAAACGAGCATTTTCAACGTACGTTGTAGCTACGCCCATAGATTGTAGTCTTTACCACCGTACGTTAAAGGCAGTTTCAAACCTGGCAACTGGTAGAGAGTATGGCAAGAGACTACGTTTTCTGTTTTCCTTTAAATAAGCGTACACCTCAACATGATAGAGTATTCACGTATAATAATATTGGATTATGAGAGGAGATAAACGATTATCCGACTTCTGGACGCAGACATTGAGCTGCACACTCGGCACAGTGATAGGCATCGTGGTGACATTCGGCACTACCGCCTCTCTGCAACGTTGCGAACGACAGCAGATGGAACACACGGCAGCACTGATGGTTGTACACAACATCGACAATTTCTGCCGTAGCATGGAGGCCGACATCGATACGCTAACCCAGACGGACTCGCTCTACAGCGTGGTGTGGGAACATGCGCCCAACCGCCTCGACGAGCTGTCGGACGATACGCTGCAGTTGTTCATCGAATGCCTGCTATCTAGCGACTTCACGGTGATAGACCACACAGCGGAGAACATCTTCAGCACCAATATTGACACATGGAAGAGCATCGGCAGCAGTGAGTTCGTGGAGCTTGCGGGCAAGTGCTTCTCGGTGAAGCAGAAGCTGGAGCAGTTGCAACAGGAGATGAACGAACGTAAGCGGCGCGTCTATGATACGATTATGACCACAACGCTCTACACCGAACAGCCCGCCAAGTCGGCACGCGAAGCTGCGGCACGCGTGTTTCGCTCGGCAGAGCTGTGTACGTTCATTAGTTGGCAGCACAACGTTTACCTAAACGTTATGCAGGCGGGACTCGCCGCCCTGCGCGAACAGAACGCCAACTGCAAGCGGCTGATGCACGTCAGCGATGAGGAACTGGCAACCTTCGGTGACAATAACGAACTCAAGACATATGAGTATAGTAACAAATAAAACCATAATCAATAAAAACCATATCTATATGAAGCTACTGAAACTTTATGCACTACTGGCAGCGGCAATGATGGTCGCAGCGTGCAGCGACAAGGACGCCAATTCTGTAATTAACAAGGACGATGATGTGGAGGTGCCTGCCGAGGCATTGCCCACGGTCGATGTGCTGACGGAGACGACCAACGTGCCTGTGGCGGTGCTTGGCACTGACTTCAGCGACGTGGCGAAGGCGTTTATCGCCCGACTTAAACACCCAATCGGTTCACTAACAGCAGAGGCAAAAGCCGTATTGGTGAAAGGTAGTGACGTGGCGCAGCACATCAACAATGCCGCACTAAAAGAAGCCATAGAGCAGGGGGCGATACTCATCATCGATCAGCCGACGTGCAACCAGTTGGAGTCGGTGGTCGATTGGATGTTCCCTGCGAAAGACCTTGACGTGTCAATGGGGGGTGAAGAGCACGACCATCACATATGTTACGACATGGTGGCACTAAACAACCGCGAGAACTTCTACACTCTCAACGACATCTTCGACGAGGACGAAGACAGTGGCAGCGCACAGCAGCTGACACCATACCTTAACGGGTTGCATGCCGACCCACTCGTTGCATGGCTCAACGAATATGCCAGCAATGAAACATCTTCATCCAGACAGATGTCCCGCGCAGCCTCGGGTGACCTTGCGTCAATCCTGTCGGCGCAGAATATTACCCGCACTTATACGCTCAAACCATCGGACGACGATGATGCCTCGCGCCTTCATGGACGCCAGTGTGTCTATACCATGTCCACTAACATCTGGGCTGTATATAAATTCGACGAGGAAGCAGACTACTATCTCGTGGAGCAGACTGTGCTGGGCAACAACGCCAATTTCTAGACAGGGCAGTGGAAGAGTGGGGAATGGAACTGTCAGGTTTTTTTCCTGTCGCAAGTGACTGTGAACAACAGACTCTTCGCCAACCGTAACTTCTCCCTTTCCGACGGATTGGACGAAGAAGAATTGGAATACTTCAGATCCTACAACTACAAATTGGCGGAGGACGACGGTGCATACCTTATCGACTACTCGCCCACCACTACCCAAGGGCAGCGCACTATCAGCGTAGAGGAGAGTTGGAACCTTGGAGGAGTGTTAGGGCTGGATATAGGATTCACCGGGGGGATATCAGGTAGCGTGGGTACTTCCTATAGCGTAGAGGACATGACAATCCGTTCTCTTTGTGGGAACGATAACGGATCTTACAACAACGCCTCGTGGGAGTTCGCTCTAAATACCGATAACTACGATGAATCTATATTTAGCGGCTTATCCTTACGCACACCACCCCAGCTGGGCATTGGCGGTTACAAGTCTGCCCAGTGCTGGCAATGGAAGGTAGAGAAGCCAGGCAGGTATTCCAACATCAAACTTTTCATCGACCTCGGCTTCAACCATACTATGAATAGCTACAAGAAGAAGGGATTGATCAGTTACCCACAGGACAAGGATTTCTTCAACGGTTGGTTTTCCGAGTTCATCACCATACGCCCTCCGCGACGCAGCATCGACTGGTCATGGGAGGTGGCAAGTCCTCATGGTGCCGGCAATGGAAAGTAGAGAAACCGGACAATTATGCCAACATCAAACTTGTCATCGATCTCGGCTTCGACCACACTCAGAACAGCTACAGGAACAAGGTATTTACAGGTTACGCAGAGAACAAGTCATTCTTCAACGGTTGGTTTTCCGGGTTCATCACCATACGCCCTCTGCAACACAGCCTATAAATCAAAAAGATTATGAAAAAAATAACAATCCTATCAATTCTGCTGGCGATATGTACGCTGGCGGTTAGTGCCCAAAACAACGGCCACTTCTGGATGCGGCTGGGCGACAAGCATATTGCAATGGACGAGGCTGTCAGTAAGATTAGTGAGTGGCAGAGCGTGGCAGACGGCTCTACCTTCCAACTGCTGCGCGACGAGACCGATGCGCTGGGGATGCGACACATGCGCTATCGCCAGTGGGTGAATGGCGTTGAAGTGCAAGGCTCGGCGGTGATGGTGCATGGCCGCGACGGCGTGGTGACATCGGTGAACGGCGTTGTGATGGAGCAACAGACAGCACCTGTGCAGGTGCGTTCTACGATTAATCGTGCCAAGTCGAAATACAGCGGAGGGCAAAAGCTGTATTTCGTACAGACCACTAACGGCTACCGCTACGCCACGCTGCAATATGACTTTGTAGCGAATGCCGACGTATATGTGGACTGTGAGACGGGCGAGGTGCTGAAGTCGCTGCCACGGCGGCACGCCATCGGCGAAAGCACGATGCAGGGACGATCGCTGTACAGCGGCACCGTGCCACTATCGGTAACGAGACTTGCCGACGGTACACACCTGATGACCGACAGCACACGCCGCATCTACACGCTCAACGCCCTCACGGCTATCCACGATAACCCTGAGCCGTACCGACTCGGCACGACAGACGACGGCACCATTATCTACGACCGCCACCGATACATTGCGGAGAACTGTCCGCCGCTGCAAACTACCGCCGCCTTCTGGCTGATGCCGCAACTGGTAGAGGTGTCACTCGACAGCATCTGCCCGCAAGCCGACCCGTTCGCTGAAGTCTATATGGTACTCAGGAACAGCCGAGGCGAGGTCGTCAACACTACACCGCTGGTCTATGCCCACACACTGCCATCATCGGTAGCTATAAAAGCTGTGGGCGGCGAGAGTGCTTTCTACAACATCAAGGATTTCAGCATTGAGACATGGCTTTACCAATATACAGGCGATGACATCCGTCTTGACAGTATCGCCCTCGGTCCGTTCGATGTGGGTACGCACTGCTGGAAGACGGAGCAGACGGCTGGTCGCGTCAGCATAGCCGCCACTGGGCACCCCGCCGTAGATGTACACTGGGGTATGCAACAGACCTATGACTGGTACAAGCATACGCTCGGCCGCGACAGTTACGACGGGCACGGCGCACCCATCTATAACATACTCTTTGCGCCACGCAGCAATTTCTTCATCGGCATGAGCACAGGCAACAACAACGCCTTTGCCGACTTCAAACCCGACTTCGGCAACGGCTACGTGATGGAGTATGGCATTGGCGACGGTGTGATGATGCGTCCCGTGGTGAGCCTCGACGTGATGGCGCATGAGTTCACCCATCTCGTCACACGAACTACCGCCAACTTGGAGTACATCGGTGAGTCGGGTGCGCTCAACGAATCGTTCTCCGACATTATCGGCATCTGCGTGAAGCACGCCGTCAAAGGGTCAAAGGTCACCGACAACTGGCTGATTGGCGATGATGTGATGCTCACCGTACCCTGTATGCGCGACATGAGTCACCGCGTGACGGGCATGGCCGTGCAGCCTATCTACTACAAGGGCAGCGAATGGGACGACCATGCCGATGTGCATGTGAACAGCGGTGTACAGAACTTCTGGTACTATGTGCTTTCAGAGGGCGGCGAGTTTCCCGACGTGGAGAGCGAGTGGGGCGAAAAGGGGCTTGTGGTCTTCGGCATCGGTGAGGACAAGGCAGTCCAGATTGCCTACCGCAACCTGACGCACTATCTCTGCGAGACCTCCTGTTATGCCGATGCCCGCCAAGGCTCGATGCAAGCCGCCATCGACCTCTACGGCGACTCATCTAAAGAATATGATGCCGTGAATGATGCGTGGCGCACCGTCGGCATTACTGACGAGACACCAACCGTCACCGCCATCCCGACCATCCGTCGCGAAGCCCTGCCTGCCACTGACGTCTATTGGTACACCCTGCAAGGTCAACGCATCTCAGGAAAGCCCTCGCAGCCTGGCATATACATACGAAACGGAAAGAAAATCATTATCAAATAAGTATCACTTTAATTTAATCACAATCATTATGAAGAAGTATCTAATGGCCGCAGTTGCCTTAATCTGCATGACAGTGCTTTGTGTATCCATCACCTCCTGTAGCAAAGACAATGACGATAATGTCTTCGTGAGGTATGATGCTGTACCCGGCGGCTCCAACTTGTTTAGTCAGATGGTATGCGACGAGATGAATCGAGAAATAGCGACTGCATTCGGCAGCAGCACTGCCTACAGGCGCGACGACAGTAAGGCTATCCGTATTTGCGATGCAGTAGCTGAGAAAGTGCGTGACAATAGTCTCGTCGGGACCATTCAACTGACAGTTACCTTCGCCACCTCCGACCCTAACGCAAACAGCAATACAAATCTCATCAAGACCTATCAGTTCCCATTCTGATTGATAGCATGAGGAATGTCAATTGGAATAGTAGCCGTCCACCTTGGACGGCTACAGTCATATTTAGAGTATTTGGGGTTATACTATCTGTGCCAAGTAACAAGCAGAGAAACGGAGAATATTATGTATTCAGTGCCAATGAAAAGGTGTGTGCAGCTCGTTAACAGTCTTTCTTGTTCTTTCAACATAAGCCTTTATATTTCCTGAAGACAGGCTTTCGGGTCATGTTTCGCAATTGGGGTGCATGCGTTTCACATTTGGGAAACACGTGTTTCGCATTTGGGAAACGTGATAGGAGTAACTATTCAGGGGGATAACGAATAGGCTTTCATAAACAATGCGGATATATAAGCATAGGATTCATCAATAACCTTATACAATTACGCCGCTTGGCACATGACTCAAGCGGCGTAAACTATCTGTTTTGGGTATTGCTGTTAGAAGTACCAGCCTAAACCTACTTTTACTCCGAACTTGCTCTTGTCGCCAAAGTCTGACAACGACATGTCGTAATAAACGCTCGGCTCTACGGTGAGATGCCCATTGAGGAAGAAACAGTATCCCACCTCGGGAGTAAGCGCAATGTTGTTATAATCGCCGCCGGCATGGACATATTTCAAGCCTCCCTGCAGGAACAATCCATTCTGCTCTATGAAATAGCGTATGCCACTGCCGAAATGGAAATCCTGCAGTTCCTTGTTGCTATAGTCGAAACCTGCATTAGCAATCAGCATCCAGTCCTTGCGGAACATGTAGCCTATGTTAGCACCTGCACCTATATTAAGCTTTGTTTCCTTGCTGTATGAGATACCTGCGCCGTCAAACTCCGCTCCGATGCGGATTTTTCCCTTTTCAAACTGAGCAAACGAAGCAGCGAAACCAAACACAAGTAACACTGCTGTTAGAATTGATTTCTTCATAATCATTACTTTATTATTAAACTTTAGCAAATTAAATTCTATAAGCACAATTAAACGAAAACCACCAAATCACTTCTTCTTCTTTCTGCGTGCCCAGCCTTCCTCGCTGAAATCGGGTTCTTCGCCTTTAAGACCACCTTTGTTCTTTTTCTTCGACTTCTTTGAACCTTCAACTGTGTCGCCACGCATTATAACAGCATCGCCTCCAAAGAACTGGCGCCAGTCGTTCTTATTATTGTTATTTCCGGTTTCATTTCTGCGTCCTTTACGGTTGTCGGCTCCGAAAGCTGCTCTACGGTTTTGCGCCGAATCCTGACGTGAGCTCCTGTCTCTGCGTTGTGAACGTGAGCGGTCTCTCTGTCCGTCATCACGGCGTCCACGGCTTTGTCTTCCCTGTGGTGCCTGACTCTTGTCTTCGCTTGGATTACATCTGACTTCAATGCCACGATAATACACGCCATTGATTTTAGCCATCACACGCTCGGCATCAGCCTGCGGAACTTCTATATAGGCAAACTTGCTGTACAAATCGATATGTCCCACTTCCTGACGCCCGCCAATATGTTTGTTAAGGAACTGCATGCACTCGCCGGGATAGAAGCCGTTGTCTTTACCAAGGTTGATGAAGAGCCGCTCAAAACCAGCTTCCACCTCACGTGCCGTCTTTTGACTCTTCTGGCGGCTGCGTTCTTCACGAACTGATTTGCTTGAAGGCTTGTCGAGTTCAGGAGCATCGGCATAATAAGAAAGGAAGCGGCCGAAGGTCATTGTCACAATCTTCTTTATTACGTCTTCCTTGTCAACATACTCGAAGTGACGGTTTATCTCGTCCATGAATGGCGAGATGAGTTCTTCATCAACATCCATCTTCATAATGTCGTCCATAGATTTGAAAAGCTGCTTGGTGCAAATTTCATGAGCAGAAGGCAGAACACCGTCAACAAACTTCTTGCCTATGATTTTCTCTACATTATGCACCTTGTATTTCTCCTTTACGTGTATTATAGAGATACTTGTGCCCTTCTTTCCTGCACGACCTGTACGACCTGAACGGTGGGTGTAAGACTCGGTATCGTCAGGCATTCCGTAGTTGATAACGTGGGTAAGGTCGTCAACATCAAGTCCACGGGCTGCCACATCAGTAGCAACAAGCAGTTGCACTGTATGCCGGCGGAACTTCTGCATAGTATGGTCACGTTGCGGCTGTGAAAGATCGCCATGCAGCGACTCCGCACTGTAACCGTCCTTTATCAGCTTGTCAGCCACTTCCTGCGTCTCCAGCTTGGTGCGGCAGAATATTATTGCATATATCTTTGGATAGAAATCGACAAGGCGTTTCAATGCTAAGTACTTATCCTTTGCATGCACAAGGTAATAAATGTGGTTAACCTTTTCAGCGCCTTCATTACGTGAACCAACCACTATTTCCTTGTAAGCTCCGAGATATCGTTTTGCTACTTGTTCCACCTCACGACTCATAGTTGCCGAGAAGAGCAGCTTCTTCACGCCGGCAGATTCATCTGTAGCTTGTGGCAGTGCAGCAAGAATATCCTCAATGTCGTCTTGGAATCCCATCTTCAACATTTCGTCAGCCTCATCAAGCACAATAGTCTGCGCCTTGTCAAGCTTAGCAATGCCTCGGTTCTTCAAGTCGATAAGACGCCCCGGAGTAGCAACAATAATCTGTGCTCCATGTTTCAATGCTCGAATCTGCTGGTCCATGCCGGTACCTCCATATACAGGAACAACACGCAAGCCGTCAATATGCTTGGCAAAATCCTTCAAATCGTCAGATATCTGCAGGCAGAGTTCACGTGTTGGTGACAGAATAAGTGCTTGAGTATCTTTTGATGACGGGTCTATGCTTTGCAATACAGGTATGCCGTATGCAGCAGTCTTGCCTGTTCCTGTCTGCGCAAGTGCTATAACATTCTCGCTGTTCTGCAATATGTAAGGAATCACAGCCTCTTGAATAGGCATAGGATAAGCAAATCCCAACTCCTCAATGGCACGGCAAATGTTTTGCGAAACACCAAGTGTTTCAAACGTGCTGACTACTTCCGGCTGCGCTTCAACAGCGATAGCTGGTTTATTATTTTCTTCGTTTGTCATAATTCTTTTTGTTTATTAAATTTATTCACTCCTTTCTTACGTTCTCAAAAGACAACCATTAATGCCCTGAAACCGTCTGTAGTCAACCCCCACATAGTACATTTTACCGTACATCGAACATTGAGATTTGTTATACTCCTACTTTGTCTGCCCCAACAACTCTATGAGTTCGCCGAGAGTGTTGGCAGGAGTTATCATCTCATGATAGTCACCTCTTATCATACCCTTAGCCTGAAGGTCATTGAGAAGTGCTATTGCTGTATTCCAGAACCCTTTCATGTTATAAAGTATAACAGGTTTCTGGTGATATCCTATAGTCTTTGCCGCCGCCACGGTAAACACCTCGTCGAGTGTGCCTATACCACCGGGGAGCGCTATAATGGCATCGCTATGAGCCAGAATAATGTCCTTACGGTCGGAAAGATTCTCTGTAGGAATATCAACATCAAGGCAGTTTGCCTTGCGACTGCCAGACTCTATAATGCGCGGCACTACACCTATAGCACGCCCGCCATAGGCATGCACAGTCTGACCGATGGTTTTCATGAGTCCGGAATCGCAGCCGCCATACACCACGTCATGCCCATTTTCAGCCATCCACTTTCCTAATTCTTCGGTAAGAGTGAAGAAGTCAGGATCAATATTGTTATTTGCAGAGCAAAAAACGCCTATTTTCATATTTGCTTATTATCTGCTAATGTTTCTTCCAAATTCCACCGACACATTATTATATATGCTCTTACAGCATTCAGCAACAAACCGTTGAGCCATTTCAACAAGTCCTGCCCACTCATCGGCAGTGAGTCCCTGTTCAAACTGCTGTAGTGTTATGCCTTGTTTAAGTATTCCGTATATGAAGCCGGCATTGAAGTTATCGCCGGCACCTATTGTCGATACTGTTTCAATAGGCTTTACCGGAAATTCACCACGATAACCGCCTGCACCGAACGCAGTTACAGGCCTTGAACTGTCAGTATAGATAAAGTTCTTGCTGTAGAAAGCAATCTCTGACTTATATACCTTATCAGCATCGGTCAAACGATATATGATTTCAAAATCTTCACTGCTTCCACGAACTATATCAGCCGTTTCAAGGTTTTCTATTATATTCGGCTTCAGCTTAACCAGTTCATTGCGATGAGCCTGGCGATAGTTTATATCATAATAAATTATTGCTCCCTGCCGCTTTGCATACTCAATGAAATTGCGCACCTTACTGCGTACTCTCATATCCACTGCATGATAGGAACCGAAGATTACTATATCATCAGCATTCACCTGTGGCATTTCCGATTCGTTAACTTTGTCAATAAGCGATTTATAGAACGTATAATTGGCATCGTTCTTCTCATTTAGAAAAGCCAATGCAAGTGGAGTCTTGAATTCGTCGGTGCGTTTTACATAATCAACATTAACTCCATTCTCACGCATGAAATTAATTACAAGGTCGCCGACTTCATCCTTTCCCACCTCGGTTATCAGCGTAACGTCAGCACCACATCTACCAAGCGATATGATGGAATTGAATGTACTTCCTCCAGGAACAGCGCCAACTATTTGGTGATTCTTGAAAATAATGTCGAGAACAGTCTCGCCAATGCCTATGATTTTTCTCATAATCGTCATTCTTAACTATTACACTTCTACATTAATAGAAGCTATGTCCTGCACAACAAGCCCTGCGAGTGTGAATCCGAAGATAGCCGTTATATGCGGCAGAGTGCCGTTAATCTGCGCCTTTGATGCAGTCCAGTCGTGATTAATTAAGTCCTCACGTCCTTCTACGCCTGCCAACTGTTTGTTATTCTCCATTGCAGCATCGCAGTCACAGTCTTGTCCCTTGTTTTCAAGCAACTCCTCACTATATACACACATTATGCGCTTTGCAGGCTTTTGCTTAGCCCGCTTCATGCGCTTCCTTATAGCAGCACCAAGCGGACAGCCTCTCACCTTCCAGAACTCAGCCACCTTAATCTTTGTTGGGTCGATTTTAAGCGCTGCTCCCATTGAAGAAAATACTGTAGCCTTATACTGTGTGGCAGTGAGCAGAAGGTGTATTTTCTCCTTCAGCGAGTCAATGCAGTCAATTATATAGTCATACTCCTCAAGGTGGAAAGAGTCGGCAGTCTCCTCGGAATAAATCTCCTGTATAGCTTCTATATTTGCCGAAGGATTTATCTCGTTCAGTCTATCACGCAACGCATCAACCTTCACCCTGCCAATTGTTTTGCAAGTTGCCATTAGCTGACGGTTAACATTTGTGACGCACACACGGTCGGAGTCAACGATAGTAAGATGCGAAACACCAGAACGCACAAGACTTTCGGCACACCAAGAGCCTACACCTCCAACACCGAATATTATAATGCGCTTGGCAGAGATGAGATTCATCATCTCCGCTCCAAGCAGCAATTCAGTTCGGTTGAAAATTCCTTTCATCAATTACTTTGCTCCAATCTCCTTAATCAAACGGTCAGCCTTGCCCCACTTTTCCATCATGAAAAGCATGTAGCGAATGTCAACACAGATGCAACGAGCCAGTTTCTGGTCGAAATATATATCGGCAGACAGGCTTTCCCAATTGCCGTCGAATGCAAGACCTATAAGTTCGTTCTTTCCATTGAATACAGGCGAACCTGAGTTACCGCCTGTAATATCATTACTGGTTAGGAAACAGAGGTTCATTGTGCCTGTTACGGAATCATTATACTGACCGAAATCGTTAGCCGAGAACAACTCGTGCATAATAGGTTCGGCATAATACTCGAAGTTTTCATCAGACTTTCTCATCTTTTCAAGTATTGACGGAGCTACAGTATAATAGCCCGATGGTTTGCCATACATATCATATCCACCCACCTGACCATACGACATGCGAAGAGTGAAGTTAGCATCAGAGTAATGAGGCATGTCTTGCTCCATACGCAGTTTGGCAGCACAAAGGTATCGCTCCTGCTCTTCTATCTCTTCTGAACCAGCACGATAATCAGCATATATCTTACCTAATGCCTCGGTCATATCCAAGCCATACTGTACACCAAGATCCTTCTGCAACTTCTTACTGTCATAAAGCTTTGTGCCTGTTTTCATCAGCACAGACTTTGACCATAGGTCGTCAACGAACTTAGCATAGTCGCCGTCATATTCATTGCGTATCTTGCTATAGAACTCTGGCAGATACTTCTTGTCAGCCTTCAACTCATAGTTCTTAAGCAACACTACCTGCATCTCCTTGTCAGTTTTCACGTCATAGGTCTCGGAATTATCCTCGAAGACAACATATTGCTTCTTTGGTTTATCCTCTGGTCCTTTAACAGGCATTCCGCCACGAGTGTAGCGCTGTGCTCGAATCGACATCTCGTCAGCACGAAAAGTCTCGGAATAGAGAGTAATCCCGCGCATGGCATTGAACCGCTGCTTATACAGAGAGTCAAGCAACGTGAGATTCAGTTTGTCCTTGAGATAGCCCGTCGAGTCAACATATGCTTGTATGGAAGCCTCATATCTCTGCTTCAAACCGATGATGTCAAGTGAGTCGATACACTTGTTCATGCCTATGGCATTCTTCCAGTAATTTGACGACTGCGCATACTTAGAGTCGTACTTAATACGAACTGCCTCATCGGCACGCATGTGACGAAGCATTACCTCCTGCTTAACAGCACGTGTCTGCCAACGTGGAAGATTCTGGGCATCGCGCATTTCCCTGATACCGAAACTTGAAAGATAACGGTTAGTTGTTCCAGGATAACCCATTGTCATAGCAAAATCACCCTCCTTATAACCTTTTAGAGAAACTGTTGCCCATTTAGAAGGCTTAAAAGGAACGTTATTCTTATTATATTCTGCTGGAGCATTTGTTTTAGGTTCAGCATAAATACGGAATACAGCGAAGTCGCAAGTCTGACGAGGCCACATCCAGTTATCAGTTTCACCACCGAATTTACCCATAGACTTTGGAACAGTAAATACCAAACGTACATCGTTGAAGTTACGATACACGTCAACATAGTATTTATTTCCCTCGTAGTAAGGCTTCAACTCTGCTGTAAGTGTTGAGTCTATCACCTTTACACGCTTGTTTTCCATTTCTTCAATATAACTGAGAATCTCCTCACGCTGATCAGTTGTAAGATTACGGAAGTTATACTCCTCAACAAGCGGAGTAACATCTTTCTGTGCCACGAGGAAGCCTACGAACAGATTTTCGTTTGGCAGCTCTTCCTCAAAAGTCTTGGCATAGAAACCATTGAGCATATAGTCGTGCTCTACTGTTGAATGAGAACGTATAGCCTCAAAACCACAATGGTGATTGGTAAATACAAGTCCGTCTGCGGATACTACCACTCCAGAACAATAGCCGCCGAAGTTTACTACGGCATTATATATAGCATCGCCGTCATTATAGAGTTTGTCATAAGGCATTTGATATCCCTCTTCAACCATCTTTTCATAAACAGCCTTTGGAAGGTTCATCAATGTCCACATTCCCTCATCGGCTTTAACCCATTGCTGCCCAATAACTGAGAGCATTAAAAATAAAAGAATCTTCTTCATTTATACTATCTATTTTTCTTAATTATTGCTTACTTTCCAAACCTCTTTCCAATAATGGGTAATGACGAGAGAGGTGTATCTTTCTTTACTACATAGACCAAGAAAAGTGCTATTAGTAGAGTATTCACTATAACCTCTAATACAACAGGTAACTCTGTAGAATATTGCATAGCAACATAAAGCACTGCTGTAAGAAGCACATAAAGCATCATGTCCTTTATAGGATATTCTATTCTGTTCTTAATCTGACCGACAACATACGACAGCAGCATGGCTGTACCATACCCGGCAACGCCTCCCCATGCACATGCAATATAGCCATATCGAGGAATAAATATTATGTTCACTACAACCAAAACGGCACAACCGGCTATAGAGAAAACAGCTCCCCATATAGTCTTGTCTATGAGTTTATACCAGAACGAAAGGTTGAAATATATGCCCATCATTATCTCTGCAACCATCACGACAGGCACTACAACCAGTCCTTCACGATAGTCAGCACCAATAATATGCTGTAGTATAGGCATATATCCAATAACACAAATAAATGCAAAGAGAGTGAAGATAAGGAAGAATTTCATTGCCTGAGCGTAATACACCTTAGAGCCAACAGACTTAGACTTCGCAAAGACTATTGGTTCATAGGCATAACGGAAAGCCTGAGTTATCATTGCCATAATCATTGCAATCTTAACACAGGCACCATAAATGCCGAGCTGTGTTTTAGCCTCCATGAAAGTATGCTCACCTGTATGGGTATATGCCCATGGAAATACGATCTTGTCAAATGCCTGATTGAGTATTCCAGCCATACCAAGGACAAGGATTGGCCAAGAATAACTAAACATTCTACGCATAAGAGAAAAATCAACCTTCCACTTCATATTAATAAAATCAGGTATGAAGAAGAAAGTTATAATCAACGTGCAGACAAGATTCAATGAGAATACGTATATAACATCGTCTTTACCAAGCACCAAGAAATAAAGTAGATTAAGACCTATGTTCATAACAATAAACAAAAGTTTCAGAACAGCAAACTTTATTGATCTTTTCTTGTAACGCAAGTATGAGAAAGGTATTGCCTGTATGGAATCAAGTGCAACAACAGTAGCCATCATACCAACATAGCTCTGATGGTCAGCATAACCCATAGCACCTGCTATGTCGTTGATAAAAATTCCTACTCCACAAAGAAATATTACACTCAGCGCAGTCACCATTGTCATTGATGTGGAGAAAACAGTAGAAGGATTCTCATCTTCCTTATTGGCAAAGCGGAAAAAGGTTGTTTCCATGCCAAAAGTAAGAATCACCAAGATCAAAGCTGTGTATGCATAAAGATTTGTCACCACTCCATAGCCCCCGCTGGCAGCAGATATTACATGGGTATATAAAGGCACAAGAAGATAGTTGAGGAACCGCCCAAGAATACTACTCAATCCGTATATTGCAGTATCCTTAACCAAATCTTTCATACCTCCTTTCTGCTCTACAGAGGAATGTTTTGACGATTCATTGCTTGACATGTATATTTATTTTTTTACTTTTATAATCACAACGATGTTCTTACTCTGAGGAGATTAAAAGAACATATAACATATTGCTATAGCAGCTATAACGCCAGCCAAATCGGCAAGTAATCCGCAGGCTACAGCATGGCGGGTATAACGCACTCCCACACTACCGAAATAAACAGCGAGTATATAGAACGTAGTGTCAGTACTACCTTGGAATATACATGACAAGCGTCCTACAAAACTGTCGGCTCCGTATGCCTGCATTGCATCAACCATCATTCCGCGAGCGCCGCTTCCGGATAGAGGTTTCATAAGAGCCGTAGGCAATGCACCCACAAAATCAGTATTCATTCCGCAAACCTCAACACACCATTTCACTCCGTCAATAAGCATGTCCATAGCTCCCGAAGCACGGAAAACTCCTATTGCAACAAGCATTGCAACGAGATAGGGGATGATTCTTACTGCTGTAGCGAAACCGTCTTTAGCTCCTTCGACAAAAGCGTCATACACATTGACATGCTTTCGCATGCCGGCAATAATAAAGCCAACGATTATCGACATAAGCAGAACATTTGCCACAGAAGTACTTACTAAGTTCATCTGGTCTTTGTCAAACTGAGAGACCCCCCACATTATACCAGCCACAACCATGCTTATTCCACCAAGCGTAAACAATAATGTGCGATTAAGTAGGTTTATCCGTTGATAAAGGCTTGTTACTACAATACCTGCCAAAGTAGAGAAGAAAGTGGCAATAAGTATAGGCACAAACACATCAGTAGGATTTGACGCACCCATCTGAGCACGATAAACCATTATGCTTACAGGAATTATAGTAAGTCCTGAAGTGTTGAGCACAAGAAACATAATCATAGGATTGGAAGCCGTATCCTTCTTTGTATTCAATTCCTGCATCTGCTCCATAGCCTTCAAACCAAGCGGTGTTGCAGCATTATCAAGTCCAAGCATGTTGGCAGAAATATTCATGAAAATGCTTCCTGTCGCAGGATGACCTTTAGGAATATCCGGAAAGAGTTTCACGAACACAGGCGAAAGCATTTTGGCTATCATGTTCACCACTCCTCCCTTTTCACCTATTTTCATTATTCCAAGCCACAAAGACAACACTCCAGTAAGTCCAAGACTAATCTCAAAAGCAGTCTTTGAAGTTTCAAAAGTAGAGTTCATCATTGCAGGAAAAACCTCTGTATCGCCAAGCACAACAAGACGAAACAGACCTATGCAGAAAGCAAAGATAAAAAAGGCTATCCAAATATAGTTCAGAACCATTAACTATTACAAATCCAAAAAACTATGCAAAGGTACGAATTTATTACCAAACGAATGCATAAAAAGATGTTTTTAGGAAATAATGTTGTATTTTTGCATTTACAAGAGGCATAACAGTCCTATAAAAGCAAACATCGGGACTCTCAACGAGCCCCGACGTCTAACTATGTTTAACTAAAAATTTGTTCTAAACAAATGGTAACCTCACGGTCTCCATTGTCCCTGTTAAACAATCTGTTTAATTACCTTAAACTAATAACTAAAAACCTAAATCTATTACTACTAACCTAAACAATCTATTAACTTTTTCACGATGGCCAAAAGAAAGTTTTTCCAGATAATTCATCGCTTTGAATTTCCTTTCTTCCCTAAAGCCGATGCAAAGGTATGGACTTTTTTTTGTGCGTGCAAACATTTTATGAAAAATCTCACTCTTTTTTGCTTGTTCTTGACAATAGTCAATCAGAAAGTGCATTTTCAATGTTAGTTTTACATAATTTTACACTATTTCACTACTAATACATAACAATACAACTACATTACAAACAATATGCCAATACATATAGATATTTTAGGTGCTATATGATAAACAACAATATAAAAAAATAATGCTAATCATGCATCAAAAATACAATTTATGAACTTAATTATCGACATTTTTATACACACCACCTGCTTATCTCAAGGATTTTATATAAATTTGCACACAAACGTTTTTCCTTATGAGAATACTCATTATAAATACAAGCGAGAATACAGGAGGCGCAGCTGTAGCAACAGGTAGATTAACAGAAGCTCTTAACAATAATGGCATAAAGGCACAAATGCTGGTGAGAGAAAAATCTACTGATAGCAGTTTTGTTGTCACTCTGCCTCACAAACATCTTACAAAATGGCATTTTGTATTGGAGAGATTTGCTGTCTATGTGAATCTTTGCTTCTCCAAGAATCACCTTTGGGAGATAGATATTGCCAGCGCTGGTACTGATATTACCAATCTGCCAGAGTTCAAATATGCTGATGTTGTTCATCTTTCATGGATAAATCAAGGAATGCTCTCACTCAACGGAATAAAGAAAATTATAGAAAGTGGCAAACCAATAGTGTGGACAATGCACGACCTTTGGCCTGCATCATCAATATGCCACTATGCACGAGGTTGCGAGAACTTCATTAATGGTTGTAATAATTGTAAGCTTCTGCCAAACGGGGGAGGAAAGAAAGACTTATCTTACAAGGTGTGGCAGAAGAAAAAAGAAATATACAGCCACTCGGATATACACTTTGTGACATGTAGCAGATGGTTAGAGAATCAAGCTAAACAAAGTGGACTACTCTACGGACTCTCACTCACAGCTATTCCAAATCCTATTGACACAAACTTGTTTCGACCAATAGATAAAGAAAAGTCAAAACAACGATTAGGCATTTCACCTGACAAAAAGATTGTACTCTTTGCTGCACAGAAAGTAACTGACGAGCGGAAAGGTGCACGCTATCTTATAGATGCTATAAACAACATAAGTTCACTGGATACAGAAACAACAAAAAACATAGAAGTTGCATTGCTGGGAGGAAATGCCGACGAGTTGGCAAGTCAACTACAACTGCCTTCGCATAATCTGGGATACATCTCAGGAGACAGCAATCTCGCTGCCATATATAATGCCGCTGATGTGTTTGTACTACCATCAATGGAAGACAACCTGCCCAACACATTAATGGAAGCCTTAGCATGCGGAGTTCCATGCGCAGGTTTTAATGTAGGAGGCATTCCCGAGATGATTGATCATAAAATAAACGGTTACGTGGCAGAAGCCGGCAATGCAGAAGACCTTGCCAACGGATTAAGGTGGATACTCACTGAGGCAGACAACAAACAACTAAGCCATAATGCGGTGGAAAAGGTGAACAGAGAATATTCACAGGCAAGCGTAGCTGCAAGATATGTTGAAGTATATAGCAATGCAATAAGCAGGAAGAAAAAGAAAGAGATATGATAAAAATAAGCGTCATAACATGCACATATAATGCCTCTCACACCATAGAAAGAACTCTTAGAAGTGTAGGCGAGCAACAATACACTGAAGTAGAACACATTATTATTGATGGTAAATCTACCGACGACACTATCCGCAAAGCAGAGCAATATAAACGACAGTCAGACATTTGCGATAATGGTCATACCGTAATCATAATATCAGAACCCGACAAAGGGTTGTATGACGCAATGAACAAAGGTTTGAAAATTGCTTCGGGCGATTATCTCGTATATCTCAATGCAGGCGACACTTTCCCAGAAACAAAGACCTTGAGAGTTGTTGCAGAAAGCATAAATGAAGGAGAGCTGTTACCAGGGGTATTATATGGTAATACTGATTTGGTGGATGATGAAGAGAATTTCATACGACACCGCAGACTCACACCACCCCAAAAGCTCAATTGGCGTAGCTTTCAAGACGGCATGGTAGTATGCCATCAGGCTTTCTATGCACTAACAAGCATTGCACGCTCTACACCTTATAATATATATTACCGTTATTCTGCCGATGTCGATTGGTGTATAAGAATTATGAAAACATCGGAAAAAGAAGGAAGAGAACTAAGAAAAATAAACCGCGTAGTAGTGAATTATTTAGACGAGGGCATGACTACTATTAATCGGAAAGCATCATTAAAAGAGCGCTTTGCTGTCATGCAACAACACTATGGTTTAGTAATAACTGTACTCAAACATCTATGGTTTATCATTAGAGCGGTTATAAAAAGATAGGAAGAAGAAAAAAGCGAAAAGTGATTTCACCTTTCGCCTTTTTATCTTTTCCAAAGATATGCCTGCTTAAGAATATCGCAGAATCATACCTACGCGTATCTTTGATTTAGAGCTTAGATTGTTAAGCTTGCACAATTCATCAACAGTAACACCGCGCCTTCTTGCAATTGAATATAGATTTTCACCTTTTGCCACCTTGTGATACAGAGGTTCTCCATTGTCTGCCTTGCTATTATTACTTTCAGAAGCTGTATATGAACTGCCTTTAACTTCTTCTACAGTATAGCTTCCATTGCCAATAACACCACGCAGACGTGTTGCTTCCCTACCTTCAGCCTCGTATGTATTGCGGTTAAAGGCATAGAAATCACCAGTAACGTCCTGAGCACGGAAGTCGAACATCAGTGCAGGATTAAGAGCTACACCACAAAGTCTTGTTTCAAAATGTAAATGCGAACCTGTACTACGACCTGTATTACCACCCAAGCCTATAACGTCACCAGCTCTTACTTCCTCATCTTCCTTGACAAGCTGCTTTGAAAGATGACCGTAAACAGTTTCAAGTCCATTATTATGGCGTATTACAATATATTTTCCATAACCTCTTCCCTCATACCTAACCACTCTTACCTTGCCGCTAAAGGCTGCACGAATGGTGTCACCAACATACACCTTTATATCAATTCCTTTATGTGCGCGTCCCCAACGTGCTCCGAAATTGCTTGTTATAGCACGACTTGTAGTTGGCATGCAGAAGTTTCTGAGGTCGATATTAAATGTTTCAGGTAATTCACTGACTCTGTGGGCATAGGTATTATCCCAACTATCATAAAGGTCGAGTCCTGGATTCTCTTCCATTTCACGCTCGATGAGACGTTGTAAAGCAAGTGTATCTACAGCTTTTGCCTTACGATCTACAGGAGCCTGACGGGCAATAAAATCTTGAGCCGATGCACTTGATGTTGCAAAAAAGAGCAACGAAATTACTGAAAATGTCTTTATTATATTTTTTAATATCATAACCTTTTGATAGTTTCTGAAAGTAATAAAGAAGACTAAAAAAATCAGTCCACTTTGCAAATATAGGCATTTTATTTGAAACTTGTTGCTTTTTATCAAGGAAAACTTCATTTTTTAACATTATCGGCATTATATGTTAATCACCAGAATCGGCATCGAAGTCAAGAAAAAAAGCATGTTTCTTGCTTTTTTCAAGCATTTACATTAACTTTGCCTGATAATGGCAAACGACATTCTTAGTCAAGACATAAAGTATCTTCAAGGTGTGGGTCCAAGAAGAACGGAGATATTGAATAAAGAGCTCAATATCCACACTTGGCGTGACCTGCTTGAATACTATCCTTATAAATATGTAGATCGCAGCCGTATTTATGCCATTGATGAATTGGACGGCACCATGCCGTTTGTGCAAATCAAAGGAAAGATTCTCTCGTTCGAGGAGTTTGCACAAGGTCTACGCAGGAAACGTATAATTGCACATTTCTCCGACGGGCATGGCATTGTAGATCTTGTATGGTGGCAAGGCGGGCAGTATGTTTATAAGACTTATAAGGTAGGTGAAGAGTACATTGTGTTTGGTAAACCCGGAGTTTTCGGCGGCCGATACCAGTTCACTCATCCCGACATAGAGAAAGCAGAGAATCTGGAACTATCGTCAATGGGTATGCAACCTTATTATATTACTACCGAGAAGATGAAGAAATCGGGGCTCCTTTCACGACAGGTAGAGAAAATAACCCAGACACTTGTTGAAAAGATTGCACAGACAACCTTACCCGAAACACTTCCACAATTCATAACAGGCCCTCTGCACTTAATATCCCGAACTGAAGCGTTTCGATTGATTCACTATCCCAAGACAGTGTATGATGTTCAGCGTGCACAGCAGAGGCTGAAGTTTGAAGAACTGTTCTACGTTCAGTTGAATATTCTCCGCTATGCAAGTGACCATAGGAAACGCTACAGAGGATATATATTAGAAAAGGTGGGCAGAATTTTCAATGCTTTCTATAACGACAACCTGAAGTTTGAACTTACCGGAGCACAGAAAAGGGTTATGCACGAAATTCGTGACGACCTGCGTTCTGGCAGACAAATGAACCGTCTGCTTCAAGGAGACGTAGGCTCAGGAAAAACACTCGTAGCACTAATGACCATGCTCATTGCTATTGACAATGGTTTTCAGGCATGCATGATGGCTCCAACCGAAATTCTTGCCGAACAGCATCTTGAGACCATCAGAGAGTTTCTTAAAGGACTGGACATAAGAGTAGAACTTCTTACAGGTTCGGTAAAGGGCAGAAAGCGGGGGCAAATACTCGAAGCGCTTGCCAAGGGCGAAGTAAACATACTTATAGGAACCCATGCCATAATAGAGTCTCCTGTAGAGTTCCACCGACTTGGCATAGCTGTGATTGACGAGCAGCATCGTTTTGGAGTGGCACAAAGAGCTAAGCTGTGGAACAAGAGCAAGAATCCGCCGCATATTCTCGTGATGACTGCAACCCCTATTCCACGCACTCTTGCAATGACCATATACGGCGACCTCGACGTCAGTGTCATTGACGAACTACCGCCTGGCAGAAAACCCATACAGACTATCCATAGATACGACAAGCAGATGGGCACACTCTATAAAGGCATACGTCAGCAGATAGCCGAGGGCAGACAAGTCTATATTGTATATCCACTTATTCAGGAGAGTGAGAAGATAGATCTCAAGAATCTTGAAGAGGGCTACAACAACATGTGCGAACTGTTTCCCGACCTTAAGCTAAGTAAGATTCACGGCAAGATGAAACCGAAGGAGAAAGATGCAGAAATGCAGAAATTTGCTTCAGGAGAAACCCAGATTCTCGTTGCAACAACAGTAATTGAAGTAGGAGTTAACGTACCTAATGCCTCGGTCATGATTATTCTTGATGCCCAGCGCTTTGGTCTTTCACAATTGCATCAGCTTAGAGGACGAGTAGGAAGAGGTGCCAATCAGAGTTATTGCATATTGGTAACAAACCATGAGCTCTCTAAAGAAACACGCATGCGCATAGATATAATGTGCGAGACCAATGATGGTTTTCAGATAGCAGAAGCCGACCTAAAGCTGAGAGGACCAGGTGATTTGGAGGGAACACAGCAAAGCGGCATAGCATTCGACCTTAAAATTGCCGACATTGCACGTGACGGACAACTTGTACAATTAGCACGAGAGGAAGCACAAAAGATTATTGATGCCGACCCAGAATGCTCGTCGCCTGAATACTCTTTGCTGTGGAACAGACTCAAAGAACTACGCAAAACAAACATAAACTGGGCGGCAATAAGTTGATTCCATGCAAAAAGTATCGCCTTGAACTCCCTTTATCGTCATTGCATAAACTATTCTTATCATGTCATTACTCGCTGCCTGAAGCATTTCTATCTGGACAAGATGTGCAGGCATCTGCGCCATCTGTTTCCCAAGGTTGTCTCGTACAACCGTTTCGTGGAATTGGAAAGAGAAGTTGCCATACCCATGGCATTGTTTATCAAGAAGGTCCTGCTTGGCAAATGCACGGGGATCAGCTTTGTCGACAGCACTCCTCTTCGCGTATGCAGGAACCAGCAAATACACATTCACAAGGTGTTCAAGGGCATAGCCCAAAGGGGGAAGTGCTCCATGGGCTGGTTCTTCGGTTTCAAGCTGTATCTGATTTGCAATGAGAAAGGAGAGCTGCTAAACTTCATTGCCAACTTACTGGGTGCCATTGCAGCATATTGCTTATTCCCAAAGAAGCCGTGTATCAATGTGCAAAGGACATTCGATACACAGCTCACTTTATTCTAAATTCATCGAACTCACGTTAATTATTATTATTTTTAGTTTCATTTTTATCTAATATTTACAGGTTTAGTGGTTTGGGTTTGTCCTGAACTTCTTCCACTCCTTGGACTTCTTATGAAACTTGAACTCGTAAAAGTTTCATGACTGTCAAAATACTAAACAAAAAGTCGAAATAAAACTCTTATATTTGGTCGTTTTACAAAATAAAAACCATTTGGCGCAAATATGAGAAAATAGAAGCATTAGGATAACCTTTTAGTTTTCAGAGGTTTAGCTGTTTTATAGTTTGGTTGTTTCGCTGTTTGGGTTATGAAAAAGGCTTTTACAGGGGTTAATGACGTACGTGCATACACCTTAACGACGTACGTTTTAGGGGCTATAGACGTACGTCATGAGCGCTGAAGACGTACGTATTGAGGTTAAACACCGTACTTTTTGAGGTTTTACCCCCTTTTTCTTATCTCAAGAATGCCTTTTATTGCAGAGTTTGAAAATATTAGTGCAAAAATCTCGACAGTAATTTTCTGTGAATAGATTTTACAGGGGTTTAATGGTTTGGTCGTTATTTTGTTATTTGGTATTGTCCTGAACTCCTTTAACACCTGTGTAAACGAAAAATACAGAAGCCCCGAGTACTTCTGTTCGGGGACTTCTGTTATTGTATATTCTATTTCTTTGTAATAGTCAATACACCTTTATCACAACCAGCAGTCAGGTCTATGCGGAATACGTATGTATCACCATCTGTCAATTCCACACCTTCCTGAAGATAAACATTACCATTATCGTGTGAATTAGTACCATCACCAATAAGGAATATATCACTTGAAGTGGTAAGGTAATAATCAGAGGCAGTTCCCTTAAACTCTGTTCCCCAATCAGCTTGACCGAAGAACTTGAAATTAACATCAGTGGCACGCAGCTGCTTTCCTATAGTAAGTGTTATCTGATGAACCTTTTCTGCAACAGGAGTCAGGCAGTAGTTATGGTTTTCGCCAGTCCACCAACTCTGCACGTTAGAAGCCGAGAATGAAGGTTTGCCCACTCCATTATTACCTATTATCCATATTGCACCTGTACCGTCAGCAGAAAGCTTGGCGCTATTCTTCGCATCAGCCATGGTCCAAATGCGGAACGCAAGGTTGTCGAAATCAGCATTGACAGTATAAAGACCTGTAATGCCAAGGAATGTGAATGTTCCGTCGACATTCTTGGCAAACCAGTCGGAGTCATAGAACCAACGGCTCGAATTAATAATCGACTCACCAGCAAATTCATACTTATTACCCTGCACCAGTTCACCGACATACACATTGTCTGTTTTGGTAAATACAATCTCTGTAGAGGCATTAGGGTCTGACTCTATAGGACCAAACTCATAGGTAAGCACATTGAAAGAAACAGTGTTTGCCCCTTTATTACCATTGAACGTAATAGCGTCTGTCAATCCTTCAGCAACACCATTATTACTCTGTCCGAAAGTAATTTCATTTCCATGCTCACCTTGTTTCGGGGCAACGAAATATCCCTTAAAAGTGCGGTTGGAACTTGTATAACTTCCTTTGAAGAGATAAGGATTTGAGGCTTCGGGCAGAAGTGTAACCGTCTTATTATTACTATCAACAAACGTAATGCTGCCATAATGGGGGCGAGTCAACGCAAGGTTTATCACCTGCTCAGTCCTTGTAAGCTGAATGTTTTGCAGCACAAGACGAATCTCTGCCGAACCATCAGGCACGTTCTTATAAAGAGGTGCATACAACGAAACCTTATATGTGTCTGTAGTCTTAGTGCGAGTCACTTGCGAGGAAACTACCTCTCCACTATACTCCAAATATGCCTTAAGAGTGGAAAGGGGCACTCCTTCTGCATCAGAACATGACACCATGAAGAAAATAGAATCGCCATATTGAGCAGCAGAAGCGAGTTCTGTTACAGACATGACAGGATTACCACTACTAACATTATCTTCTTCACCACATGAAATAGTAAGAACAACTCCTAACAAAAGGAGCAACAGGAATTTTATTTTATTCATAAACAAGCCCTCCTTTTATTTATTCCACTTCACTGATGTAACACCTTTACTTGGTACTGTCACACGTACATAGCTTGTGCCGTCGCCTATATTGAGAGTCTTATCCTCATCGCCACTGTTCATCAATACAGCACCGTATGTACCATCAGGATTGATGAAGCAAGAGCAGATGATGTTTGTTCCGTCAATAGTTCTGTCAGTACCCACACGTACAGCACCTGAATTTACGGCAACCGACATGTGTGCTATGATATAATAATGTGAATTGCGAGTGTAGTGCTTATAGTTTACAGCGTCAATGTCAATGGCTCCGTAACATGTCTGGCATCCTCCGTCGAGATTAGGACCTTTGTTTGTGTCGAGCATCAAGTTCCACACGAGTACCGCCTTACACATTTTGTTAACAGTGCCGAGAGCCACGTTGCTCATGTCGGGCAGCAGTCTTTTGGCAAGATTCCGTCCATCATTCCATTCACCTATTGATGACTCTGAGAAGATGAGGTTCTTCTCGGGTGCTTTGCTATAGATATCAGTAAGTTCGTCGTTAGTTCCTCCGTAGTCGTGATAAGCAGCACCAACAACAAGTTCCGAACCCTCGAAGTTATTGCCTATGGCATTATAAATCTTCACAGGATAGTCATCCTGATCAACTTTGTTGTCATAGCTGTAGTTGTGGTCGAACAAATAAATCTGTGTGCTTAGGTTTTCTTTCTTGAAAGCAGAAGCCATGCTCTTAACAAACTCAGCCTGTTCCTGCCAAGGCATATAGGTAGAAGCACAGTTGGCTGGATTAAGAGGCTCGTTCTGCGGACTTACAGCAAATATTTTAATACCTTCAGCTCCCATAGCATTGATAAACTTCACAAAGTATTGTGCGTATGTGCCATAATACTTAGGGTTGACATGACCGTCAGTCCAAGAATCGTGAGGTTTCATGCTTTTAAGATTATCAACCTTCATCCACTTAGGACATGTCCATGGAGCGGCAATAATCTTAACATCAGGATTTATAGACAGAATTTCCTTCAAGATAGGAATGACATACTCAGTCTCGTCTTTCTGCAAAGCAAAATTCTCCAAGCCCTCTTTATCACACAGAGTATATTCAGTGCTTGAGAAGTCGTTGCAGCCTATAGAAATACGGGCATAGCTCACTCCATATCCTTCAGTTTTAGAATAAGTGCGTATAAGAAGGTCTTTACGTGCTTCCTCCGACATTTTCATAAGGTTATAGCAAGTTGAATAGGTTATGGCATATCCAAAACCGTCAATCGTCTGATACCTTTTAGTCAAATCCATTTGAATTGTTGAAGGAGACAGGCTCTGACCTGCCACAACATCAGTAGTTTCTTCGTAAAGGCTGTAGTTGCCATCTGCAGTAGTAGTGAACATTACAGCCTTACCCTTAGCAGGCACGCTGTTGGGGAAAGGAATTACAGCTGATTCAATAACACTTTCTGAACTGTTGCAGCCAGTGAGTGCAGCCGCCATCATTATACTCAATATACTTATCATCTTATTCATAACATAATTATTAATAACCTGAGTTCTGTACTAAATTAGGATTTTGATCAAGAGCTGTCTGTGGAATAGGCAGCAGATATGAGTTTTTGTCAAACAACCTCTTCTGTGGAAGTCTGCCCGAGTCTTTGCTATATACAGCATTCATCACGCTCTCCACTTTCTTATTTCTGCACAAGTCATACCAGCGTTCGCCTTCCATAGCAAGTTCAAGGCGACGTTCGTGCATCACAGCTTCAATCATAGCCTCCTTAGTAGAAGTCTTTTCAGCAGTGAGTGCCTTTAGTCCTACACGTGCCCGAATCTTGTTTACCAGTTCTGCTGCTTTGTCCAGGTTGCCTTTATAGGCATAAGCCTCTGCCTGAATCAACATGATGTCGGCAAGTCGGCACTTATAGATATTGTTATATCCAGAACGCAACTTATACATGAAAGCATAGTTTGAAGCAGGATAATAATTGCTCCATGTGCATGCCTCAAAGTGAACAGTCTGGTCAAGACGCACCTTGTCGCCTTCACGTTCAAAGGCATTCACAAGGTCACGAGATGGGGTAACCCATTTAGCCCAAGTGAAATAATAGTCAGGATTTTCAAGGCTTCTACCAAACATCCACGATGCCCATGTGCCGGCACCAACACTCCAATGCAGCTCAAGAATACCCTCGCTGGTATTTCTCTTAGCACAATCGCCGTCAACAAAACTCCACAAAGTGGCATAATCAGGTTCTAATTCCAAGCCCGAGGTTTTAATCACCATGTCAGCATACTCAATAACCTTATCATAATTCTGTGCAGTAGCCTCAGCATAGACCTTTGCAAGATAAGCTTGAGCCACTGTCTTAGTCATTATTGTGCGGTCTGTAACAGAGAAGGCAGGAGCATGTTGGGCACCAAACTCAAGGTCGGAGATAATTTGTGCGTATGATTCCTCTGGAGTATTCTTTGGTGGATAATAAGTAGGATAAACTTCTTCAACATTCTCTGCGGTAATGGTTTTTGCTATAGAAGTGATTATAGGAAATGAGCCCCACTCACGTGCCATATCAAACATAACCATTGCACGGAATATACATCCTTGGGCTTTCATGCTGTTATATTCTGCCTGATTAACTTTTCCTTGTTCAAGCAACTGATCAAGACCATTGATAAGAACATTTGACTGTGCAATATCTTCAAGAAAACGTGTCCAGTCACGACTCAACACACTATTACTTGCATCTATAGTGTTAGTTTCATAAGGCACAACTTCTGCACCTGTTGTACCAGCATAAGCATTGTCAGAGTGAGACTCTGCAACAAGAAGCTTATCTACATACCAGTGTTCTACACGCGAACGGAACAGTTCATAAAGGTTCTTTAACTGATCCTCTGCAGCCTGTTTATCTCTAAGCACAGCGGTTGCTTCCTCAGTCTGTTTCCCCTGAGTAAGCTCAGTTGGTGTTGATATGGGTTCGTAATCAAGTGTGCAACCTGTGAGTAGAACTCCCATTGCGGTTGCCAGAACTTTAGTTATTTTGATTTTCATATTGCAACGTTTTTAGAATTCAACCTTTAGTCCAAATACAAAGGAACGGCACATAGGATAAGTTCCCCAGTCTATGCCCTGCACAGCACCACTGTCACCATACTGGTTTACCTCTGGATCCATGCCTTTATAGCCTGTTATAGTAATAAGGTTTGTAGCACTCACGTAAGGCATTAGTCGTGTAAGGTGCAGTTTCTTTATTATATTTTGAGGAATATCATAACTTAACGATATGTCTTTCACACGCATGTAAGAACCATCTTCAAGGAAGTAAGTAGAGTTTCGCATATCGAAACCAGCCTTTGGCACAGACGTTATCTGTCCTGGCACACGCCAACGGTCAAGAACGGCTGTTGTCTGGTTCTTTCCATCATACATGCCTTGTGTCTCCATCTTGCTCACGTTGTAAATATCGTTACCTACAGAACCCTGTATAAGAACGCTCAAAGACAAACCTTTCCATTTGAAAGTGTTAGTAAGACCGTATGTAAAGTCAGGATTAGGGTCGCCGATATATGTACGGTCAGATGCGCTTACAAGTCCATCGCCTGTCACATCTTTATACATAAGTTCACCTGTTTCAGGATCTACACCGTCAGCTACATATCCCCAGAAACTTCCAAGAGGCATGCCTGGAGTATTACGAACCACATAGTCATTAACAAAGTCGGTTGTGCGTGCATTATAATAAACCTGTGTAAGCGACAGGCGCTTCAGTGTATTACGGTTGAAAGATATATTAAAATCGGTGAACCATGAGAAGCTTCCAACAAAATTCTTGGAACTTAAGCTAAATTCCCAACCCTTATTCACTACATCGCCACCGTTAAAGGTGAGTGACGTAGCGGCGGCAGAACCAGCAGGCAAAGTCACATGCATGAGCATATTAGTGGTCTTTTTGTAATAGTAGTCCATTGTGAATGTCAGCCGGTTGCCTAAGACTGTCAAGTCAAGACCAATATCTGCCTGACCGGTTGTTTCCCATGTGAGTTCTGGGTTGCTAAGTGTTGATTGCGAACGTGTTGGCACAGAATTAGCATCATTGCCTTCTCCAAACCACTGTAAGCGATTGATGCTATAGGCAGCAAGATAAGAATAGTCGCCAAGACCGCTCTGGTTACCTGTTTGTCCCCAGCCTCCACGCAGTTTCAAGTCGTCAATCCATTCTATGTTCTTCATGAATTTCTCTTCTGAAATGCGCCATGCTGCAGAGAAAGAAGGGAAATATCCCCAACGATGACCAGGTGCGAGCTTTGATGAGCCATCAGCACGCATGTTTAGGGTCAACAAATACTTATCTGCAAGATTATAGTTTGCTCTTGCGAAATACGACATTATCGCCCATTCTGAAGCGTTAGAGCCAGTGCCTGTCCAACTTATCTTATTTGCACCGTTTAGTGTCTTGATATCTGCATCAGCATAATTTGAACCATTAATCTAGTTTCCGCTATATTTTGATTTGGTAAATGACGAACCTGCCATAAGGTATAAACCATGAATACCAAACTGCTTCTTATAGTTCAGTATATTATCCCAAACCATTACAGTGTTTATGGAGCGGGCATCATAGCCTGTACCATAGTTATTACGCCCATTACCTGTTTTATGTGGATCGAGGAAATTCATAGTTGTTCCTTGTGTACGGTCAAAGGTATATTGGCTTGTAAGTGTCAGGTCATTAGGAATGATTTCCACAAGAGCCTTACCCGATGCAAGAAGTTTGTTATACGAAGTCTTATTATCCTCTGTGCGTGAAAGGTTCTCTACTGGTGATGTAATATTAACTCCATAGAAGTTATTGTAATATTGCCCCGGATTTGCATGATCCCATATATGGCCATACGTAGGAGTATTTATTATAGAAGTTATAACACCCCCACGGTTAGCTCCTGTTCCTGAAATAATACCTGTTCCTTTATAAGTATAGTCACTATATGCCACATTAGCATTGATATTAAGCCAAGTATTGAGATCGTTATCAACAGAGGCGCGAACATTATAGCGCTCGTAATCGCTCTTTTTAAGAACTCCACTCTCACCTGTATAGCCACCCGAAATATAGTAACGCAGATTTTCAGTACCATTAGTGACAGCAAGTTGATAATCCTGAACCATACCTGTTCTATACACTTCATCAGCCCAGCTTGTATGGTCGGTGAGGTTATTAGGCAGTTTCACCAATCCCAGCTCGTCCTGCAATTCCTTATATTGGGCAGTATTAAGAGGAGTCTGATTGTTACGAACGGTGTTAGCAGCTACATGAATATTAAGACTAACCTTAGATACACCTTCCTTTCCCTGCTTGGTAGTGATGATGATAACACCATTTGCTGCACGCGAACCGTATATAGCAGCCGACGAGGCATCTTTCAGTACCTGCACAGACTCTATGTCTTCAGCACTAAGATAGTCAATATCAGTAAGCGGAACTCCATCAACAACATACAGGGGATTATTACTTCCGTTAAGTGATGTTGTACCACGTACACGAACCGTAGGTGCAGAACCAGGCTGACCATTTGCCTGCATAATCTGCAAGCCAGCAGCTTTTCCCTGCATACCCGCAACCGCACTCACAATAGGACGAGTAGAGAGATCTTCTGTAGATATGGTTGATACTGCAGTAGTAACATCCTTTCTTTTCACAGAGCCATAACCTATTGCCACAACCTCATTAAGTGTGTTTGCTTCTTCCTGAAGTTCAATCTTCATTCTGTCAGTGGCTTTCACTTCTAAAGTCTTAAAACCAATGTAGGAGATTCTCAATCGTGCACCATTAGCAACTACCAACGAAAATCGTCCGTCAATATCGGTAACGACTCCATTCTGCGTTCCAATCTCTAATACTGACGCTCCAATGACAGGCTCATTCTGAGAATCAACCACCACTCCACTCACCTGACTTCGTTGAGCAAAAGCAGTAATAGAGAGCATCAGCGCAATCAGCAACATAAAGATGCATTTTACAGATATTATTCTTTGCTTCATTGATGTGTTATTTAATGTTGTTATTACGTTTTCAAAGGCATAAAAATGGCATGTATGCACTGTTTTTGTACATACGCATACATGCCTACGAAAATATTAATTTGGACTTTTCCTTACTTTACAAGAACAGTTTTGCCGTTGATAATGTTAACTCCTTTAAGAGGAGATGCTAACCTCTGACCAGCCAAGTTGTAGATAACATC
This sequence comes from Prevotella sp., assembly GCA_041855685.1. Lineage (GTDB taxonomy): Bacteria > Bacteroidota > Bacteroidia > Bacteroidales > Bacteroidaceae > Prevotella. The sequence goes on along the minus strand of JBHAEQ010000020.1, from coordinate 1,993 downwards.
TGCATCACTATTGGTCTTTAACATGGTAACACCGGTGACAGTATCGGTAATAGTAAGATCTGCACTCTGACCATCAGCTGCAACTACAAGTACAACATGCACATTATATGTCTCACCGGCATTGCCTATTGATAGATTATTGTCATTATTGCCACGAACACAAGTGTAAGCTTCACCGAACGAAAGCTTTGCAGGTCCTTCCTGCCCCAAGAAGCAAGTCCAAGTCTTATCAATAGAAATCTTAAAATCTGAACCACCAGGGAAGTTTGCTATATCAGTTGTCCAACTTCCATCTTCCTGCTCTTCCAGAAATGTAGCTGTGGTAGTACTCCACCCTTGGAAGGCTCCTACCAGACCATAAGAGCGAATCTCACCAACCTCGCCATCTACTTGCAAAGCGGCATTACCATCTTCCTGTATAGTCAAAGTGAAAGTCGCATTCTTCACAACCACACCTGAAGCAAATCCCGTATTGTCGCCACCTTTAACCAAGTTGTAGGTATTGCCCGGCAGCATATTCTTTTCATTAGAGCCTAATGCATCAGTCCAACTCTTGTTCTTCACTATCTTCCAATCGCCGAATATTTCATCAATACTTGCGGTATAGTTCTTTTTATCAGCATCATAGGTAAAGACAAGTGGATTGTTTTCAAAACTCCAACCTTGGAATGTTCCCACCATCATGTATTGGTCAACTTGTGGAGTTGGTTCGCCTACAACAACAGCTTCATTGGCTGTAATAACAAAGTAATCCAAATCACCGTTAGCACTTGGGTAGAATTCGAAAGTTACATTATGCAGGGTAATACTGTTATTCACTGCACCAAGGTGAATATTGCCACCCTGTCCGCTTTCTACCCATTTCAACGAATATTCTTTGGCTGTCGCTATAGGTTCGTCAATGCCATACTGATAAGTCCAACCTGTAATCTGCGGGTTCTTAACAATCTTAAAACCCCATATTCCTGTTGTAAACTCATCGACACTTGCCATATAGCCACCGTCAATTTCGTCAAATTCAATACAGTTATCAGTAAGCGACCAGTTATTGTACTCACCAGTGATAATGTAGGTGTCCTGTGCCATTGCAACTGCTGCAAAAGCAAAAACTGACATCAATAAGGTAAAAATCTTTTTCATACATTTGGGTTTTTAATTAATAAACATGAAGCTTAAACACTATATTACATATTTGAAATGACATGTTTTTATCATTTACATTGCAAAGATAATAAAACATATCGTCAATTTTACAACTTCAAAGACATTGAAGTGGATTAAATTTGGCCGTCAATCATACAACTAACTGGTTTACAGGCTATATCATCAAACAATAATCTTAATAAAAGTGGATATTTATTTATATTTCTAAAACAAAATACTAATAAATATTTTGTCAAACAAGATAAAAACTATATATTTGCACCAACAACTTAAACGTATTATGGTCAACTCAGGAAAATTGTTTTGTTTATTGCTTTTTACTGTTATTTCAAACATGGCAAAGGCGCATAATTTAGATTCACTATACACCGTGCTCGACATGGAAATAGAGAAAGCAAAGACCTATATTAATGCAAAAGAAATAAGAATAAGAGAATTGGAGAACTCGTTAAAGAGAAGCAGAGGTAATGCTACGCGTATAGAGATAAATCTACAACTGTTTGACGAACTCACCTCTTTTGACGATACTAAAGCAAAGGCTTGTCTTGAGGAAGCATTGAAAATAGCTGAGAAAACAGGAGACAATGCCACTATAGCACAAACATGCTCATTTCTTGCTTATCAAAACTCACTCAGCGGTTACTACCCAGAGGCACTTAAATGGCTAAACAAGGTTGATGAATTGTTAATTATTACTGTCCGCTAAACTTTTTGGGAAGATACAAATTTAGGGCTGCCACTTCTCACGAGGTATCAGCCCTTTTTGTTACCTTTGCTTTTGCTAACAAACTTAGGTAACATGAGCAAAAGTACACATTTTTTCGGACAG
>JBHAEQ010000019.1:0-77888 GCA_041855685.1 Prevotella sp. | reverse complement strand
GACAGTTATTGATAACAGTTATTACAGTGTAACGATAGTTATTCTTAGCTTGCAATGATAGTTATCGATGTTGTGCAAGAATAGTTATCGTTAGCACATAAGAATAGTTATCGTTAGGCGGGAACAACAGTTATTCATAAAAAGTATGCATAGTTTTCTGTGAGATACAAAGATAACGATAACTATCCTTATAGAAATACTTTTCTGGAAGAGAAAAAATCTCGACAGAAATTTTCTGTGAATAATGATTACAGTGACTTAGTTTGTGATTTAGTTGTTTAGTAACTATTGTCCGCTATTCGCTCATCATCAGGTCTGTATTAATATCCGCCTGCTCCTTCTCTAACTCTTAACCAAACCAAATCACAAACCAATTCTCCTATTTTTCCTTTGTGTCAATATTATTCCCGATTTTATTATTTCTGTGCGGACAGACACAGGGGCTGTCCCTACATCTCTTAATTCCTTAAACTCAAGTTGAAAACTCCTCGCTAAATTTCGACTGAGCCTAACTTGCTTATACCGAACTCACGTTGCAAATGTACATATTTATTTCAAAAGTACAAAGGAAAGCACAAAAACAGTATCAATTTATAAAAAGAATAGAAAAACAGTTTCAAGTTCTATTTTACGCAAAAACACAAATATCACAGAAGCCCTAAACAATGCGCCTCCACAGAGGCGGCAGAAAACTCAATATTCCTCTGCATTTGTCTTGAACTCCTTTTGGAAATTCAGTCCTTTTTGATGCTTATTATGCTATTGAAGCATAGCTGATATTATTTTGCATTGCCAAGTTTATGTTCTATTGGGTCGTCGTATTGTTTTTGGAGCTGTCGCAGTTGTTTCATCATACGCTTTGTAATTTTCTCTGTACCAGGCTTGCCGTATATATTATTCATTTCGTGTGGATCATTTTTCAGATCATATAGTTCCCATGTGTCGATGTCGTTGTAGAAATGAATTAGTTTGTAGCGATTATCTCTCACTCCATAATGTCTCTTTACTGCATGTTCTGCGGGATATTCGTAGAAATGATAGTATAGTGCCTTGCGCCAGTTCTTCGGGTGTTTGCCCTTGAGCAATGGAGTTAACGATACTCCTTGCATATCCTTGGGTATTTCTACTCCTGCCATGTTTAAGAAAGTTGGCGCATAGTCAATGTTCTGTACCATCTCGTTTATGTCTCCACGTGCGCCATAGCCTTCAGGTAGCTGCATTACGAGTGGTGTGCGGAAACTTTCTTCATACATAAACCGCTTATCGAACCAACCGTGCTCGCCCATATAGAAGCCTTGGTCGGAGGTATAGACTATAAGCGTATTGCGGTCGAGTCCTTGCTCTTTCAGATAATCAAGTACACGTCCGACATTGTCGTCAAGTCGCTTCACAACCTTGGCATAGTCGCGCATGTAGCGTTGGAATTTCCATTCTGCCAGTTCCTTGTCAGTGCGATTGCGACTATAGAAATCTTCTATTATTGGGTTGTAGAATGCGTCCCATGCTTGCTTCTCGTCTGCCGACATGCGGTTGTAGAATGCCAGAAAGTTGCTCTTTAAGCGGCTCTGCTTGTCATTGCGGTTCATCTTAAGGTCATAGATAGGATCCATGTCTTTGAAGATGCTCATTTCCTGCTGGTTTGCGGCAATGCGTCCTTCATAGTCGTCGTAGAAAGTTGAAGGCACAGGGAATGTCTTGTCTTCGTAGAGCGCCAGGTCTTCTATTTTAGCCATCCAGTTGCGGTGCACTGCTTTGTGGTGTATCAGAATGCAGAACGGTTTGCTTTTGTCGCGTCCGTTTTCCAACCAGTTCAAGCTTTTATCGGTTATGATGTCTGTGAGATAGCCTTTCACTTGTATTGTGTCGCCGCTCATTTCAATGAAGTGAGGATTGTAATAGTCGCCCTGTCCTGGGAGAATCTCCCATTGGTTGAATCCCTGTGGCAGACTCTCGAGATGCCATTTGCCAAAGAGTGCCGTTTGATAGCCTGCCTGTTGTAGGAGTTTTGGAAAGGTCTGCTGTGATGAGTCAAACACGCATGTGGTGTTGTCGGTGAATCCGTTTTTGTGGCTGTGCTTGCCTGTCAGCATGCATGCACGTGAAGGACCACTCAATGAGTTTGCTACGAAACTCTCCATGAACCGCACACCATTCTCGGCAATTCTGTCGAGATTCGGCGTATGCATGTTTCGGTTGTCGTAGCAGCTCATCATCTGCGCAGTATGGTCGTCGGTCATAATGTACACAATGTTCGGACGTTCCTGTGTTTGTGCTGTCGCATTCAGTACCGTTAGGAGTAGTGAGTTTGTAAGAAATCTGTTTCTGTTCATATCTGTTTCATTATCATTGCCGGTGGCATGTTGTTTAGTAATAATCGTTTCATAATGTCCATGGCAGGTGCCACATGCGAGAAGAATGCTTGATAGCCTTGACAGAGATAGTTCAAGCCGATGTCGCCTTCAGGTGTTTTAAGAAATCGGTTCTTTGGACATTCTCCGTTGCATGTAAAGAGCCATTCGCACATTTGACATTGTTTGGGCAGCGTTCCTTGCTTGGCTCTGCCGAAATTGAGCTGCCGCTGACTTTTCATCATGCTTATAATTGAGGCACTCATGATGTTGCCCAGTTTGTATTCCGGAAAAACGAAATGGTCACACGAATAAACGTCGCCGTTGTGTTCCATCACTCCTGCATGTCCGCATGTCTTTGCCATTGTGCAGAGTGAGGGTGGCTGACCTACCCAGTTGGCAAGAGTTGAGTCGAAGAGTTGTATGAAGTATTCGCCTACATCATGGCGCACCCACTCGTCGAAGATGGTGCATAGGAATTGTCCCCACTCTTTAGGATTTACCGAGAAAGGAGCAAGTTGCGCAGAGTCTCCATCTTGCGGCGTGGCAAGCGATCTGCCGTCGGCGTGGTTTATAATTCGCTCAACTACTGGTGTGAATTGTATGTAGCGGCATTTGATTGACTTGAAGAACTGATAGAATTCAAGCGGGTTGCGTGTTGTTATATTGTTTACCACAGCCATGGCGTTCCATTCCACGTGATGTTCATTGAGGCAGTTTATGCCCTTCATAACTCGCTCCCATGTGCCTCGACCTGTAGAGTTGGTTCTGTAGTGGTCGTGTAGATGCTGAGGTCCATCAATTGATACTCCTACAAGGAAATTGTTCTGTTTGAGGAACATCGCCCATTCATCGGTTATCAGCGTGCCATTGGTCTGTATGCTGTTGCTTATCCTGCGCTGCGGGGCGTATTGTTTCTGTAGGCGAAGTGCTTTCTTGTAGAAGGAAATGGGTTGTAGTAGTGGTTCTCCGCCATGCCAGCAAAAGAGAATCTCGGCGGTTGTCTGGCTGTCTATGTAATCTTTTATGTATCTCTCAAGTACCTCATCGCTCATGGTGTGAGTACGCTTTGAGGAATATAGTATTTCTTTTTCCAGATAATAGCAGTACCGGCAGCGCAGATTGCATGATGCTCCTGCAGGTTTTGCCATGACATAGAGAGGTTCTGCAAAGGGATAGACTGTCATTTGCGGCTGTTAGGTGTGAAAATCCCACGAGTCGTGAAAGCTCGTGGGATTACTTGTCATTGTTTAATCTCCACGTGAATGGAGTTCATTAATAGAGCTTTATTATTTCTTTATATACTTTCTGCCGTTCTCGATAACTATACCGCAATAGTCGTCTGCCACTTTTTGACCTGCAAGATTGTACTTTGCAGAAGCTTTCACTGTACTGTTCTCTATCGTGTTGATGCCTGATACAGTACCATTGAGAGTGTGAATGTAGTTGTTGGTTACCTCGTATGTGCCGTTATAGTTTACAAGCTGACCATATACAATAACTTCATCATCTGCCTTTAGCTGGTCGGTAGATGTGAACTTCTGGTTGTTAAGGTAGTAACCTCGGAATATAATCAAGTTCTTTGTACCGTCTGTAATGGTGTAAGTAGCGTTGCCGTATGCTTTGGGATCATTCTCCACGAATGGAGTAATCGTCAATCCGTCAGCGATTACTTTACCTTTCACAAACACTTTTGTTGCCAATCCTTTGCCTGCGGCAATTAGTTCGTGTGCCTTGCTCACTGTGTAAGCAGTCTCTGGGGTATTGCTTATATCTACACCTTGACCGTTAGAAACGTGGCTCACATATACAGCATTTGCAATTTGAGGCTGCTCTTTGTAAGTAGTGTATTTACCTTGGATAACAATGTTGTCGCCTTCCTGTACTCCTAAGCTCTCCCATACCTTAGCCTGACCTTCTTTGTTGACAACACCGTAGATGTAGATTTCTGAGCCGTCTTGAGCAAGATAGAAGTTGCCGAACTGGGTGTTTGAAAGTTTAGTAACAACACCTTCAAGTTCATAGATGGTCTCTGTGTCTTTTTTATTAAGGAATTCTGCCACGGTGATACGTGTTACAGGTTGTGACTTTGTAAACTTCTTTTCTACAACAGAACTCATATAGCCATCTTTATCCATAGCAACAGCCTTTACTGTTGTTGTTTCTGTTAGAGTGAAAGGCGCAGTGTATGGTGTTGAGCCGTCATCTGGAGTTGTGCCGTCGAGAGTGTAGAAAATGTTAAGACCTTCATTTGCGGTGATTGTGACGGTAGTACTTTCGCTGAAAGAAGTCTCACCTGAAATAGTAGGGGCGGTAACCGTAGGAGTTGGTGTTTCACCTCCTTTTGTATAAGTCACAACTATCTGGGTTGTGCGAATCTGTTTGTTGTGTTGAATTGTGAGTGTTTCTTTTGCATCACCAGTCCATGTCACGGTAGTTCCATCTGCCGAAACACTTCCTGTGCTCGTTGTCATTGTTCCTTCTTTTTGGAAGCCGTTGTAGTCCACAGAAGTAGTTGTGATTACAATTTTTGTAATAGTACCTCCGTTGGCAACAGTAAATGTTGATGTACTATTTGCGTAAAGCTGGAAGTATGAACCACCAGTTTTAGCATATCCGTTATACTCTTTCAAGGTTATGTCGCCAACAGTAGCCTTTATTGTACTTGTGCCGTCAGATTTACCTTGAGCAATGCCCTGTCCCTCAAAATGTGAGAAGGTGAAGATGGACTCGTCCGCCATGGCGCTACTAAGCCCCATGATTACTGCGAATAAACATAGTAGAATTTTTTTCATAAGAAATATAGTTAAAAAATGATGTTATAGTTTCTTGCAAAGATATGTGAAACTGTTGAAACGACCAAATAAATTATATTTATTTTATCTTTATTGTTAAAAAGATTTACTGCAGGTTAGTAGTAAATGGAGTTATTTTCTTCCAAAGTCGGCAGGAATCTCGCCCCATTGCTTTGTTTCCCATTTTATTATAGGAACTCTGACAGAATGTGTATGCAGCCAGTTTAATGCTCGGTTTATAAGTTCATGTGTCTTTTGTGTCTTGGGATTAAGCTCGAGTTTTGTCTTGCATGTCTTATTGTGTACCCATAATGCCGCATTGTATGAGTCGGAATAAATTACTTTGTCCTTTATACCTCTTTGGTCCATAAGCGCCAATGCATGAACTATGGCAAGAAACTCACCTATGTTGTTAGTGCCCATTATTGGTCCGAAATGGAATATCTGTTCGCCTGTTTGCAGATCAACGCATTGATATTCCATCGGACCGGGATTGCCGGAACAACCGGCATCCACAGCCCATGCATTTGCTACTACATCTTTGTGAAGAGGCAGTACAGTATCATTTCTCCAGTCTGGCGGATTAGCTAATTTGTTCATTTACATACGCTCCGGCACTTCAATACCCAGCAAAGCCATGCCGTTCTTAATAGTCTTTGCAACATTCTTTGCCAATACAAGGCGGAATATCTTTTCCTCCTCGCTGTCAGCATTTAGTATTGAATAGTCGTGATAGAACTGATTGAAGGCTTTTGTCAGTTCGTAGCAGTAGTTGGCTATGCCTGAAGGTGAATAATCTATGCCTGCCTGCTCAACTGTAGCGGAATATTCGCTTATCTTTTGTATGAGTTCTATCTCCTTTTCTACAGGGTTGTAGTTGTTGTCAATAGCTGTAGGAATGTTTATGCCGTTTGCTTCTGCCTTGCGTAGAATAGAGCGAATACGAGCATAGGTATATTGAATGAATGGACCTGTATTGCCATTAAAGTCAATGCTTTCTTCTGGATTGAAAAGCATATTTTTGCGCGCATCAACCTTTAGTATGAAGTATTTCAGTGCTCCGAGTCCTACTATTCGTGCTATTTCGTTTTTCTCATCTTCGGTCATGTCTTTGAACTTACCAAGTTCGTCGCTTGTATTGCGGGCATCTTGAATCATAGTTGTCATTAGTTCATCGGCATCAACAACAGTTCCTTCACGACTCTTCATCTTGCCGTTAGGTAGTTCTACCATTCCATAAGAGAAGTGTGTCAGGTCTTTGCCCCATTTGAAACCAAGTTTGTCGAGGAGGATAGACAATACTTGGAAATGATAATTCTGCTCGTTTCCTACAACATAAATCATCTTATCGATAGGATAATCCTGAAAACGCAGCTTGGCTGTACCTATGTCCTGAGTCATATAGACAGATGTTCCGTCAGAGCGCAGTAACAGTTTCTCGTCAAGTCCTTCTGGTTTTAAGTCTGCCCATACGGAATTGTCATCACGTCTGTAGAAGATTCCTTTTTTAAGTCCTTCTTCGACTTTCTCTTTGCCTTCAAGATATGTGTCTGATTCATAGTATATTTTATCAAAACCTACACCCATCATCTTGTAAGTTTCATCAAATCCTTCATATACCCACTCATTCATTTTGCTCCACAGAGAACGTACTTCGGGATCATTGTTCTCCCATTTTACTAACATGTCGTGAGCCTCTTTGATGAGTGGTGCTTCCTGCTTTGCAGTTTCTTCATCCATACCTTGAGCCATCAATTCTTTGATTTGTTCACGGTAATGTTTGTCGAATGCCACATAGTAATCTCCAATCAGATGGTCGCCTTTCTTGCCTGATGTCTCAGGAGTTTCGCCATTTCCGTATTTCTGCCATGCCAACATTGATTTGCAGATGTGTATGCCTCGGTCGTTGACAATGTTGGTTTTGACAACCTTATTGCCATTTGCCGCTACTATTTTAGAGAGCGACCAGCCAAGGAGGTTGTTGCGCACATGTCCTAAGTGGAGTGGTTTGTTTGTATTTGGTGATGAGTATTCTATCATTACCAACGGACTGTTGGCGTCAGCTGTTTTTTCTCCGTAATGCTCATCTGCGTTTATCTCGTTGAGCAGTCCTATCCACGCCTCAGGGGCAATGACAAGATTGAGGAATCCTTTTACTACATTGAAACTGCTTATGGCTGTGCAGTTTTTTACCAGATACTCACCTATATCAGCACCAGTAGCTTCCGGAGTCTTGTGCGAAGTTTTCAAAAGAGAAAATGTTACAAGTGTAATATTACCTTCAAAATCAGGACGAGTCTTCTGCAATTGTATCATTTTCTCAGATACATCAGCACCATAAATATCCTTTATTCCAGCCAAGACGCTGTTTTGTATTTGAGCCTCAATCTTCATATTTATTCTGTTAAATGATTCATATTTAGTATGCAAAGTTACTGCAAATCATAGACAATACAAAATAAAACACATATTTTTAATATATGTACATAATAAAAGGTCCTGCTTTTTCAGCAAGACCTTTAGGCTTATTTCTTCATTTGAGCCTTTAGCAAGGCGGGTATTTCACTTGTTTCATTTGCTACAGGAACGCCAACAGCCTCAAATGCTGCAATTTTGTCTTTGGCAGATCCTGACGAGGTGCTTATTATTGCACCTGCATGTCCCATTTGTTTTCCTTGAGGTGCCTGTCGTCCAGAGATGAACACTGCCACGGGTTTGGTTACGTGTTCTTTAATATATGTAGCCGCTCTTTCCTCGGCATCTCCTCCAATTTCTCCTATCAGGGCTATGCTGTCGGTGTCAGGGTCGTTCTGAAACATTTCAAGTAAATCCTCGAAATACAGTCCTACAACAGGGTCTCCACCTACACCTATGGCAGTGGATTGTCCGAGACCGTTTTCCGTCAAATTAAGAACAACCTCGTAGGTGAGGGTTCCACTTCTGCTTATGACTCCTGTTCCGCCCTTCTTGAATATGTTAGTAGGCATAATACCAACAAGACATTCTTCAGGTGATATCAATCCCGGGCAGTTTGGTCCGATAAGATTAGCACCTTTGTCTTTTATATAACGGTGAGCATAGACAGCATCTTTTACAGGCACCCCCTCGGTTATGCAGATGATGAGTTTTATGCCGCTATCTGCTGCTTCAAGCATTGCGTCTTTTGCAAATGGTGCAGGCACAAAGATTATTGATGTATTTGCTCCTGTGGATTCAACGGCTTCTTTGACTGTATTAAATACAGGAATGCCGTTGACTTCCTGTCCACCTTTGCCTGGTGAAGTTCCACCCACAACATTTGTTCCATACTCTTTCATCTTAGTTGCGTGGAAACTACCGTCTCGCCCGGTTATTCCCTGTACTATAACTCTTGTATTTTTATTAACCAGAATACTCATTTCCTTTTAGAATTTATGGTTAGTTGTGTTAAATGTTTGAGGCAATTTCTACTGCCTTTCTACCTGCGTCAGACATTGTTGTGCCGATATTAAACTTGCTGCCTTTGAGCAATGCGCGTCCTTCTTCCTCGTTTGTGCCTGTCAGACGTATAATAATAGGTATATCTGTTTCAAGTTGGTCAAAAGCTTCGAGTAAGCCTTTTGCAACATCATCGCAACGGGTTATACCGCCGAAAATGTTGATAAGCACAACCTTCACATGACTGTCGCTTAGCAAGAGCTTCATTGCCTCGAGTATTTTCTGCGGGTTAGAACTGCCGCCAATATCGAGAAAGTTTGCAGGTTCGCCACCATACAGTTTTATCATGTCCATTGTTGCCATTGCCAGTCCAGCACCGTTTACCATGCAACCTATACTTCCGCCGAGGTTAACATAACTGAATCCTTTCTCTTTTGCAAAGAGTTCTTTCTTCTCTTCTTCTGTGGGTTCGTTGAGAACTGCAACGTCAGGGTGACGGAAAAGCGCATTGTCATCAAATGTCATCTTGGCATCTATAGCCTTGAGATTGCCGTCGCCATCAACAATGAGCGGATTTATTTCTGCCAAAGATGCATCTTTGTCCATGAATAGTTTATAAAGATTCTGGAATAAAGGTACGGCTTGTTTTACCAACGACATGTCGTCGAATAATGCAAAGGCTGCTTCACGGGCTTTATAGTCGGGCATTCCTACTAATGGGTCAATAGGAATTCTTGTGATTTTTTCAGGTGTTTCTTTTGCCACAGCCTCTATATCCATTCCGCCTTCACGACTTAACATAAGAATTGGCAACTTCGTTTTACGATCTACGAGTATGCTGACATAATACTCTGCGGCAATTTTCATAGCCTCACTTATGAGCACCCTGTCAACAGTGAATCCTTTGATTTGCATACCGAGAATGTTGCTTGCATGGAGCATTGTCTCTTCTTGCGTTGAGGCTAACTTTACACCTCCGGCTTTACCTCTTCCGCCAGTGTGAACCTGTGCCTTGACAACTACTTTCTCAAGACCCATCTTTTGATAAGCTTCTACGGCTTCGTCAACAGTGTGGCATAGTATTCTTCTTTCTACAGGAAGACCATATGTCTCGAAGAATTCTTTTGCTTGGTATTCATGAACTTTCATAGTAGAATGATTTGTTTATATTTTCGGTCAAAATTATAATATTTATTTGAAACGACAAAATATACGAGCTAAAAGCTAAAGTAAATTGTTTTTTTTAACGAAAAGCCCCACAGTCTTTTTTAGAGTGCGGGGCTTATATGAATTATGTATAGCTTATAGGCTAATTAATCAATGTCGTTCTTGTCAAGCACATCAGTGAATGGCTTTGGTTCTCTGTTGTCAAATGAGTTGTTGTACGACTCATCGCCATTGCCATTTTGTGGACGTGGACGGCGTTCAGGACGTGGACCACGAACTTCTGCACCATTGCGACGCTCTGGGCGAGGGCGACGTTCGCGCTCTACAAATCCCTCTGGTTTGTCAACAAGTACCTTATGTGAGAGTTTGTACTTTCCTGTCTTCTGGTCAATCTCAAGAAGCTTAACCTGAATCTTGTCACCTTCCTTAAGTCCAGCTTCCTCAACAGTTTCAAGACGCTTCCATGTTATTTCTGAGATGTGGAGCAGACCTTCCTTACCTGGGAGAATCTCAACGAAGCAACCGTAAGGCATTACGCTTTTGATTACTCCTTCGTAAACCTCACCGATTTCAGGTATTGCAACTATAGCTTTAATCTTTGTAAGAGCAGCATCAATGCTATCCTTGTTAGGAGCAGATACCTGTACCTTGCCTACGCCATCAATTTCTTCGATAGTGATTGTTGCACCAGTGTCTTCCTGCATCTGCTGAATAATCTTACCACCAGGACCGATTATTGCGCCGATAAACTCTTTTGGAATTGTTATCTGAACTATTCTTGGAACCTGTGGTTTCATTTCAGCACGTGGCTCAGATATTGTTTCGGTCATGCAGTTGAGGATGTGCTCACGACCTGCCTTTGCCTGTGCAAGGGCTTTTTCGAGTATCTCGTATGACAATCCATCACATTTGATATCCATTTGTGTAGCTGTGAGTCCGTCCTTAGTACCTGTTGTCTTGAAGTCCATGTCGCCAAGGTGGTCCTCATCGCCCAATATGTCGGAAAGTACAGCATACTTGTCTTCGCCTGGGTTCTTTATGAGTCCCATCGCAATACCTGATACAGGCTTTTTCATTGGTACACCTGCATCCATAAGAGCGAGTGTTCCCGCACATACTGTTGCCATAGAAGAAGAACCGTTTGACTCGAGAATCTGGCTTACAACACGTACAGTATAAGGGAAGTCGGCAGGAATCTGTTCTTTTAGACCACGCCAAGCAAGATGTCCGTGACCAATTTCACGGCGACCTACACCACGCTGTGCTTTTGCCTCACCTGTGCTAAATGGAGGGAAGTTGTAGTGGAGAAGGAAGCGCATATAACTTCTGTCAAGAACGTTATCAACGAGTTTTTCATCCAACTTTGTGCCAAGTGTAACAGTTGTTATAGACTGTGTTTCACCGCGTGTGAAGATAGAACTTCCGTGAGGCATCGGAAGTGGAGAGACTTCGCACCATATCGGGCGGATGTCGGTAGTCTTTCTGCCGTCCAAGCGAATGCCTTCGTCGAGAATGCAACGGCGCATAGCGTCTTTCTCTACATCGTGGTAATACTTGTCGGCGAGACTGTTCTTCTCCTCAAGTTCGTCTTCGGTAAGCTCGGTGTGTGCTGCTGCATACGCCTCTTTGAAGTTGTTGATTATTTGTTCGAAAGCCTCTGCACGTGCATGCTTCTCAAGAGCCTGCTTTGTAACGGCATAAGCCTTGTCGTAGCACTCCTTGCGGATTTGCTCCTTCAACTCGTCATCGTTAACCTCATGGCAGTACTCACGCTTAGTGTCTGTGCCAAGTTCTTTCATGAGTTCATACTGCATTTCACACATTGGCTTGATAGCTTCGTGTGCAGCCTTGAGCGCATTGAGAAGATCAGCTTCCTGTACTTCCTTCATTTCACCCTCTACCATCATGATGTTGTCGGCTGTAGCACCAACCATAAGGTCCATGTCAGCTTCTTTCATTTGTGCGAAAGTAGGATTGATTACGAACTCGCCGTTAATACGTGCAACACGCACTTCAGAGATTGGATACTCAAAAGGTATATCTGAACATGCCAATGCACAGCTTGCGGCAAAACCTGCCAGAGCGTCTGGCTGGTCAACTCCGTCGGCAGAGAATAGGAGAACGTTCACGAATACTTCGGCGTGATAATCACTTGGGAATAGAGGACGAAGAGCGCGGTCAACAAGGCGGCATGTGAGTATTTCCTCATCACTTGCCTTACCTTCACGCTTTGTGAAACCGCCAGGGAAACGGCCGGCAGCTGCATACTGCTCGCGATACTCTACCTGCAAAGGCATGAAATCTGTTCCTGGAACTGCATCTTTTGCGGCACAAACAGTAGCTAAAAGTACGGTATTGCCCATTCTGAGGGTACAAGAACCGTCGGCCTGCTTTGCCAACTTGCCTGTTTCAATTGTTATCTGACGACCGTCAGGCAACGAAACTGTTTTTGTAATAATATTCATCTTTCTTTTTTCATCAGTGGAAACCCTATTGTTTCCATTAAAACATCAATAATTGTTTATTAGTTTCTAACAGTTTACAAAGTTACATAATTTATGTGTTATAGAAGAATTAAAGGTGAATATTTTACATATTTTATTTATATTGTGCCAGTGGCTGTTCTATAAGGTTATTTACCTTTGATGTTGGTTAGTTTGTTCCAACCCAAATGAATATCATGCTTAATGCTATGAGCATAAGGTCAAATGCTTTGCTGCGCCAATGCTGTTCACCAAGGAGTAGAACTCCGAAAAGAAATGAGACTATAACGTTGCTCCGCCTTACCATGCTTAACACACTAATCATAGCTCTTTCTTTTGAGAGTGCTGTCATGTATGCAAAATCTGCTCCTATGAGGAAAATGCTTATGAGTGCTATGCTCCAACGCCATTGGAAAGGTGTGCTGTTGTGACGTTTTGGCACCCAGATAAGGCATACAAGCAGACACATCCACACGCACTGGTAGATGTTATACCATGCAAGTACCTCCATGCGGTCAAGTCCTATGCCTCCGTCGGCAGGGCTTGCCATTAGGAATTTGTCATAAAGAGTATTTACGGCACCAAGTATTGCGGCTGCAACTATACATATTATGCTGCGGTTATGACAAAAATGTATTCCTTCTTTCCTGCCTGTTCTGGATAATAATAGGAACGAAACTATAGCGGTTATTACACCAAGCCACTGCAAAAAGTTAAGTCTTTCGCCGAATATGAGCAGTGCTCCTACGAGTGCCATTATTGGACGTGTGGCATTAATAGGACCTACTATTGTGAGTGGAAGATTCTTTATACCGTAATATCCTAGCACCCAAGATGATAGTACCGTTATGGATTTTATGAGTATGAACAACTGACTTCTCATACCGTTCCATGGTACAAAAACAGCGGTTTCATCGGGTATGATTCCAAAGAAAGACCCTATGACGAGCGGTAAAAACAGAAGACTACAGAAGATAGTGTTCATGAGCAATACCGGAAGTACAGCATTGTCTTTTAGAGATGTTTTCTTAGCGAGATCATAGAAACCTAAAAGAATGGCAGAGGTGAATCCGAGTGCTAACCACATATGATGATATTTTCTTTGCGTTTATAATAAATTGCAAAGTTACTAAAAACCTTCGGCATGCAGTAAGCAAAATTGTTGAAAAACACAATGTCGCTGTTTAGTTCATTTAGAACAAGTCAGATGGAGTGTAATTATACCTGTTGTCGTAGAAGAGGTATATACAAAACTCTCCGTAGTTATCATGTATTATAAACCATACACATTTCTTCCTGTCACGTTCTTTCTTCCACTTTTCTGTTTTTTGTCTGATTTCCTCGGCAGTTTCCGCATCGGGATTTATCAGCTGTTCATGAGTGAACCACCTTGCAAGCTCGTTGTCCAGTTCTTTTTTGTATTCCAAAGAGTCTGTGCCGGCAGGTTTTTGATAAAACAATGCCTTGTACAGTTTACCTTTTTCTATAATACCTCTTGATATATCCTCATTTTCCGCCAAGGTGAAGTCTGTATCATAATAGTACATAGTGTTCTGCATGAAGTGTGCGCACAACTTGTTGAATCGTCGTTTTATCTCGGTTTCATCGTATTTGTCAGCATCTGTTATCATCATTCTCCATACTTTTCCGTTCTTAGTTCCTATGTACAGATTGACATCGTGTCCTGATAGTACGCCTCGTAATAATCCATGTTCCTTGTCTTGCCAGAATCCCTTTTGTTCCAACAAGTGTATTATAGTGTCCTTTGAGCCGTCAATGGGTATTCCTAAAAAGGTAGTGACATCTTTCTGAGCCATAGAATTTATGGTCAGCATTAGTAGTGTTGTGATACAGAGCAGTATTCTCATGCCGTTTTGCATAGGACTTTTTTTCTTCATTAGTCTTCCTCTCGACATGTATTATTATGTAGGACCACAAGAAAAGCGTGAGGAATGTCCTTACTCTTCTTGCATCTGGCATCGGCAAACACCACAACTGAATAGAATAACAACATATCACCCACGCCGTATATGCTCGAGCACACGGCGTGGATGCCGTAGGCCTACGTTCACATACAGGTCAGGCGAACCGTATTCATTATCCTTCAGTTTTGTTGAAATTTTGCCGATTTCGATGCAAAGGATAAAGCGCGGAACGCTTTCTTGGTCATTATGGATAGAGTGCGGAACAAGCCGTTCCCGCCCATAAGACGCTTGCAAATATAGTTGAATTAATTGATAGCACCAAGAGAATAAAACTTTTTCTTATTTTTATGAATGCAGATTCATACATTTTAAGTTTTGCATTATCTTTTGTTTTTTCATTCTTGCATGTTAAAACTTTTATTGTATGCCACACCGCAATTTAATACGTTATTTAACGTGAGTTCGGTATAAGCAAGTTAGTCTCAGTCGAAATTGAATCGGAATAATATTGACATAAAGGAAGAATAGAACACTACGCAGGCTTTGAGGTTTATTCCCCATTAAATTTCGACTGAGCCACAATACATCGCTCTCAAAAACAGCGTGATGTTGATAAATAAAAAAAGAGCCTTTTCACAAAGACTCTTCCTAAAATAATTAAATTCATTATCTGAAAGCCAGATCTTAGGCATGTTTATCTAATTATTATTTTTCTTCCATTCTGTATAGCAATACCCTTATAGTCATTATTCACACGCTGTCCTGAAAGATTGTAACGATGGTTGTTGATTGTAGTGGCATTGCTTATTGTATGGTTCTCAATGCTGGTGTTTAATGCATCTATCTTTAAATCGTCAATAGCCAAAGCCATTGCAGCATTACAGATATTGCCAGTTGTTACAGATATGTTCCATGCAAGATATAGATGAGTATCATTCTTCCAAACAAATGGGAGTTCCCCTCCTGCAGCTACAGTCTCGCCAGGAATTGTATGATAGCCTTGGGTGGCATTATCTGCATTAAACAGTGTTGTGAATTTGTCATCACCTTTTTGCCAGTTTTTACCGTCTTGAGAATAGTACATCTGCACGTTAAATCCTGCAGGATTTGCACCTTGGCGGTATTTCTTAACGTTATAGCCAATGATTGGGTTGGTGGTGTCAGTGCCCGTTGAATTGAGTAAGTGAGCATAAACATTAACACAACGTGTGGCATTAGCAACTCCTGTTGAAATTCCTCCAAGTGCTCTGTCGGTATCAGTGCCAAAGCTCCATGTACCATTCTTTGCATTTGCAGGTAGTGTTATGTTATCGTTGGTTTGTACATACATTACAGTATCAACAGCCATGGTAAAACTTCCTACTATTCGTGGGTTCGCAGTTTGTCTGTCTATACGCCAGCCTTTTGGTAGTTTGTTGTTGTCTATTGCATTGAAATCTTCATTGTATGTTTTTGAGGCTATACTTATAACAGGTTCTTCTGGAGCTGTTTCTGCATCGGCTATAGTTATCAGTGCTGTAGCAGTGAAGTTTTCATTTGAAGCCTTTACCTCAAAAGTTCCTTTACTACCGTTAGCTGTGAACACATTGTCAATAATAGTTCCACCTCCATTAACTGTCCATGAAATGCCGTTAGCTGTAGAAAGTTCCATTCCAAACTGGTCGTACATCGTTGCCACCAAGTTTACTTTGCCGCTGTGATTGTCAATAACTTGCTTTGTGGAATTTATCGCATTGGCTGCATACTGGCGCATTGACTGTGATGTAGCATTGTCGAGAATTGTGTGATTGTAGTTTATATCAAGTGGATTCTCACCGAAAATTATGCCGTATTCTACACATGCTGCCATGTAAGTGGACTTTTGAGAAGGATGACGGTCGTCTTGTCCTAAATTATTGTTCTCCTCTGATGGGCGGAACCATGTTGTGAATCCTGCCTTACCTTCGTTCTTGAAGCATTCTTCATATGCTTGACCTACAGGTGCAATTACAACACCAAATTCCTGAGCCACCTTTCGATAGTTGTCCTGAAGAATCTTGCTAAAAGCATATAAATTATCAGTATCGTTCAGTAGAGGCCAGTTTACAGGCAGTATTATAATAGCGTTAGGGTTAGGACAACTTGTGCGTATGAAGTTAACCCATTTTCTAACACTCTCTCTGAAACCTTCAAAGTTCTTTCTTGGTTTTTCGGTCTGTTCTTGAAGCACAATGTGAGTCCAAGGACGCATGCGTATCATAGTCTGTGCGGATGGTTGACCTTCAACGTTGTTACCTGTATCATCAGCCTCTATCCAATGATAATCCAAGGTTTTACCCAAGTTGCTGTGTGCTGTCCATATAGCATTCTTGCCCATAGCGGCAGCTATCTTGTTGAAGACCGTGTCTTGTCGTGCATAGTTGATGAGGCTGTTGTTGAGCGACAGAATTCTCACTTTGTCGGGCACGGTGGGCACTATTGTGGTCTTTGCAGGCATTACTGTGAGTGTAGTTGGTACAGATTCTATTAGTTGTAGCGATACATCACCAGTCTTTAAACTGAATGTGAAGTCATAGGTTCCTGGTGTAGTGCCCATCTTGCCAGTACCTCCTTTAGTGAGTTTTCCTTTAGTTATGCTTGTTGTTGCATCAGTTGCGAGTCCCCAACGGCCACCCATACCAAGTTGTTGGAATATGTTCCATTTTGATAAAGCAGCACCATTTACAGCAGGGAGTGTTACCCTACCTGTGAAAACACTGTCATTTACGTTGATAAGAGCAAGGCGTCCGCTGTTGTCTGCATAGTTCCAACCGTTGTTGTCGCCTATTACATACACCTGTTCCAAGCCCGATGAGTTGTCGTTACTCTTTAGAATGAGGGTGGCTTCAGAAGTTGATTTAATAGTTAATATTATCTGCTTGCAGTTGAGAGTTGCCCCTCCGCAAGATATATTTGCAGGATTACTGCCTCCGTTTAGTGTATATGGACTGTCAATGGTAATAGTGTTGCTTGTTGTGCTTGCACCATAATTGCAGTTGGCAGACCATGACAGGTCGGCAATCTTGAACGCTCCGCTAAGAACTTTGTCGTAAAGCACATATATTCCATTACCCGTATCAACAAACTCCCACTCGGCATTTGCTGCCCAGTTGTTTACGTCGCCTCTAAGAAATATGCCTGAAGCAGCAATGAGTAGATTAGGAATTGTTAGTAATGTTATTACTATGGCAATTATTTTTGTTGATAATTTGTGTATCATAAGTAGCAATGTTATTGGGGTTGTTTGTAATTGTTATTACTGTGGAAAATTATTGCATGTATTTCTTTCCGTTGTGAATTACTATTCCTTTGTAGTTGTTGTTTACCATCTTCCCACTTATATTGTAGAATTTGTTGCTGCTGTCTGCCACCTTATTATATATATGGCTTATACCTGTAGGAATTGTCTTCTGTGCCTCATTGCTGCCTTTTACATAGTAACCGTGATTTACGAAAGGAGCAGCATTTACAACTTTGTGTTCATCGGCAGAACCATTTTCGGTAATGATGATATATTCGGGAAGTGGTAAATCGTCATTAATAGTAAAGCTGTACTTATATACAACCTTGCCTTCTACTGTGATACCAATGCGGGTGAAAGCATCTCCAGGCCAGTTGCCTGTGGTAGAATACTTCTCTCCACCGTATGCATCAGTCCACATCCATGCACAAACTGTAGCATTATCTACAGAAGACTCGTAGAACACAGAGTAGGCATCAGAGTCAACAAGGTCTCCCAACGGTTGTTCCGTTGGGAGTTCTTCATCAGAAAAAGAGCCTCTGACATATATCAGATAGCCTTTAGCAGGGACTGTAGTGCTTAGTGTACCGTTGAAGGTATATGACTTTCGTGATACTCCTTTGGATATTGTTTCGCTGTTCAGCCATAGACTGTAACTGCCGTTTATGCCAGAGAAGTTGACGTATTGCGCTGAGTTGCCTGTATTTATAATTACAATAACCTCGCTGTCGCCAGCCTTGCGTGAATACGCAAGAATGTTTGTTGTGGTGTTGTTTGAATTGATGAAATTTACAGCAGCGTTGTCGGCATAATTAGAAGAGTCATATAATGCCTTTTGACTATGCTTCAAAGCACCAAGTGTACGTATGGTATTATACATTTTGTTGTCTTTTGACCTCCAGTCAATCTTGGTATCTGTAAAGTAGTTTAATGCCTGCTCTCCACCTATTTCCTGTCCGTTGTATATCATTGGCATACCCCAGATTGTGTAGCTTAGTACAGTAAGGAAATAGCGGTTGTCACCATATTTAGAACTCAACGATTTCTTGTCATAATTCCAGTTCTGGTCGTGGTTTGTTATATATAGCATTCGGCTTACATTCATAACCTTTGATGCATTTATCAAATCATTGCAATACACCTTTAGAGGGCTTGAATATGCACCTACAGCACCATAATCCTCAAGTTTGCCGTGAAAGCTCCAAGCATAGTCATAATCAAATCCGCATGATTGTAAACGGATGTTGTTACGGTCGGTAAAGTCGGCTTCTCCTAAAATGACAACTTCCTTACCGCTCTTGTAGTTCTTAAGCATAGAAATGCTGTTCTGCCAGTAGCTTGTAGGAATCTCGCTGCTTGAAACATAGTCACAACGATAACCGTCAATATCAGCTGCGTCAATCCAGTATTTAAGACAATCGTTCATGGCCTTAACTAAATCGCTGTTGCCGTAGTTAAGCTGGTAAACATCACCATAGCCGTTAGGATGTACCATTTTTCCATCTATTGTCTTGTAATACTCAGGATGAGTTGTTACCCATGTTGCATTAGTGGCAGTGTGGTTAGGAACCCAATCGAGCCACACTTTCATGCCTTGGTTATGAGCAGCAGCAACAAACGATTTCAAGTCATTGACAGTTCCGTATGAAGGATTTACTGCCTTGAAGTCGGTAGCGGCATAGGGGCTGTTGATACCTCCTCCTCTTGGATATATAGGCATAAGCCATATTATATCAACACCGGTTCTCTTGAGTTCTGTTAGTTTGCTCTCAGCAGCACGGAAAGTTCCTTCTGCAGTGTAAGAGCCTACGTTCATTTCGTAGATAACCTGCTGCCCAGCATTATATGCCTGAGAATTGATTACATCAACGAAGTCGTTCGCAACTATGCTGCTGCTCCACCATGGAAGCAGAAGCATAGAGGCTAACATTAACATGAAACTAAAACACTTATTCATTGATTAGTCTTGTTTTATTAAATTTTCGCAACCGCAAGTTGTTTTAGGAGTCAAAGGGAGTTAAGGAGTTCAGAATAACAGTGTAACTTGTTACTGATATGCTGTTCCTTTACTTTTTTATTTGTATCGGACTTTCTGAATTCCTTGGATCCTTATATCCTAAACTGAAAAGTTCTATTTATTACTTTATTTCCTCCCAGCCATCAGCAGTGACTTTGTAATAATAGTCTCTTGTAGCTGTGATGGCATTAGGACAATCTTTTTGTGAACCAGCACCGTTGTCGTTGAGGATTGGGTTGTAAGTGGCACCATTGTCACCAATATTCCACACTTGATATGTCACACCATCTATCTCCGCAGTACTGCTTGGTGCTGTTCCAGGCCAACCGCCAAACAGTTCGGCATCACCCCATACATACAATGCAATGTTGGTCCAGCCTGTTTGATTATTGATATACAATTTATATCCTGGCTCTACAGGCTTCTCTTGACTGCCTACAGTTATTTCTTCAACGCCACTGTCGGTAATTCTGAGATATACATCATGGTCGATTGTATAACTGAAATCGCTAAGTTGAGCACCAGCACCGCCATTATTGAATATGAGATTCTCTTTAAGTCCTGTGTTAGCAGCGCCCATATCGAAGTAGGTATAGGTAGTACCGTTTATTACTTGAGTACCTGTTGGCGACATTCCTGGCCATCCTCCGTTAAGATCATTAACATCTCCCCACATGTAGAGAGTGAGGGTTGCCCATGTTGTTTGATTATCCACATATACAACGAATCCATCATGAGTTGGAACTTCTGGAGCCTTGTCAAAATATGCAGCCCATTTTGTTACATAGATATTTGTGCGTGTTCCTACGTTTGGATTGTCTGTTCTGTTAACAGGCTCTCCAAATGCAGTCACTTCATTTCTTTGTTTAGATGACACAAAATGATACCCATCGGCAAGTGTCTTGCCGTCAACAAAGTCGGATGGATTAAGGAAAATACCTCTTTTTTTCGCAACTGTTGTAGAAGGAATGAGTTTGTATTTGTCATTGCCGATAACACTTTTATCGTCCAATCCATTGAAGGGGCCAACAATGTATATATCCTCTTCGTCTGTTGTAGAGGAAGTTGGAATTACTTCAAACAGTATTCTGTCTGCCTGAATATCAAATGCAGCCTTCTCGTGTTCAAAGATTATATCTTCCTTATCACTGCAACTACTCATTAATCCTATTAGCGGAAGGAGAATTGAAGCGAGCTTTAATATATTTATATTCTTCATTTTAACAGCATGTTTAATTAGTTGTGTAATTAGGATTCTGTATAAGTCCAGGGTTTACAGACAGGGCTGACTCTGGCAGAGGATACCATTCGTACTTGCGACTACGCTTTGCAGGAAGGTCAACACCATCCTCAACAGCACGTCCGAAGAACCACCACTGGCCTTGCGTAAACTTGTCGAAACGCCGAAGGTCGGTGCGGCGGCGACGTCCTTCACCAAGGAATTCGAGCCCCCACTCTGAAAGAAGCCAGTCGTTGTCAAAGGCAGTGAATCCAGGAGCATTATTGTCTTTTACGCTATTCCAATCTGTAGCACTGAAATAGCGCTTGCGCACTTGGTCAACATAATTTTTAGCCTCGCTGCTATTACCTTTACGCATCTGACATTCTGCCACGTTGTAATAAGCTTCAGCCAAGCGGAATTCTACCTCATCAATATCTTTGAAGGCACATTTTGTACCATTATTATATATAGGATATTTCACAAGACGAATACCAGAGTTCGTTTCTCCCCAACGTGGAGACATTACAGTTTCAAGGTTACGACCTAAGTTCTGGAATGTACCAAGCTGATCAACATATACCAAATCCTGTCCGTCGCGGTCGGCATCTGCTTTGAGGGTTTCGCCTGTGCCATAATTAGCCTTCATGGCACCTTTTAAGAAGTTGCCCGACCATTTGCCTGTAGAAGCATTATAGCTGAAAGTTGCCTTACGAACGTCGCGGTTGTTGAATCTATCCCATACAGAGCCAAGTTTATCACCGTAGTCTAAGAGGAAGCTTTTACCGCCAGTGTCGGTACCGCCTGTTGCCAAAACGTTTCCTGAATTGTCGCGTGAAGGAACAACTATACAGCAATTCCATGCACCAATGCCCGAGAACTGGTCAATTCCAAAGTAAGAATTGTAGTTATAGGCAAGCATTGTCATATTTCTAACATTTGTCCATGCATTTGTTGAGCCTTGACCGTCTTCACATGCGAAAGCAAAAATAACCTCTTTACATGTATTATTGTTCTCATCGAAAATCTTGCGGTAGTCATCAACAAGTCCGTATGTGCCATAGTCACCATTGATAATTTGTTTGCTCAATGTCTCGCACTCATCATATTTATCCTCACCTATGAATACTTGTGCATTCAAAAGCAGACGTGCCTTTAGCATACGGTTCATACCTTGATTGACACGTGTACGTGTTGAATTGTCGCCATTTTCCTTTGGCAGAGCACTATAGCTTTCGTCAAGTTCTTTGGCTATGAATTCATAAATCTTTCTGCAACTGGTATCCCAATCGGCATCAGCCGTTCCAGGGATGTTAGAGTCGGAGCTGGTATTCAGTGGCAGTGCACCTCCCCATACCTCGAACATGTTGTAGTAAGCCCATGCCCTGAGAGTTCTTGCTTCAGCCTTGTATGACTCAAACTTCTCTGTAGTCATGCCAATAGATGCTGGTTCGATTCCTGAAAGGTCGTTGATGATGTTGTTTGCAAGTCCTACCATAGGCCAGCAGTTAGTCCATGCGTCCTTGATGATTTTTGACTCCGAAGTCCATGTCTGTGTAGAAAGAACATACTTCTCTCCCTCATCATATCCCCACTGACCGCCATTCCATACACGCCATGCTATCTGGTCGGCTGGCAGTTCCTGTAGGAAATAGAATCTTTCAGCAAAGCAGTTGCCTGCTTGATTATATATTGTTGCTATAGCCCCTTTTACACTTGCCTCATTCTGATAGAATGTTTTAGCATCAATACGGTCATAAACCTTCTCGTCAAGATCGGTACATGAGGATAATGCCATTGCCAGTCCTAATGTTGCAATGCAGCTATATTTTCTTATATTTATCATTGTATTAATCTTTTATATTTCTGATATTAATGGAATCTCACTGTTACACCAAAGCTCACCTGTGTAGCTGTTGGATATGCGCTGTTTACGTCAACACCAGGTGTTACTCCAGTCTGTGTTACGATAGAAGGGTCATTGCCCTTATAGCCTGTAAGCGTAAACAGATTCTTTGCAGCAATATAAAGACGTACGCTCTCTAATACTTCCTTGTTCTTTGGTATGAAGTTATATCCAAGAGTTACGTTGTCGAGCTTCATATAGTTGCCTTTTTCAAGGAAGTAGGATGATATAACACCACCCCCGCTTTTGACATCTTTGTCGTCGATATATGCATTACGCAGTACGTTGTCTGTTCCGCATAGCTGTAGCCCCATACCGTATTTACGCATATTGAAGATGTCGAAGCCGAATGCTCCTCTAAAGAGAATGCTCAAATCCCAGTTCTTATACTGCCAATAGTTTGACCATGATAGGAAGTCAGAAGGTGCGCCATTGCCAATATAGCGCTTGTCAGAAGCATCAACATTGGTAGTAAGTACTGCTTCATTATTCTTATTAAAAACAAGCATGTTGCCATTATCATCATGTCCTGCATATTCAAAACCCCAGAACTGACCAACCTTGCCGCCTTCCTGCACTCTGAAGAAGTATTCGTTTGTACCTACGCCTGGCTTCTGGTAAAGATCGATGTATGATGTTTTGTATATATCGTTGGAAAGTTTTGTGAACTTTGTTGTGCCGTGCGACCAGTTAGCAGTAGTGGTCCACTTGAAATCTTTCTTTGCAAAGACATCATAGCTTAGTGAAATCTCTATACCAGTGTTCTTGGTTGTACCTACATTCACGAGAATATTATCCCACACGTAAGGTGGCTGTGGTGCAGTGTAGGTGTAGAGCAAGTCTTCTGAACGACGGTCGAAGTATTCTACGCTTCCGCGCAGACGACTGCCTATAGCCTCGAAATCTATACCAATGTTTAGAGCCTTGCTCTTTTCCCAGCCAAGAAGAGTGTTTGCATTAGAAGATGGAGCATATCCTGTAACCCATTTGCCGTCCATGTAATAGGCGCCATTAGCAGTGTATGTAGGAGTTGATTGGTATGCATTGAAGTCAGAACGACCTGTAACACCGTATGAAACACGTGGCTTTAAGCTGCGGAATGTATTGGCAAACGTCTCCAAACCTGGTGTCTTGGTTACTTCCCAAGCTAATGAAACTGAAGGGAAATTACCCCATTTCTTTTCCTTGCCAAACTTGGTAGAACCCTCATGACGCAAAGAAGCTGAGGCGAAAATCATATCTGCCCAATTATAGTTAACACGACCGAAGAAACCTATGAGTGTTGATTCTGAACGTCCACCATACATATTGGCTGTACCATCTTTCAATCCTGTTCCACTACCAATACCATGATATATTGGAGAATCGTAGGTGAAGTCATGGTTTGCCATGCCTTGCTGTTCCCAGTTGCTGCGCTCCCAAGAGTAACCTCCTACTATTTTCACTTGATGGTCGTTTGTTGTCCATGTGTAGTTGAGAAGCCATTCCAGACGATTTGTCCACCATTTCTGATACTGCACTGAAGCCTCACCAGCATAACCGTTCCAGTAAGACTGACTTGATGCTATTGGTGTGTAGTAATTATTCTTGTAGTCATTGTACTGAAGTGCATAGCTCAGTGAAGTGCTGAGAGAGTGGTGCTGCAGATTAAGAATATTCCATTGAACATCAGCATTGCCTAAGAGATAAATGCGGTCACCATTACTTGTATTCTCCTTAAGCACACTTACTGGATTGTAAATACCTGTTGGAGAAGTTGGCTGATAGTAGGTTCCATCAGCATTATGGATAGGAAGTGTTGGGTTAAGTGTAAGAGCGGTGTCGAACATGCCGTCGTTGCCGTAGTCCTCATGCACCTTTCGAAGGCTAAGCGAAGAATTGAACTTCAACTTGTTCTTCATAACACGCTGTTCAACCACGAAGCGTCCACCATATTCCTCACGACCGCTGGCTATGTCAAGTCCGTTAGCTTTCTTATAGTTAACGCTTGCTCCGTAGTAACCTTTACTGGTTGTTCCGTCAATAGAGAGATACTGATTAAGAGTGTATGAGGCGTTTCTTGTTATTTCTCCATACCAGTCTGTATCATATCCATAGTCATTGCCTCGCAGGCTGCGACGAAACTCCTCAGTAGTAAGAACCTCTGGTTTGTCTTTAGCAAAATTACCAGCAATCCAACTGTCGTAGGTAACGTTTACTACGCCCTGAGCACCAGAACCGTGCTTTGTGGTAATAAGTATCACACCATTTGCACCTCGTGTACCATAGATAGCAGCTGACCCCGCATCTTTCAATACTGTTATTGACTCTACGTCTTGCGTAGAGATGTTGCGGAGATCGCCACCTGTAATACCGTCAATAACTATCAGCGGACCATTGCCTGCCTGTAGTGAACCTGCACCACGCACCTGAATTGATGACAGTGAGTTAGGATTTGCATCGGCAGTAGTATTTACATTCAAACCTACTACCTTGCCCCCCACAAGTCCCATGGCGTCACTTACAGCACCTTGGTTGAACTGTGACTTGTCAACTTGTACAATAGAACTTGATATTTCTTTTTTTGCCAATGAACCATAGCCCACTACAACAATTTCCTCAAGTTGTGATGAACTTTCCTTTAGAGTTACTTTCATGCCCTCTTTTGCAGGTACTTCTATAGGGTCAAAGCCTATATAAGAGATTTTGAGCATCTCTCCAACTTTAGCATTGATAGTAAACTTACCATCCAAATCGGTTATTCCACCTTTGTTTTGTCCTATGACTTGAATCGTTGCACCTATTACAGGCTCACCAATGTTGTCTTCTACATATCCATTAATAGATTGTGCAGACATGTCAAGGGCAATGAGTGCAAATGTTATCAGCATACACACTCGTTTTAAGAGTCTCTTTTTTCTTTCCATGCTCTTTTGTTAGTAATTAGTTAATATTTTTGTTATTTAAACTCAATTCTTTGGCTCAAGGCGTATTGCTGCGCCTCCGCTGCGTGCAAGATACAAATGAAGAACATCAGTCGCCGTCACTTCTATTTGTCGTATGTTAAGCGAAAGAGGATTCTTTTGATAATCAGCTCCAATTCCGTCTTCATATATTGTTGCTTTATATGTTTTACCTTTTCCAAGGAAATCAAGAGTGATATTAATTGCCCTTGCATCGGCATTGGTCATAGAACCTATAAACCAGCGTTCACCGTTGCGTTCTTTCCTGCATGTTGTTATGTACTTTCCAATTTCACCATTTGCTATTATGGTGTGGCTCCATGTTGTAGGACAGCTCTCAATGAATGAGAGGGCTGGATGGTGATTGTAGTTTTCTATAGCATCAGCCGCCATTTGTAATGGACTGTAGATGACAAGAAATTCAGCAAGCTGCTTGGCTATTGTGGATTGAGGGCGTGTTCCTTGCACCACTTCACTGAAGTTGAATATGGCAGGAGTGAAATCTATCGGACCTGCCAGCCCTCTTGTGAAAGGCAGTGTTACTGTGTGTTCTGGTGGATTGCCGCCTTTTCTATCCCATGCATTATATTCTTGTCCGCGTGCTCCTTCTTGGGTCATTAGATTTGGGAATGTACGTTGTAGTCCTGTAGGCATGGCTGGTTCATGGTTGTCAATCATTATCTTGTGCTTAGCTGCACATTCTATAATTTTTCTGTAGTGGCGTATGCCGTATTGTGAAGAGGGTTTCTCCTTGTTGTCCATCATATGACTAACATAGCCTGTTTTCACGGTATTAACTCCTAAAGAATTGTACCATGCAAAGGCTTCCTCCATTTCTTTCTCAATTATTTGAGCATTGCCCCATGACTCCATGTGTCCTATCCATCTCACACCTTTCTCTTTAGCATAGCGTGTTACCTCGTTGATGTCGAAGTCTGGATATGTCTTTAGGAATGTAACCTGCTCTCCTGCTCTCCAACCCGGGTTCCAACCCTCAGACAAAACACCGCTGAATCCATGCTTTGCAGCAAAGTCTATGTAGCGTTTAAGGTTGTTGGTAGTAGCTCCGTGCTTAGGTCCCATTTCCCATGTATTTTCTTTTTTGTGTATGTTCCACCATATTCCTATGTATCTGCCTGGTTCAATCCATGATGTGTCCTCAATCGCACAAGGCTCGTTAAGATTCAGCATAACTCTGTTTGTTAGGAGTTCGCCTGCTGTGGAACCAAAAATTATTGTGCGCCAAGGTGATTTCATACTTTCTTTGGCATACACTTTCATTCCGTCACTCCATGGTGTAAGTGCTGCTATAAGTTTCTTGCCACGTGCCGCAAGGTTCAGTGTGGCATAATCTTCTAAAGCTGCCTCATGTATAGCCATATATATATTATTGACAAACTCAATGGTTAACGGCGTGCATACCGTGTCTTTCATGCTTACTAACTCCTTGGTGTATATTCCCTCGTAGTATTCTGTACGGTTGGTTGGTATAGACCATGCTTCAGAATCGTGAGCAAGATTGAACTCTGTCATCTCTTCCCGCACTATAATATTATCAAGTCCTTTCTGATTTGGAATTATATATCTGAATCCTACACCATCGTTGAATACACGGAATATTACATTAAGTTGTAATTGTCTGTCCTGTTTTTGGCGTAGTTTAACAGTAAGTTCGTTGTAGTTGTTGCGTACGGTTTCTTCCTCGCCCCACACTTGATACCATGTTTCATCGTGGCTGTTGCGTGAACTGCTTACATGCTTCATGCCGTTGCAGAGATTGTCATCTGCGAGCATGAAACCCATTTTTGAAGATTCTATTAGTGACTCTCCATTCCATGAAACAGCATAATATGGAGTTCCGTCTTTTACAGTAAAATCAAGTTTTACACTTTTATCTGGTGACATCACTGTGACGGCATTTCCCATTATTGGAATTATGCACAATAGAATGATAAGAGTTTTTATTGGTTGAATCATAATGTTTTTTAGATTTTTGTTTGAATTACAATGGCAAAGATATGTATCTTACAATAGGAAACCAAGGGCATCTAACTAAAATCAAAGTATATAAAAATTCATATCACTGTATTTTAGATATATACATTTATATTATTATTAAAAAATCAAAATACTTTCAATTAAATTTTGCTGTATTTTAATGAATATGACCGAATAAAATATATCAATAGTCTTAGTGAATCAGCACAGTTTTCATAACCAATGCAAGTCCGTCGCCTTTAGAATAAGGCGAGGCATGCGCTTGTTGTTATTTATATTGACAAAAGGAATTTTTACTACTCGGTAGAGCCGTTGTTATTTATGCTGCGGACTAAAAGTTTCAATATCCTGTTACAAGTGTTGATTATATAATAATGCCGTTTTGATGATAAGCAGCTACAGTATCAGGTTATAGTTATCTCTGTATGGCTGTCACTCTATTTTCAAAATCGTTTTTATAGAGCGAATGTGCCTTTATTTTGCTACGATAAGTGTAAATAGTAGTTATGCTTGAGCGCAGAATACTTGCTATCTTATGATTGTCATTAATTCCAAGTCTTATCAGAGCAAGGACACGTAGTTCGGTGTTGAGGCTCTTCTCTTTTGTTACATATCTTTCTTCGGGCATAAGCAGTTCGTTTACCTTATTCACGAAGTCGGGATAGATATTAAGAAATGCCTCGTCGAAGTTCTCATAGAACAGTTTAGAACTTTCCGCTACAAGCTCGTTACTTTTTATTAGTGTGTATAAATCTTCCATTCTATGGTCGCGTGCCAGCCTGTTAGCTTGTTTTCTACGTTCTTCCGCCTTGTTTATGAGCACTGAAACAAGTTCCATGAATCTGCCAATATACTGCTCTTTAATCTGACTGTGCTGATGCATTATCTCGTTAGCTTTCTCCACTTGTGCCAAGGTTTTGTTCAGTTCCTTGTTTATGTCATGCACTTTGTGATTGGCTTTTCTGTATTTTCTCAGGAAGTTGCGCATAAGAGCAATGGCTATTAGCATCATAATTGTTATTACCAATGTTATGATGAGCACAATGAACAGCCGTTTGCTCTGTGCATTCTCCGCACGGTGATATTCTTGCACAATCTTAGGAATAAGCTGCGAAGCCTGCATGTTTCTTAGTCTGGTACCATAGAAATTGGCATCTTGTATTGAAGCACTAAGATAGTCGTAGGCATGATTGAGGTCTCCTTTGTCGAACAACAATGATGCGAGCTGGCGCAAAGAATTATTCTCGCGTATGCAACCTTCAACATCGCTTATTGCGCACAGCAGTAGATAATGCTTTTGGGTTGTAGTGTCTCCAATTTTTGAATAGAAATATGCCAATATGCTTGTTGCAATACTATAGTTACGTTCGCCTGATTTCAGATTAGCCTTCGTGTATTCTTCAAGCATCTTAATGGCTTGGCGAGGATTCCCTTGTTCACCTATAAAGGTTGCGTTGTTTGTAACACTAATGAATGATTTGCCATCAGAAGCTTTCATCAGTTTTTTTCTGTATTCCTGCGCTTTTTTATTGTTTTGTTCAAAGAAAACAGTTCCTATTGTAAACTCGGAGTTAAACTGATACATGGAACTACACACATTGTAGTAGTTGAGCAGGTCTTCTCCCTCAAATTTGGTGGTGTCAATTCTTGCAGCTAAGCTTTCTGCTTGGTCAAATAATCCTGCCACACTCAGAATATGCACTAATTTGAGTATGCTCTCATTATAAAGATGGGTATCAGAAAGATTCTTGGCTATTGCTATATTCCTATTTATATATGTATATGCCGAGTCGTATTTGAAGGCAATATACTCATCGTATAGCCTTGCATTGATGGCATATTCCTGTTCCATGGTAATTCTTCCTGCATGTAATCCTTCTTTTATTACAGCAATTCTTTTCTCTTTCTCAGTGGTCAGATCCTTCTGCTTTGCCAATAAATTGTCAAGTCTGTTGAATAATTCACTTTCTTGTGCTTGGCAGTAAAAAGTAGTAGAAAGAATAAAAAGAAATATAATATATGTTTTTATGTTCATCTTTTTAGAATAAAATAGTTCACAAAGATACACATAACCTTTAACAACTGCAAATATAGATGGGGTTTTATATTGCACTGTATATGGAAAATGGATAATAATTCCTAATTTTTTTTTGTGGTCACACTCTTTTGCTGTATTTTTGTAATGAGTTTATAACTTCTTGAAAGCTAATAATTAAAAATACGTATGCAATATTTGTTAGGATTGGATGTGGGTTCCAGTTCTGTTAAGGCATCGCTGGTAGATGCAGAGACTGGAATGATTGCCGCACAGGATTTCAAGGAAAACAGAGTATCGTATGAACTGCTTGAAGAATATGGTTTCCCAAAGAGTATAATTCCCCAAATAGTCCCTACATTCAGCATTCAGGGCAGAATTAACCATGCAGCAGCTAATGAATTAGGTTTGCTTGAAGGCACTCCTGTCAGTTATCGTGCAGGAGACCAGCCTAATAATGCTCTTTCGTTGAATGTGATGAACCCGGAAGAAATAGCTGCAACAGGTGGAACAAGCGGTGTTGTATATGGTGTTCTGGGCGAGATTAATTATGATGAACTTTCTCGTGTAAATACCTTTGCGCATGTGAATCATAATCAACCAGACACCCGTCTGGGTGTATTGTTGTGCATAAACGGCACAGGAATACTCAATGCATGGATGAAGCGCACGGTGGTTGTTGACGGAATGTCGTATGCTGATATGAACAACCTTGCAGAGTCAGTGCCTGTTGGAGCTGAAGGCTTGAGCATCGTTCCGTTTGGAAATGGTGCAGAACGTGTGCTTGAGAATGCTGACCTTGGGGCAAGTATTCATGGAATAAACTTCAATATCCACACAAAAGCACATCTGCTGCGTGCTGCGCAGGAAGGTATTGCTTTCTCGTTTGCCTATGGCATGGAGATTATGCAGGGCATGGGCATGTCTATAAAGACAATTAAGGCATGGCATGCCAATTTGTTCCTTTCGCCATTATTCCGCCGCACACTGGCTAATGTCACTGGTGCTACTATTGAACTGTATGAAACTGACGGTGCTGTAGGTGCTGGTATAGGTGCCGGTATAGGTGCCGGTATCTATAAAAACAGCGATGAAGCATTTGCTTCGCTAAAACATTATGGCACTGAGCAGCCCGATGCTGATACATCAGAGTACAGAGCAGCCTACGAGCGTTGGCGTGATATATTGAACATCTAAACATATAATCCTAAATAAATTAAAACAATTAAAATTATGAAAGAGTATTTTCCAACAATCGGTAAGATTAAGTTTGAAGGCAAGGAAAGTAAGAATCCATTAGCTTTTCATTATTATGACGCAGATAAACTTATCCTCGGTAAGCCCATGAAAGACTGGCTCCGCTTTGCAATGGCATGGTGGCATACACTCTGTGCAGAAGGGGGCGACCAGTTTGGAGGAACAACAAAGAAATTCCCATGGAATGAAGGTGCAACAGCTTTGGAACGTGCAAAGAATAAAGTTGATGCAGGTTTCGAGATAATGACAAAACTCGGCTTTCCTTATTTCTGTTTCCACGATGTTGATGTCATTGATGAAGGCAACAATGTTGCGGAGTATGAAGCTAACATGGCTGCCATTACCGACTATCTGAAGGAGAAGATGGAGGCAGCAGGCATAAAGCTGCTGTGGTCAACAGCCAATGTGTTCAGTCATGCCCGCTATATGAATGGTGCTTCTACAAATCCTGATTTTGATGTTGTTGCTCGTGCTATTGTTCAGATAAAGAATGCTATTGATGCAGGTATTAAGCTTGGTGCAGAGAACTATGTGTTCTGGGGTGGACGTGAAGGTTACATGAGCTTGCTCAACACTGACCAGAAGAGAGAGAAAGAGCACATGGCTACAATGTTGCGCATGGCACGTGACTATGCACGCAAACAAGGATTCACTGGTACTTTCCTCATTGAACCTAAGTCAATGGAACCTTCAAAGCATCAGTATGATGTAGATACCGAGACTGTTATAGGTTTCCTCAAAGCTCATGGACTTGACAAGGATTTCAAGGTGAATATTGAGGTTAACCACGCTACTTTGGCCGGCCACACATTTGAACACGAAATGGCATGTGCTGTCGATGCAGGCATGTTGGGAAGCATTGATGCCAATCGTGGTGACTACCAGAATGGTTGGGATACAGACCAGTTCCCCATTGACCAGTTTGACCTTGTGCAGGCTTGGATGCAGATTATCCGCAATGGTGGTCTTGGAACAGGCGGCACAAACTTCGATGCTAAGACCCGTCGCAACTCAACCGATCTTGAGGATATTATCATAGCACATGTTTCAGGAATGGATGCTATGGCAAGAGCACTTGAAAATGCTGCCGATTTGCTTGAGAACAGCCCTTACAAGCAGATGCTGCACGATCGTTACGCAAGCTTTGACTCTGGAATTGGCAAGGATTTCGAGGAAGGCAAGCTTACTCTGGAGCAGGTTTATGAGTATGGTAAGAAGGTGGACGAGCCTAAGCTCACATCAGGGAAACAAGAACTTTATGAGGCTATTGTTGCCATGTATGCTAAATAATAATCGGGCAATATCTACCTTTATATAACAATGAAACCTAATAAACTCTATCTTTACAGTGTTGTGCTCGTAGCAGTTTTTGGCGGTTTGCTCTTCGGCTACGACACAGCTGTTATCTCTGGAGCAGAGAAAGGTCTTCAGGCTTTCTTTGTTGGGGCTGATGATTTTGTATATACCGACTTCATGCATGGCATTACGTCGTCAAGTGCATTGATTGGCTGCATAATAGGAAGTGCCGTGTCAGGCTACCTCGCCTCTAACTTCGGACGTAAGAAATCGCTTGCTTTTGCCGGCTTGCTTTTCTTCCTTTCGGCTATGGGCAGTTATTATCCTGAGTTTTTATTCTTTGAATCAGGCAAACCTACTTACTCTCTCTTGATAGCCTTTAACTTCTACCGAGTGCTTGGTGGTATAGGTGTAGGCTTGGCTTCTGCCGTATGTCCTATGTATATTGCGGAGATTTCTCCGTCAGGCATTTGCGGAACACTTGTTTCGTGGAACCAGTTTGCTATCATCTTCGGACAATTGCTGGTGTATTTCGTAAACCTTGTAATCCTTGGAGATCATATCACGCCTGTTGTGCAGGAAATAAGCCAGAATGTATATCAGGTGCTTAATCCCGAGGCTTCACAATGGACAACAACCGTGGGTTGGCGCTATATGTTTGTGAGCGAGGCTGTGCCTGCCGGATTATTTGCCATATTGGTGTGCTTTGTGCCTGAAACTCCACGCTATTTGGTAATGAGCGGCAATGATTCAAGAGCATTGTCGGTGCTTACAAAAATAAATGGTGCAGCTGAGGCACAGGCAATTCTTGCCGAAATAAAGAATACAGTTGTGCAGAAAACCGAAAAACTTTTAGCATACGGTTGGATGGTTGTCTTTATCGGTATAATGCTTTCAGTGTTCCAACAGTTTGTGGGCATCAATGCCGTGCTGTACTTTGCACCCCGCATCTTTGCATCTTGCGAGTTTGATAATCCTATGCTTTTCACTGTATTTATGGGTGTAGTGAACATATTGTTTACTCTTGTTGCCATATTCACTGTTGAGAAATTAGGCCGCAAACCATTGCTTATCTGCGGTTCAATAGGCATGGCTGTAGGGGCATTGGGGTTTGCTTTCGTGAACTTTGCGAACCTTAATCCCATCATTGCGGCAGCATGTATAATGGTGTATAGTGCAAGCTTCATGTTCTCATGGGGACCCATATGCTGGGTGCTTATCTCTGAGATATTCCCAAATACTATCCGCAGAGCTGCTGTTGCCATAGCCGTTGCATTCCAATGGATTGCCAACTTTGCAGTAAGTTCTACTTTCGTACCAATGTATAACATGTAGTTCTCTTTTAAATTCCAATTCTTTCGCCTCTTAAATACAAGTATAACTATCTGTATATCCAACATCTATATATCCATATTGTGTATGAAAGCCTATTCGTTATCCCCCCGAACAGTTACTGTTGTCATGACGGCAGTAACCGTTCGCACACATTATGACATACTTTCCACAACTAATATTAATAATTATGAATAAGGTTAATAGTTTATTTCTGAGTTTAGCTTTTGCCAGCATGATGTCTGTTTCTATTGCTCGTGCACAGCATGCTGTAGTTGTTGAGCGAGGTTTCCTTTACGATGGGGCAGTTCCCCCTACTTGTCATGCAGCCACTATTGTTGAGGCTGATAATGGCGACATGATAGCCGCTTTCTTCGGAGGCACGCACGAAGGACACCCCGACAGCAATATATGGATGTGTCGCAGACAGAAAAAGGATTCGGCATGGACTACTCCCCAAGTGCTTTGTGACGGTGTTTGGACCAAGTACACCGATGCTGCTTTCAACTATGACCCCTACAAGGAGAAGATAAAGAACCGTGACAGTATGTTCGTGAACACCTCTTGGCTGCCTGTTGCTGCTAACAACAGCAAACCTTTGTGGGGATTGAAAGTGCGTAAGCCGTGCTATAATCCAGTGCTCTACAAAACAGGCAATGGAAATATTGTGCTTGACTACAAAATAGGTTCCAATATGCAGGATTGGACTGGCTGGGAAGTTCGTTCACGCAATAATGGCAAGAACTGGAGCCGTCCACGGATTTTGGCAAAGGGAGCCGAAGACCGCCATCTCACACTCGGTCCTATCAAGAACAAGCCTTTGGTAAACCAAGGTCGTATAATAGCCGGAAGCAGTACAGAAGTTACTTACGACAGTTGGAAGGTTCATTTTGAAATAAGCGATGACGACGGCAGTACATGGGCAAAACGTGAGGTAAACTGCGATGGTATTATGTGCATACAGCCTGCTGTTTTGAATCTTGGCAATGGTCACCTGAAAGCCTATTGTCGCACTCGCCATAATGTCCTTTCGGTTACAGAAAGCCATGATAATGGTTGGAACTGGACTCCTATGCGCCTAACTTCCTTTCCTAATAACGATTCAGGAATCGATGCTGTTACCCTACGTGATGGGCGCCACCTTATTATATATAATGACAGCGGCGAGAACGGCCGACGTTCACCACTTAGCATTGCAATAAGCAGCGATGGAGAAAACTGGACAAAACTTCTCGATCTTGAGCC
Source organism: Prevotella sp. (assembly GCA_041855685.1). GTDB lineage: Bacteria > Bacteroidota > Bacteroidia > Bacteroidales > Bacteroidaceae > Prevotella. The sequence continues at coordinate 43,247 of JBHAEQ010000019.1, read as the reverse complement.
CGACGACAGGAGGGAATATTCCTATCCCTGCATATATCAGGCAAGCGACAATACCATTTGGGTGCTATATACATGGCATAGAAAGAGAATAGCATACGCTATTATTGAATTGCAATAGTAGTCTTTTTCCATATTTATTTGTATTTTTGCAAAAACACATAATAATATTTCGCAAATAACCGAAAAACAAAGCAGTTGAAGAAAAAAATAATTTATGACTAAGGGTTTTTCTTTTTATTCAGTCTCAGTAGCAGAAAAGAAAATATAATGTTTGAGAAATCTAATTTAGAAGAACTGTTCAGGACACATTATCGTGTGTTGTGTCTATATTCTACCCATTTCGTGGGAGATATTGATACTGCAGAAGATATTGTAATGGATAGTTTTCTGAAGTACTCGGAGAAACTGAAACAAGGTGAAAAGATAGTTTCACCAAAAAGTTATATATATCAAATGGTGAGAAATGCCAGTTATGATTATAATAAGCATACAGCCAATTTTGTTTCTCCTGAAATGGCAGACGATATTGCTGACAATGCAGAAGATTGGGTGGAACGAAGCCGACGCGAAGCCCGTTTGTGGACAGAAATAGATAAGCTGCCTGCTGCATGCAGAAATGTTCTGCTCATGAATAAGCGAGACGGCATGAAGCATGTAGAGATTGCCGATGCACTTGGCATCTCAATAAAAACAGTAGAAGCACATATGCGTAAGGCATATACGACACTTAGGGAAAAAGCAAAGTCTATATATATGATGGTTTTTATATAGATATACTCTAACAAAATACTGCTAAGATATGAAAGAAATAAATGAAGAAGAACTTAAGTTCGTAGCAAAGAGTTACAAGGAAGGCAGGCTGAATATTGATAATGCTTGGAAAAAATACTCTAAGCAGTTTCAAACAGTAAGCAATAAAAGCTATAGACGCATAGTAACAGCTGCATCAATTACACTCATTGCAGGAATAGCGCTTGCATGCGGACTATTGGCAGGTTATCATTATGGTGTGTTTCCAACTGGCAATAAGTCTGTAAATACTATTGAAAATAATATGGCTAATGCTCCACAATCACACGTACCAACAGATAGTCTTGTGTTATTCCGATTCGAGAATGAACCTATAAATATAGTGTTGAAGGAAATTTCAAACCATTTTGGAACAGAACTTTATGCCAACGACACAACAAAGAATGTGACGGGAGAGTTTGAGGTGCAGTCAGTGGAAGATGCAATAAATATATTGGAAAATACTTTGAATATTAAAATCGGCAAGAAATGAGATATATAATAAGCTGTGTCATATTTCTTTGTTGTTGTATTCAAATTAAGGCACAGACAGAAACTGTGTATCAGCAATTGCAAAAACTGAAGGAGATTCATAAGATACATTTTATTTATGACTCTAATCTCAACCTAAATATTCCTTATACAGGTGGTGACTTGTCATCAAAATCGCTGAGAGTTTCATTGCGTATGTTATTCTCAGAAAACGGCTTGACTTATGAGATTCACGGCAAAAATATTCTGCTGAAGCAGGGAAAAATAAAGCAGGAAATAAAATGGTACAGCATAAAAGGTGTGGTTACAGACTCTGTAGGAGAGAGACTTATTAATGCTTCCATATACGACCATACAACAAAAACGGGTGTTTTAACCGATGAAACTGGTTGTTTTGTGCTTTCTCTTCCAAAAGGACTTCATAAGATAAGGGCGTCTTATTTAGGTTCGCAACAAAAAACTATTGATATAAACCTTGATAGAAACACAACCATAAACTTTACTCTTGAAACTTCATTTACTATTAATGAAGTGGTGGTAACTGCCGATATGAACTCACCTGTGCTTACGACACAAACAGGAAAACGAGTGCTTACTACGAATGACATAAAAACGGAGTTTTCGCTTCTAAGTTCTCCCGACCTTGTAAAAACTCTACAGCGAACATCAGGAATCAACACTGGCACTGAACTTTCATCAGGCTTATTCGTGCATGGAGGCAACAGCGATGAGAATTTGTTCCTACTTGACGGTACGCCTATATACCAGACAAACCATTCACTCGGACTGTTTTCATCGTTCAATGCCGACATCATAAAGAATGTAGATTTCTACAAAAGCGGATTTCCTGCCCGATACAGCGGAAGAGTGTCCTCTATTACAGACGTGAGAACCAAAGACGGTAATATGCAGAAAATACAAGGACTGTTCTCAATAGGTCTGCTCGATGGCAGAATACAGTTGGAAGGTCCGATAGTAAAAGGTAAGACTTCATTCAACATAGCCATGCGTAGAAGTTGGATAGACCTGCTGTTAAAACCTGCTTATGCTATAATAAACAGCGATAAAACCGAAGGAGATAAGTTTACTTACGGCTATGCGTTTCATGATATAAATGCCAAAATCACACATAATTTCAATACTCACAAACTTTGGTTGAGTCTGTATTCAGGTCGTGACAGTTACAGTATTAAGGACGAAAGTGCGGGAGGCATATTCGTAAACACAACAAATAGCAAATTCAAATGGGGCAACGTAAATGCCACCGCAGGAGGAGACTTTAAGCTCTCGCAGTCGTTGTATTCAACAACGGCTATTATAGGAGCATACAGCTATTCACTTCTTGATTTTGACGAAGACGATACCTATCATGCCCCTGACGGTATAATACACCGCAACTTTCTTGACATAAGGTACAACAGAACAAGAATGTATGATATAGGCATGAAGACAGATTTCAAATTTACAGCTTTAAGGAAGCACAACATACGCTTTGGAGGAAGCATATTACATCACGGCTTTAATCCTCAAACCAGTAAAGATGCCTTCTTTTTTGAAGATGCAAGCGGTGCTATAGATACTACTCACTTTGCATCAAGCACAAGTACTTCCTCTAACGAAATGTCGGTTTATGCGGAAGACGAGATAGGAATTACCCAACATCTGTCGGCAAATGCGGGGATAAGCTATACCCTCTTCCGTGTGCAGAATAGGAATTATCATCTGCTTGACCCTCGGTTTGCTGTGAAGTGGCAGTTAGGAAGAACTACGTCTATTAAGATGTCATATACACACATGTCGCAGAGCATTCACCGTATAGCGACCTCTTTCCTTGAAATACCTTCTGATTTCTGGGTTCCTACAACGAATGACATTCCACCCACTACATCTCATCAGTTGGCAGGAGGAGTGTATAATCAAATAAACAAGAACCTTACTCTAACGGTGGAAGGCTTCTACAAGCGCACGTATAATCTTCTGCAATACCGCCATTGGATGGGACTTCAACCTCCTGCTGTGTATTGGAATAAGAACGTTACAGAAGGAGAGGGAAAGGCTTATGGTATAGAAATTGACGCTGCATATCATGGAAAACACTTTGCAGGAACTATGGCATACACTCTTTCGTACAGCAAACGCCGTTTCACTGAACTGTACAACGGTTGGTTTAATGATCAGTTTGACAACCGTCATAAACTCGACATTACTGCTCGATATAAATTCACAGAGCGTATATCAGCCTATGCGGCATTTACCCTTAAAAGCGGCAATAGAATGACTATGCCGGTAGCATATTCTATTTCACCAGAACTGCCCGGCGATAAACGTTTCACCGAGGGAGTTTATATATACGCAGAGCCAAATAACTTTAAGTTGCCTGCATATCACAGGCTCGACATTGGGTTCGACTTCAAGCATAAGACAAAGAGTGGAAATGAAGCCATTTGGAACGTAAGTATATACAATGTTTATTGCCATTTGAACACAATGTACACGCAGATAAAACAGAATGAGAACGGCACTTTCACTGTAAAGTCAAAGGGGTTTGTACCTGTAATTCCGTCAGTAAGTTACACTATTAAGTTCTAATTAAAAAGATGCAACTGTCACATTATACAATATACTTTGCCTTATGTACTGTTCTCGCATCCCTTACAGCATGCAAGGACACAATAGAAATGGAGGAATGGAAAGGCAAAAGCAAGTTTGTGGTTTATGCGTTCCCCTCAAACAGCGATACCATTCCTATACGAATATCCACTGCCCAACCCATAAACGGGCAACAGACTTATCCGCAGAAAGTAAGTGTATCATGCACCACTAACGATGTTGCAGACAGAATAGAGTATGTAGAAACCAGCCTACAGGCAGGTATGCCGGTAATGAGTTTCTATGCAATAGGTAAGCATAAGGCTGGCGACAGAATAGAAATAAAGGTAAGTGCCGACAACTTTTCAGATGCAGCAGGCACAACGATTATACCCCACATCACAGATATAAGCAGCGTAGAATTAGACACAGTATTCTACAAGGGGGATTTTTTTTCACAACTGAGAATACAATTTCCTAAGAAGCAAGGTAATAATTACTATGCCGCAAGAGTACTCGGAAAAGGCATTTTCGAGGACGGAACAATAATTCTGGAATACAAAGAGGTGGAAACAAGTATGGAACCAATGCTCAACAACTATGCCGCTACAAGCATAGAACTGGGTACGCAAAATAATTATTATCATAACATGTATATTTTCGACGACCTTCTAAGCACATCTGCAAACTTATCGCTCCACTTGAGCATAAGGCAACAATCGTGGACAAAAGCATATAAAGTACAACTGTTTACCTTATCAAATGAGTTCTATTCCATGCTTAAATCACTCAATGATCAAGGCAATAACGAGATTGGAACATACGGTTTGGCATTCATTTCCGCATCATATACTAATATGAAAGGTGGTTATGGTTGTATTGCCGGATATAACAGTATAAGCACGGATTGGATTAAATAAAAATGAACAACAACGTAAGGGTTTTTCTTCTTATCAAGTCTTAGTAATAAAAGCAAACTCATTTTAATCAAAACATATTATGAAGAAACTTTTATTATCTATTTTATCCATAACATTTATGGCATGTAGCAATGACAGTACAAATTCTTTTTCAGATGTTTTAGAATCATCGTCTCCTGACATCTCTGTTGTAGCTGTTTCTGGAAATAAGATCTCTACAATTACTACAAGAACAGATTTACAGAATGCACAGTTAGCATTAAAGTTCAAAAACAGAGCTGTTTTAGAAAAGTTCAAAGAAGAATTAGATGTTAAGTCAGATGCAGAAAAGATTGAAAGAATTAGTAAATTTGGTATTACAACTTTACACGATATAGCTAAAATTGCTGATGAAGAATTGGAAGAAATTGACATCAAGGCTTCATCCAAAGAAGAATTCTATTTGCTATATAATCAATATACACATAAATATAAAGATCTTCTTATATCAAATAGTTTAGACGAAACAGATTTGACTTTATATGTACCAGATGATGAGAATATAGAGTCATACATTAGTAATATAAATAAAGTATATGTAGTTGGTGATGAAATAATTAAAGCAAATATTAAAGATGAATTATCTGATGGTGTTAAAAGAATGACAAGAGCAGTTTTTACAAATGCTCAACCTGCCAATTATTCTGTATATTCTCCAAAAGATGGAAAAAGAGTGTATTTTCATGCATATATGAGAAATATAAGAATGTTTGTACAAATGTATTGTAAGAAAAAAATGTGGTATGGTGGTTGGAAAAATGATCCGAGTCGCTCATACTATTTTACTCCTTCATTAAATAACATAACGTATCTATCGCAAGGACCACATGGTCAAGAAGTTGTAACTTCTCCACTTCCAAGATATATTCATGATAAAAATGTTAAAGATGGATTCAATTATATTCTTGGTAAGATGAATTCAAACAGAGCAATAACGGGAGAAATACAAGCATGGACAGATATGACAACAGAATATGATGCACAAGGCAGACCTATAACAGAAATAATAAATGGTGTCAGTGTACCAAAATGCAATAAAGATAAAGCGCAAATTATAAAAATACATTTGACTCCTAATAATTGAAAAATTACGAACATAATAATAAATGAAGATTAACTATGAAGAAATTATTTTTGATTGTATTTTTATTCTCTACATTGCAATGTCAGTTTGGCTTTTCACAAAATTTACAGTATGGAGTGCATGTAGGTGGTAATATCTCAAGGTTTCATAGTGGAAATGTATTTAGAGTATATGACAGCAAATGGAAAGTAGGCTATGAAATCGGCGGCGATGTAAAATGCCAAGTCACTAACCACATTTGTTTATTGTCAGGACTTACATTTGTACAAGCAGGAGGTAAATTCTCTGCAATGATTAACTATTACCAAGGAGCATTAACAGAGTTTCCTGAAATTAATGCAAAGATTGTGTCATTGGAAATTCCTTTGAAAATAGGATATTCATTTGCTTTGAGTGAAAATGTTGCAATAGTTCCAAATATAGGAATATATGGACGCTATGCACTTGCCTCTATAAAAGATAATGTTATTACAGTTGGTGATAATAGTGCAGAAAAGTGGGATGCTTTCAAAGATTACAATAAAGGTGAGCATCAAATTGATGCAATGAAAAGATGGGATTTTGGCGTTGCTACTGGTTTGGAAGTGCAACTATTAAAACATTATTCTGTTTCTTTGCGATATAACTATGGACTGCGTAAACAATCGCAACAGTATGATATTCAAAACCAAGGCATTTCGTTGTCTATAGGTTATACATGGTAAATTCCAATTTCATAATCAAAAGAGTGCCACTCCATATTATTTGGGGTGGCACTTGAGTCTTCGTTTTTAGGATTTATTATTATCAGAGGCGTTAGTGCCTGCTGACTTTCTTTTCCTTTTTATGAAGCGCTCTGCTTAGGCCTCATTCTTTAGTTAAGAAATGTAATTCTTGAACGCATGTTCTGGAGCGTATAACGTATAAGGTATAGATTCTTTTTTGTTTTGTGATACAAATGTACTTAGATGTGGAAGAAAACTATATCCAAATCGTACAAATTTTCGTTCAAATCGTACAAATCTTTATTTATGCCGATGAAACCGTTAATTTTCGGCGATAGAGAAAAGTGAATGTGCCTGAACTTTGTATGTTCAGGCACATCCATTATAAGTAAGTTTTAAAGCGGAATGTTTATTTACTGCTTCCAATAATGTAGAATGTAAATTCTCTATCCTTGTATTCTACACGGTATTTAGGCAGTGCCTCGGCATCAGGTCCCCATGAATCGATACCTCCCACACCAGTCATAACGGCATCAATATAAAGGTTTGTGTAGTCGCTCTTTTTGAGTTGCTCCGGGTGGCGCTGATCTTTTTGTTCACCTTCATCAAGTTCAGCAACTGAATAATGCAGGGTTGATGCAGTGAAGTCTGTATCTGCCATGATAGTTATAGGCCCTTGCTCCCAGTAACGAATGCCGGTCTTAGTGCCAGTTTCCTGAGGGCGTACGTATGGGAAGAACTGCTCGTCAGCGGTCTGCTCATAGATTCCGAGCATCTGCCCTGATACTCTGTCAGAGTAGTTTTCTATTGGTCCATAGCCGTAGAAGCGACTTTGGTCGTTACTATACGGCAGTTCCATTACCATTCCAAAGCGGAACATACGACTTACGTCAGCTCCTGCCGTTGTTGTCATCTTTTGTGTTACAGACAATGCACCCTGTTCATTTATAGTATATGTGAGAGTGAGTTGCGCTTTAACCTCTGGCATATCATATATGGCAGTAGTTGTATTCTTCCTTGTTTTTAAGGAGATTAGATTCATTGAGGGATTTCTCCATACCTTAAGACGTTTTTGCAGTTCTGCTCCCATGTCATTATCTGTGACTGCACGCCAGAAGTTTGGTTTCAAAGAACCTCCATTGCCAAGAATGTTATGTCCGTTAATGGTTAATGTCTCGATGAAACCGTTGTTTTTGTTGAATGTCACCTTTGTATTCTGCTTAGTTTGCATCTTGTTTGCAAGAGCCTTTTCATATGAATATTCGGTGAGTATAAACTGCTGGTGAGCCAGTTTATGTCCTGCTTTGAGTAGTGGTTCAGCATTCTTCAATTCGTAATATAGGTTGAGTGTAACCTCGCTGTTTGTATCAAACTGCTTGTAAGGAATGGTTATATTACGTGTTTCCTGTGAAGGAATATCCAAGCTGCCGATAATTCCTTCCTGTTTCTGTACTCCATTTTCAAGTATTGTCCAGCGTAGGCGTACATTCTTCAAATCACGGAAGAAGTATTCGTTTTTAATACTTATCTTTCCTTCCTGCTTGTTGAGAAGCTCTGTCCAGATGCTTTGATATTGGAATGCTATTTCGTGAGCCTGTGGTGTAAGTGTGCGGTCAGATGTTATAAACCCGTTGCAATTGAAGTTGTTGTCGCTGGCATCATAGTTGTTATAGTCGCCACCGTAGGTGAGTGTTGCTACTTCGGGACCGTCTCCAGTCTTTACCACTCCACGCAGTGCTTGGTTTACAAAATCCCAGATAAATCCTCCTTGAAAACGCTTATTCTGACGCACAATATCCCAATACTCCTTGAAACCACCAGAGGAATTGCCCATAGCATGGTTATACTCACACTGAATCAGCGGGCGATGGTCTTCGGGTTTATCGCTGTCGGCGTAGTTCTGGCAATATTCCTGACTTGCATACATAGGTACATATAAATCGGAGTTGCTGCCCTTCAGGGCACGCTCCCAATGGACAGGACGGCTTGGATCTTCATTATGAATCCAGTTCATAGTCTTTGTGAAGTTAGGACCATCGCATGTTTCATTTCCCATAGACCACATGATGATGCTTGGATGGTTGAAATATACTCCTACGTTATGTTTGTTGCGTTCCATAATCTGTGGTAGGAACAACTCTGTATGGGTTATTGCGGTGGTGTCGTAATAGAAACCGTGAGCTTCCATGTTGGCTTCAGCGCATACATATATGCCGTATTCATCGCATAGTTCATACCAATAAGGGTCGTCTGGATAGTGGCATGTGCGTACAGCATTGAGGTTTAGTTTTTTCATTATTGTAATGTCCTGCAACATTCTTTCTCGTGAAATAACGTATCCTCCATCAGGATCTATCTCATGGCGGTTTGCTCCCTTAATATAAATAGGTTTACCGTTAACAAGAAAGCGGTCGCCTTTAATTTCTATCTTTCTGAATCCCACCTTTTGTGTGGTTGCTCCAACAAGTTCCGAGCGGTTTCCTTTCTTGTCGAGAGAATATACATTTGCCATCAGTGTGTATAGGTGTGGAGTTTCGGCAGTCCATTTCAGTGGATTCTTAAAGTCGAGTTTTAGTTCCGTATTGTTTGTGCTGCGTGCGCTGGTGGTGCATTCTATGCCTCCTTGTGGATTGAGTATTTTATATTCCACCTCTACGTTTCCTTTTGTCTTGCTATTTATTTTTAATGTTCCGTCCTCGTAGTTGTTGACAAGGTCGGAAGTTATGCGCAAGTCGGTGAGTTGGTTTGTAGGGTTCAACGCATATAGATAGCTTTCGCGTGCCACACCGCTTAGGCGCCAAAAATCTTGGTCTTCACAGTATGAACCGTCGCACCAGCGGAATGTTTGGAAAGCAAATAGGTTTTCGCCAGGGTGTACAAACTTTGTAATATCAAACTCTGTTGCCACCTTTGAATCCTCTGTATATCCAACGAAGTTGCCGTTTATGTAGAGATACATATTAGAAGTGACACTTCCAAAGTGAGCAATTATCTGCTTGCCATTCCATGATTGTGGAATAGTTATAGTGCGTCTATAAGAGCCAACGTGATTGTCTTTTACAGGTGGCATTGGAGGATTGTCTTTATAATGCCCTCGCCATGCAAAACCGATATTTACGTAAAGAGGATCTCCATAGCCGTTCAACTCCCATATTCCAGGGACAGGCATTGTGCCCCAATTAGAGTCATCGAGGTCGGTTTTGTAGAAATCAGTAGGGCGTTGGTTGGCATGTTCAACCCAGTTGAATTTCCATACTCCGTCAATAGACAGGAAATTAGCCGACTTTGTCTTATCGTTTTGCAATGCCAGTTCTGGGTTTTCAAAAGTAAAAAAACTTGTGTGAATAGGATAACGATTCACCTCGTTGACCGAAAGGTCGCGCCATTCAGATTGGGTCTGGGCAAATAATGACAATGCGCTTGCCAATAGTGGAATAATAATAAATGACTTCTTCATAATGGGTTTCTAATTATTGAAATACAAAATTATGAAAAAAAACTCACTTTCAATTATTTTTATAGTAACTTTGCATAAATAAAGTACAATATGAAAGATTTTCTTCGGAAATATTGGTTAAGCATTACTATTGTTCTGCTGAGCATTGTTCTATTGATTGCTTGGGCTGTATGGCTAAAAAAATCTTTCAACAATGTTGTTGATAAAGATAGTGAAGTGATGTTGGAGAGAAAGGCTTGGTACCAGATAGAAATAGACGGTGAACCTGTTCTGTACTATGCTGATATGATTGATGATACAGTCATGCACCTTCTTTCTGAAACTCGCGACACAACAATACTTATGACCTACGCCTATGGTCGTTGGGCTAATAAATACTGGTGGTTACCATCGGGTAGGGGAAGAATAGTTGCTCATTTAGATTCGTTATCCAATCCCGACTTTAACATTAAGGATATGCTCAATCGAAATGCGGTTAGAGTGAAGAAAGAAATAGCTGATATGAGTATTATGACGAAAGAGATGGATTATTTCTTCTCGGTTCATAGTGTTCAAGATGAAGGATATATGCTTGTGACAGACCGTTATGAAAGGAACATGGCTGAGTATCAACGTATGAGTAAAATACTTGCAAAGTTGGAGCGTTGTCTTACTGCCGATTCACTGACAATATCTCACAAGGCAGAGTACAATGCTCTTTATAGTAATGAAGAGGGAAAGACTATGATAGACACTTGCCTGTTTACTGGACAGATGTTTAGACTTAAAAGCAAAAAAACTCCTGATGATGTTCGCATAATATCATATAAGGACACTGTCGGCTTGGGACTTCGCTACAACAAACAACGTTGTTCTGTAATCTTTCCGCATCCTCCTGTCGATGGTTTTGCACTTAGAGTAACTCCTGAGAAAGGTGTGCAGTTGGGCGAATGGAAGAATGGCAAATTCAAAGGACAGCGCATAGTCCACAATAAGGAAAGGATATATGGTATAGACATATCACGCTTTCAGCATGAGAAAGGACGCAGGCGTTATCCCATCAACTGGAAGAAAATGCGCATCACTTCATTAGGAACTTTAAGCAAGAAAAGGGTCAGCGGTAAGGTTGACTATCCGGTTTCGTTCTGTTATATCAAAACAACTGAAGGCAGAACAATAAGAAACAAGTATTATGCCGCTGATTATTTTCAGGCTAAGAAACACGGAATAAAGACGGGAGTTTATCATTTCTTCTCTACAAAGTCGTCGGCTTCTCAGCAAGCAGCGTGGTTCTTCAAAAATGCAAAGTATCAAAAAGAAGACTTACCTCCTGTGCTTGACTTAGAACCTTCAGACGCACAGATAAGAGAAATGGGAGGAGTAGAGATTATGTTCCGTGAGGTAAGAACATGGCTTAATGCTGTAGAAAGACGCTGGGGGGTGAAACCTATATTATATATAAACCAAAGGTTTGTAAATAAGTATTTGCCGCTTGCATCCGATATTAAAGAGAAGTATAATGTATGGATAGCTCGGTATGGTGAGTATAAACCCGATGTACACATGCTTTATTGGCAGCTATCACCTGATGGACGAGTTGCCGGCATAACGCCCGAGGTGGATATAAATGTGTTTAACGGCTATGCCGATAAGTTTAATGAATATATTGAAGGATTAACAAAAGAACAAAATGGGAAGAAATAAATTCTCTCAGCACGAGATTGATATTATATCTATGCTCCTGCGCCGTAAGAATGCAGGCACACGTTTTCAACAGAAAGAAATACGTCACCAGCTGCGTGTTAACTTTGAGTTCAATATTTCCGACTTTAATGTACAAGGCAAGGCTTTCGGTCCCGACGAGCTGACTGAAGCTATTAATCGTGGAGCAATTCACATTCTCGACGATGCCACTATTGCCGCTATGAAGAAAAAACGTGCCCGAGACAAAGCCAAAGATTTGGCAAAAGCCAATGCTGAAACTGTAGAAGAATCAGCAGTTGATTGGAAGGAAGCATTAAAAGAATGGGAGGAATGGGAGAAGAATAATACTTCCACAACAGATTAGCAATGCAATGACTCTGTAATTATGGATTTGTTGAATTTTATGCACGAAAAATAACTGCAGGGATTTTTGCACTAATATTTTCAAATTCTGAATAAAAGGCTTTCTTGAGATAAGAAAAAGAGGTTAAAACCCCCAAAAGTACGGTATTTAACCTCAAGACGTACGTCTTCAGCGCTCATGACGTACGTCTATAGACCCAAAGAACGTACGTCGTTAAGGTGTATGCACGTACGTCATTAACCTCTGTAAAAGCCTTTTTCATAACCCAACCAACGAAACAACCCAACCACAAAACGACTAAACCGTTGATAACCAAAACGTTATCCTAATGCTTCTATTTTCTCATATTTGCGCCCAACAGATTTTTATTTTGTAAAACTGCTAAATATAAGGGCTTTATCTTGAAGTTTTGTTTAGTATTTTGACAGTTAACTCCAATCAGAGGCTTTTAAGCAGTCTTAATGGACTTATTTCGTATTTTTGTATGTTATTTTGGCATTGTAACAATAGCTCTCAACGCACATATCCCTGTTTTATCCATGTTTATTAAGCATCATAAATTAATGTCACTGCCTCCAATTTTGCGTATTTCCTCAATGTCGCCGCAAAATGGACCGTTATGACTCAGTTTTGATGTGCACATTGCCGCTGCAAAACATGCTGACTCGTAAGGACTCTTTTTTTGTGTGCGGCAGTAAAGATAACCTGCCATGAAAGTGTCGCCACAACCTGTGGCATCAACCAATGATGTTGGTTTATACGATGGAACCTTTATAAATTGCTTGTCAGTATATACGACTGAACCTAATGAACCTAATGTTATGAGTACTTCTTTTGGTCCCCATGATGCAATAATTTCTGCAGCCTTCTTCACATCAGTTTCATGAGTGAGCACTTCCATTTCCATTTCGTTCACTTTTATAATGTCGATGTGCTTCAGCCACTCTTCTTTATTCTCCCAATCGCATTTTTCAACGCTTTCATCGACAACCTTGCGTAGAAATCCTTGAGCATCAACCGACACTTTACCCCGTTTGTGCAACTCTCTTACAAACTCTATCGTGAAGTCATCGCTAAGCAGTGTGCCAAGATGAAATATGCTTGCATCAATGCCATTCACATCTTCTATGCAGAACTGGTCGCTCTTCGCTCTAACACGCTGTGTACGATCATCGGGGTTATCTCCATAGATATTCTCGAAGAAAACAGTCTGTTTTGAAGGAAACAATCGCAGGTTAATGCCTGCATTTATCATATCTTGTGCAGCAGACTTGTCTTCGTCTGTCAACTTGGTTATCAGTGTATAGTTTACATTCGCAGGCAGATGATTTATGGCATACGAGAAGTAAAAAGCCACTCCTCCCGACATAAACACTGTTTGTCTCGGGGTAACGATTTTGTCACGTGTGATGTGACCTATGCAACAAAGGTTATTCATAATTTTTACAAAATTAGTTATTTTTCCAAAGAGGATAGCACAAACAGCTTATTTTTTATTAATTTTGCATTCAAATCACCCTGATTTGCAATGAACGACAATAAAATACTTCTTATAAATGATATGTGCGGCTATGGCAATGTTGCCACTGTTGCTATGATGCCTGTACTGTCATATTTAGGAATACCGACTTTCAATCTGCCTACGGCTATAGTAAGCAATAATCTGGAATATGGAAAATTCAATATTCTTGATACAACAGAGTATATGAAAGGTGTTTTTCCCATTTGGCAAGAACTTGGTTTCTCGTTCAAAGCTATTGCCACAGGATTTATTGCTTCAGAAGCTCAGGCGTCAATAGTGGCTGACTATTGTTCTGAACAAGCTCAGCATGGTACAACTGTATTCGTTGATCCGATAATGGGTGACGAGGGTAAACTCTATAATGGAGTTACAGAATCAACCATTCTAAGTATGCGCAGAATGGTAAGCGTTGCCCATCTGATTGTTCCTAACTATACAGAAGCCTGTTATCTAACAGATACGCCTTATTCTGACGATGGCATGACTTTGCGCAATGCCTATATGCTTGTTGACAAACTGCGGAAAATAGGTTCGCGTTCAATAATCATCACCAGCATGACAATAGAAAAGAAAAAGGCTGTTGTAGGATATAACTGTTCGGCAGGCGAATATTTCTGTCTACCATATAATGAAATACCTGTGCGATTTCCTGGTACAGGAGATATTTTCTCGTCTGTATTGTTTGGTAATTTGTTAAAAGGCAATCCTCTTGAGGCGAGTACACAGAAAGCCATGGACATAGTGGCAGAACTTATATTTCAATGCAGAGACCAGAAGGATAAATTCCGTGGTATTCCTATTGAAAAATATCTTTATCTTCTTGAGGAAGAGCCTCGAATTTCAACCGCTCACCTGTCGCGGGGTGATTAAACTCCAGAATTTTTGCATGCAGATACAGCCTGTCTGCTTTCTTGCCATACAGCCTGTCACCCTTTATTGGATTGTCAAGACCTTTTTTGTGAGCACAGTGCACCCTCAATTGATGTGTCCTGCCGCTGTGAGGAATAAGTTCTATTTTTTTTCCTCCTACAGCCCTGTACTGAGTTATGGCTTCCTTTCCGTTTGTATGGTCAACCACTTGTCGAGGACGATCTTCAAAGTCTGGGCGTAGTCTGAGTTCTATAATGCCCTCGCCTTCTATCGGCTTTTCTAATACGGCAATATATACTTTTCTCGTTTCTCTTTCTGCGAACTGTCGTTGCAGTATTTTGTGTGCACTGCTTGTTTTTGCGACAACCATAATTCCGCTTGTATCCATATCAAGCCTGTGCACCATTTGCAAAGAACCTGAAGGGTACTTTTCGCTTAGAATGGAGAATACGCTTGGCTTTTCTGTGGTACCGGGAACACTGAGCATACCGCTGGGTTTATTGACAACTATTATGTACTCGTCTTCAAATATAACGTTGAGTTTGGCTTCTGTATCTTTATGAAATGGGGAATTATCAGTTTGAAGCATGAACTTTAGAATAGTCTTGCATTTTCCATTGCATGCAGGATAGAACTGCCGGTGATGCCTTACTTCACCTTTAGGAGAGTCGCCCCACCAAAACATGCCGATTTCTTCAGGTATTAAATCATGAGTGAAAGCATAATTCAGGAGTTTTGGTTCGCAGCATTCACCACTGCCAGAAGGAGGATAACTGCCTGCACCCTGCTTGTTGTTATTGTAAATGTCTAAAAGTGATTTTGTTTCGCCTTTATAGTTGGTAAATATGAAATTGCTGAAAAGCCAATGCTGGAGAGTGTCTGATTTGCGTT
Organism: Prevotella sp.; assembly: GCA_041855685.1. Lineage (GTDB taxonomy): Bacteria > Bacteroidota > Bacteroidia > Bacteroidales > Bacteroidaceae > Prevotella. Next base: position 27,843 of record JBHAEQ010000019.1, on the reverse strand, counting down.
GTCTTTGGAGCTTTAAGAATTTTATATCTCCTATGAAACCGTTGATTTTTGCCTCTGCATCGCTTATTTTTGTTCTCCAATATAGCTTCTTCCTGTGCAACTCAGCCTTCATAAACTGACTTTCCTTTGTCAGTTCTGTATTGTTGGCAAGTCCTTTCCCCCGTATTAGATCGCGTTCAGCCTTCGCCGCCTTCATCAACTCCTTATAATTGTTGATGTCGTTTTCTGATTTTTGTATTAACAGGGCATACTCTCTTTTTGCATGTTCGAGTTCTGTAGAACGTTCAAGTTCAGCTATCCGCTTATTTATATTTGTTATTTCGTTTTCATGTGTCTTGAAATATCCACTTTCGTCAAGATAATCGAACACGGGAGGAACAAAACCGTCAAAACAGAATTTTCCGCATATCTGCCCTGAGAAAGCATACAATGTAGTAGGCTTGGGTGCCTTCACCAGTAGAACACCGAACATCTTACCTTTAGACACCTCGTCTTTGAAGAGGTTGTCTTTTTGGCACAATGCTTCTATTCGTTTGCATAGCAATTGTTGTGCTTCTTGCATCTGTGCTGACGGTTCGTAATCGAAAGGATTATTCATTTATATGCGGTTGATGTATTGTCTCATAATTGCTCCTGCAAATTTACAATAAAATAACCAAAGATACCTCCTTGTCACGAAGAATAACATTAATCCACTGCTAATTTCTTCGCCCAAAGCCTTCTGTAAAGTATTTACAGAAAGGAAAAGGCATGTTTTCGCAGTGGGAGAGGGGCATAGGACAAGTATAATGCGCTATATGTATCCGTATGCCTTATGCCCGATAAAATCATGTATTTCTTGTAATGAATTTACTTTCTTAATAGTAGAATCCTGCATAATCCATATTTCGTCAGATAGTTTTGCTGCCAGATTGACGTCGTGTGTGGTAATGAGTATTGTTTTATTTTCTTCGTGTGCCAAGTGGCTTGTCATTTCCAGCATTTCCACCTTACTTTGGAAATCGAGGAATGCCATAGGTTCGTCCATTAATATTAATGGTGTCTGTTGTACAAGTGTGCGGGCTATCATCATCTTCTGGTATTCACCGTCGCTTAAGGTTGATATGCTTCTTTTGTGTAGGTGGGTTAGTCCAACCTTTTCTAAGTTTTCGTCAATAATGTATCTGTCAGTTGGTGTTATGGTTCCAAAGAAATCGGTATAAGGATAGCGTCCCATACTGACTACATCTGTTACAGTGAGGTTAAGTTCCTCTATTCGTCCTGTCTGCACTATTCCTACGGTGCGTGATAATTCTTTTTGTGTAAGTTCTGCTAAGTTGCGGTTTTCTATTATTATTGTGCCATTCAGCATAGGTATGAATCCTGCAATGGTTTTCAAAAGAGTGCTCTTTCCGCAGCCGTTTTTTCCTAATAGATATACTGTTTTCCCTTTGTTTATATGCCTTGATATGCCTTGTGCTATGGTTTTTGTTCCGTAGCCTATTGACAAATTGTCAATGATGAGTCCCTGCTTCATTATATTAAAAGTGAATACTGGCTTGACCTGTGAATAATAGAACCTTTGAATTTGACACTTCCTTGGCAGGTGATGGAAACATCTCGTAGTCTATTCCTATCTTAAAGTCACAGCATTGTTTGGCACGCACACCTAAGCTCAATCCTGCTAAAGCGCTGAACCCTCCTCTTTTATTATTCTCGCATATATTGTTTTTATCATTAGGATAGTAAGTATAACCGCCGAGAATTTTAGCTCCGAAGAACAGTCTTTCGTATATGTGTTGCGAGAAATAGCCGCCTATTTTGGTTGAGTAGAAGTGCGATCTGTCTTCTATGCGTTTGTTCCCATCGAAGATATAGCTGACATTTGATACGCTGACTTGTCCTCCTATGCCCCAATGACGCGATAGGAACCATGCTCCTTCTATACCGTATGTGGCACCGTTGGAACTGACTAAAAGGTTTTTCCCCGTGTTTATCTTGAAGTTTTTTATAGGCACATAGAATCCTGCAAATGTCCCGAGGAATGAAGGATTTCTGTCGTTGTTTATAAGAAGTACCGTGTTGGGGTTGTAGTTCTTGGTGCTTTTTGGAAATACTATGTCGGCGAGCCAATATCCAAATTCTGTACTCATGATACCAATGCCTGCTCCTGCCAGTACGTCGCTCATCCAATGTCTGTTATTCATCATTCTCATCATGCCGGTGGCTGTTGCCATGCTGTATGCTCCAAAGCTTATCCACGGGCTTATGTGTCCATATTCTTTTGATAAGATTGTTGCACATGCAAAAGCAGTGGCAGTGTGTCCCGACGGAAAGCTGTAGTTGTCGGAGCCGTCGGGTCGCTGTTCGCTTGCAAATATTTTTGTTCCACGAGTTACTACCGCCATTAGTCCAAGAGAGAAGGCATTAGCCGTAACCATTTTACCCCATGAGTTGCGACTCTCAACACCGAGTGCTTTCAAGCCAAGAGTTATGGCTAATGGTGTGTATTGCAGATAATCGTCGGTATGATTTTCAAATTTAGGCAAAAAACTGTTGCGCAGTGAGCGGAAGTGAGAGTTGTGTGCTTTTTCTATGAATCCTGCCGCAATGAGAGGCGCACCCATAAATGTTGATTGCACCCAGCGTTTAGTGAAGAATTGTTCTGTGCGTGTATTGAATTTTAGTGTGTCAGCACTTGTCGAATCATTTGATAATGCTTCGTTGCCGGCTATTGTGCTTACAGAGAAAAGTGTAAATAAAATAATAAATAAATGTTTCATTCCTTTTTATTGTGTTATTCCATAATTCCTACTTTTATATAATCCTTCATGTGATAGAAGGCTTTCCCCTTTCCCCCTTGCGAGTCGGATATCAGTAAAATGGTCTGCCGTCCGTCTTTGAGTTTAGCTCCAAGACACATTCCCTCGTAATTTGCAAGATTGCGCCGAGTGATATTGAACTTGGTTGTCCATTCTGCCTGTAATGTCTTTGAAGAGCTTTCTGCAGGTTCTATTTTGTATATTTTGTTTGTGACATAGCTTCCTATGTAGTTAGGTGTAGTTAGGAACTCGCGTTCCAATACCAGAAGCGAACCGTTATCAAGTGCTGTCAGTTCAGCAACTCCGAATCCCCAGAATTTAGGTTTGGATTTTAGTGTTGGTATGTCTGTATGGTAAATGTATTGTTGTTTCGGTTGCATGTCCAGTCCAAATGATTGTATTCGCAGCAGTGCGGGTACAGGATTGTGTACCGAGGGTTTTTCTCCGTCTGTCAGCAGGTTGCTCTCCGTGCATGTCCAAAATAGCTCTGTCTTGTTGGAAAAAGCCAGTGATTCAAAACCGTAGTTGTATGCGATGTTGTGTTTCTGCAATGCTTCGGGTACAGCTAATTCTCTCTTTGTAGGTTTTCCTTGCAGAGTATATTCTTTTATACTTTGATTATCTTCAGCAGCTATGAAAAGTGTCTTTACAGACGGAACAAATACTATTCCTTCCGTGTCGTGTGCTTTTGCTGATTTGTTTGCGTGGAATGTTATTAGCTCTACATTCTCCACATCGCCAGTCTCTGAGTTCTGTTCTATCTTGAACTCATAATAGCCGTCGCTATGCTGCTTGTCGCATATAACAGCATAATGGTTGTTTCCCAATGGAGTTATACCACTGTAGTTGGCTGGTGGAATATTCCATTTCTTAAGTTTGTGCTGCTTGAGCATGGTTATTTGTGCCTGTGTGCTCAAAGCAGTGATGATGAATATTATAAGTGGAATAAAGTTTCGTCTCATAAGTTATTAGCTATAATATATCCCATAGACCATGCCGCCTGTAGATTGAAACCGCCTGTTATGGCATCAACATCAAGAACTTCGCCTGCAAAATAGAGACCATTATGCTGTTTGCACTCCATGGTGTTGATGTCTATGTTTGCAAGACTTACACCGCCGCAAGTAACAAACTCATCTTTGAATTGTCCTTTTCCCGTTATCTTGTATATGTCGTTTGTAAGTATTGAAGCGAGCTTGTTGAACTGCTTGGCACCTACTTCTTTCCACGGTTTTTGTTGTGATAATCCTGCTTTGTTCACAATATATATCCATAGGCTTTGTGTTATTATGAGAGGTTGTTCAGATGTCATTGGGCGTGCATTGCCGATTTGTTTTTGCATGGCATTCTTTTGGGTCTTTTTTAGCATGTCAAGAACCTCGTGCTCTTTCATGTTGCCAAACCAATTAATGCTTACTTCGGCATTATATTCTTTCTCAGCCAAGAATCTTGCTCCGTGTGACGAGAGTTTTAATATGGCAGGTCCTGATAATCCCCAGTGGGTTATTAGTACAGGTCCTTGAGACGAATAGTTTGTTCCTATCAACTTTGCTCCGGCATTATCTACTACGGTGCCCATCAACAAATGCAATTCCTTGTCGGCAATGTTGAATGTGAAGAGAGAAGGCACTGGTGGTACGTATTCTAATTGAAGACTGCTAAGGAATGACAAACCCTTTGGTGTTGTTTTGCCACCTACTGCTACAATAACTTTGTCTGCTTGTATTGTTGTCTGTTGTGAGCAAGAAACTATATATTTATTTTCTTCGTTTTTATAAATATCCTCAACTGTTGTACTCGTAATGAGTTCTACTCCATACTGTCTCATCATGGTTGTCAAAGTGTTGACAATCTCCATTGCATCCTGCGATTTCGGGAATACGCATTGGTCGTCTTGTGTTACGAGCTTCACTCCTTGCTCCTCAAACCATTGCATGGTATCTTCGTGGGAGAAAACTTTTAATGCTCTTTTCATTAGTTTCTCGCCTCTGGGATACACGCTCTTTATGCTTTTTACCTCCTTGAATGAATTTGTGAGATTGCATCGTCCGCCACCAGTAACAGCAACTTTAGCAAGTGGACGGGTGTTTTTTTCTATTACCGTAACCTGCCATGAGGATTGCCTGCGTTTCAAGTTGACAGCGCAGAAGCAACCTGCTGCTCCAGCTCCTATTATTACAACATGCATAGAGCCTTGTTCTCAGCATCTTCCATGATTTCTCGCTCCCCGGGGCCTTTGTCATTAATACCGCATAAATGGAGAATGCCATGAATGATTACACGATGCAGTTCTTCATCATAGGACTTGCCAAACTTCTCTGCATTGGTGCGTACAGTATCAAGCGAAATTACCAAGTCGCCATTTATAATCTCGCCTTCATTATAATCAAAAGTGATGATGTCGGTGTAATAATCATGACTGAGATACTCGTTGTTGACCTCGAGAATCTTCTCGTCGTTACAGAAAAGATAGCCCACTTCGCCAACTTTTCTACCGTGTGATGCGGCAACAGCACGAATCCATTTAGTAGTTTCACGCTTTTTTATGTCAGGCATCTTCACACCTTCTGCATTATAAGTAATCATATTAGTTATTGTTTTCCTAATTCTTTTCTTATCAAAGTGCTGTTAACATTCTCCATTCCCGGCTCCGCAAAAAGCAAAATGGTTTCTATTCCTCCGTGGCTCTTATTCCATTCCGCCTGCTCTTTTTCGTACATGAAATCTTCTACATTGCGCACACCTTTTATTATATGGTGTATTCCGTAGGCATGGCATACATCTATGACCCAACCATTTGTCGCTACTACCTCAACGCACGGATTGTTGCAAAAATCTTTTCGGATGGTCTCCATACGTTCTTCAACAGAAAAGGCATACTGCTTATCGGGATTTACTGCAACACATATGACAACCTTGTCGAAAAGGAGTAGTGCTCTTTCGACAATACTGCGGTGTCCGATATGAAATGGATCGAACGAACCTGCATATAAAACCTTAGTCAAAGAGCCTTGGTTCTCCTGCATTGCTTCCTAATATATTACGTCCAAAATGACGGAAAGCTAATTCTGTTGCCATTCGTCCACGTGGAGTTCGTTTGATGAATCCTTCCATTATTAAGAATGGCTCATAAACTTCTTCAATGGTTCCTCCGTCTTCTCCTATTGCTGTTGCTATTGTTGTTACTCCTACAGGTCCGCCGCGGAATTTGTCGATTATAGTGAGCAGAATCTTATTGTCGATTTCGTCAAGTCCAAAATTGTCAATATTCAGGGCTGTAAGAGCCATATTGGCAATGCCAATATCAATCCTTCCTGTGCCTTTGACCTGTGCAAAGTCACGCACACGGCGGAGTAGAGCATTAGCTATACGAGGCGTTCCGCGTGAGCGTCGGCTTATTTCTGCTGCCGCATCTTCATCTATAGGAACCCTCATGATGTTTGACGAGCGTTTAATGATTCGTTTAATTGTCTCGGGATCGTAATACTCCAAATGCAGATTAATGCCAAATCTGGCACGTAGAGGTGCTGTAAGCATGCCGCTGCGTGTAGTAGCTCCAACCAATGTGAATGGGTTGAGGTCGATTTGAATACTTCTTGCCGACGGTCCTTTGTCTATCATTATATCTATGCGGTAATCCTCCATGGCAGAATAGAGGTATTCCTCTACAATTGGATTCAAGCGGTGTATCTCGTCGATGAAAAGCACGTCGTTTGGCTCAAGCGATGTAAGAATACCGGCTAAGTCGCCAGGTTTATCAAGCACAGGACCTGATGTTAGTTTGAAGCCTACTCCTAATTCGCTTGCTATGATGTTTGACAGAGTTGTCTTGCCGAGTCCCGGAGGACCGTGAAGCAGTGTATGGTCAAGTGGTTCTCCACGATACTTGGCAGCCTCTACGAATATTCTTAGGTTATCGACAACTTTCTGCTGTCCGCTGAAGTCGTCGAAACTCAACGGTCGCAGGGCATTCTCAAAATCCTTTTCTGCAGAATAGCTTGATTCGCGTATATCGAAATCTTCTTGCATTTCTATGTTTATTTTTGTTCCAAGAGTTTTACAGCCTCTTGCACAATGTGGTTTTGTTCGTTGATGATATGAAAATACTCATTCATGTCCCAGAGATCACGTGCAATAAGAGCCTTTATTTGATTTTTGAGCATAGGCAGACTCTGTTTGCGTTCTGCTTCGTCCTTTAGTTTTACTTTTTCTTTCTCACCTTCTTTGAATAAGTCTTTCAACATGTTGTCAGTCACAACAAACCGTGTATTGAAGTCGTTGAAATTCTTATAGCTTTTGTTTAGACTCTTGCGATTCTGGTCAACATATTTCAGTGTCTGATTTATGATGATGCCTTTTGCGGCTAATTGACGGTGATATAAAGTGTATTGAGTGGTATCGAGTGGTACGAAAATGTCGGGCATTATACCGCCTCCTCCATATACAGTGCGCTTTAGACGCAATGTTTGGAATTTCAACGAATCGGCAAAATGAATACTGTCGCGACTATACAACTCTCCATGTTTGAATCGTTTTTCTATATCTTGGGCATAATCTTCATTGTCTCCTTTCTCGTAAGGTTTCTGTATGCATCGTCCAGATGGAGTATAATAATGTGCTACGGTGAGCCTTATCATCGAACCATCAGGAAAGTCGATGGGGCGTTGTACCAAACCTTTTCCGAATGAGCGGCGGCCTACTATCTGTCCACGGTCATGGTCTTGAAGTGCTCCAGATAGAATTTCGGATGCTGATGCAGAGTATTCATTTACCAGTGCAACCACTCTTCCGTCAATCAGATGTCCCCTTCCATCGGCAAGAAACTCCTGCCGTTGTGTAGTTCTTCCTTGTGTATAAACTATGAGGTCATTCTTTTTAAGAAATTCGTTGGTTATTTGTACTGCTGTTTGCAGATAACCCCCTCCATTCTCCTGCAGGTCTATGATGAGGTCTTTCATTCCTCTCTGGCGCAGCGAGTCAACTCCCTGCATGAACTCGTTGTAGGTTGTAGCGCCGAAACTGCCTATTCTGATATATCCAATCTCAGGACGAATCATATATACGGCATCTATAGTCTTAACAGGAATCTTGTCACGTGTCACTACGAAAGTCAGAGTATCTTTTATTCCGCGGCGCACAATATTAAGATTCACTTTTGTGCCTTTCTTGCCACGCAGACGGCGCATAATCTCCTCTCTGCTCATTTTTACGCCTGCAATTATGGTGTCGTCAACGCATGTTATACGATCTCCTGCCAAGATTCCTACTTTTTCAGATGGACCGTTGTTGATGGTCTGTATTACGAGCAGAGTGTCTTGTGCCATATTGAACTGCACTCCTATGCCCTCGAACGACCCTTGCAATGGTTCGGTGAGTGCCTTTGTCTCCTTTGCTGTTGTGTAAGAAGAGTGTGGGTCGAGTCCTTTTAGCATTCCTTGTATAGCATCTTCTACAAGTTTACTCTCGTTTACACTGTCAACATAGAGGTTTGTGATAGCCATTTCTGCTATCTGTAGTTTTTGTATTTCTTCGCTCCCGAAGCGTAATTTCTGTGCTGTTGCAGTTATTGTCAGTAATGCTGACAAGATTATTAATAATATTTTTTTCATCTTATTCCATTGGTTTGGAGTCTTCTTCTGGTATGTCTTCTTCAACAACAAGGTTGTCTATTATAAACTTTTGTCGTTCGAGGGTGTTCTTACCCATATAGTATTCCAAGAGTTTTGCCACTTGGTCGGTTTTGTGGAGTGTCACTTGCTCAAGTCTTATGTCAGGACCAATGAATCCTGCGAACTCCTCCGGCGATATTTCTCCTAATCCTTTGAATCGTGTAATCTCTGGATCTGGTCCAAGAGCTTGCACTGCTGCAAGTCGTTCTTCTTCGTTATAGCAATAGCGTGTAATGAAATCTTTCGGTTTTTCTCCACGTGCTTCAAGTTTTGTATCTTCGTTCTTTACAACTTGCTTGTCCTTTATCTTTGTGCGTCGGTTGCGCACACGGAACAACGGGGTTTGCAGTACATATACATGCCCCTTCTTTATCAAGTCTGGGAAGAATTGCAGGAAGAAAGTTATTGTCAGCAAGCGAATATGCATTCCATCGACATCGGCATCTGTGGCAACTATTACTTTGTTGTAGCGAAGGCTGTCGAGACCGTCTTCTATGTCGAGAGCTGCCTGAAGAAGGTTGAATTCTTCGTTCTCATATACCACTTTCTTTGTTAATCCATAAGAGTTTAGTGGCTTGCCGCGGAGTGAGAATACGGCTTGTGTATTTACATCGCGGCTTTTTGTTATTGAGCCTGAAGCCGAGTCGCCTTCGGTTATGAATATGCTTGATTCTTCTTTTCTGGGATTCTTAGCATCGCTGAAGTGAATACGGCAATCGCGCAATTTGCGGTTGTGGAGATTGGCTTTCTTTGCTCTTTCCCTTGCCAGTTTTGTAACACCAGCCATGGCTTTACGTTCACGCTCGCTTTCTTTTATCTTGTTTTCTATAATTTCTGTCACATCTGTATGTATGTGCAGATAGTTGTCAACTTCTTTTTTGATGACATCGCCCACAAACTTGTTGATACTCTCACCACCGGGACTCATAGTCAGTGAACCGAGTTTTATCTTTGTCTGCGATTCGAATATTGGTTCTTCCACGTTCAAAGCAATGGCGGCTACAAGTCCGTTGCGTATGTCGCCATACTCGTATTTATTGAAAAATTCCTTTATTGTTCGTGCTATATGCTCCTTGAATGCACTTTGGTGGGTGCCTCCCTGTGTTGTGTGCTGTCCGTTGACAAATGAGTGATATTCCTCGCCGTATTGATTGGCATGAGTGAATGCAATTTCTATATCGTCTGATTTTATGTGTATAATGGGATACAGGGCATCAGATGTCATGTTGTCTCGCAGAAGATCGGCAAGACCATTGCGCGAGATAATGCGCCTGCCGTTGTACATTATTGTGAGCCCAGAGTTGAGGTAAGTATAGTTTCTGAGCATAGTTTCCACAATGTCGTTGTGGAATTTATAGTTCAAGAACAGGGTGTTATCAGGTTCAAATGCAATGAATGTTCCATTTTCGTCTTCTGTATTCACAGTTGTATCGGATTGAAGTAATCCTTTTTTGAATACTGCACTGCGCACATTTCCTTCTCGATACGAGCGTACTTCAAATTTAGAACTTAGAAAATTCACAGCCTTTATACCCACTCCGTTCATACCAACTGATTTCTTGAAGGCTTTGGAATCATATTTTCCTCCGGTGTTGAGCTTGCTTACAGCATCAACAAGTTTACCCTGCGGAATGCCTCGTCCATAGTCGCGGACGCTGACACGGAGATTGTCTTCAATATCGATTTCAATTCTTTTTCCTGCGTCCATGCGGAATTCGTCTATTGAGTTGTCAATAGTTTCTTTCAGCAGGACATATATACCGTCCTCGGGCAGACTTCCATCGCCAAGTCTGCCTATGTACATTCCCGGGCGCATTCGTATGTGTTCTACATCTGACAGGGTTCGTATATTGGAGTCAACATATTCTGTCGGTTGCTGTTCATTTCCTATAGGCATTGAAATGCTTTGCTCTGTATCGCTCATTCTTTGGATTTGATTCAGTTTGGTTTTATATTCTGGTATCTTTATCAGATGCTGTTTGTTTTTTGTTAAAGTGGTTTTTTGTAGCAGCGTCTGCGCTTGTGACAGTAACATTCAAAATCCTGCCACATGTTCTGAACATTATTATTGGTTTCCATCTCCACATGTGTCTCACCCCATTTGATGCCGTATCTTTGATACAGCGGTATGAGGTGGTCGAACAGGAGGGCGCTTGCTCCTTTCTTTCTGTATTCAGGAAGAACCCCTATCAGCAGCAAGTCGGCTATTTCTGTCTTCTTAAACTTCAATGCTCTTATTATGTGAAACCAGCCAAAAGGCAGCAGTCTTCCTCGAGGACATTTCTGTAGTGCCCGTGTAAGTGATGGTAGTGTTACGCCTACACCTACAAGTTCGTGGTCGGGAGTGCTGAGGTCTTCAACAACGGGTATCCATTCTAAATCGGCAAATCTGAGATATGCTTCTACGTATTGGTCCATCTGTCTTTCTGACAGTTGTGAGTAGCCGTAGAGATGGGAGAAGGTGTTGTTAATTACTTCAAACACTTTCTTTCCCATATTGTTTTCGTTGATTTCTTTCTTTGTGAGTGTTCTTACATTGAGATTATATCGTTTTTTTATCATGTCAGAAACTCGTCGATGTTTTTCTGACATTTCCTCCGGTACTATTACCTTCCATTCAACATAGTCGTTGTCTTTTTCCCAACCTCCTAACTTCTCCATGTGTTCCGGATAGTAAGGGTAGTTGTAGCCTGTTGCCATTGTGCCGAGTTGGTCAAAACCTTCTATAAGCATTCCTTCCGGATCCATATCGGTAAAGCCTAACGGACCAACTATCTGCTGCATGCCTTTCTTGCGCCCGTAGTCTTCCACAGCCTTGAAAAGAGCTTTTGTTACTTCTATGTCGTCAATCATATCAAGCCAACCGAATCTGACATCTTTTCTGTCCCATTTCTCATTAGCCTTGTGATTGATAATGGCTGCCACTCTGCCTACCGGCTTGTTGTCTTTATAGGCTATGTAATAGTCCGCCTCGCAGAAATCAAAAGCGGCATTCTTGTCTTTGCTGAGGGTGTTCATGTCATCAATGAACAGTGTTGGAGCATCGTACTCGTTCCCCTCATAGAGATCATGATGAACGTCTATAAAACGACCAAGGTCCTTTTTTGTCTTGACCTTGCGAATCTCAATATTTGCCATTAAATGTTGTGTTGTTTGTATTTAATTGTTTGTTCGATTTGCAAAGGTAATCAAAAAAAACGTAATCAACAAACGCGCGTTTATTAAAATATCGTGCGTATATGTGAAGAGTGCGTAGTTGTGTTAAGAATAAACATTACAAACTATGCTTGTAAAACTTGCGTATTTGCAAGTGAGAGTGGTGTTGGTTGTAAATGCGGCGTTTTTGGAGTGTTAGGGAATTTGTTGACGTTCAGGGAGTTGCATGAAAATACGTTTGTCAACCTGCGTTTTTGGTTTGTAAAAGCACTGTTCTTGCCCTGTAAAACAATAGGTTTTACCGTCTAATATGGGGCGTTTTGCAGTCTAAAGGCATTGGTTTTGCAATGCAAGATGGGCGGTTTTGTAAATAGGAACTGCGTTTATCGCTCTTTTATTTCATTTTGCTTGTTTTCTTTTCTTGTAGTTTATTGATTAAAACGGAGGAATTTACTGGTATAAATTATTACATTTTTGTATCAGTGTTATGTGCTTTTTATATCTTCTATACATATTCGTTGTTTTTTATGTTGCGTGCTCATAGATATTAAAAATGTATAACGGGAAAAGCGTTGTTGGATATTTTTCATTAACTTTGCAGAGTTTTGTGCGCAACGTGCGCATACACACACGATTAAATAATATAAATTCAATAAAACGAAATGGATAAAATTAGTTATGCTTTAGGCATGGGCATAGGAAGCCAATTGAAAGACATGGGTGCTGAGAACCTTAATATCGACGACTTTGCACAGGCAATAAAGGACGTTGTTGCTGGTAACAAACAAATGGATGATGCTGAGGCTCAACAGATAGTACAGCAATTTTTTCAGGAACAAGAGCAGAAACAGCGTGCGGCAGCTGCGGAACGTTTTAAGGAAAGCAGAGCTGAAGGTGAGAAATTTCTGGAGAATAATGCTAAAATAGAGGGCGTGCATGTAACAAAGAGCGGCTTGCAGTACACGATTCTTCAGGAAGGCAGCGGTAAGCAGCCTAAGGCTACTGATACTGTAGTGTGCCATTATGAAGGTCAGCTCATCGATGGAACTGTGTTCGACTCAAGCTATAAGCGTGGTGAGCCTGCTGCATTTGGTTTGAATCAGGTTATTGCCGGTTGGACTGAAGGTGTACAGTTGATGCAGGAGGGAGCTAAGTATCGCTTCTTCATTCCTTATGAGTTGGGATATGGCGAGCGTGGTGCCGGAGCGTCAATACCTCCATACTCTGCTCTAATCTTTGATGTTGAGCTTATTGAAGTGAAATGAATTGTTTAATAAATCAAAATCATAAAACAAAATGAAAAAATTATCAATCATCGCAGCATTTGCTATTGCTGCAACAACATTTGTAGGCTGTGGAAATTCAACTCCTAAAGCTAATCTTAAAAGTGATGTTGACACACTCAGTTACGCCATTGGTTTGGCACAGACACAAGGTCTTCGCGAGTATCTCGTAGGTCGTATGGGTATTGATACAACTTATATAAACCAGTTCATTAAGGGACTCAACGACGGTGTTAATGCAGGAGACGACAAGAAGAAGGCTGCTTACTATGCTGGTATTCAGATTGGTCAGCAGATTAGTAACCAGATGATTCCTGGTATTAATCACGAAGTATATGGCGAAGATTCAACAAAGACTATCTCGTTGAAGAATTTTATGGCAGGTTTCATTACTGGCGCTACAAACTCAAAAGGTTTGATGACAGTAGAAGAGGCACAGACTACTTTCCAGACAAAAATGCAGAAGATAAAGGCTGCAGCTGCACAAGAGCAGTATGGTCCTAACAAGGTAGCTGGTGAGAAGTTCCTCGCTGCAAACAAAACAAAAGAGGGTGTTAAGACTCTTCCTTCTGGTGTTCAATATAAAGTTATCAAAGTTGGTACAGGTGCAATCCCTGCGGATACTTCTATGGTTGTTGTTAACTATGAGGGTCGTCTCATTAATGACACTATCTTCGACTCAAGTTATAAACGTGGTGAGCCTGCTACAATGCGTGCCAATCAGGTTATCAAGGGATGGACAGAAGTTCTCACCCGTATGCCTGTAGGTTCTGTATGGGAAGTTTATATTCCACAGGAACTTGCTTATGGTGAGCGTATGCAGGGAGATATAAAGCCGTTCTCTGCTCTTATATTCAAGATTGAGTTGCTTGAAGTGAAGAAGTAATATAATTCACTTCTTCCTCTCTTCGATGATTAGAAAAGGGGCGGATGTGATTTTAGAAAGGATATTTAGTTTCTTGAAATTTAGAAAATAAGATGAAGAAAACTATTTTCATGGCACTGGTCATATTGGCCAGTGCTGCTATTACCGCTCAAGCCGGTGACAGGAAAGATAAGAAGAAAAAGAAGAAAGCTCAAACAGAAATACCTGCTTGCTGCCAGCTTGCAAATCTCAATACCCAGCGCGACTCATTGAGTTACGCAGCAGGTATGGCTGCAACAAGAGGACTTGTTGATTACTTGGAAAAAAGTCTTGGTATTGATTCCGTGTTCATGGCAGACTTCAAACAAGGTTTCATTGAGGCTGTTGAAAAAGGCACCGATCCAAAGTATATGGCACATACTGCTGGCATACAAATAGCACAACAGGTGCAGAAGCAGATTTTTCCACAAGCGTCACAGGCTTTTGAGAATACTCCCGACTCACTTGATATGAATCTGTTCTTTAATGGGTTCCTTGCAGGAGCTGATAATGATACAACTCATTTTGCATCTGCTGATGTTGCGGCTAAATATACATCAGAGTTGAAGGCTGAGATAGAAAAGCGCCAGAGTGCTCCGTATATAGAAGCAAACAAGAAGTGGCTGGAAGACAATAAAACCAAGGAAGGAGTTGTTACTCTGCCTTCAGGCTTGCAATATAAGATTCTTACCAAAGGCACAGGTGCTGTTGCAGACAAGAGCAACAATGTTACTGTGAAGTATGAGGGAAAGATGATTGATGGTACAGAGTTTGACTCAAGTTACAAACGCAATCCTGATACAAGTACATTCCGTCCCGACCAAGTAATAAAAGGTTGGACAGAAGCACTTTGTCTTATGCCTGAAGGTTCTAAGTGGGAACTCTATATACCACAGGAACTGGCATACGGTGAGCGTCAGGCTGGAAAGATAAAGCCTTACTCAACACTGATATTCACTGTCGAGGTGGTGAAAGTTGAAAAATAATGAAGAAGCTGTATATTGAAACATATGGATGCCAGATGAACGTGGCTGACTCGGAAGTCGTGGCATCAGTGATGAAAATGGCAGGTTATGACGTCTGCGAGGATGAAACCCTCGCAGATGCCATCTTCCTTAACACCTGCTCAGTGCGCGAGAATGCCGAGAATAAGATATACCAACGCCTCGACACTCTTCATGCGCTGCATAAGAAGGAAGGACGTAAAGTAATACTCGGTGTTTTAGGCTGTATGGCAGAACGCGTGAAAGACGACCTCATAGAGAATCATTATGCCAATCTGGTGGCTGGTCCTGATGCTTATCTGTCATTGCCCGATTTGATTGCACAGTGTGAAGTTGGAGGAAATGCTATAAACATCGAACTGTCTAAAACAGAGACATATCGTGACATTGTGCCTCAAAGAGTTGCCGGAAATAATCTCAGCGGTTTCGTAAGCATAATGCGCGGCTGCAATAACTTCTGCCACTATTGCATTGTACCTTATACCCGAGGTCGTGAACGTAGTCGTGAAGTGCAGAGCATACTTGCTGAAGTAAAAGATCTCCAAAAGAGAGGATTTAAGGAGGTAACACTCTTAGGGCAGAATGTGAATTCCTATCATGCTCTGAAGAATGGCGAAGAAGGTGAGGATGTTACTTTCCCACAACTCTTGGCACTCGTGGCAGAGACGGCTCCTAATATGCGTGTTCGATTTACAACATCGCATCCTAAAGATATGAGCAACGAGACTTTGGAGGTGATTGCTGCACACGATAATATCTGCAAGCATATACATCTGCCTGTTCAGAGCGGTTCTGACAAGATTCTGAAACTCATGAATAGAAAATATACCGTGGAATGGTACATGGGACGAGTAGAGGCAATACGCCGAATACTGCCTGAATGCTCTATAACCACCGACATATTTGTGGGTTATCATGATGAAACCTTGGAGGATCATCAAATGTCGCTCGACTTAATGAAGAAAGTGGGATATGACTCAGCTTTCATGTTCAAGTACTCTGAACGCCCGGGAACCTATGCCTCAAAGCATCTTCCTGATAATGTTGATGAGGCTGAAAAGGTACGTCGCTTGAATGAAATGATAAAGTTGCAGACTGAAATATCAGCCGAACAATATAAGAAAGATGAGGGTAAGGAGTTTGATGTCCTTGTTGAGGGTTTCAGCAAGCGCTCACGTCAGCAGATGTGCGGTCGCACGTCGCAAAACAAAATGGTGGTGTTCGATAAGACCGATGAACATGTTGGCGACATTGTAAGAGTTAAAATCACAGGTTCGACAAGTGCCACACTACTCGGAACAAGAATTTAGAACTAAAGAAAACAAGGAATTGAAAGAATTTCTAAAAGTATTAAGGAGATTTGTTCCTCCTTATAAGAAATATTTAGTACTATCGATAGTATTCAACATACTGTCGGCAGTACTTAATATATTCTCGTTTGCAGCAATAATACCCATACTGCGCATAATATTCAAGACTGATGATGCAGTTGCTGCTACAGGCTATATAGCTTGGGATAGTGCAAATATACAAGATTGGTTGAGCAATAATCTTAACTATTTTGTGCAGGGACTGCTTGCCTCATGGGGACCTTCCACAACTGTTCTCCTTATAGGTTTGTTCCTTGTAGTTACCACTTTCCTTAAGACAGGTGCATATTTTCTGTCTTCGGCAATGATTATTCCTATCCGCACAGGAGTGGTAAGAGATATAAGAAATCAGCTTTATAAAAAGATAAATTCTCTTTCGCTGGGTTTCTTTTCTGAAGAGCGCAAGGGCGACATCATAGCCCGCATGTCAGGAGATGTACAGGAAGTTGAAGTTAGTATAATGTCTTCACTCGACATGCTCTTTAAAAATCCTGTACTGATAATAGTATATTTCTCCATGCTGATATTCATGTCTTGGCAGTTGACAATATTCACGCTTGTGTTTGTACCAATATTCGGCTGGTTCATGGGCTATGTTGGAAGAAAGCTCAAAGCACAGTCCACAAAGGCACAGTCGCTTTGGAGCGATACCATGAGTCAGGTGGAAGAAACATTGGGAGGTCTTCGTATAATAAAGGCATTCTGTGCGGAGGAAAAGATGAACAAGCGATTTGATACTATAAACACCAACTATCGCAATCATATAATGATGGTTAATATCCGTCAACAGCTTGCCCACCCCATGTCAGAGTTCCTTGGCACAGTTATGATTGTTGTCGTTTTATGGTTTGGAAGTCAGTTGGTTCTCGGCGACCAGTCGCTTGACGGTGCCGCATTCATATACTATATGTTGCTGCTCTATTCAATTATCAATCCTCTTAAAGAGTTCTCAAAGGCAGGCTACAGCATTCCAAAAGGGTTGGCCTCTATGGAACGAATAGACAAAATTCTTACAGCCGAGGAGATGATAAAGGAAAATGAAAATCCTGCAACTCTCAATGGGTTCAACCATGAAATAGAGTTCCGTAATGTCAGTTTTAGATACGGAGAGCAATGGGTGCTCCGCAATATAAACCTCACCATACCCAAAGGTAAGACCATAGCATTGGTTGGACAAAGTGGAAGCGGGAAATCAACACTCGTCGATATGATTCCACGTTACTATGATGTGCAGGAAGGAGAAGTCCTTATTGACGGAAGAAACGTAAAAGACCTTGGCATACACAATCTGCGAAGCCTGATAGGTAACGTTAATCAAGAGGCTATTCTCTTCAACGATTCATTCCGCAACAATATCACGTTCGGTGTAGATTCTGCCTCCGACGATGCTATTGAACAGGCCGCACGTATCGCCAATGCACACGACTTCATAATGGCAACCGAGCAGGAGTATGATACAAACATAGGCGATCGTGGCAGCAGACTCTCAGGAGGTCAAAGACAGCGAGTGTCCATTGCCAGGGCTATTCTGAAGAATCCGCCTATTCTTATTCTCGATGAGGCAACATCGGCACTCGATACAGAGTCCGAACGATTGGTTCAGGATGCTCTTGAGAAGTTAATGAAGACACGCACAACGGTTGCTATAGCACATCGCTTATCGACTATCAAGAATGCCGACGAGATATATGTTCTGCACGAAGGAGAGATTGTAGAACACGGCTCGCATGATGAACTCCTGCTTAAAGACGGATATTACAGAAAGTTACACGAAATGCAAAAGTAATGGCAAAGTCAGAATCAAGCATACTGGAACGAAACCGCACTGATATTAAAGAACCGCGTAGGTATAAAGTTATTATATATAATGATGACTTTACTACTATGGATTTTGTGGTTCGAGTGCTTAGAGAAGTTTTCTTCAAGCAAGAAACTGAGGCGGAAAGCCTGATGCTGGCTGTGCATAAAACCGGTCAGGCCGTAGTAGGTATATATACTTACGACATTGCAAAGAGCAAGGTAGCAAAGGCTATGACAATGGCAAGAGAAGAAAATTTCCCGCTTAGATTGTCATACAAACCCGAATAAATAGTTTCCAAATAATGGAACTGTTGGATGAAAAAGACTTAACAGATGATTAATTTTACAGAAAAAGCAAGAAAAGTACTCAACGTGGCAAGCTATAAGGCTCACCAGTTCAGGCATGAATTTATCACGCCCGAACATGTTGTGATTGGTCTTGTCAACGATACCGCATTCGTGCGCTCGTTATATTACAATGAGATAGACTATAAGGCATTCATCGGACAACTTGACGAGTTTATGAGAAAACTCGAAAAAGTGCCCGAGTATATAGACTATGAGATTACAACTTCAGAACAGTCGGACAGCATGATGGACTATGCCGAAGCTCAAGCTGCTGGAGCAGGTGTGAGCGAAGTTGACGTACCTCATCTTGTAGATGCTATTCTCCACTTGAAGGAATCGTTTGCAAAATATCTGTTTGTAAACAATACAACACTCACTACGGCTGAAATAGTATCTAATGTATTGCATGCCTATGAGGAAGACGACAGCTGGTCTGATGGGGAAGATATAGATGAAGAGTTGGACACTAACGCTGTTACACCATGGCGTGACCTTGTTGTATGTCTTAATGAACAGTTGGCAGACCGCAACCCGCTCATTGGACGTGAACAGGAACTGGACCGAACCATACAGGTCCTTTGTCGTAAGGATAAGAACAATCCCTTGCATGTAGGTGAACCCGGCGTAGGCAAGACAGCATTAGTTTATGGACTGGTGGCGAGAATAGAACAAGGAGAGGTGCCCGAACGACTCAAAGGTTACAAGATATATTCGCTCGAGCTGGGTACACTCTTGGCTGGTACACAGTTCAGAGGCGATTTCGAGAAGCGCATTAAAAATATCATGGACGGAGTACGAAAGGAAGGAAAGGCTATGATATACATTGACGAGATACACAATCTCGTAGGGGCAGGCAAGGGCAGCGACGGTTCAATGGATGCTTCCAACATGTTGAAGCCTTATCTTGAGAGTGGCGACATCAGATTCATTGGCTCTACAACCTATCAGGAATATAATCGCTACTTCGCAAAAAGCAAGGGCATTGTGCGCAGATTCCAGCAGATTGACATTGCAGAGCCGACAGTTGACGATACCATTGCAATACTCAAAGGACTGAAACAGCGCTATGAAGAATTTCACTCTGTGATTATTCCCGATGATACCATCACCTATGCTGTTGAAATGGCGGCTAAGCACATAACCGACCGTTTCCTGCCTGACAAGGCTATTGACCTTATCGATGAGGCAAGCGCATTTCTGGAAATAAATCCATTCCTCGATAAGAACGGCAAGAGAAAGAGCCGCCGTTATCAGAAAGTTGATAAACATCTTATTAATAATATTCTTGCAAAGGTATGTAAGATTGATGCCAAGGCTCTGAGAGATGATGATAATGAGGCGCTTTCAACTTTGGTTCCTAATCTTTCCGCACAGATTTACGGACAGGAAGAGGCTGTTCGTAGTGTTGCCGAGGCTGTTCAGATGTCGAAGGCTGGACTGCTCGACGACAACAAGCCTATTGCTTCAATGTTGTTTGTTGGTCCTACTGGTGTTGGTAAAACAGAGGTTGCTCGTGTGCTTGCACAAGAACTCGGAATAGAACTTGTGCGCTTCGACATGTCAGAATATACAGAAAAGCATGCTGTTGCAAAACTTATTGGTTCACCAGCGGGTTATGTGGGATATGAGGACGGAGGACTCCTTACCGATGCCATACGCAAGACTCCTAACTGTGTGCTTCTGCTCGACGAAATAGAAAAGGCGCATGGAGACATATACAACATTCTGCTGCAGGTTATGGACTATGCACGTCTTACCGACAACAAGGGACAGAAAGCCGACTTCCGCAACGTTATTCTGATAATGACATCGAATGCCGGAGCACAATTCGCCGCACAAGCCAATATCGGATTCAGCGGAAATGTGAGCAAAGGGCAGGCTATGTTGAAGCAGGTGAAGAAAACTTTCAAGCCCGAGTTTGTCAACCGCTTGTCGTCAATAGTTCTGTTCAATGAGATGGACAAGCACATGGCAGGACTTATTCTCGATAAGAAACTGCGCCAGCTTGATGCTAAGCTTCGTGCAAAGAATGTTGTTATGACACTCGAGAAAGAGGCTCGAGAACTGCTTCTTGAGAAAGGATTTACCCAGCAGTATGGAGCACGAGAGATGGACAGAGTTATTCAGCAAATGCTCAATCCTATTCTCATGAAAGAAATTCTGTATGGAAAACTACGCAAAGGAGGCTGCATAACCATTACTAAAGAGGAACTTTCCAAGAAATGATATACCAGCTCAATCCTGCAAGCATAGACTTTCCCGACCCACGTGACGGTGAACCTGACGGACTGTTCGCTGTTGGAGGTGATTTGAGTACCGAGCGTTTACTCTTGGCTTACAGCAATGGAATATTTCCGTGGTATGCTTATAGGAAGGAAGATAATACCTTCTGCGACGACAACGGCAAACCTTGGATACAATGGTGGTGTCCAATGAAACGGTTTGTTATTTTCCCCGAAGAAATACACATAAGCCACTCTATGCGCTCGCTGCTAAGGAAGCAGAAGTATAAATTTTCGTTCAATCAGGCTTTCGATGAGGTAATTACAAACTGCGGAGCAATGCGTGATAAGGAGAAAGGCGCATGGCTTGGTCCTCATATCAAGCGGGCTTACACACGCTTGCATAAATTAGGGTTTGCCACGAGTGTGGAGGTGTGGGAGTTGAATTCCGACACAGATGAACGCAAACTCGTAGGAGGACTGTATGGTGTGACGATAGGCAGATGTTTCATAGGCGAGAGCATGTTCTCCCTCGTACCAAGCGGCTCCAAATTAGCACTTGTTTTCCTTGCATCATGGATGCGTGAACAGGACATGAAGATGATAGACTGCCAGCTTGAGACACCGCACTTGAGGTCAATGGGAGGCAGATTTATAGACTATGATGAATATATGAAGATAATAAAAGACTGAAACATGAATATAAACGAATTTGAAATAATGGCACCAGTAGGCTCGCGCGAGTCATTAGCAGCTGCCATACAAGCAGGAGCCAATTCCGTATATTTCGGTATCGGACAGCTTAACATGCGCTCGCACTCAGCCAACAAGTTTGGTATAGACGACCTGCATGAAATTGCGCAGACCTGTCAAGAGCATGGCATAAAGACATATCTCACAATAAATACTGTTATCTATGGCGAAGATATATCCACTATGTGTACTATGGTTGATGCCGCAAAAGAGGCAGGAATTACAGCTGTCATTGCCTCTGATGTGGCTGTTATGGTATATTGTAAAAAGGTAGGAGTGGAAGTACACCTTTCTACACAACTCAACATCTCTAACATAGATTCACTGAAGTTCTACTCTATGTTTGCCGATGTTGTGGTATTGGCACGCGAACTCAACATGGAACAAGTGGAATGTATATATCGCCAGATACAGGAACAGGATATCCGTGGTCCTAAGGGCGAGCTGATACGCATTGAAATGTTCTGCCACGGAGCACTCTGCATGGCTGTTTCTGGCAAGTGCTATCTGAGTCTTGACAATACCGGACGCTCTGCCAACCGAGGCGAGTGTATGCAGCTGTGCCGCAGAGGCTATACTGTTAGAGATAAGGAAACTGGCACAGAGCTCGACATCGACAATAAATACATAATGAGTCCTAAGGATTTGAAGACCATAAGATTCATTGACAGGATGATGAAGAGCGGAGTAAGGGTGTTCAAAATTGAAGGCAGAGCACGTGGACCAGAATATGTTTACAACGTTGTCAGCTGCTATAAGGAAGCTATACAAAGCGTAATCGACGGTACATTCACCGAGGAAAAGAAAGACCAATGGGACGAGAGGCTGGGAACCGTATTCAACCGTGGATTCTGGGACGGCTACTATCAAGGGCAGAAACTTGGCGAGTGGAACAAACACTATGGCTCACTTGCTACCGAGAAGAAAGTATATTGCGGAAAGGGAATAAAGTATTTCTCTAAACTTGGAGTGGCTGAATTCCTTATCGAAGCGGCTGAGTTGAACCAAGGCGATAAGCTCCTTATCACAGGTCCAACAACAGGTGTAATATATCTTAATGCCGACGAAATAAGATACGAGCTCAAGCCTGTTGCCACAGCCCATAAAGGGTGGCGTGTAAGCATACCCGTGCCAGACAAGGTGAGACCATCAGATAAGTTATACATATTAAAACCTTCAGGAAAACATGACGATTAACGAGATACAGCAAGAAATAATCGAAGAGTTCAACGACTTTGAAGACTGGATGGACAAATACCAAATGCTAATCGACCTTGGTAATGATCTTGAACCGCTCGACGACAAGTATAAAACTGACGACAACCTCATTGACGGTTGTCAGAGTCGTGTGTGGGTGCAGTGCGATTATGTTGACGGGTTCATACAGCTGCGTGCGGAAAGCGATGCACTGATAGTAAAAGGCATAATAGCGCTGCTCATTAGAGTGCTTGGTGGTCATACTCCAAAAGAAATCATCGATTCAGATTTGCATTTCATCGATGCAATCGGACTTCGCGAACACCTGTCACCTACACGTGCCAACGGTCTGCTCGCAATGATAAAGCAGATTAGGATATATGCGCTTGCTTACCAATAAAGTACATATAACGCGAGTTCGGGTTAAGAAAGTCCTTTGAAATTGTCAGTCTCGTTAGTTTTTTCAATTTTATACGTGAGTTCGGGATACATTCCGAAGGTGGGCGAGAAACTGCAGTGGAATGATTTCCTGTTGGAAGTCGTTGACATGGATGGCGTAAGGATTGATAAGGTGTTGGTCACTCGATGCCATAGCGAGTGACCAACAGAGATTGTATGCCGGAACTGTTAGCTGTGCATTTTAGTTCATACCAATAGGTCACTCAATCAACAGATTGCTAGCAGCCTTTCCCTGATTACTGAACAGATAGACTGTCTTGCTTACGTGGGTATTATAAGGACTTGATACAACATAAAGAATAGAATGATGCCCCACAAGTAGGAATGACCAGTCGAAAAGTTTCTGTTACTTGACAACAAAAAACGCTCCGTTCAATCCATCTCCTAAGTCCGTTTTCTGCAGGTACACCATTAGGCTGTCTTGTTTGATGATGTCATTGGTTGTTCTTAAGCCACTCAACTCTTCGTTGGTCGGGTAGATGTTTAACCTTAAAATCGGAGAAATTCGCCTTGAATCCCTGACCATCTGGACAAGCTGCTACAGGTCCTACCTGCAGTGGACAGTTATCCTGCATCCATAATATACGCACCATTGTGTATTCCTTGTCGTCGAAACTGTAATAAAGTTCTACCGCATCCAGGTGGCGTACAGCCTTGAGCCATATATATGGTATTGGTCTGTCTAACTGGATTACACTCCAGTCGGATGTTTTATGCGTGACTACTGCTGATATATTAAACTTTCCGTCGACAAACTCAATGCCGAATTTTACATAATTCTCGTGGTCACGACGTATCATCATTCCTGCCTGGTCAAAGCGTACTCTATAGTCTCCACTGACCTTTAGCTTAGCTTCAAATTCGCCGCCATATGTTGAATAGAGGAATGGACCATCGTCAACAGTAAAGCCATAATGGGCTTTGCGCCAGAAATCGGTTTGTGCAGGGACGTCAATGTCGAGGCTATTGCCTTTTATGGAATATGACTCTGGCTCATTGAACCAATGCATGTTTTCAAATGTCTGAGCCTTAGCAGAATGGCTGAACAATGCAACAATGGTTGCGATAAAGATTTTTGTTTTCATTATTTCTATTTGATATTTTGATTTCTGCAAAATTACTATACTTCTGCAAATCCTGCAATAGTGATTTATCATTATTCGGAGCTGAGCAGTCCAAGTCTTTTTGCAACAGATACGGCTTGTGCCGTATTCTTACAGAGCAGTTTTCTAAGGATGTTCTGCCTATGATTGTTAACTGTATTGATGCTGATACACAGTGACTCTGATATTTGTTTGCTTGCTTCTCCTTGGCTGATCATTTCTAATATCTTACATTCTCTCTTTGATAACAGCCCCTTTAAACATGATTCCTGCGCTACTGCCAGAGTGTCGTCAAGGGAATTAATAATTCCAACATGGCATTGGCTTGGCTGTGCAGCCGTATAAAGACAAAGGGTAAGCATTACATTGCCTCTGTTGTCATATAAAAGATAGTATATGCGATGTCGCAGACGTAAAAGGAAACCATCTTTGCTTTTTATGCGTGGGAAATGTTGAAGATAGTAACATGTACGCTTGTCGTCAGGCTGTTGCTTCACAAATGAATGAAATTGCAGTTCGAATGCTATTTTTTCTTCCACATCATCAGGATGTATTCGCTCTATAATTTTCTTTTCCCAAATAGAGTCTACTTCTTCGCTTGTCGTCCCGATTCCCAGACGATTGCCTAATTGTCCATAGCAGATATAGCTTTTATTGCCAGGCATGTTGCTCAATACCGCAATTGCATTTTCTGACATAGCATAGTGTTCTGCTACAATCTTTGCATTTGTATATTTTAAATTGCACTCGTCTCTGAAATCGAAGTCGTGGGAGAGCAGTTGCTCGTCAAGCTCTACCTTCGTGGTGTTTATGTCGCTTTTTGTTTTTGCCATGTTGTTTTATTGTATTGGTTATTTGATATTCCTTACAATATTTATAGACTCATGAAGTTTCATGTATATACATGATTGTGACTTTATGCTATTGACCTCTTTAATGACTTGTATTGATATTGCAATTTACTCAACATTATGATTTTTCATCAACGTTGGATACATAGGATTACTTGGCATCGAATGTCCTGAAGATTAGATATTGTGCATCGCCTTCAATAATCACCTCGTTGCCTAAAGCTTCATTTAAAGTACCTTGCCACAGGTTGCTGTAACAATAAGGTTCCCATTTTAGACCTTTCCCAGTAAGACGTGAACACTCGAGATTGAATATACTGATTTGCTGATGGGCAAAGGTGCCGAACGAGTTGATGCCAGTCGCTGCTACAAAATACCCATAGTCGGTCATCATTACAGCGTCAATGCCCATCTCTAACGTGTAGCGCGCCAAAAGGGAAATGTTTCCCAATGTGTGGTCTTCGCGCTTACCTGTAGTACCGAGATAGATGAGTCTTCTCAGCCCAAGTGCCAAGCAATGGCGTGTGGCTTTTGTCAGGTCATTGTCGTCCTGCTCTTCTTCAAGATGCACTATGTCTGCGTGGGATTGCAGAAAGTCATCCGTAAGAGAATCGCCATCGCCAACAATTGCATCAGGGATGCAGCCATGAACAATTAATCGCGCACCGGCTCCATCGCAGCAGCATATGTAAGGGGCACGATGTAGATAAGATTTGGCAAGAGGATGGCGGGGATAATCGCCGTCTGCCAAGATGACGCCATCGAAAGGCGTAGATTCTGTTAACAAGGGAAAGTTTGCCATAGAGTTAAGTTGTGAAATGCCTGTAATTTTATCATTGGCTAAATATCATAATCTGTTCAGCATTGGCTGCATGCCAGCTGCTTCCATGCAATGCTGTTTTCTATACGACAGAGCGGACATGCCTTTCTGACGGGTGAAGAATTTGCTGAAACTACTCTGGTCGGAGAAGTTTAGCCGGAATGCTATGTCTGTGATGCTCATGTCAGTGGTCTTGAGCAATCTTATTGCCTCGTTGGTTATGGCGTATTCCAGAAAACTCATTACTGTGCGTCCACTGATGGATCGTACTATACGGGAAAGATAAGTGGTAGTAATGTTCAATTGTCTTGCATAGAACGACAGGTCGTGATGTCTTGCAGCATGTTGAGGCACCAGTTGAAGGAAGTGCGCGAAGAGTTCCTCGCTTCTCGTAGAGACTTTGCGATATGCAATCTGCTGGTGCAATATGCCGGTGACATTCATGGCGATACTTTCACAGAGTCGGAAAAGCACTTCCTCCTGGTATTCCATACTGTGGTCAATATTTAGAAGTACAGAAATAAACAATGCTGAGAGAATGTCTATCTGAGGTTTCGTCAGGGAAATCTTCGGGTATTTGAATTCTGCAACAGGAATATAGGCTGCCTTTAGAAAAAGCGATAGCATCGGATGTCTGACAACCGTCTGTTCTTCAATCAATAACAGGTAGGCATGGTAATCATTGGATGCACTGACCATGCGTGTAGGCATTCCAGGAGCATAGAAGTAAAGGTCGCCGGCATTGATTTCCATAAATTTGCCGTTGTATTCCACAGCCAAAGCCCCCTCGTAAACAAGGAGAAGCGAATAAGCAGGCATGCCGTTCGACTGCCACCCGGATATTATGTCATTTGCACTGACCTGCTGAATTGCAATATTGTCTTGCCATATCTTCAAGGATGAACAGTCACTCTGCGGTATCTTGTCATCAAAGATGTTTTTCTTCATCTCAAAATTATTTTCAGACAAAGTTAGTGAATTATAATTATAGAAAAGAGATTTTGTTTCGCTTTAACCATATTTTGTCTTGTTGAGGACTTTGTGATACTGTGAAAACTCTATAATTTTGCACGCAAGATTTATCAGACATTGTTATGAAGAGAATTTTTATTATTGACGGCGGTCCTCGAAAGAACATGAACACCGCACAGATGGCTAAGGCATTTACAAATGGAGTAAAGCAGGTGAGTGATGACATTGAAGTCAATCATATTCGACTCTACGACTACGACTTTCATGGATGTTACTCCTGTATGCTATGCAAAACCAAGGGCAGTAAATTCCATGACTACTGCGGTAGAAAGGATGGTATCACTGACATTCTGAAGGAGGCAGCTTATGCCGATGGAATGGTGTTTGCGTCACCGATTTTTTTCGGAGACGTTACTGCACAGACCAAATGCTTTTTGGAAAGACTTATCTTTCCATGGTTAAGCTATGAGGATTTTAGTGTAAATCCTCCAAAGAAAAATGTCCCTTCTGCTGTCATCTACACCATGAATGCCTCTACTGAATATCAGGAAAAGATGGAAGAGATATATCAACGCTTAGAACAGCTCATTGGACGTTTCTTTGACAAGCCTGACCGTATTTTATCCATCAGCACCAAGCAGGTGAAAGATTACAGCCGTTTTGAATTTTCCGAAGAGTGGGCGCAGGCACATGACAAATGGCACGAGGAACACTTTGAAGAAGAACTGCAGAGGTCCTTCGAAGCAGGAAAGCGTATGGCAGAGAAGGTGATGATTATTTAACATTGATTTGAAACCAAAGCTAATGGTGTATTGACTTGCTTATATTGCTTTGTGTACTCTCTTGTGTGATTTGTACGTTGGAAGTGAAGTCAAGTGTCAGTTCCTCATTATATATGCGCCTTCGGGATATCGAAGAATTGTATTTATCCTCAAATCCGCAACTGTTGCGATAAAATGCCAGTTTGGCTCATAACCTTCATTTTGTTGTCTCTGGCTGTCATGATGGTGTTGTATTTTTCGTGACAGAGCATTTCATCCCCTTACCCCACAAAGCGACTTGAGGCAATACGCCGTTGACCACCGACAAGCAATAAGGATTACCCAAAGTCTGTATTGAACATGTTTCTAT
>JBHAEQ010000018.1:0-87847 GCA_041855685.1 Prevotella sp. | reverse complement strand
TAACTATTGTTCCCGCCTAACGATAACTATTCTTATGTGCTAACGATAACTATTCTTGCACAACATCGATAACTATCATTGCAAGCTAAGAATAACTATCGTTGCATCATAATAACTGTTATCAATAACTGTCGTTAGCAAAAACATTTGCATAAACAGCCTTTTTATGACAATTTCTAACGCCTTTATTTCTTCATATTTGCGCCCGACTGATTTTTATTTTGTAAAACCGCCAAATATAAGGGCTTTATTTCGACTTTTTGTTTAGTATTTTGACAGTAATGAAACTTTTACGTGGTAAAGTTTCATAAGAAGTTCGGCGAGCCTCTGTAAAAACATACAGATTTCAAAAAAGGTGATAAAATATTTGTAAATATAATAATGCTTATGGTAGTTTCATTATTTTTCCTTTAGCCATAAAAGAACAGTAAGCGAGTTTATTAATTTACGTGAGTTCGGTGTAAGCCTTACCCTATAAGGGCTCAGTCGAAATTTAATGGGGAATAAACCTCAGAGCCTGCGTAGTGTTCTGCTTTTCCTTTATGTCAATATTATTCCCTATTTTTATTATTTCTGTGCGGACAGACACAGGGGCTGTCCCTACGTTGTTGTTCACAACCCTAAAATCTCTCTAACCTCTTAACTCCTTAAACTCAAGTTGAAAACTCCCCTACCAAATTTCGAATGAGCCTAACTTGCTTATACCGAACTCACGTTTATTTATAGGTCCATCTACTAAAGTAAAAATCAACCTATTTGTATTTGAATTATCAATTATTTAGATTGTGTGTTTGAATCCGTAACCAGACAACAGTGAATAAATGTTTGAAAATATATTATGTGTTGATGAAGATAAATGGAATAATATGCACGTTTTATTATAAAAAATTATATCTTTGCTACAAAATTAGGTAATTACAAAATCTAATTAGGTTATATATTTTTAGGGAGTGAATAATGTTGAATATGCAAATCATTAGCAGAAGAATTCTGGAAGTAATAACTATTAAATAAAGATGACAGAAAAAAAACGTGCAGAACGTAATAGAACCTTAACGGTTTCAGACAGCGATATGCCAGCATTAGAAAAATTTATCCTAAGTGTGAATGACTTAAAAGCATCATTCACAGATAATTCCATAATCAATGCTGACTTATTTGACTGTTTGGATTCTATTCCAGATGGATATTTCAATTTGATTATTATAGATCCTCCATATAATCTTGATAAAGATTTTCATGGCAACAAGTTTTCAAATATGGAGTCTAACGATTATGAAGATTATCTACGAAGTTGGTTTTATAAAGTATGCGATAAACTTACACCAAACGGAACTCTTTATATGTGTGGTGATTGGAAATGCACTTCGTCTATGCAAAAAGTCATAGAAGAACGGCTGATTTTAATGAATCGCATCACTTGGCAAAGAGAAAAGGGAAGAGGGGCAACATCAAATTGGAAAAATACGATGGAAGATATTTGGTTTGCTGTTAAGAATCCAAAGGATTATTATTTTGATGTAGAATCTGTTAAGATGAAGAGAAAAGTAATTGCTCCTTATAAGATTGATGGTAAACCAAAGGATTGGGAAGAGACGGAATCGGGAAACTTCCGGATAACATATCCGTCAAATTTCTGGGATGATATAAGTATTCCTTTTTGGTCTATGCCTGAGAATACAGACCACCCAACGCAGAAGCCTGAAAAACTATATGCAAAATTAGTGCTTGCTTCAACAAAAGCTGGAGACAAGATTTTCGATCCATTCTTGGGTAGTGGAACTGCCGCAGTAGTAGCACATAAACTTGGACGAAGATACTTTGGTGTTGAAATTAACCGAGAATATTGCCTTTGGGCTGCAAAAAGACTCTTGAATGCGATTGGAGATAAAACTATTCAAGGTTATTGTGACGGAGTTTTTTGGGAACGCAATTCACTTGGTAGCCAAAATAAGTAACTATCGTTGAATAGCAACCGGATAGATGGAGTTTATTAACAGTATTATTAATCTAAGCAGCATAAACAATAGTTATAAACTTAATATGTTGCAAATATAAATTGACAATGAAAAGAATAATGTTTACAATGCTTGCTGCTTTCGCATTATTGCCGCTTATGGCTCAATATAGACCTACGGGTGAATCAAATGAGGCGTATGAAAAGCGAATGCAGTGGTTTGGCGATGCTAAGTTCGGAGTATTTATACACTGGGGAATATATGCCGTGAAAGGTGTCTCCGAAAGTTGGTCATTCTATAACAACTATCTTCCTTATGAGGAATATATGAAGCAGACCAAGGGATTTACTGCATCTAAATATGACCCTAAGGCATGGGTGGAGCTTATTGAACAAAGTGGGGCGCAATACACTGTAATCACTTCTAAACATCACGATGGTTTTGCTCTTTGGGACACAAAGGCTGGAAGCATAAGTGCTAAAAAGTCGTCAGCAGCAAAGCGCGATGTCCTAACACCATTTGTCAACGAAGTGAAAAAGCGTGAGAACCTACGGCTGGGAATATATTACTCGTTGCTCGACTGGAGCCATGAAGATTATCCAAATAAAACAAAGACTCAAACCCGCTACAACATAAAGGAAGATTCACAGCGTTGGGCACGTTTCTGTAAGTTTAATAATGCACAGATGCAGGAATTGAATGATGCTTATACGCCAGACCTGTATTGGTTTGACGGCGATTGGGAACAGAGTGCAGAAGATTGGAACTCAAGAGGCATTGTAGAAATGCTCAGGGCGAAGAATCCTTCTGTAGTTATAAACTCACGCATTCAGGGATATGGCGATTATGCCACTCCTGAACAGGGCATTCCTGTGGTCCGTCCCGATAGTAAATACTGGGAACTTTGCTATACAATGAACGATTCGTGGGGCTATCAGCATAACGACAAAGACTATAAAACCTCTCACATGCTTCTGCGTACCTTCTGCGATTGTTTGAGTAAAGGCGGTAATCTCCTGCTCGACATAGGTCCTCGGGAAGATGGCACTATACCACAGGAACAGGTGGATATTCTTAAAGAGTTTGGCAGATGGAATAATAAACACCGTGAGGCTGTATATGGCACACGTGCCGGACTCCCTGCTGAACATTTTCCCGATGGATATACTACATTGAGCAAAGACGGAAACATAATATACCTGTACGTTCCAAACAAAGTGAACTCCAAAATTGCGCTATGTGGACTTATGAATAAGGTGAATCGTGTGTGGGTGGTAGGAAACGGTACTATGCTTAATCATAAACTCTATGATAAACCTTATTGGAGTTCACTCCCCGGAATAGTATATATTGATGTGCCAGACGAGGTGCAGGACGAGAGCATTACTGTCATTGCAGTTCTTGTTGATGGTCCTGTAAAACTTTATCGTGGGGAAGGACAGGTCATATCTGCTAACTGACATGAAATAGTCATGTTTCAATGACCGGTTAGAGGTTACTGTACAGCAATATCTACGATTCTCTACTGTACTCGCAGAGTAGAAATATGAAAACGAAAAGCGGTACGCATTTCAATTTGAAAATGCACACCGCTTTCGTTTATTGTAATCGTTGGCTGTTATCCGAGCAGAGCATCGAACTTCTCCTTTAGTGTTGCTTTAGTGCTTGCTCCAACGAACTTATCTACGAGTTTACCGTCCTTGAAGAACAGAATGGTTGGAATATTGCGCACGCCATATTCTACAGGAATGTCCTCGTTGTCTTCAATGTCACATTTTCCAACAACTATCTGTCCGTCGTATTCCTTTGCCAGTTCTGAAATGATAGGACCTATCATGCGACAAGGACCGCACCATTCAGCCCACAGGTCAACTACAAATGGCATGTTGCCATCTCTGTATTCTGCGAAATTTTTGCTTGTGATTTTTACTTCCATTGTTATTATTTGCTTTTGTTTTTTTGAATTACAAAGGTAATGTTATTACCTTAAATTACCAAATATTTTACTAAAAGTTTGCCTTTTCCATGTTTTACAAGGAGTATTTCTTATATTGAAAACAGAATTTTGTTTATTACTGATAACTATTTCACCCTTTGCTCTCTTAATATGCTTCCGTCTAATGAGTGAATGCGCATAACTCCGTTGGAATAAGTTGCAAAAGTAGGAACGTTGCCTCCTTTCGGGAATGTTATGCTTCCTGTATTACATATTGTAATGCCGTTGTTTTGTTCAAGTTTCTGCAGATGTGTATGGCCATATACAAAAATGTCAAATCCTGTTTTAGGCATTTTCTCTTCGTTATATACATGTCCGTGGGTTATAAACATTCTTATTCCCTCATCTACTATTATCGTATAGTCGCTCATCATCGGAAAGTCAAGCAGCATTTGATCTACTTCTGAGTCGCAATTTCCTCTGACGGCAATTATTTTGCTGTTTATCTTATTAAGAGCGTCGGCTATTTTCTGTGCATTCAATCCTTCAGGAACAGAGTTTCGAGGACCGTAATTCAGAATGTCGCCAAGAATTATGAGCATGTCAATTTTCATATTGTCAACATGTTGCAATATTTGTTCTAATCGTGGCCATGAACCGTGTATGTCGCTGACTAATAAATATTTCATTGCGCTGTAGTTTATATTGATAGTGGAAGGTTGTATTTTGAAAATGTAAGTAAAATAAAACTGTAAGTTATGATTTAAGTGATTTCTTTATTATTTGATTTCAATCAATTTTGAAGACTATAATTTATAGCAAAACAATGTTAATAAATTCTTTTACTAACTGTTTTTTTTATAATTTTGTAAACATAAAGGTGGCTGAGATGTTGAAACCTCATAGCCTTTCCGTACATTTTGAAATCTCTCTTATAATATAACTAAATAATTCATCCAATTGGGAAGAGGCACGCCGTGAGGCATGCCTCTTTTTATTTCCAGCGATTAAATGTTGAGTTCTAATTCTACAGGGCAATGGTCGCTGCCGAAAATATCGTTGTGTATTTCGGCGCCTTTGATACAGTCTTTCAATCGGTCGGATACTATGAAATAGTCTATACGCCAGCCAACATTCTTTTCTCTTGCCTTAAAGCGATAGCTCCACCATGAGTATTTAACATGTTCAGGATAGAGATGACGGTATGAATCAACAAACCCTCCTTTGTCGCCTTGTGTTTTTTCTACTTGGAACCCATGTCCTAAGAATCGGCTCATCATGCGTCGTTCATCATCGGAAAAGCCTGCGCTCTGATGATTAGTCTTAGGATTTTTTAGGTCTATATCTTCATGGGCAACATTGAGGTCGCCGCATAAAACAACAGGTTTCTTCAGGTCGAGTTGTCTTATGTATGATTGAAAATCATTTTCCCAATTCATGCGATATTCCAGACGGCGAAGTTCGTCCTGTGAGTTGGGAGTATAGCATGTTACAAGGTAGAAATTCTCTAATTCCAGTGTTATTACTCTTCCCTCGTGGTCGTGTTCGTCGATTCCAATTCCGTAGTTCACACTCAGTGGTTTATGACGTGTGTAGACAGCAGTTCCTGAATAGCCTTTTTTGTCGGCATAGTTCCAGAATGACTGGTAGCCGTCGAATTGCAAATCGAGTTGACCTGCCTGCATCTTAGTCTCTTGCAGGCAGAAGAAATCCGCATTCAGTGTCTTGAATGATTCTTCAAAGCCTTTTGTCACGCAGGCACGTAGTCCGTTTACGTTCCATGAGATAAACTTCATTGTAGTTTCTTCCTTTGTTAATATATTATTTGCTTTTTATGAGATTCATAAATTCTTCACGTGTCTTGGCTTGATTGAAGGCACCGCTTATTGCCGATGTTGTTGTTATGGAGTGTTGTTTTTCAACACCTCTCATCTGCATGCACATATGTTCGGCTTCAATCACTACCATTACTCCCATAGGTTTAAGCGTTTCCTCAATGCAGTCTTTTATCTGTTGGGTCATTCTCTCCTGTACTTGCAGTCGGTGGCTGAATATATCTACCACACGTGGAATCTTGCTTAGACCTGTTATTCTTCCGTTGGGTATGTATGCTACGTGTACCTTTCCATAGAAAGGCAGCATATGGTGTTCGCAAAGTGAGTAGAAATTAATATCCTTTACAATCACCATTTGGTTGTATTCCTCAGCGAAGAGAGCCTCTTCGAGCACCGCCTTTGGGTCTTGATAATATCCTCTTGTCAGCACTTGCATAGCTTTAGCCACACGCATGGGAGTTTTCTGAAGTCCCTCGCGGTTTACATCTTCGCCCAGTAGTTCTATAATCTTTTCATAGTGAGCGGCTAATTCATCAAGTCCCTCTCTAAGATATTGTGGATTGTCCATTGTTTAGTTTGTTACGGTTATTTTTCCTTTCACCAGACTTGCCTGACGGAATCCAGCTGCTTTTACTCGTACCAGTATTTCTTGTGCTTCTTCGTATGTACGGAAGTTGCCCATGCGGCATATCCATCGAGGTGAGTAGAAATGTACGTAAACAGGTTGCTCAGGAAACAGGGCTTTTATTGAGTTGCCTATACTTTCAGCTTTTGCCTTGTCTGTGCGTGAGTTTCCACCAGCATATACCTGAACTCTGTAGCCCGTTACTTTGTAGCCGTTGCGCATAACTTTTTTGCCAGTATCAATATTGGGAATGTCGTTATTAACAGCATCGTCAATGGTTGTTTTCCTCTGTACGGCATCAATAGTTTCTCTTTTTGTTGGTGCCTCTGTCTTAGTTGGCATCTCTGTCTTTTTGGCATTTGACGTGTTTGGTTTATTGCCATTTACCAAATTGTCAATGTCACGAGATTGATGTACAGTCACGTTGCCTTTTCCTGCTTCTCGTGTCTGTAGATGTTCAAGATAGGTCTGCGCACTTACATTAAGCGCACAGACCATCATAGAAAGTATAAGAAATAATTGTTTCATTCTTTTACCTTAGTTAGTTATTCCCCTTTTGCAGGAGAAGGGATTGTGATTACCCCCAAGCGTCGATGATACCCTTGAAGTCGTCAGCCTTAAGTGAAGCACCGCCGATAAGACCACCGTCGATGTTTGGCTTAGAGAACAGCTCAGGAGCGTTTGAAGCTTTGCAAGAACCACCGTAGAGAATAGAAGTCTCGGCAGCAACCTCTGCACCATAAACCTCTGCAACACACGAACGGATGTAAGCGTGTATTTCCTCTGCCTGTTCAGCAGTAGCAGTCTTGCCAGTACCGATAGCCCAGATTGGCTCGTAAGCAATAATGATGTTCTTCCACTCTTCTTCTGTGAGGTGGAATACAGAACCAACAAGTTCAGCCTTTACAACCTCGTTCTGCTTGTTAGCCTCGCGCTCTTCGAGAGACTCGCCGATGCAGAAGATTACCTTCAGGCCGTTTGCAAGAGCAAGCTGTACTTTCTCCTTGAGTATTTCTGGAGTTTCGTTGTAATACTCACGACGCTCAGAGTGACCAAGGATTACATATTCAGCACCTGTAGATTTAACCATCTCGGCAGAAATCTCACCAGTGTAAGCACCTGAAGCCTTGTCGGCACAGTTCTCGGCACCAAGTTCGACTGCGCTGCCTTTCACAACTTCAGCCACGCTTGCAAGGTGGATGTAAGGAGTGCAGATAACAACACTACAGTTAGGATTCTTAACAACCTCTGTAAGTTCTTTAGCAAGGGCGATACCCTCCTGCAGGTTCTTGTTCATTTTCCAGTTACCTGCGACAATTTTCTTTGCCATTGATTTTTTAGTTTTAATTGTTAATATTGATGATAAACGTTTTTTCTTTTTCAGCCATTTTGTCCATGCCCATGTTCTGTCGGCAATGCTGAGCACTACTATCGGTAATATGAACAGGAGTAGTATTTCCAATATTTTTATTGTCTTGCTTGTGTCTTTCTGCTTACCTATTGACAATTCTTCCAACGGTGCATTTAATGTTTCTTCTTTTGGAAGCCTGTTGTGACTCCATTTCTGTATTACAGTTCCGTCTTTCAGCAGCAACAACCCGGGGTTACTTCTTATTATTGTCTTAAGTGTCGTTGCATCGGTGTTGCAGAACTGATATTCAGCTCCCGTAATATCCTGCCAGCGCTTTATTGAACTGTTACCGCTTGCAGTGAGGCAATAGAATGGATAACCATGATCTTCTGCATATTCATATATCTGGTCTATTTCGCCGAAGTTAGAATCATCAGCCTGTTCCAGATAAGGTGCAATGAGCAGGAATGTGTAGCCTTTATATTGCAGCACATCGTTTGTTATGTCCTCGTAGTCTAACGTCTGTATGGAGAAGTCGTGAATAGGGGGTATATATCCGTTGCGTATCTTCTTAGTTCTGCTGTCAACAAACTCCCATGTAGAGTCTGGATAATTTTCGAGGTCGAATTCCTTTGTTTCTCCATTCTTCCGCATTATGAATGTCGTTTCAAACTGCGGCATTGGCGCATTCTCAGGAATCATCATACCTTGCTCTATGTTTGCTCCTATGTGATAAGGACGAAAATCAAATGGAGGCAGCAAATACAGACTGTAGGCAGAAGTTGCCAATATGAAGAGAATGCTGTAGTCGAAAACAATAGTAGCATTGCTGTCGGAGAGAAATCTTATCATCTCCTTCGGCTTCCATGCTAATAATACTGCCATTATGAGCAGGAGAATGTTTTTTAGAAGCGTCTCGCCGTTTGTAAGATGAATGGCATCGCCGAAACATCCGCAGTCGCTTACAGGGTTTGCAATGAATATCCATGTAGTCATAATGGTCATTATAACTATGAATATCAATGCCAATTTGCTTGCTAAGCGTCGTGTAATGGCAAAAAAGAGCATTACTCCGATGAAGAATTCTAGTGCAGACAAACCTACTGATGTAGTGAGAGTAAGCCAGTCGGGTATCTTGTCGCCAAAGTTTAGTGCATCAAGATAATCCTGAATTTTATATTGGGTGCCTAAGGGATCTACGGCTTTTACGTATCCCGATAGAATGAATGTCACAGCCATTATGATGCGGCAAACATTTACCAATATAATTCTTAATGCTTTCAAAAAATAAGTGTTTTTATTTCCTGACTCCTAATTTTATTACGCCAAATACAGCGTAGTTTATAATATCCATATAGTTAGAGCCTATTCCCTCGCTGACGAGTGTCTCGCCGTTATGGTCTTCAATCTCTTTTATGCGTTCCAACTTCGTGAGTATAAAATCTGTATAGCTGCTTGTGCGCATATCTTCCCACACATTGCCATAGTCGTGATTCTTTTTGTGCATAAGCTCTGTGCATTCGTTTGACCAACGGTCGTATTCTTTCATGGCATCATCGTTCGTCATATCCACTCTGTCGGCAAATCCCTTGTCGAGTTGTATTAACCCTATGATGCCGTAGTTTATAAGAGCCATGAACTCAGGAAGAATGCCCTCGCCAACATGTGATTCACCAGTAACTTCCAATGTTCTTATTCTCTTTGCCTTTATGAACAACTGGTCGGTAAGAGACTCAGGGCGAAGCATGCGCCATGAGGGCTTATAGTCGTAGAGTTTTTTCTTGAAGATGTCACGACACATCTCCATAGCCTTTTGAAATTCTTTGTCTGTGTTATT
This sequence comes from Prevotella sp., assembly GCA_041855685.1. Taxonomy (GTDB): domain Bacteria; phylum Bacteroidota; class Bacteroidia; order Bacteroidales; family Bacteroidaceae; genus Prevotella. Next base: position 78,305 of record JBHAEQ010000018.1, on the reverse strand, counting down.
TGCCATTTTGCTTAGCTCGTATTATTCTGACAACGCCACATTCTGCGTCATATCTTGCCTTCAACGAATCGCGCTTATTGCGCAAAAGATTCTGTTCCAACAGGGTAGGAGCTTTTTCTATAGCCGCTAACGTTGCCTGCAACATCGAGTCTGTCTTTTCTACCTCGCGCTGTGCTTTCAACAATGATGCTTCCTGCCACAGTTCCAAAGCACGTTTACGTGCTGCTACGGCTTTTGGAAACCGGCTTCGTAACTGTGTTATTGAGTCGAGTGCGCTTTGGAAGTCGCCTCTTTGAACAGATGCCTCTACATTCTCAAGCAAAGGCTTTGCCTTGTCATCCTCGGTCTCATTCTTACATGAGAGTGTCAGAAAGCATATTGACAAGCCCATGACAGATATAGTCAGAATTCGTTTCATAATTGCAAAAGTACTAAAAAAAGTTCACATATCATGTTTTTTTTGTAATTTTGCATCCACTTTAATAAGAATTTGTTTTTTTAATGAAGAACTATACTGACGCCGAGCTGGCACAAATATTAGACAAACCGATTTTCCGTAAGATAAGTCAGGCTGCCGATACTCTCGGGCTTGACTGCTATGTCGTTGGAGGATATGTACGTGATATTTTCCTTGAACGTCCTTCTAACGATATTGACGTTGTTGTTGTGGGAAGCGGCATAGCAGTGGCTCAAGAACTTAAGAAGATTCTTGGCAGGAAAGCTTATGTTTCCATATTCAAGAATTTTGGTACCGCTCAAGTTAAGTATTTTGATTACGAAGTAGAGTTTGTTGGTGCTCGTAGAGAGAGCTATAAATGCGATTCCCGTAAGCCAATTGTTGAGGACGGTACTCTTGAAGATGACCAGAATCGTCGTGACTTCACCATAAACGCTCTTGCAATATGCCTTAATGCCGACCGATTCGGCATGCTTGTTGATCCTTTCGACGGGCTGTATGACATGGAAGACGGCATTATCCGGACTCCTCTCGACCCTGATATTACATTCTCTGATGACCCTTTGCGCATGATGCGCTGTGTGCGTTTTGCCACCCAGCTTAATTTTTTCATTGACGAGGAAACATTTGAAGCTCTTGAGCGAAACAAGGAGAGAATAAAGATTATCAGCGGCGAACGCATTTCTGAGGAATTGAATAAAATATTACTCTCTCCAATCCCGAGTAAAGGCTTTGTTGATTTGCATCGTTGTGGTCTTCTTGAACTTATTTTGCCAGAGCTATCCGCACTCGATAATGTAGAATCTCGAAACGGGCGTGCACATAAGAATAATTTTTATCATACACTAGAAGTACTTGATAATGTGGCGCATGCAACAAATAACCAGAATCCTCCTAACGATATGAAACTGTGGTTGAGATGGGGAGCTTTACTTCATGATGTTGGTAAGATGAAGACTCGCCGCTGGGAGCATCCACATGGTTGGACCTTCCACAATCATAATATGGTGGGAGCGAAAATGGTGACTGGTATATTCCGCCGTCTGAAATTGCCTCTTGATATTAAGATGAAGTATGTGCAGAAACTTGTTGAATTGCACATGCGCCCTATAGCCATATCCGACGATGTAGTAACTGACTCTGCTGTTCGTCGCCTCATCAATGATGCAGGTGATGACATCAACGACCTTATGACATTGTGTGAGGCTGACATTACAAGCAAGAATGAGGTGAGAAAAAAACAATTCTTAGAGAACTTCCGTCTTGTTCGTGAAAAACTTGCCGACCTCGAAGATCGTGATTATAAACGTTTGCTCCAGCCTGTTATTGACGGCAATGAAATAATGGAAATGTTCAATTTGAAACCTTCAAGAGAGGTAGGAGCGTTGAAACAATGTCTTAAGGATGCTGTGCTTGATAATAAGGTTGCAAACGAGCGCGAGCCGCTTATGAAACTGCTTCTAAGCAAGGCAGATGAAATGGGATTGGAATTAGATTCTTGATCTTTATTCAATTTATACTACTTTTTCAACTTGTTAATAAGCTGTATGCCGTCACCGATCAGGCTCAGTCGAAATTTAGTGGGAGAGCTTTCAACTTGAGCTTAAGGAGTTAAGAGGTTAGAGAGGTACGTAGGGACAGACCCTGTGTCTGTCCGCACAGAAATAATAAAAATCGGGAATAATATTGACATAAAGGAAGAGTAGAATACTACGCAGGCTTTGAGGTTTATTTGGCTCTGCAGAGGTATTTACACTTATGAAACAAAAAAGAACAGCCTTTCCAAACTGTTCTTTTTGTAGCGCGGGGGGGGCACGATCCCCCGACCTCCGGATTATGAATCCGACGCTCTAACCAGCTGAGCTACCGCGCCAACAAAATCCATAACTTTTGATTTGCGGGTGCAAAGGTAGTTATTTTTTTTGTAACCGGCAAGAAAAAATCAAAAATTATTCAATTAATTTGAAAATAACACTATTTCCACACATTATTATAATATTTAATGCTTACCTTTGCAGGCGTTTTCAGAAGAAACGCCCTGAAAAGGAATCCACAGAATGAATTTACAACCAAAGAAATTAGATATTTTTATAGCCAAGCAGTTTCTGTTACTGTTTGCAGGAGCATTCCTCATCTGCCAGTTTGTGCTGATGATGCAGTTTCTATGGCGCTATGTTGACGAGTTGATAGGAAAAGGGCTTACTCTCGACATAATGGCTCAGTTTTTTTTCTACATGGGATTAATGCTCGTGCCACAGGCATTGCCTTTGGCAATACTCTTGTCATCGCTGATTACATTCGGCAATCTTGGTGAAAGCAGCGAGCTTACCGCTATAAAATCAGCAGGCATATCACTCATGCAGGCTCTGCGTTCATTAATATTCATCTCGATAGTAACCTGCTTAATATCATTCACCTTTCAAAATTATATTGGTCCGAAGGCAAACCTCAAATTCGGTCAACTGCTGATTTCAATGAAACAGAAGTCGCCGGAATTAGAGATACCAGAGGGCATCTTTTACAATGGTATTCCGCAATGCAATATATATGTGCAACGTAAAGAAGTAGGGACCGGCAAGCTCTATGGACTGACAATCTACAGAATGACCGGCAGCTACGAAGACCAAGCCATAATATTGGCAGACTCGGGCATGCTGCAATCTACAGCCGACAAGATGCACTTGCTGCTTACCATGTGGAATGGTGAATGGTTTGAGAACATGCAGTCGCAGGAATTGGGCAACAAAGCCTCTGTTCCTTACCGACGGGAGACTTTCTACCACAAGCAGATACTAATAGACTTTGACGGAGGTTTCAACATGACAGATGCATCTTTATTGTCTAACGATGCACGAAGCAAAGGACTGAGCGAGTTGATACACGATACCGACTCACTGAAAATTCTTATGGACAGCACAGGAAGAGCGTTGTACAAGGATATGAGCAATAGATTCTACAGACTGCAAGAAAATGGAACATCAACAACACCCAGAAGCACTATTAATGACAAAAATCTGAAAACAGGAGAAAAAGTGGTGTTCGACACCTTATATAATAAGCTTGCCACAACAGAAAAAAGAAGTACCGTAACAATGGCTGCCTCAAGCGTAAATAGTGCAAAATCAGAGTTAGAGTTCCGGGCAATGATTGCCAATGACCAGCAATATCTCCTGCGGACACACCAATTGCAGGAAGTAGCTAAATTTACGCTGTCGCTGTCGTGCATAATATTCTTTTTCATAGGAGCACCATTAGGAGCAATAATAAGAAAAGGCGGATTAGGACTTCCTGTTGTAACTTCCGTATTGGTGTTCATTGTGTATTACATACTCGAAAACTCTGGTACACGAATGGTAAAGATTGACGCTTGGCCACTATGGTTCGGCGCCCTATTGTCAACAGCCGTACTCACACCATTGGCAGTATTCATAACCTACAAGGCAAACAAGGACTCCGTTGTATTCAATATGGATGCTTATAAGGAAGTATTCCGCAGACTACTCGGATTAAGAGAACAACGCAACATATGGAGGAAAGAGGTAATAATAAACGACCCCGACTACAAGAATGATGCAAATACACTGTCTGACATAACTACACAAATAAGTGAATACGAACAAGCACACAATCTTGTAAAGCTTCCAAGTCCGATAAAAGTGTTTTTTGTATATCAGCCTGACCACAAAATAGAAATAATAAGCGAAGTACTGGAGAATGTTATAAGCGACTTGTCGAACACTCGCAGCAAACTAATCCTGACAGAGCTAAACAACTATCCAATATCGTCCACAAAGGCACATACACGCCCATTTGAAAGCAAGTGGAAAAACATAATGGCGGCAATAATCCTTCCAATAGGAATATTCCTATATTTCAGAATGGTACGTTTCCGATTACGCCTTTACAGAGATTTGCAAACAATAAAACAAACTAATGCAAAAATTATAGAACATATAGAATCTACCATGCTGAACAAATAAGGCAAAAAGCTTCTTAAAAAGTTGTAAAATAATGTCAAAACGCAAAAATTGCATCATTTTTTATCGCAGAAAGGAATTAATTTACTAATTTTGCAAGACAAAACATAAACTTTATGGCAAAATTATCAACCAGATTAACCCGCCTTGCTCCATCAGAAACGCTTGCAATGTCACAGAAAAGCAACGAGATGAAAGCACAAGGCATTGACGTGATAAACCTTAGCGTCGGCGAACCAGACTTCAATACCCCTGAGCACATTAAAGAGGCTGCTAAGAAAGCTGTTGATGAGAACTGGACTTATTACTCTCCTGTTCCCGGATATGCCGACTTGAGAAAGGCCATATCAGCAAAACTTAAGAACGAAAACAATCTTGAGTATTCAATTAACGAGATTCTTGTATCAAACGGAGCTAAGCAGAGCGTTTGCAATGCTATCATGGCACTGATTGATGATGGTGATGAGGTAATTATTCCTGCACCTTATTGGGTAAGTTATCCGCAGATGGTAAAACTTGCAGGCGGCGCCCCCGTTTATGTAGGCGCAGGATTTGAACAGAACTTCAAAATCACAGGAGAACAATTAGAAGCGGCAATCACCCCTAAGACAAGAATGCTCATTCTCTGTTCTCCAAGCAATCCTACAGGAAGTGTATATTCACAGAAAGAACTTGAGGAACTAGCCAATGTGATAAAGAAACATGAGGATATTATAGTTGTATCTGATGAAATTTATGAGCATATAAACTATATCGGTAAACATCACAGCATAGCCCAGTTCCCCGGAATGAAAGAGCGCACAGTAATTGTCAATGGTGTGTCTAAAGCTTATGCAATGACAGGCTGGAGAATAGGATACATAGCAGGTCCGGAATGGATTGTCAAAGGTTGCAATAAACTTCAGGGACAATACACAAGCGGTCCATCATCAATAAGCCAAAAAGCAGCAGAAGCAGCTTACACACTAAGCCAAGGTCCGGTTGAGGATATGCGCCAAGCTTTTGAGCGCCGTAAGAACCTCATCGTAGAACTTGCAGGTCAGATAGAAGGACTTGAAGTAAATAATCCTGATGGTGCTTTCTATATTTTCCCTAAGTGCAACAGTTTCTTCGGTAAGAAATTTGGTGATAAGACAATAAACAATTCTACAGAGTTGGCTATGTATTTACTTGAAGAAGGACACGTAGCAACTGTAGGCGGCGATGCTTTCGGCGATTCAGAATGTATTCGTATGAGCTATGCAACAAGCGATGATAATATTTGCGAAGCCATCAAAAGAATAGCAAATGCACTGAAAAAACTACAATAAGGTCTTATCCATAAACCAAAAGCAAGGTTAAAAAAGTTTAATCTACTCGCAAAATCTAATATAATTATATAACTTTGCGTTTAGTTACTAACGGAACAATTGGCACCTTGCGTGTCTAAACAAGAAAAATATTTATCAATTTTATTAATAACTCAAATTAACAAAACAAACAAAAATTATGGCAGCTACAAAAACAGCCGCACCTAAGAAGCAAGGCTTCCAGGGTGTTCGTCATGCAATCATTATCATTATCTTTGCATTTATCGTAGGACTTTGCTTCTACCTTTTCTTCCTCGGTAACCCAAACAACTTCGCAAACGGTGATACTGCTGGTCACCCAATCAATATGCTTGGTACCGTTTATAAGGGAGGTTGGGTTGTACCTATCATCCTTGGTCTTCTTTGTACAGTAATCGCAATGTCAGTTGAGCGTTGGATTGCAATTTCTGCCTGCACAGGTAAAGGTTCAGTAACAAAGTTCACAGCTAACGTTAAGGCTGCTCTCAGAGCAGGTGATATTGCTAAAGCGGAAGAACTCTGCAACAAGCAGCAAGGTTGTGTAGCAAACGTTGTACTTGCTGACCTTAAGAAGTATAAGGAAATGGAGACAGCAAGCATCAAGCTAAAGGAGAAGGTTTCAAACATCCAGAATGGTCATGAAGAAGCTTCTGCACTCGAAATGCCTACTATGACAATGAACCTCCCTATCATCGCAACAATCGTTACTCTTGGTACTCTTACCGCTCTGTTCGGAACTGTGCTTGGTATGATTCGTTCGTTCGCTGCTCTTGCAGCTGGTGGTGGTGCTGACTCAATGGCTCTTTCTACTGGTATTTCTGAAGCTCTCGTAAACACAGCATCAGGTATTGCTGTATCTTGGGTGGCTGTAGTATCTTACAACTACTTCACAAACAAGATCGACAAGCTTACATTTGCAATGGACGAGATCGGTTACACAATCGCTCACACATTCGAAGACAAGCACCCTGAAGCTTAATTTAACTAACCCTTAAAATTTTATTCAGATATGGGTAAGTTAAAAGTTAAGAAAAGCGACGTTTGGATCGACATGACTCCTATGTCAGACGTAATGGTGCTTTTGCTGACTTTCTTCATGCTTACATCAAGTTTCGTGAAGAATGAACCAGTGAAGGTGAACCAGCCATCGTCTGTATCGGAGATTAAAGTGCCCGAGACAAACGTGCTGAATATCACCGTAAGCAAAGAAGGTGCGGTGTTCATGAGCATGGACAATCAACAGCATCTTCTGCAAATCATTCAAAATATGAATGAGAACGAAGGCTTGGGATTGACAGCTCAGGAAATGAAGAAGTTTCAGACGGATCCTATGTGGGGCATACCTCTCAGTAAGCTCAAGGGTTACTTGAATCTCCCTACCGAGAAAATGACAGAAGTCATCACAGGTGCGGGTGCAGGTGTACCAACTGACTCTATTGATGGAGGTAAGTCCGAATTCCAGAAATGGGTTACAGAGGCCGTTAATGTTAATGATGAGATAAAGATCGCTATCAAGGCTGATTCTGATACTCCTTACGAGAAAGTAAAGACAGTAATGTCTGAGCTCCAGTCAATGGACCAGAACCGTTACTATCTCATCACAAATCTTAAAACAGGAAAGGACGAATAAATATGTCAGCAGAAGTATCAGGACCTCAAGGAGGGGGAGGCAAGCAGAAAAAAATCAATGTCCGAGTTGACTTTACGCCAATGGTGGACATGATGATGCTCCTCATCACTTTCTTCATGCTCTGTACGTCTTTGGCTAAGCCACAGACAATGGAGTTGAGTATGCCAAGTAACGACAAGAATATTCAAGACGAAGACAAGTCTGTAACAAAGGCTTCATACACCATCACCGTATATGTGGCTGGCAATGACAAGATATACTACATTGCAGGACAGCCTAACTACGACGACCCTACTTGCTTGAAAGAGACAACATGGGGAAAGAATGGTATTCGTAAAGTCTTTATCACTCATGTGACAGAAGACAATACACAGCCTATTCTTCAGGTTATGAAAGCTAAAGCCGAACTTGATCTAAAGAAAGATCAGACTCATATGGAAGATACACTCTACCAGAAAGAGCTTGCTAAGATCAGAGGTGGTGAGATAAATGGCGAGAAGATACAGACCATGACCATCATCATCAAGGCTACAGACAAGGCTTCATACAAGAATGTAGTTGATGCTCTCGATGAGATGCAGATTTGCAGCGTAGGTAAGTACGTTCTCGATCAGGTTAACGAAAATGACCAAAAGCTCCTTAAGGCAAAAGGCATTGAGTAAATCGTAATCAAACAATGTATTACTTAAAAGAAAGAGAAAACAATGGCAAAAATTGATTTGATATCTGGTGAATGGACCGACATGATATTTGCTGGTCGCAACCAGGCATACGGCGCTTATAAACTCCGCAAGGAGACCGGTAGGCGTAACGTAATCTCTATCATCGCTGTAATCGTGCTTGCAATAGCTTGTCAGATAGGTCTTACTATTAAGAATATAGCTGATGAAGCGGCAGCCAAGCGAGCAGCAATGACCTCAATTGTCGAACTCTCTACACTTGAGCAGCCAAAGAAGGAAGCTGAAGTTAAGCAGAAGAAAGTAGAACTTGAGCCAGAGAAAGTAGTTGAAAAGGTAAAGAGCTCAATCAAGTTCACCGCACCTGTCATCAAAAAAGACGATGAGGTGAAGCCTGAAGATGAGCTTAAGACACAGGACGAACTTATGAGCACCAAAACAGCTATCGGTTCATTCGACGTTAAGGGTAATGACGATGCAGAAGGTGAAGTTCTAAAAGCTAAAGAGGTGATTGCTCAGCCAGAACCTCCGAAGGTTGAAGAAAACAAGGTATTCGACGTAGTAGAACAGATGCCATCATTCCCTGGTGGTAACAGTGCTCTCATGGAATACCTCTCTAAGAACGTTAAATATCCAGTAGTAGCACAAGAGAATGGTGTTCAGGGTCGTGTAGTAGTATCATTCGTTGTTGAACGTGATGGTTCTATAACCGACGTGAAGGTTGTAAAATCTGTTGACCCATCACTTGACAAAGAGGCAGCACGCGTAGTAAGCAGCATGCCTAAGTGGATTCCTGGTAAGCAGAACGGTTCTGCAGTACGTGTAAAATATAACGTACCTGTTTCATTCCGTCTGCAATAATAACCTTTATTAGCAATGAACAAACTATCTTACATATTCGTAGGATTAACACTATCTGCCTCTCTTTTGACATCTTGCAATAAGAAGAACAAAGACGGCAGAACAGACACTTATTCGTCAGGGGCAATTTCTTTTGCCTCTGACGAAAGTTTTAGTCCTGTAATAGAAGAAGAACGTGAACTCTTCGAAGCCATATATCGTGCAGCAAAACTTACACCGATATATACTAGCGAGTCTGAAGCTATACAAATGCTGCTCGACAAAAAAGTGTCAATGGCAGTAACATCACGTGATTACAAGCCTGAAGAGCTTGCCAAGCTCAAGGCAGAACGTCAATTCCCTCGTACAATAAGATTTGCCTACGATGGACTTGCATTGATTGAGAATAACCAAAACACTGACTCATGCATCAGTGTAAAAGACATACGCCGCATTCTTAATGGTGAAATAACACACTGGAATCAGATTTATCCTAATTCTAAGATGGGAAAGATTACAGTAGTGTTCGACAATCCAAAATCATCAACCGTACATTTTGCAGAGGACTCTATACTTGGCGGAAAACCAATTAAATCGCCAAATGTGATGGCTGTAAAAAAGGTTGAGGAAGTAATAAAATATGTTGAAGAAACCCCAGGAGCAATAGGAATAATAGGAAGCAACTGGCTCAACGACCAGAGAGATTCCACAAACCTAACATTCCGTAAAGAGATTCGCCCAATGGCAGTATCACGCCTTGACGTAGCAAACGTACAGAATTCATACAAACCGTATCAATACTATTTCTTCAACGATTCCTACCCTCTCGTGCGTACATTATATATATTGCTTAATGACACACACATGGGCTTACCAACAGGATTTTCAAATTTCATAATATCACAGGATAAGGGACAGATGATTGTTTTGAAAGCAGGTCTTTTGCCTGCCTATGGCAATCTGACAGTAAGAAAAGTACATGTCACCGACTAAGTTAAAAAAAACAAACACGAAGAAACTTTTATCTCAGTGAAGAGTCTAACATACTAAACAGCATAAACTCTTCACAGACTAAAGTAACATAAGAATTATGAAGACACTAAAATATTTCGCACTCGGAGCCATGCTGACGATAGTCGGCGCTCCTGCAATGGCACAAGACAAAGTCGCCATTGAACAAGTTAACGCAATCCTTAAGTCAAAAGCCGCAGATGCTGACAAGCAGATTGAAAAATTGGCAAAACCATTCAAGAAAGATGCTGCAACACTTACTGCTATCGGTCGTGAATATCTAAAGTTCGACAATGCGGAAAAAGCAGAGCTGTATGCCAACACAGCTATTTCAAAGAACAAGAACTACGGCGAGGCTTACATACTACTCGGCGATATAGCTATCCGCAACGACAACGGCGGTAAGGCGGCAGAGCAGTTCCAACAGGCTATGTACATGGACAAAACAAACCCTGAAGGTTATCGTCGTTATGCTTATCTCATGTCTAAGTCAAGTCCTTCAACATCACTCAGCGCACTTGAAGAACTTCGCAAGAATGTGCCAAGCTACCCTGTTGACATTATAGCAGCAGAAATTTCTGACCGTTCAGGCAACATGAAGAAAGCCATCGAGTTCTACAGCAAAGTTGACAAGTCAAAGATGGATAATGGTCAACTCGCAGCTTTCGCAACCGACCTTTTCCTCACACAGGATTACAGCAAGTCACTTGAGGTGGCTCAGTATGGTGCACAGAAATCACCACGCAATGCTGCTTTCAATCGTCTTTCACTTTATAACAACACAGAATTGAAAAACTACGATGTAGCCCTTGCATTTGCCGACAAGCTTTTCAATGCAAGCGATTCTGCAAAGTATTCTGCTTTCGACTATCAGTATGTTGGTCATGCCAACGTTGGTGCAAAGAAGTATGACGATGCTATTGCTGCTTTCAGCAAGATTCTGACCCTTCAGGATGCCAACGAAGATGCTAAACTTGATGCACAGAAGCAGATAGCCAATGCTTACAGCGACAAGGAAGACTATGTTAATGCTATTCCTGCATACGAGAAATATCTCACTGCAAACAAGAACGCATCAGCTTCTGACTATGCCTCACTTGGTTCTATGTGCACATACTACGCTAACAGCCTGACAGGCCAGGCACAGATTGACGCAGTGAAAAAAGCAGATGAGGTATATGCCAACCTTGCGGTAAAGTTTACGGATGCGGAAGAGTTTGCTTCATACCAGCGTGCACGTATTGCAGGCATCATCGACCCACAGCTTAAGAATGGTACTGCTAAACCACACTACGACAAACTCATTACTCTCATCACAAGCGGCGGCAGCATAGAAGGTGCGTCAAAGACACGTCTGTTAGAGGCTTACCAGTTCAACATGATTTACAATCTCCAGATTAAGAATGATGTTGCAACATCCAAGACATTTGCTGTAAAGGTTCTTGAACTCGACCCAACAAATGAACAGGCTAAGCTTGTTGCTAATTTGAAATAATACAATAAAACAATACACAACAGGGCGTTTCAAAGTCAATTTGAAGCGCCCTGTTTTTATTAAAAGGCTACAGCCACTCTCAATCTGTCATTATAAAGGTTGTTATTTGTTGTCACCTTTGTAATTTATTGCCAACAAGTCTTTCTAGAATTTGTTTATTTACAACCAATAACAAACTTAACCACGAATATTGGAGTACTCCAATTACCGATTTGGGGTTATACTGTCTGTGCCAAGTAATAAGCAGAGAAACGGAGAATATTATGTACTCAGTACCAATGAAAAGGTGTATGCAGTTCGTTAACAGTCTTTCTTGTTCTTTCATCATAAGCCTTTGTATTTCCTGAATACAAGCTCAGGGCTGACGCATTTGAGAAACATAACTGCAATAACTATTTGCGACAAGCTGGAACGTGCTTCCTACAAAATAAGAATGTACTTCCTTAATCCCAAATCTCATTAGATTCAGAACTGATTATATTCGATTATCGTTCAGATTGGTTTTCACTGTTACTTTGATGTAGTGACTACTTCAAGGTAACAGTGGAAGACAAGTGCGGATAAGCGGTTGCAAGTGGTCTTGACTGGTCTTTACGATTGGTCAACTGAACATCATCTTACTGTTCGTCTCCTTTATAAACTCCCATGAAGAGAATGGTGCCGGTACTATGCTCTGTTATAGCATATACAAACGGGTGGTCGGCATGGAATTCCATATTCTGAACTTCTCCTGGTAGTGCAGTAGTCTCAAGTCCTATCACTGTCACGGCAGCAGCCTTAGTGCCTTCTTCTTCAAGTTCAATCTTTGCCTTTTGCAAAACGAATGACACATAAGCAGGAGTTTCTGTAAGCAGACTTAAACTTGCCAGTTCAGGATTAAACATCTGCTTCATTCCCATTGTTTTTAATGTTTCATTAAGAAGCAATGAAGAAAATGTAGTGAACTTAGGCAATTTAAGGTCAACATTAATTTCCCGGCAATATGCTCTGTTACTTCTCCACTTCTCAGCAGTTAACTCAGCCAATACGTCAGTAACAGTCTTACCATCTACAGGAAGAAGAACCGACATTTCAAACGAGCCATTGCCATAAGGAAGTACAACAGTTTTGTATGTATCGTTAACGGTAGCGGCAAAAGAGTTGTTCTGATGCATCATCATAACATCTAACTTTTTGCCATCTTCTGTAGTAAACTTCTCTTTCTTTGTGTTGTCTTTATCAAACTTGCTGAACCATTTGCCTTTGAAATATATGGCGTTCATAAGATAGCTTATTGCCTCAGGGCTTATTTTATCCAACACAGAAGGTATCATTCCGTGAGTCTTTTCTTTTGCCCAATCATTAATAAACTGCAATGTGGCAGGTGAACTAAACTCCATATCCTTTACAACAGAATAATATTTGCTCTCCACCTCCGCCTTAAAGGCATCTTTAAGTCTTGTTTTCTCCTTGTTTACAATTACAGCATTTGCAAGGTCGATGGTAGTTGTTTTATCAAGATTAGGGGCATCGGTCATAAACTTATGACACATGGTATTGACATCGCTAATGGTATATTTGCCAAATCCCATTCCTTCCATTAGTTCTTTATGCGTATCGCCCGCAGTTCCATTAGTAAGCATCGACAATGCATAAGTGGCACTAATGGGCGAACAGAACACACTACCATTCTGTCTGCTCAATACATGCTTAAATAACTGTAGGGCAAACTCATTATTTGAGTTTACCATTTCCTTCTGTGAAGACGAAAAGTCTATCGTACCTGGTGCGTACTTCTGTTCTTCTTGGCTGTCATTATTGTTGCCATTGTTTTTTTCACACGCAGTCAACAACGTTACAGACAGAAGTAACAAGCTAACTGAAAAGAAACACTGTTTTACCATAATTCTAGTTTTTAAGTATAGCTACTATTATAATAGCAAATAGCAGTATAACTTGCATAGGCAAACAAGCAATTAACTCTTTTTTAGAAAGCAGGTATAACCATTCTACTGAATAATTATCTTCTTACCACCGTGTATGTATATTCCGCAAGAAGGCTTGTCTATACGTTGCCCCTGCAGATTGTAATAAGAGTTATCATCAACATCAGCTGGTTTGTCAGCCGACAGTTTCTCTATTGCCGTTTCGCCTGTCTGCAACTCATAAAGTGCAGGATAAACACCATTCACGTTAGGATAACTACCATAAGAACCATAATCAATGCTATATTGAATACTTTTGTTTTTTGAAATATTCATTATTTTGAAAGTGCCGTCAGCATTTGCCTCTACAGTCCAATATGCTCCATCATTTGCATTTGCATCTACATTAAAACTATTATATGAACCGGTCATATATAAATAGCGCCCGTCATTCTGCTGCAAGGTATAGCCATCAGCAGTACTTGTGAATGTAAAGGCGTTTTGTCTATCAGCCAAAGTGATGACTCCATCTTTATCAACAACATTACGTGCAGAAAGATAACCATAGGTTTTACCGCCTGCAAAAGGCATCATAGCCTTAAGAACATCATTGTGTTCAGCAACAATAAGATACTCCTTACCACTTGTTATGCTGCTTACTTTTACATAATTATAATTTATATCGTCATCGCCTGTTGGATTAAATGCTGCATAACGGGTATCGTCATCAGCTGTGGTTATAGAGGTTTCGGGATTGAACTCCACATTAATACTGTCGCCCCATACATATTCTGCAAGGAACGGATAGTCTATAAACAGGTTTCTATTCTTCTGTATTTTGGAAACTTCATCATTACGTTTCTTTTCCATATCAGAAACCCTGTCCATCTTTCCCCATTTTATAAAGGTTTGATACGCCCAAGGCAATAGTCCGGGATAGTTGTCATTGCTATTGCTAAGAGTTTCTTTTCCACGCCTCTGCCATGTAAGATCAGCATAAGCCACTGCCATGTACATATAGCTTCGCGCAAACTCACCCTTGTAAGTATCGCCAGGTTCCCAAACTAATTGACTCTTGCCGTTGATAGTGCCAGTGGCAACAACTCCATATTCGCCAACCTCTGCATTATCAACAGGCGCCATAGGATAATTGCTCTTTTCAGAATTTGCCTGCGCATCTGATGGATAAAGGTTATATAAATCCATATAAGCAGCAGTAGAACTTGAACCACCCCACCAACTCTTGGGGAAAGAATGTTCTATATTCATTCCTGACAGCGATCTTCCTGTATTGTTAGAGTTGAAATAGAATTTCTTACCACTGTAACGATTAAAGCACTCGTTAGTCTGTTCATCACGGTCGGTGTACCAAAAGCCCCACCAAGTACATTTTGTTCCAGAACCATAGTCAAGTACATACTTTTCGGAATTCATTAGAGTAAACAAAGCATTCTTCAGCTCTTTCTGCTTCAACCCCTTTAATGATGAAGCATAAGTCACGATTTTCTGACGACTTGTGGCGGCAGCCTCTTGACCAGAAAATAATATCACTAACAACGTTACTATAAATAATGTACCACGATAATACTTCTTTTCCATAATATATGTAAGTCATTTAGGGTTTAGACAGCAAAGGTAATAAATTTAATTCAATTACTAAAAGAACAATCCAATTATTCTTCTTTTTTGTATTATAAAAAATAGAAAAGGTACAGGGATTCCCTGCAACCGACGGTGATAGAGTAAAGTTAGTACGCATATTAGGTCATGACAACGTCTATGATTTTGATCCATTCCTAATGCTCGACTCATTTGACAGCAACAACCCAAAGGATTATGAACACGGATTTCCCACTCATCCACTCATCCGCTGAGCCGAAATACTTACAGCTGTAAACGAACTTAAAAACGGCACATTTATAAAGAAAAATACAGAGTATTAAAAAGCAAAGCGGGCAACTCCTAAGGAGCAACCCGCTTTTGTTTCTTGACAATAATCTGTATGAACGATTAACCAAGGCTGATAGCCTCATTTGGACAAACCGCCGCACATGTTCCACATTCGGTGCACATTTCAGGATCGATAGAATAGATATCGCCCTCAGAGATTGCACTTACTGGACATTCATCAATACATGAACCACATGCAATACAATCGTTGCTAATTACGTAAGCCATAATTCAATAATGTTTATTTGTTTATATATTTTTCACTAAAACTGTATGCAAAGGTAATACAATGTTTCGGTAATACCTAATTTTGAGTAGATATTTTCCATGATTTTAATATTTTTAATAACACACCCCTTATTTATAGGTATCACAATTACTTTTTCCTACCCTATGCAATAAGTTGGCATATTCTGCGTTTTCTATGTGATGAAACAGTTAACATTCATCCTTATTATTCTGCTTCAAGCTGCTGGAATGAGTATGGCTCAGGAGAAGAAAGTGCAAAACCGTCCATATACGGATTTGCGCCCATTCCATTTTGGAATACAGATAGGTGCCCATGTTCAGGACATAGATTTTGTAAACGTAGGTCCTGTGGTAGTACCATTAGAAGACGGTACTGTTGTAAACTCACACATCTCAGCCGACCAAGACCGCTTTGACCCGGGATTCAACGTGGGAGTATTAGGAGAATTCCGCCTCAACGAATTTTTCCAATTCAGAATAGCACCTGCCATATACTTTGGCTCACGGCATCTCACAATGCGCAACCACAATCTAAGCACTCCGGAAAACATTATAGAACAACGACAGGACATGAAGACTGCTTATATAAGTTCATCATTCGACCTTATATTTGCCGCCCCACGTCTTAACAATCATCGTGTTTATATAATGGCAGGATTAATGCCTACACTTAATCTCACGAACAAAGTTGCGGACAATTTGAAACTTACTCGTACACAGGTATTTGCAGAAGTAGGAATAGGCATTGACCAGTATCTGCCATATTTCAAATGTCGTCCAGAACTTAAATTCCAGTTTGGTCTTGGCAATGCTATTGATACAAACCATATAAACGAGCTTACCGATAAAAGCATGATTGCCTACGCAAGCTCCGTCAAGTCGGCACGCACCCGCATGATAACCCTCACACTTTATTTCGAGTAGATAATATACATATTAGAATTAAGTAGATGAATTAACCGCATATATCTTTCTATTTCTTCTTTATTTTACTTGGCTATAGCAATTAATAGTGAACACCTACTTACTAAAAAAAGAGGCATTATCTTTTGGAAAGACAAAGCCTCTTGGATTTTTCGGATCTCTTAAGATTCTTACTTTGTAGAAACAACAGGAGTACGCTTCTCTGCGATACGAGCCTTCTTACCTGTGAGAGCACGGAGGTAGTACAGCTTAGCACGACGAACCTTACCACGCTTGTTCACTTCGATTGACTCAATAGCAGGAGATTCGATTGGGAAGATACGCTCTACACCAATTGTACCTGACATCTTGCGAACAGTGAAACGTTTCTTGTCACCATGACCAGCAATCTTGATAACAACACCACGATAGAGCTGAATACGTTCTTTTGAACCCTCGATGATTTTGTAAGCGACTGTAACAGTGTCACCTGCACGGAATGAAGGATGCTGTTTGCCGGTTGCAAATGCTTCTTCAGCAACTTTAATTAAATCCATTGTTTTTTATAATTAAATTGTTTCATCTCACCAACGCAACATGACCAGCGACTCTTCCACTGTCAGCGGTTACGCCGAAAAGCGGTGCAAAGTTACGAAGTTTTTTTGATAATCAGCATATTAGCATATCAGGTGCTTTCTTTATTTAACTTATTTTAGATTATGGTTGCATGGTAAAACTTTTTGTCCACAAATATCGGCACATAGAAGTAACACAAGCAACCATAAGCTTGGCACTCGATTTTGTGGTCCATTTTACACTAACGTAAACATTATTCACAATCTTGCTTTTTATTCATTTGATTTTTTCATATACCATTTAAGCGGTGTTTTTCATGGAATGGCATGTCAAATCAAGATAAAAATGTATGAATAACCATTGTTTAACTCCATAGACGCACGTCTATAACTCTATAAACGTACGTGCACTCACCCTATGGACGTACGTCTATAGGAAGCAAAAATGAGGAAAATGAGAGTACTATGTTTTTTTATCAGACTTTTAACTTTTGTATTTATTTGAATATTAGAGTATTATACAGACACTATTTCTAAGGGCTTAAAATCTACGGCTTGGAATAATTCTCCACTGCCTCAAAAATAACGGCTTTGACGAGTGGTCAAAAGTCGTTTTGTAAAGTTGTTTAGTTATCCAATTCTCAAATGGAAGTAATAGAAAGTGTTGCATGCAAAATGTTAGTAAGCTACTATTGATAACAAAAAGAAGAGTAACATTCAGATTGTTTGTGACTAAATAATAAAAACTATAAATGAAAAAAGAATATACAGCGCCATCGGTTCTCGTCTATATCGCAAGCATGGATAACACATTCCTTTCTGGTTCTGTAATACTTTACACGAACGATGCAAACTTCAAGTTGGAGAAATCAACCGCAGGTTATAACACTTGGAGTGGTATCACCATCGATGATGAGGGTGAACAAGAAGCATGGTAATAATAACTCGAGGGTGTGCCAAAATGCAAATTTCTTGAAAGTCATACTGTTTGTAAATTTATATTTTGACACACCCTCTGTATTGGAAGAAAGTTTTAGCGGACAACAATATATACTCTTTAATTTTGATGTATCAAAGTAATTTATTATTTTTGCATTGTAAATAATGCAAAACTATGGGAAAACCTCTTTATTTTATCTTTGCGCTGGCATTACTTTCAAGTTCCTGCGCAACAAACTACAAGCTGGCAAACGTCAGCAGATCAAGGATTCTTATTGACTCACGCTACGAGAAACCGGAGGATAGTATGGCGGCAACTTTCATTGGGCCATACAAAAAGAAGGTGGATAGCATAATGAGTCCTGTTGTAGGATATGCCGCACGATATATGTGGGCGGAAAAGCCAGAGAGCAATCTTTCAAATCTTTTGTCTGACATTCTTATTTGGGCAGGCAAGTTTTACAACGAGAAGCCAGAAGTGGGTGTGTATAACATGGGAGGCATACGTGCCGCACTGGCTGAAGGTTCTGTAACTTACGGTAATATACTCGATATTGCACCTTTTGAAAACAAGATATGCTTCTTCAATTTAACAGGCAGACAGCTTATGACATTGTTCAATCAGATTGCAAAGCAAAAAGGCGATGGAGTAAGTCATGGTGTAGAACTTCTGATTACAAAAGACGGTAAACTTCTATCAGCAAGGCTCAACGGAAAGGAAATTGACGAAAAGCGTACGTACAGAATAGCCTCCATCGACTATCTGGCACAAGGAAACGACGGGCTATATGCACTAAAAGAACATACAGATTTGAAATCACCGCAAGAAAGCCAAAACAACATGCGTTACATTATAGCTTCCTATTTCAAGGAGAAGATGAAAGCCGGTGAGGTTGTTGACGCGAAAGTGGAAGGACGAATCATAATGCAATAATATAAGGAGACAAAAATATGAGAATACGACTGTTTTACATAGCGATAACGCTTATTGCATCTCTCGGGACAAATGCCCAGATAAGGAAAGAGCTTACAATCCTGCACACCAGCGACGCACACAGTTGCATTTATCCACTCAGCAAGAATCTTGCTGACACAATGCTTGCCGACCGCGGGGGATTCCTGCGAAGAATAAACATGGTGAAAGAGGAACGTAAGAAAGACCCAAACATGCTGCTACTCGACTGTGGCGACTTCTCGCAAGGCTCATCATACTATACCCTATTCAAAGGCGATGTTGAAGTCGAGCTCATGAACCAGATGCGCTACGACGCAGCGACAATAGGAAACCATGAATTCGACTACGGCTTCGACAACATGGTGCGGCTATTCAAGATGTGCAACTTCCCAATAGTATGCTCCAACTACGATTTTACCGGCACCGAGGCAGAGGGAATAGTAAAGGAATATATAATAATAAAACGAAATGGACTCAAAATAGGAATATTCGGACTATCGCCAAAACTTGAGGGGCTTGTAGCAACTGCCAATTATAATGGAGTAACATATCATGACCCTATCATAACAGCCAACCGCATGACGAAACTGCTGAAAGGCAAGAAGAAGTGCGATGTCGTTATTTGCCTGAGCCACCTTGGCTGGAGCAAAGACCCTGACTACATGGGCGATCAGAAAGTTATAAGCGGTTCACACGGAATAGACCTTGTGTTGGGAGGGCACTCGCACACTTTCCAAGAACACCTGGAGTACGAGAACGACGCTGACGGTAAACCTGTGCCGCTTGACCATCAGGGAAAACATTCCATATTCGTAGGAAAACTCAAAATACAATTCAAATAGAAAACATACAAAATGAAGAAGGACGTGAAGTTGCTGCTTACACACGTTGAGCAGAAACTAATCAAAACAATACACGAGCATCCGTCAAAAGAGGCGCTCAACCGACTGGCAATATTCGCAGGGTTTCAGGACTGGGAGAGCTTTCGTCGCGAAATAAGGCAAGATGCTGATGAAGATAAAAAGGACGAAGAGTAAAATAAATTAACGCATAACACGTTGTACATATCAAAGTCATTTTATAGATATATCAATACTCATCGAAACATGAGTAGTCAAACAATATTAATTTATAAAAAAAAACAAAACAATGAAAAAATTAGCATTAATGGCTATCCCATTCTTATTTGCGGCATGCAATAATGGAAAGACAGCCGCAACTGTTGAGAACGCAGACTCTCTAACAAACGACTCAGTTTATTACGAAGGCACAGTACCTGCTGCCGACGGTCCCGGCGTAAAGTATGAGGTAGCTTTGGCTTCAGACACCACAAACGGCTTCCGAATGACCACCACATACCTTGAGGCCTCAGACGGCAAGGACGAGGTGATGCTGACAACAGGCGTTGCAGAGATGGTGAAGAAAACAGTCGAAGGAAAAGATGAGTCTTACTACAAATTCATAGCGAAAGACGGAAGCGGCGAAACTATATTCAAGATGGTTGGCGACAGCATACTCCGCATGGTAAGCGCTGACTTCGAGGAAGCCGAGAGCGACATGAACTACGACTTGAAGCGCAAATAAACCCAAATATAATTAATACCTTAATGGACCGCCGAGGCAGCATTGCCCCAGGCGGTCCATTTTCTTTCATAGGCTCTGTGCAAACTTACAGTCCTCTGACACTTCTGACCAGAAAATCATTCAGGTTATCATCAGGCTGCAACCCAAGTTTCTTTCGTATGTGAATGCGCACAGTGCCTACGTTATTCTCCGTCTTCTTAGTAATATCGCATATTTCTCTCAAAGATTTCCCCTGCAATATAAGGCTTGCCACCTCCAGCTCTGACTGAGAGAGCATAGGAAACGCTGTCTTCACCTTTTCCGTGCGCACAGCGTTAATATAATTCCACATCTTTACGGCGTCGGCTATATTGTGCGCCCTGTTCCTGCCCAGCGCCTTAAAAAGCTCCTTCACCGACTCCTCATCCTTGTGCTGCTCAGTAGATAGCTTTATGTAGGCAGTAAACTCCTTCATGCTTATTCCGAAAGCCCGCAAAACAGTATTCTCCCTGTCATTATACGATTTGTTTTCATCCTCCACACTTTTAATCTTGCGATACAGAGCCTCACCCAGCAGACAACTGAAAATACCGAGAAACAAGAACAATACCATGAACTGGAAATAAACCCTGTCACCCAGCATAAGCACAGGATAACAGGCTGTGGCAGTCGAGACAAGAGTCAGCAGCACAGGCGTATAGCGAATGTAGCTCATTACAAGCACAAAAATGACGATGAACGACAGAAACTCGTTCAATAGTATAAAGTGTATGCAGTTCTCAGGCTGCACCGTCGTGAGATAGATAACCTTTATAGTGTGCACCAACTGTGACACCACGGCATAAACATTAAAAGTAGAAACCAGCGAAATCTTGCGCTTAATGAACAGCACGAAGCACAGCAATACCAACGCAAGATGAAACGCAGTAACAAAAAGCAGAAAAGACTTATCAGAGCCTAACACCTTAAGCAGATGCAGCGGAAAACCTAAAACTTGCATGCAGGTGACCGCAAAATAAATCATGAAACGGTAACTGTCAGCGCGAGAAACCGAGTAAGCTCCAGCAAATTTGCTAAACATTATAAATAAATCATTCGCCATATCTAAAAACTGGGTTATAGCACACTTGTTTGCTTTTTGTTTATGGTATTTTAAGTGTGATTTACGTTTTTTACGGTACAAAATTAGCAATTAAATATATTTTTACGGTATTTTACGTTATTTTTTTTTGCTAAACACCCTTTTTAACCCTAAATTTGTGCCGTGAGATATTTTGGCTCGCTTTTACGGTATTTTTTCATACTGATTACCCCATCCTCTCTTAATAGAGCAGGTTTTAAATCTGCAAGTAAGTAAGTCTATATCAAAATCGCCTGCTTCTATTACGAGTTTCATAACAAAAGGATGGGGTTTTTAAAAGATTGGATAAAAGAGCGTAAAAAAGGGCTCCGAGTTGAGCGACCTAAGGGCTCCGAGTTGAGCGACCGAAAGGCTCCGAGTTGAGCGACCAAAAGGCTCCGAGTTGAGCGACCAAAAGGCTCCGAGTTGAGCGACCTAAGGGCTCCGAGTTGAGCGACCGAAAGGCTCCGAGTTGAGCGACCTAAGGGCTCCGAGTTGAGCGACCAAAAGGCTCCGAGTTGAGCGACCGAAAGGCTCCGAGTTGAGCGACCGAAAGGGAAAACTCCTTCAGGAGTAACTTAATATTATTAATAACTATTTAAAATTTACGCGCTATGATTATTTACAAGGTAAAATCAGAGGTTATGAGAATTGGTAAGCATAAGGGCAAGACCATGTATTATGCGTCACCAGTAGTACATGACAGAATTAGCACAGAGCAGGTGGAGGAGCGTATCGTCAACCTCACTGCACTGTCTCGTGCTGATGTGCGTTCAGCCATTGCCGCGCTGGCAGAAATTGTGCGTGAGGAAATGTTTAATGGGCGGTTGGTTGACCTTGCCGACCTCGGCTCATTCAAAGTGGTCTCTACCTCCAAGTATGTAGAGAATGAGAATGAAGTGCGAGTTGAGTCGCTCAAAACACCTCAGATTAAGTTCTATCCCAAAGAGGAAATGCTGTTGAAAGCGAAGAAAGTGGAACGCTCCATAATGCGCGATGAATAACAGGCATGGGAGAGGTTAAATCTCTCCCCCACCCGTGTGAGCTGATTAGAGGACACAATAACAAAAAGACAAACAAAATATGTTCATTATGTCTTTATGTCTAAAAAAGTCCCACCTATGAGGGGGATTTAGAGGGGGCTCCGCATTCGGGCAGACGCAAGGAAACGTATGGACAGCCCCGTGCCTGTCCGAAAAACAAAGAATCGTGAAACGTAGCGGACAGACAAAGCGTCTGTCCCTACAAAGAAAACAACAATAATCTCAATTAAAAAATATATGAAATCTTTTTTATTTAAATCCCTCTACCTATTAACGGTGTTGCTAAGCGCCACAATGGGAGCGTATGCCGATTCGATGACTATCTCATCTGTGGCTGATTGGAAAACTTTTGCCAATCGTGTCGCTAATGGTGAAACTACTCTTGACGCTCAATTACTTTGTGATATTGACCTCGGAGATGAGCAAATTTTCGTAGGTTCTATCCCAGTGCCATACAGTGGACACTTCTACGGTGGCGGTCACACGTTGACTATACATTACACATCAGAGGAGAAAGCGCCATTCATTGCTATAAAGAATGCTACCATAGATAATTTGAAAGTACGAGGTAGTTTGGATAATGCAAGAGCTTGTGCAGGTTTGGCTCGTGTAAGCTATGAGAATTGCACCATCCTCAAATGTGATATTGACGTCAACATTACCTGCCGAGTAGGCGCAGGATACAGTGCAAGTTGCTCAGGTCTTGTGGCAAGTGTAAAAACAGGTACGCTTGTAGTGAATGAGTGCAGAGTTGGCGGAGTCTTTGAAGGAACGACAGACAATGCCCGCAAAAATTGGGCCGGTTTTGTATATAACAACGAAGGTTCTGTCACTGTCAACAACTGTCTGTATATGGGTTCTCATAATATAGTAAGAGGGTATGCCAATACATTTGTAGCTGGTAGAGCAGAACGATGCAGTATAAACAACAGCTATTACCTTAATGCTTTCTCACAGGTGCAAGGAACGCAAGTTACGGAGAATGAACTTCGCAATGGAACTGTGGCGAGACTGTTACAAGCGGAACGAACCAATGACTACCATTGGGCGCAGCAATTGAGAGAGTACCCTGTTCCTTTTTCCCTGTTGGATAAGTGGCAGAAGCTAAATTATATTTACTATGATGTGGAAAATGGAAAGATATGGCGATGCGACCATGTGCAGATAACCGACGGAGAAGCACTTCCAGAGAACGCTTATTTCTGGGCAGCAAAGATAACCAACTCACGCTCGCTGCCAGCCAACGGCATATACACCGTTTGCCTGCCCTACAGCATGGAGATTCCTCAAGAGGCAAAGGCTTACCGCCTGACCTTAATCGACAAAGGTGAGATGAAAGCTCACTTCACAGCCATTACTGGTACAACACTGAATCGTGCCATGCCCTATCTCATCAAGACCGGCGACGCTCTCATGTCGCTTAACGTTGATGCGGAGACTTATTTCTCTACCGATAATGCGGCAATTCCAGAGAACAACGAAACAAGCATATCGTCATTCCACGGAACATTTGCAGGCATGACCAATGCGGAGGCAGTAGCTGCCAACGCCTACATATTGCAGAGTGACAACATATGGCACAAGATAACTGCAGAGAACAGCGCCGCCACCATTCCAGCCTACCGTGCTTATATGACTCCTACAGTAGCAGGCGCAAAGGCTTTGAGCTTCACGCTCGGCGACGAGGCAACAGGCATCAGCGCCATCGTCACCACCGATGCCGACGGCACGCAGAGGGTATATGACCTCAACGGTCGCCTCCTCGATTCCAACATCGACAACCAGCCAAAGGGCGTATATGTGGTGAATGGAAAGAAAGTAATGAAATAAGAGTGTTAGCCACGGCGCGCAGACGAGTAAATCGAACAGATATAATTAAACAAATGATTTGAATAGATTTGTAATATTTCTGCCCGCAAGGGCACTCCCAATAATACTTACATCTACCAAAAACAAAATAACAAAACAACAATAATGAGAAAGATTTATGTAAAACCAGAGTTAAGAATAGTAGATATCAACATATACTCAATCCTCGCAGGTTCACAAAAAATAAGCATCAGTGACACTCCTGCAACAGGACCTGCACAAAGCAAGGAAACAAGTATGTTTGATGACGAAAACGATTGGGACTAAACACCCATCCGTTTTATTAAGAAATTCCCCACTCATCTGCCGCAAAACAGCAAGTGAGTGGGGATTTTTTTATATCACTTATGCCTATTGGCACGTTGCTCTCTATACTTGGCTTTCTGCTTTGCCGAGCCAGAGCCGTGGGCGCCGGTTATATACTTCTTTTTTTTTGCCTTTGTTTTAATCTTTCCCTCGTTAGGGTCTTTCCTATCTCCTCCACGACCGAAGTTTATGCCGCTTATGAGTACGCTTTCGAAATCATCCATACAGTAAGAAATATTAATGGTGGAAAAGTCTGATGCCTGTGAACGCCATAGCAATGCCGTACTTGTCGCAAGTGTCGATAACATTATCATCACGAACCGAACCTCCTGCCTGTGCTATGTACTCTACCCCACTCTTATGAGCACGCTCAATGTTGTCACCGAAAGGGAAGAACGCGTCAGAGCCAAGAGCTACCCCGCGATTACGCGCTATCCATTCTTTCTTTTCCTCACGTGTCAACGGCTGTGGCTGCTCTGTAAAGAACTGCTGCCAAATGCCATCAGCGAGAACATCCTCATAATCATCAGAGATATATACATCAATAGTATTATCACGGTCGGCACGACGAATGTCAGCCTTGAAAGGCAGGTTCATTACCTTCGGACATTGGCGCAGCCACCATATATCCGCTTTTCCGCCTGCCAATCGTGTGCAGTGTATGCGGCTTTGCTGACCAGCGCCAACCCCTATGGTTTGACCATCTTTCACATAGCACACAGAGTTAGACTGAGTATATTTCAGAGTTATAAGAGCAATGACGAGGTCGCGCTTAGCTTCCTCTGTAAACGTTGCCGCCTTAGTGGGAATATTCTCGAATAACTCTTCGCCGTCAAGTTCTACTTCATTGCGTCCCTGCTCAAAAGTAACACCATACACCTGCTTGCGCTCAATCCGCTCGGGCACATAATCTGGATTAACCTTTATCACGTTATATGTCCCTTTACGCTTAGCTTTCAGGATTGCAATAGCTTCAGGAGTAAAATCTGGAGCAATCACTCCATCACTTACCTCACGCTTTATGAGTGTGGCAACAGCCTCATCACAAGTATCGCTCAACGCAATGAAATCGCCGTAAGAGCTCATGCGGTCAGCACCTCTTGCACGGGCATAGGCACATGCTATTGGAGAAAGCGGAATCTTGATGTCATCAACGAAATAAATTTTCTTTAGCGTATCACTAAGTGGAAGCCCTACCGCGGCACCTGCCGGACTCACATGCTTAAAGCTTGCAGCAGCGGGTAGTCCTGTTGCTTCTTTCAATTCTTTCACAAGCTGCCATGAGTTCAATGCATCAAGAAAATTGATATACCCAGGACAGCCGTTGATTACCTCTATTGGCAACTCTCCATCAATCATGTAGATGCGAGAAGGCTTCTGATTCGGATTGCATCCGTACTTCAATGCTAATTCTTTCATATTTTGGTAATGGTTATTTCAAAACCGTCAGCCCGCCTGATTTGGTAAGCTGGATTACAATATCCTTTAATTTATGAGTAACATGGTCGTATATCCTCGACGGGTCATATCTGCGACCATTAACAGAGATCTCGAAATGCAGATGGTCAGTAGTGGCTCTGCCTGTTCTTCCAGTAAGACCAATAACCTGCCCTGCTTTCACTTTATCACCAACCTTTACAATATTTTTCGATTGGTGAGAGTATAATGTCCTAATGCCATTTGCATGTTGGATTTCAATACAATTGCCATATCCTGAACAAGGACTACTTCTTACCACAACTCCGTCGAAAGCTGCTAATATCTCTGCATTAGGTTTGGTTTTCAAATCAACTCCCGAATGTCTGCGTTTGCCTCCGAACGGACTTATCATTTTTGCTTCAGGCAACGGGTAAGCCCAACGATTGACAGCAATCTTTGACAAATCGAGCGTGATTGTTGATGTTTTTGCATACGCATCTTCGCCAGTGTATGCCATAAGTCCCCTGCCTTCTGCATCATGGCGATTTGAAGAAACCTGTATTTTCTCACCGTTCTTCTTTATCTTCAGCGTCGCCTTACGCAGTTTATGGCTGTTAAGTTCAAGTACAGTCTCAGGGTTTATCTTTCTGCCGTTCACCATTATGGAGAAACTGCAATACGTATCCTGCCCTATTCCACCAACAATGGCGATAGTCTGTCCAGCTTTTACATGGTCGCCCACTTTTACAAGATTCTGGGCATTATCACCATATACAGTCTCAAGCCCGTTGGCATGGCGCAATACAATTATATTGCCAAGTTCAGGATGCTTGTAAGACAAACGCACATCTCCCTCAAACATAGCCTTCACAGCATCACCCTTTTTTGTTGTTATCTGCAACTGCGAATTGTTCTTCACTATCATTGCCTTTCCTACAGGAAGAGGAAAAGAATAATCATTTGGTCCTAATGATGTGAGATCAATCTCGAATGTATTACTTCGTTCAAAGAGTCCTGGCGTAGCAATACTAACCTGCTGCTGCTCTGCAGCAGTAAATTTCTTGTCGTTTGCCCATGCTGTCATAACCACGATGAGCATAAGCATAAATATTCCCAGTCGCTTCATAGTTCAGGTTTTATCATTATAGCATTAAAATTCCTACCGCATTTCTCAATGCCTTTCTGCTCCATACGAGCAGAGAAGAGTTGGTCTGTATTATAATATGTGCAAATACGCTCTATATGAATATTCGCATCTCCTACTCCACTTTCGCATAACAGCTGACGATTAGCCTCCCAAAGGTCGAGATGCCATTTGGCATATTTCTCTGCTATGCTGTTCATGTCAAATCCTTCTTGGGCAAAAGCTGCATAAACTTCATCGCCAACCTCAAAGTTCTTCTGCGATATGCCCGGTCCTATAACAGCTCTTATATCGGCAGGATTAGTGCCACATTCCGCTATCATAGCCCCTATCACTTGTTGAGATATTCTCTTCACCGTGCCTCTCCAACCTGAATGAACAGCAGCTGCCACCTTCTTAACCGGGTCATAAATAAGAACAGGAATACAGTCGGCAGTACTTACACCTATTAATATTCCTTGCTCTGAAGTGAATACGGCATCAACACCTTCTACTATCAGGTGTTGTTCTTCTGCAGTCCGTGATGTAAAGTCAGCTGTTATTCTCACCACCTTGTCGAGATGTACCTGATGCGGTACTACAATATGCAAGTCGTCTATATCAAGCATCTGGCAGAGACGTTCACGGTCTCTGCCAACAGTTCGTTTTGTAGTGAAAGCCACCACATCCGGACCCAGACTTCTATATTCTATTACATCAGTCGGTGATAGCATCTACATCATCAATATACTCTATGTCGTCGAGCTCTTCAATATCCTCGCCTTCAACATAGATTATCTCATCCTCACCTTCATCAGCCATCTCGGCAGTGAGCCATGTCATATCCTTGTCTCTATGCACAAGCAATTGCTCATCAATAGCTCCCTGCATCTTGTTGCTCTCACGGTTAAGTTCCTCCCAAAGAACATCCTTCAACTGCTCAATTCCCTTACCTGTAACACTTGAGATGAATACACAAGGAAGGTCGTCAGGCAGTGTTGCAACAAGCATTGACTCAAGTTCCTCATCAAGCAAATCGCATTTTGTCACAGCAAGCACCCGATGCTTGTCCAACATATCAGGGTTGAACTGGCGAAGTTCATTGAGAAGAATCTCATACTCTTTCTTTATATCCTCAGTATCACCCGGAATCATGAAGAGAAGAAGTGAGTTTCTTTCTATGTGGCGTAGGAATCGCAGTCCCAACCCTCTACCTTCGCTTGCACCTTCAATAATGCCGGGAATATCCGCCATAACAAATGATTTATGTTCGCGATAGCCTACAATTCCCAATGAAGGCTCCATTGTGGTGAACGGATAGTTTGCAATCTTAGGACGAGCATTGGAAACACTGCTGAGCAGAGTTGATTTTCCTGCATTAGGGAAGCCCACAAGTCCAACATCGGCAAGCAGTTTAAGTTCAAGAATAACAGTCATTTCCTGCATAGGCTCTCCTGGCTGAGCATAACGTGGAGCCTGATTTGTAGATGTACGGAATTGGAAATTACCAAGTCCTCCTCTACCGCCTTTTAGAAGCATAACCACTTGTCCGTCATCCTTAACATCGCAAATATACTTGCCAGTCTCGGCATCATAGGCTACAGTACCACATGGAACATCTATGTATATATCCTTACCATTTGTACCATGACATTTATCTCTGCCGCCATTGCCCCCGTGTTCAGCGAAGATATGACGCTGGTACTTCAAGTGAAGCAATGTCCAGTAGTTATGGTTACCACGGAGAAATATGCTCCCGCCGTTACCTCCGTCTCCACCATCAGGACCTCCATTGTACTGATACTTCACATGACGAAGATGCATGCTTCCCTTTCCGCCCTTTCCTGAACGACAAAGAATCTTTACGTAGTCTATGAAATTACTTTCCATATTTTGGTTCAGTGACAACCCGAAAGGGCTGTATGGGTTGTTTAATTGTTATCTATTGCCTTCTTTATCTCAGCGTATATGCTGTCAATAGTACCTACCCCCTGAATCTTGGCATACTTTCCTTCATTGATATAAAAATCTTTCAGAGGAAGAGTCTGAGAGTAATAAGTTTCAAGACGCTTCTTTGCAGTCTCTTCATTATCGTCAGCACGACCGCTTGTCTTACCACGAGTCACAATACGATTGATAAGTTCAGCATCATCAACCTCAAGACCTATTACTACACTAACACTTTCACCACGCTCTGCAAGCATAGCGTTCAAAGCCTCTGCCTGAGCAATGGTACGCGGAAAACCATCGAATATCACACCGGGAATATCTTTACCTTTTGAATCAAGAACACCTGCCAGCATATCAATGATAAGTGAATCAGGAACAAGTTTGCCCTCGTTAATAAAAGCGGCGGCAGTGTTACCAAGTTCTGTTTCTGCCTTTATCTCTGCACGAAGTACATCACCTGTAGAGATATGTGCAACTCCATATTCTGCTATTATCTTATCACTCTGTGTTCCCTTGCCAGAACCGGGAGCACCAAAAATTATTATATTCTTCATACCCTAATTAATCTATATAGTCGTTATTATTTTATTCACAAAGCACATAAAGGTCTTTCAAGTTTCTGCCTTGTTGGTCATAGTCAAGACCATAGCCTAAAATAAAGTCGTTAGGAATGTCAATCACTCCATAGTCAATATTAAGATTCACTTCCAATTTGGCTGGTTTCACAAAAAGCGAACAAATATGAACTGATTCTGGATTACGTGTTCCAAGGCTCTCTATCATCTGTTTCATGGTGAGACCTGACTCTATTATATCTTCAAGTATCACAACTGTACGACCGCAAAGGTCTTCATTGATACCGAATATCTCCTTCACTTTTCCTGTAGAAGTTGTTCCTTGATAGCTTGCCAGCTTCACGAACGAAATTTCACACGGAATAGTAACACGCTTCATCAAGTCAGAAGCAAACATGAACGAGCCGTTAAGCACAGCAAGAAACAATGGATTCTTATCCTTCAGGTCATTATTAAGGCGTTCGGCAACCTTATCGATGTTAGCGAGAATATCCTCCTCGGTCATCATTATTCTGAAGGTTTTGTCTTTTATAGTAACCTTTTTCATATCGAGAAAAACTATATTTTCGGCAAAATTAATAAAAAAAAGGCAATTAATAGCTATGTATTTGCATTAATTTTGTATTTTTGCAACGTTATGCAAATTTTTACAGGAACACTTATTAGCGCATGGGACACATATACCATAGAACATGAACCCATACGCTCAATCGACTTAGTTGAACGTGCAGCAGAAACAATTACTGCTGCTATAAAACGCAGATGGGATAAATATCTGGCGGTTATTGTGCTGGCAGGGCCTGGGAATAATGGTGCCGATGCATTAGCAGTGGCAAGAATGTTGACCCTTGCAGGCTACTCCGTGGAAGCCTACCTGTTCAATATAGGAGGAAAACTTTCAGACGAATGTTCCATTAATACAAAACGCCTGAAAGAGACAACAGGACTCAAAAAGTTTGTTGAAGTGACTGTCAACTTTGAACCTCCACATCTCGATGAGTGTACCATTGTTATAGACGGACTATTTGGAAGTGGTTTGAACAAGCCTTTAAGCGGAGGTTTCGCATCATTGGTTAAATACGTGAATTCTTCACCTGCCACAGTTGTCAGCATCGATATTCCTTCAGGTTTAATGACTGAGGACAATACTGCTAACATACATCAAAACATTATCAAGGCAACGCTTACTCTTACCATACAACAGCGCAAGTTAGCTATGTATCTTGCCGACAACGAACCTTATCTTGGCGAGATTGAAGTGCTTGACATCAATTTGTCACAAGAGTTCGTAAGGCGCACACACGCCCCTTTCTATTTGCTTGAGCAAGAAGACATAACTAATCTTCTGCGTCCTCGTTCCAAATTCTCACACAAGGGAACAATGGGACATGCACTTTTATTTGCCGGTTCTTATGGCATGGCAGGAGCAGCCATTCTTGCATCGAAAGCCGCTCTTAGAAGTGGAATAGGAAAACTAACCGTTCATACTCCACTTTGCAATAACCATATACTGCAAACCACAGTACCAGAAGCTATACTTCAACACGATTCCAACGAAATTTACTATTCAGATGTTATAGACACCAATGACTACGATGCCGTGGCATTGGGACCGGGTTTAGGAACAAGCGAAGACACTGCTATAGCACTAATGAGTCAGATTCGTAGAGTGCAATGTCCATTGGTTCTCGATGCTGATGCACTGAATATTCTTGCGCAACATCGAGCTTGGATAAACCAACTTCCCCGCAATCTGATAATAACCCCTCATCCAGCGGAGTTCGATAGATTTGCCGGAAACACAGCAAACAGCAGCTATAACCGACTGGCTAAGGCACGCGAATGGGCAGAGAAACTCGGAGCATATATTGTATTAAAAGGACATTACTCTGCTCTCTGTTGTCCTGACGGTGAGACTATCATCAACCCTACCGGCAACGCAGGCATGGCTACTGCTGGTTCGGGAGATGTACTGACAGGCATAATAACAGGAATGCTGGCTCGAGGATATACCCAACGCTCTGCATGCATTATAGGAATGTATCTTCACGGACTGGCAGGAGACATTGCTGCTGAAGAACTTGGTGAAGAAAGCCTCATTGCAAGCGACATCGTAGAAAAAATCTCAAAAGCATTTAACACGGTAAAGAAACAACATTAAAATATGAAAAAACTAATATCGGCATTCTTCGTCCTCTGTTCTTCACTACTCAGCTCTACAGCACAAGTGGAGGGTACAGAGTATTATCTCCCAAAAACAGAAATGCGCTTTCAATTGCTTGTAGAAAAGACCACACATACTCCAGGTGAGTTTGCAATGTATGCAGAGCGGTTCCTTAAGCGCAGGACTTCCGACAAGCCTTCCGTAAACTATAGACTTGTGGGCATCAATATGTACACAACAGCTATACCCGACTCTGCCAAGAATTATGTTGTACCAATGGGCAAGAAACACATAATTCTCAATGTTGAGCGTGCAAAAAACGGAATATTGCTTGCCATAAACACAAAGGGAAAGACAGCCGCCGAACCAACAAACTTTGTACCGTCAAAAAAACAAAAGCCTGTCAATCCTCACGACTATATGAGTGAGGACATTCTTGCATCTGGCTCAAAGGCAAAAATGGCTGAATTAACAGCTCGTGAGATATACGAAATACGCAATTCACGTAATGAACTTACTCGCGGCGAGGCTGACTTCATGCCCAAAGACGGAGAGCAACTGAAGATAATGCTTGCCAATCTAGACCGACAGGAAGCTATTCTATTACAAACATTCCAAGGAAGAGAAGAGCGTGATACTACACAATACGAAGTTGTGTTTTGTCCAAACGGTAAGGCAGGCAGCGAAAATAATGGTAATGAAAAAGCATTATTGTTCCGTTTCTCACAACGACTGGGGCTCTTAGATAATGACGATCTGGCAGGTGCACCTTATTATATTAATATAGAGAACCTGAATATAATCCCTGAATTAAGAACTGCCGCCTACAACGAAAAGCCTTCAAAAGACCCTGGCATAAAGGTAAACATGCCAGGAAAGATAAAGGCAACAATCCTCGAAGGCAACAATCAGTTGAAAGCTTTTGAGCTATATGCTGCTCAGTTTGGAAGATTAGAAGAACTTTCGGCTAATCTGTTCAATAAGAAGATGCTAACAAAGTTGCAACTCAATCCCATTACCGGCAATTTAGAGTATATTGAGTCTGAACCGCTCAACTAACAACTCATTATTATAGAAATTCTTATATACGCAACAGAGGTAAAGTTCAATGAGAGTGCGTCTTTTTAACGCACTCTCATTTTTTGTAGTCAACCAATGGGAAACACATTTTCATTATATCAAAATCCTAAACAAAAAGTCAAAATAAAGCCCTTATATTTGGTGGTTTTACAAAATAAAAGTGAGTTGGGCGCAAGTATGAGGAAATAGAGGCATTAGAAATTGGCATAAAAAGGCTGTTAATGCAATTGTTTTTGCTAACGACAGTTATTGATAACAGTCGTTGCTGTGTAACGATAGTTATTCTTAGCTTGCAATGATAGTTATCGATGTTGTGCAAGAATAGTTATCGTTAATACATAAGAATAGTTATCGTTAGGCGGGAACAACAGTTATTCATAAAAAGTATGCATAGTTTTCCACGAAATACAAAGATAACGATAACTATCCTTATAGAAATGCTTTTCTGGAAGAGCAAAAATCTCGACAGTAATTTTATGTGAATACATTTTACAGAACAAAGGCCTCTCATCACGAGAAGCCTTTGTTCTTTTTAAGTATTAGTTAATTCTGTTAAGGTAAAAAGATTGTTTTCAGGATAACGACACAAAGATATGACTTTCTTTTATAACTTCCAAATCTTTTTTATACTTTTTTTGAGCTTCCTCTATTGTGTCCGTACACAACATGAAAATAATTTTATTGCAGTAAATAAAATTAGCCTTTTCTGCCTTTTTTATATTTGCTTATGTTATCTTTGCATACTATATATAATAAGGTGTAAAATATGGCAGCAAGATTTCTTATATTCTCAATCTTCATGATTTCCTTTTTCATGCAGCCAGCTCATGTCATTGCACAACAACAGCGCAAGACAGTGGCAGTTGTTCTCTCGGGAGGTGGAGCAAAAGGCATTGCTCATATAGGAGTATTGAAAGTTTTGGAGAAGGCAGGAATACCTGTTGATATAGTCACGGGCACATCAATGGGAAGCCTTGTGGGCGGCTTGTACAGCATCGGCTATACGCCCAATCAGATTGATTCGCTTGTAAGAAACATGGATTGGGAATATCTGCTTACCGACGAAGATATACTTACTAACCAAAGTCTTGATGACAGACGTAAGAAAAATACCTATATCATAAACAAAGGAATAATCGAGAAAAAAGACACATACACTACAGGAGGGGGATTTTTACGTGGCAAGAACATAGAAACACTGTTGCGCAATCTTACTAACGACTATCGCGATTCTATCGACTTCAATTCTCTGCCCCGCAAGTTTGCATGTGTTGCCACTGACATAATAACCAATACAGAATACGATTTCCACGGCGGAATACTTGCACAAGCAATGCGAAGCAGCATGTCAATACCTGTTGCATTCTCGCCCGTAAGGAAAGACAGCATGATACTTGTTGACGGTGGACTGCGTAATAACTATCCCGCAGACTTAGCTAAGAAACTTGGAGCTGACATAATTATCGGTTCTACAGTACAGGACCCTATTCGCAATGCAGACGACATAACAAACACCATGTCTCTCCTGCTTCAACTTGTTGATGTAAACTGTCGTATGAAGTACGAAGAAAATCTTGCAATTACAAACCTATGGATAGCCACAGACACCCGTCCTTATAACGTTGCCAGCTTTTCACACAAAGCAGTAAAAAGTTTATTGCAGAAAGGAGAAGAGGAAGCAATGAAACATTGGGATGAACTCATGGAGCTTAAGCAAATAATTGGCCTGCCTCAAGACTATATGCCAGAAAACATAACCACAAAAGGTATAGAACCTGTTAACAGTTACAAGTTGGCAGGCATCAGATTCATAAACATGACAACAAAAGACGAAAATTTCATTCGTTCTAAATTCAAGCTTTCAGAAGGAATGATTATAAACGTAGAAAAAGCAGAGCAGATAGTAGCCTCTATACGTCTTGACCTATTCTATGACGATGTCTTCTATAGCTTTGAGCCTCATGCTAATGGACATATCCTTGAATTGCAAACAGGAAAAAGGCGGACGGCGCAAATAAACATAGGTGCCCGCTTTGACACAGAGGAAATGGCAGCCATACAAGTAAATGCCACGGCACCACTGCTCACATCAGTTCCATTGAACGCAGAAGCTACACTCAGGCTTGGCAAGCGCATTAAGGTGCGGGCAGAAATGACATTCCATCCTAAACAGTTTGCCAAATTCGGAATAGCCTACGAATATGCGCGCAACGACGTTGATATATATACCGAGGGGGTGAAGACCCTCAATAACACATACGGCTATCACACAGCCAACATTACTGTAATGAATTTCAACATACGCAACTTCAACTTCATACTCAACGCCCAATGGGATTACTACTATAGAGGAACACTCATGACAGGCATACGGCTCATTGACAACGGACGCCTTGAACAACTACAAAGCAATCATTTCTACAGCTATCATGCCATAACGAGCTATAATTCTGAAAACGACTGGTATTTCCCCACACGTGGCTCACGTTTCAAAGCCGAATATGCCTATTACACCGACAACATGGTGAAATACAACAATCACGCAGGCTTTTCCATTGTAGACGCTTTTTGGCGTACGTCATTCTCCATAAATCACAGACTGTCTATACAACCTCTACTCTACGGCAGACTAATATTTGGAAAAGACATGCCTTACATATTAGGCAACATCGTGGGAGGAAACTTCTTCGGACACTACATAAAACAACAAATACCTTTCGCCGGCATGGGCAACATAGAACTATTCGACAATCACTTTCTTGCCATACAGCTACGCACGCAAGAACGACTATTCGATAATGTATTTATACTGGCAAAAGTAGGAGTTGCCAAACACGAAGACAAATTACGCCATATCCTTGACAGCAAACTAATGCTTGGCGCACAAATAGGAGCATATATGAAAACCATTTCCGGGCCGGTAGGCCTAGACATAGGTTGGAACAATCACACCAAGAGATTTAACTTCTATATTAACCTTGGTTATGAGTTTTAATGCCATAAGTCTTAATATAAAGCATCTTTATTGATTTCTTAGTTAAAAATTCCTTATATTTCATTGCCGAATGAAGAAAAACATCTAAATTTGCAATGTAATTACAGAAATGGCGTTCCCATAATGTATTTTTGTACACAACAAGATTTACAAAACAATTAACATCTAAAAGTAAAATCGAAACAATTATTATTCCAAAATGAAAAAACATTTGTTTAATTTAATATTGGTTGCAGCTTTTGGCGCAGTTCTGACAGCATGCACCAGCGAAGAGGACAGAGTAATCAACAGTGTTGCTAAAACATCGTTTGCTCCTGCAAAATCCTCTACAATGTCAATGTACTCACGTGGTACAATGCTGGCAACAAACATGAATACTCTCTCACGTGCAGGCGTTTTTTTTGAATATATAAAGGTTCAAGACAAAGAGAATACCACACCGGAACACATGGGAACATTCGCATCTTACTATATGAATGCTCCACAAAAAACTGACCGTGGCGAGAGTGTTTCACAAGCCGAATACGAGTTTGTAATCCAATATATCAAGAATAATCCAGAAAAAGGCAGTACAGAGTGTAACCTTGAGTCATACTTCATGCAGAATGTAGGTTCAAGCTACAATGTTTATCATACAACCGACTGGAATGGTGCCTCTCATCAGATGACTGGAGGTAATCAGATGGATTATCTGAAGATTAACGGTATTCACATGAATGACTATAATGCACATTGGGGACCACGTGTCCTTGTGTTGAACAATCCTGTTACAGGCAACGGTGGTCCTTCATATCATGATTCTTATGGCGATACTGATCAGCAGAAGCATAACAAGTACCGTTTCTATAAGATTACTTATAATGGTGTTACAAGCTATTATCTTGGTTTTGACTACGCTACTCATAAAAACTCCGGCAACGAAGATCATCCTGGCGATGGAATATATAATGACTGGGTTGTAAAACTCACTCCTGCCGACGGCAGTCCTGTAACAACAGAAGAGACGACTCCTGCCACTCCAACAGAGCCAGAGAATCCTTCTGTTGAACCAACAACTCCAGTAACTCCTATCACAGTTTCTAATGGTGAAGTTGAGGTAAACCTCTCTGTAAACAAAACAAAAGAAAATGACGACTACATTGCATCAAAGACTTCGATTCATGTGCGTGCAATTACTGATGTAGAAATGTTCATCCCTGTAAAAGCTGAATACTACTGCGATGCTGATGATATGAACATAGTACTTTCTAACCGCCTTGGCAACTTGAAGTACAACAACACAGAAGACCAGACAATGGTTTACAATGTGAATGGGCATGACGTTAAACTGACAGTTTCGTACGAAACAGAAGGCATACGCATTACAACCGATGGCATAAACGAAGACGTTATCAACTATCTCAGCACAACATATCAGGACGGAATAACATTCGAGGTGTGGAACTACTACAAGAGCGATGCTATAAACCGCAATCAGCTTCAGGAGCTTCTCAGCAAGTCAACCATTAAGTTCCTCGACAATGCACCAGAAAAATACATCAACGCATTCGGTTCTCTCTATGACTATGAAGATGGTCCTGTATATAGCAGCATTGACTCAGAAGGTGTTTGGACACCTTATAAAGATGCAAATCTCACTCAAGTTCTTGACCAAATGTATTGGTATCGTGACACAAAATCTCCAAAGAACTACGTTCTAAAGACTCACGTTAATCCATTAGACAACAAGGTGTCTATAGACGACAGTCAGAAGAATAACTTTGCACAAGCTGAAAATGAAGTTTATAACAACATCTTCAAGCGCAGATAAACATCAGATACAAACTATAAAGGGCAGACGATTACAATATCGCCTGCCCTTTTCTTTTATCATCATTACATGCAATTACTTCTAATGCCTTGTAATGTCACGGTTCAATCGAAATTTAGTGGGAGTGATCATAAAACTAAATCAGCCATTGCATGAATAGTAGTAGAATAACGAACAAGTGCTTTTATCATTTTGTAAGGTGGAAATTACAAAAACCGATAATTTTTCTTTAATAATATTATTCTATTAGATAAAAAATGATTAATTTTGCACAGGTTTTCTAAAACCACCTATCTGATTATTATAAGTTTAGGTATTCTCTCGCCCGAGCTTTATAACATTATGATGTGATAAATTTAATTATTAAATAACTTTTTATGTATTTCACTTTGTTAATCACCGTAATTCTTACGGGCGTTGTACTGGTGGTCGGCGGCACAGTTGTTGCCAAAATTATCGGTCCTCGTACTTACAACAAGGTAAAGGGTGAACCTTACGAAAGTGGTGTGCCTACGCGTGGAAGTTCCTGGCTTCCTATGAATATAGGCTATTACTTGTTTGCTCTGCTGTTCTTGATGTTCGATGTTGAGACTGTCTTTCTTTATCCTTGGGCAGTAGTTGTAAAGACTCTTGGTCCTGCAGCACTCTACACTATCGGATTTTTCATGCTTGTACTTGTATTTGGCCTTGCCTATGCTTGGCGGAAAGGAGCACTGGAATGGAAGTAAAGAAACCTGTTATCAAAAACATTCCCTACGAAGAGTTCAAAGACAATGCCACACTTGAGAAAATGGTTGATGAACTCAACGAAGGCGGTGTTAATGTAGTGCTTGGCAATCTTGACCAGCTCATCAACTGGGGGCGCAGTAATTCTCTGTGGTCGCTTACTTTCGCTACTTCATGTTGCGGCATTGAGTTCATGGCTGTAGGTTGTGCACGGTACGATTTCGCACGTTTCGGTTTTGAGGTAACTCGTAACTCTCCTCGTCAGGCTGACCTTATCATGTGCGCAGGAACAATTACCCACAAGATGGCATCAGCCATGAAGCGTCTGTATGATGAAATGGCAGAGCCTAAGTATGTAGTTGCTGTTGGAGGTTGTGCTATTTCTGGCGGTCCATTCAAATCAAGCTATCATGTAGTTCGTGGTATATCAGAGATAGTACCTGTAGATGTTTATATCCCAGGCTGTCCTCCACGTCCTGAAGCCATACTCTACGGCATGATGCAACTACAGAGAAAAATAAAGGTAGAGAAATTCCTCGGAGGCGTTAACACAAAGGAGAAGTCGCCTAACCCTATAGTGATACGCGATATTCCACAGCGGTTTATTGATGAACTTAAAACACAAACCGACAAATGTGTGAGGAGTGTTAAGAATACTATCGACAACATAATCAGATAAGGAGTTTGCGGAATGAAACTTAACAATATAGAATTTTCATTAAGCCAGTTTGTCTCGGAAATGAGCAGACTTAAGGCAGACAAGCATTTCGACTATCTCGTGACAATCGTTGGTGAGGATTTCGGTGAAGAAGGATTAGGCTGTATCTATATTCTTGAGAATACCAATACGCACGAACGAATATCGGTGAAAGCCATAGCTGATACTACAGACTGCTACATTCCTTCTGTATGCCATATATGGCGCGCAGCCGAACTACTGGAGCGTGAAGTATATGATTTCCTCGGAATAAAGTTTACAGGACATCCTGATATGCGCCGTCTGTATCTGCGTCAGGACTTTAAGGGTTATCCGCTGCGCAAGGACTTCGACATGAGCCCTGAAGCCAACACCTACACTCTTGACGATGACGTAGAACCGAATCTCACTACAGAGTATTACCTTGACAATGAAGGAAAACTACAGGTCAAACAACGTCCGCTGTTCTGCGACGACGATTATGTTATCAACATTGGTCCACAACACCCTGCTACCCACGGTGTTTTGCGATTGCAGACCGTTCTTGACGGCGAGATGATAAAGAGTATACATCCACATCTTGGATATATACATCGTGGAATAGAGAAAATATCAGAGAGCTATACATATCCACAAACTCTTGCATTTACCGACCGCATGGATTATCTATCAGCAATGATGAACCGACATGCGTTGGTCGGCGTAATAGAAGAGGCTATGGGTATAGAAATGACTGATCGCATTAAGTATATCCGCACCATAATGGACGAATTGCAGCGTATTGATTCGCATCTGCTATATTATGGCTGCTGTGCTCAAGACCTTGGTGCTCTGACTGCATTCCTCTTCGGTATGCGCGACCGTGAATATGTGCTGAATGTTCTTGAAGAAACTACAGGCGGACGACTTATTCAGAACTACTATCGAATTGGAGGATTACAGGATGATATTGATATCAACTTTGTTCGCGATGTCAAGAAACTCTGTGCTTATCTGAAGACAAAGTGGCAGGAATATGAAGACGTTTTTACCAACAATGTTATTCTGAAGAACAGATTTGTCGGTGTCGGTGCATTAACCAAGGAAGAAGTTATCGACTTCGGCTGTACCGGCGGTACTGGTCGTGGTGCCGGTTGGGCAAACGATGTCCGCAAGAATCATCCTTATGCTATGTATGATAAGGTGGAATTCGATCAAGTTCTATTCCATTCAGGTGATTCATACGACCGTTATCTCGTTCGTATGGAAGAGATGAAACAGAGTGTGCGCATCATAGAGCAGTTAATTGACAACATTCCTGCCGGAGAATTCTACATAAAGCAGAAACCAATCATTAAAGTTCCTGAAGGACAATGGTACTACTCTTGTGAGGGCGCACGCGGCGAAATAGGAGTATACCTTGATTCACGCGGCGACAAGAGTCCTTACCGCCTGAAGTTCCGCCCAATGGGTCTGCCTCTCATATCCGCCCTTGACACTGCTCTGCGCGGAGAGAAGCTCGCCGACCTTATTGCCGCAGGAGCTTCCATGGACTATGTAATCCCTGATATTGACCGCTAATACACCTTATATATAATATAATAGTATGTACGATTTTTCAAATTTTACAAATTGGTTTGACATGCAGCTCAGGCTTTCCCTCGGTTTGCCTGACTGGCTTGTAATCCTCATAGAGTGTGTACTGGTGGGAGTAGGCTTGTTGCTTGCCTATACAGTGCTCGCCATAATAATGATATTCATGGAGCGTAAAGTCTGCGCCACTTTCCAATGCCGCCTTGGTCCTATGCGAGTAGGTCCTTGGGGAACATTGCAAGTATTGGCTGATGTGCTTAAGATGCTCATTAAAGAGATCTTCTGGGTTGACAAGGCAGACAAGCTGCTTTATCTTCTTGCTCCGGTTCTGACAATAGTAGGCTCTGTCGGTGCTTTCGGATTCCTTCCTTGGAACAACGGTGCTATAGCACTCGATTTTAACTGCGGTATATTCCTTTACACTGCAATATCCAGTCTTGGTGTGTTAGGTGTGTTTCTGGCAGGTTGGGCTTCAAACAACAAATATTCAGTTGTTAGTGCAATGCGTGGTGCAGTGCAGATGATTTCCTATGAGATTTCGTTGGGTTTGTGTCTTATCACTGCCTGCATACTTGTGGGTTCTATGCAGATAAGCGAAATTATCAATGCACAAAGCGGTGCTTTCGGTTGGCTTATATTCCAGGGACATGTTCCTGCAATAATTGCTTTCCTCACATTCTGTGTTGCAGGTAATGCCGAAGCTAACCGCGGTCCTTTCGACTTGGCAGAGGCAGAGTCTGAACTTACTGCTGGTTATCATGTTGAGTATTCCGGTTTGGCATTCGGTTTCTATTATCTTGCAGAATTCCTCAACCTTTTCATTGTTTCCGCTATTGCCGCAACCGTGTTCCTTGGAGGTTGGATGCCACTCCATATAGGCGTAGCCGGCTTTGATACTGTTATGGACTATATTCCGGGAATTGTCTGGTTCCTCGGCAAGTCATTCCTCATGGTATGGTTGCTCATGTGGGTGAGATGGACATTCCCACGTCTGCGTATCGACCAGATTCTGAAACTTGAGTGGAGGTATCTCATGCCTATTTCTCTGTTCAATCTTGTACTGATGACAGTTGTTGTGGCATTCGGCTTCACAGGCAAGCTCTTCTCCGGTATCTTAATAGCACTCATGATAGCCGCACTTATAGTGATTGTTGCTGTACGTGCTTACAAGAAAGCCCGCATAGCCAATAAAGACCAGAAACTCGTAATGACACCGCTAAAATAAAATACATCAAGACAATGGCAAAAAAAGATTCATATTTCGGCGGTGCTATAGAGGGAATAAAATCTCTGCTCACGGGTATGGACATCACTATGGGAGAGTATGTTACTCCGAAAGTGACAGAACAATATCCAGAGAACCGCAAGACGCAGCATATTGCTGAACGTCATAGAGGCACGCTTATAATGCCTCATGATGAGAATGGAAAGAACAAGTGCACAGCCTGCACTATGTGTGAGAAGGTTTGTCCTAACGGCACTATCAAGATAGCTTCAACCATGGTTACAACTGCCGATGGTAAGAAAAAGAAACTCCTTCTCGACTATCAATATGACTTGGGCGACTGCATGTTCTGCCAGCTTTGTGTAAACGCATGCAACTTCGATGCTATAACATTCGCTAAGGATTTTGAAAATTCAGTGTTCGACCGCACAACTCTTATTCAACATCTCAACATTGCTCCGACAGAAGAAGAAATGCATCAATACGAGGTGAACGCTAAGACTATAGCAGAGAAAAACGCTGCTGAAGCCGCCGCAAAGGCAGCTGCGGCGACAGAACCTAAAACCGAGGATAAATAATTATGGGAAATATAATAATGTTTGGCGTGTTTGCAGTAATAATCGTCTGCGCCGCCTTTTACAGCATTTACACCAAATACATCATGCGCTCTGTAATGGCACTGCTTTTCGTGCTATTCGGTGTTGCAGGCATGTATTTCGTTTTGGACTACACATTTCTTGGTG
This sequence comes from Prevotella sp., assembly GCA_041855685.1. Classification (GTDB taxonomy): domain Bacteria; phylum Bacteroidota; class Bacteroidia; order Bacteroidales; family Bacteroidaceae; genus Prevotella. The sequence goes on along the minus strand of JBHAEQ010000018.1, from coordinate 35,435 downwards.
CTGTCCAGTTGAGTATCTACGCAGGTGCTGTAACAATGATTTATATCTTCGCAATCCAGCTTGTTGACAAGCGTACTCTGCAAGGTTTGACAGAAAACTTCAGCAGTTCCCGTATGATGACAGGTGGCATTGTGGCATTAATAGGATTTGTAACAGTTGTAGGCATACTTCTGAAGAACAAATTCCTTTATGGAGGCGAACGTATTGCTGACAAGGAAGTTGATATGCACACTATAGGTACAGCACTCATGGGTGCTGACAAATATCAGTATGTGCTTCCTTTCGAGTTCATCTCAGTATTCTTGCTCGCATGTATAATCGGCGGACTTTTGATAGCCCGTGATAATAAAAAGGAGGAAAAATAAGTTATGGTAATACCAGTAGAATACTTTTTTGTGCTTTCCGCATTATTGTTTTTTATAGGGTTCTTTGGTTTCATAACCCGTAGAAACCTTATTGCCATGCTCATTTCAATAGAGCTTGTTCTCAATGCTGTTGATTTGCAGTTTGCAGCTTTCAACCGTCTGCTCCACCCTATGGGTTATGAAGGTATGTTCTTCACAATCTTCTCTATAGGAGTAAGTGCAGCAGAATCTGCTGTTGCCATGGCAATCATTCTTAGTGCCTATCGCATTTATCACAGCAATTCCGTTGAGTCTATCAAGAACTTAAAGAATTAATCATTAACTCACATAAGTAAATTAAAAACAGACATGAATAATTTCAGTTATACCATCTGGATTTTACTCCTGCCTCTGCTTTCATTCCTCGTTGTGGGTTTGACTGATTATTTCAGAGGAAAAAATGGCTGGTCGCATAAAGCAGCCGGTCTGATAGGAACAACCTCTCTCGGCATCGTTACTCTGTTGAGTTACATCACTGCTTTTCAGTATTTTTCAATGGAGCGTTTTGCTGACGGGACTCTTGCCACTGTTGTGCCCTATAATACAACTTGGCTGCCACTCGGAAGTTTACATTTCGATCTTGGTATTCTTCTTGATCCAATATCAGTGATGATGCTTGTAGTCATTTCTACCGTGTCATTGATGGTGCATATATACTCATTCGGTTATATGCATGGCGAAAAAGGATTCCAGCGTTATTATGCTTTCCTTTCTCTTTTCACATTCTCAATGCTCGGTCTTGTACTTGCAACAAACATTTTCCAGATGTATATGTTCTGGGAACTTGTGGGTGTAAGTTCTTATCTGCTCATTGGTTTCTACTACGGACTTGGCGCTGCTGTTCATGCATCGAAGAAAGCGTTTATCGTAACCCGCTTTGCTGATATGTTCTTCCTTGTTGGTATTCTCATATTTGGATATTACACAGGCAGCTTCAACTTCTCATTCACTGGTACGGAGATATTAATGGCTGACGGAACCTCAGCTTTCACAACATGTGATGCTACTCGTGCTATTGCTACTGGTGGCATGCTTCTTCCTACAGCTCTTGTGCTAATGTTTATTGGTGGTGCCGGTAAATCAGCTATGTTCCCACTTCACATCTGGTTGCCCGATGCTATGGAAGGCCCTACGCCAGTTTCTGCACTTATCCACGCAGCGACAATGGTTGTGGCAGGTGTTTATCAGATTGCACGCCTCTTCCCTCTGTGGATAGAATATGCCTCCGGGCAGATGTCGATAGTAGTGGTTATCGGTGCGTTTACAGCTTTCTATGCCGCTGCAATAGCATGTGCACAAAGTGATATAAAGCGTGTGCTTGCTTTCTCTACAATCTCACAAATAGCTTTCATGATGGTAGCTCTTGGAGTTTGCATGCCAGGTCATCATGGTGAAGTTATTGACAATCACGGTTCGTTAGGCTATATGGCAAGTATGTTCCACCTTTTCACCCATGCCATGTTCAAGGCGTGCCTGTTCCTCGGCGCTGGCTGCATAATACATGCTGTTCACTCCAACGAGATGAGTGCAATGGGCGGACTGCGTAAATACATGCCTATAACTCACATCACATTCCTTATCAGCTGTCTTGCTATTGCAGGCATTCCATTCTTCTCGGGCTTCAGCTCTAAAGACGAGATTATTTCTGCATGTTTTGCCTACTCACCATTCGTTGGTTGGTGGATGACGGCTGTTGCCGCAATGACAGCGTTCTATATGTTCCGTTTGTACTATGGCATTTTCTGGGGAACAGAGAACAAGGAGCTTCATGCTCATCACACTCCTCACGAAGCGCCTATTACAATGACATTCCCTCTTATCTTCCTCAGCATCATCACTGTTGGTGTAGGTATTTGGACAACACTTGCCGGTTTTGAAGTAATCGACCCAATAAAGAGCTTCGGTTCATTGGTAACAGCTACAGGCGCTAAATACGGCATTCACTTTGACATAAAGATTGCAACTATCTCTACTGTCATAGCAATTGGCTCAATCTGTCTTGCCACCTATATATATAAAGGTGAGAAGCAGCCTATTGCCGATAAGCTGTACAAGACACTACCACAGTTGCATAAGTGGGCTTACAACCGTTTCTATATGGACGAGATTTATCAGTTTGTTACCCACAAGATTATATTCCGCTGGTTCTCTCGTCCTGCACAATGGATAGATGAGACAATCATCAACGGTTTTATCGACTTCACTGCTTGGGGAGCCAACGAGGCTGGTGAGAGCGCACGCTCTTGGCAGAGCGGCGATGTACGCCATTATTCGATATGGTTCCTTGCGGCTGCTGTTGGTTTGACATTACTATTGTTGTGCATTTAATAAAGGAGGAAACATAATATGAGTATATTAACATTATTCGTTGTTATTCCTGTGTTGATGCTGCTCGGCCTATGGGCTGCCCGCAATATCAATCAGGTTCGTGGTGTCATGGTGGCAGGTTCTTCAGCACTTGTTCTGCTGTCGGCGTGGCTTACAGTCACCTTTATTCAAATGCGTGCTTCCGGAAACACCGATGTTATGTTGTTTACCGACAGCATCGCATGGTTTCCTTCATTGAACATAGCCTATTCCGTAGGAGTTGACGGCATATCTGTTGTGATGCTCCTGTTGTCGAGCATTATTGTATTCACCGGCACATTTGCATCATGGAAACTCCAACCTCTGACGAAAGAGTTCTTCCTTTGGTTCACTCTTCTGTCAACAGGTGTATATGGTTTCTTCATCTCTGTGGATATGTTCACAATGTTCATGTTCTACGAGGTAGCTCTCATCCCTATGTATCTTCTTATAGGTTACTGGGGTTCGGGCAGGAAAGAATATGCCGCCATGAAGCTGACACTCATGCTTATGGGAGGTTCGGCTCTGATTATTGTGGGGCTTATCGGAATTTATTTCTTCAGTGGTGCTACCACTATGAACATTCACGAGATTGCAGCAATGCATAACATTCCAACAGAGATTCAGTATGTGCTGTTTCCTTTTGTGTTCATAGGTTTCGGAGTTCTCGGAGCATTGTTCCCATTCCACACATGGTCTCCTATTGGTCATGGCTGTGCTCCTACTTCAGTTTCTATGCTTCATGCAGGTGTATTGATGAAACTTGGAGGTTATGGTTGTTTCCGCATTGCGATGTATCTTCTGCCGGAGGCAGCTAATGATTTGGCTTGGATATTCCTTATCCTCACTACAATCTCTGTTGTATATGGTGCCTTGTCAGCATGCGTGCAGACCGATTTGAAGTTCATCAATGCTTATTCGTCAGTATCTCACTGCGGACTTGTGCTCTTCGCACTTCTTATGATGACAAAGGTGTCATGCACAGGTGCTATCATTCAGATGCTTTCACACGGTTTGATGACAGCTCTTTTCTTCGCACTCATTGGTATGATATACGGTCGCACTCACACACGTGATATTCGTGAGCTGGGAGGCTTGATGAAGATAATGCCGTTCCTCTCTGTAGGTTATGTTGTGGCAGGTCTTGCCAACCTCGGCTTGCCAGGTTTTTCCGGTTTCGTTGCCGAGATGACCATCTTCGTGGGCTCGTTCGAGAATGCTGATACTTTCCATCGCGCCTGCACTATCATAGCCTGTACAGCTATTGTTGTCACAGCTGTTTATATTCTCCGCACAGTAGGATTCATCCTCTATGGTAAGGTAACAAATCATCACTTTGAGGAGCTCACCGATGCTACATGGGATGAGAAATTCACAGTGTGTACTTTAATCTTCTGTGTAGCAGCCTTGGGTAGTTTCCCTATCTGGGCAAGTAATCTTATCAACGATGCAGTAGGTCCTATCCTCTCATCTGTCAATGCTGTCGTACCACTTTAACACATGAAGGAAATGAATTACAGTCAGTTTTTTAATATGATTCCAGAGGCTACACTAATGGCTATTCTGGTAATTACATTCATCTGCGACTTCTGCTCGACAGGCAGGAAGAGCCGTCAGTGGTTCAACCCGCTGGTTAGTGTGCTGATGCTCGCTCACATTGTTATAAACGCATGTCCCACAACAGAGCTTAGCGCTTTTGGCGGCATGTACCGCACATTCGCCTCTGCCGGAGTAATGAAGACGATTCTTGCTGTAGGTGCACTCATAGTCATCATTCAGAGCAAGAAATGGCTCAGCCGTCCGGACACCAAGTTCAAGGAAGGTGAGTTCTACATGATTCTCATATCAACATTGCTTGGCATGAACATGATGATTTCCTCCGGTCACTTCCTCATGTTCTTCCTCGGATTGGAAATGGCATCTGTTCCATTGGCTTGTCTTGTGGCTTTCGATAAATGGCGCCACAACTCTGCTGAAGCAGGAGCCAAATTCATACTCACAGCAACATTCTCAAGCGCCGTCATGCTTTATGGAATTTCGTTGCTCTACGGTGCTATGGGAACTCTTTATTTTGACGATATTGCAACAAAGATACAGGCTACACCTCTTACTATACTCGGCATGGTGTTCTTCTTCAGCGGTTTAGGTTTCAAAATCTCGCTTGTGCCATTCCACTTCTGGACAGCCGACGCTTATCAAGGTGCACCGACAACCGTAACCGGCTATCTGTCGGTGGTATCTAAGGGTGCGGCTTCGTTCACTCTAATGACAATCCTCATGAAAGTGTTCGGTACAATGTCTGCAGTATGGGAGCCTTTGCTCTATGTAGTGATTGTTGCTTCTATAACTCTTGCCAATATTATGGCAATCCGTCAGGATGAGCTGAAGCGCTTTATGGCATTCAGTTCTATCTCACAGGCGGGATATATCATGCTGGCTGTTATCGGCAACAACGGGCTTGGCATAGCCGCTCTCACCTATTATGTGCTTGTTTATATTGCCGCCAATCTTGCCGTGTTCACAATCATAAGCGTTGTTGAAGAGAATAACAACGGTGCAACAATGATGGAACAGTATAATGGTTTCTACGGCACCAATCCTAAGTTGGCGCTTCTCATGACACTTGCTCTGTTCTCATTGGCTGGCATTCCGCCGTTTGCAGGTATGTTCTCAAAGTTCTTCGTCTTCATGGCAGCCTTAAAGTCTGGTTCGGTGGGTGCATACGTGGTAGTATTCATTGCCTTAGTAAACACCGTCATCAGCCTCTACTACTATCTGCTCATAGTGCGTGCTATGTATATAAAGACTTCAGATGCTCCGCTTCCTTCTTTCAAGAGCGACAACAACACGAAGCTGGCTCTGACCATAAGCATGTCAGGTGTCCTGCTTTGCGGTGTAGTAAGTTGTTTCTGGGAATGGATTGTAGAAACAGTGCAACTATAAAATCATAACCATAGATTATAAAGGAGCATCTCAGGTATTGAGGTGCTCCTTTATTAAACCCTAATTGGTCAATAGATCACAACAGTAAACTTTTACTATTGATTGATTTAGACTAATATATGACTCACACAATTTAAAAAAAATATTGTATGCTGCTCCGCAATTTGATGACCCGTTTATATTAATATATCCGCCTTGTTATTTCTCATGTATGTTGCTAACTTTGAATAGTTGACTCTATGGACATACTACTACAGGCGCTTTGAAAGTACGGATAAACGATGATTGAACATACGGCCATAGAACCTGTTGACGTACGGCCTTAAAGTGTATAGACGCACGGCTATAAAAGTTTATATACTACTTGGTATGATTGATGATAAATTAGGAATAAACTTTTTGTCTATTTTTGACGAGTGACGCATATAGGCGCATCTACACGCATTCTTACTTATAATAATTGAGGGTAAACACCGACAAAAAACGATGCTTACCCTCATCTAATTCTATTACCTTGCTATGAAAACCTTAGAAGTTCTTACCAGTGTCCCACCAAAGGCGAGCGTCGATAACGTCCTTCTGACCACGAGCCTGAAGTATTTCCAAGCCTTTCTGGTAGCCTTTAGGATTGGCTGATTTTTCATTTCTGGTGAATGGCAGACGGCGGATACCCATCTTCACGAGGTCTTCCTTGGAACCGCCGAGATACTGTGACTGTACGTTGCAGTTGTCTGATGGTATTGGGAAGAGATGCGGGTAGCCAGTGCGACGATATTCTGCCCATGAGTTCAAACCCTCTGGGAAAGTAGCAATCCACTTCTGGGTGATAATCTGCTCAAGCTGTTGTTCCTGTGTGCCTGTAGCCGCAAACTTCACAGGGAGTGTGTTCACTGCCTTGATGTTGTTCTCTGGCGCATGTGGGTCAACATAATCAATCTGTGTTGTTGTGCCTTGCAGATATGCCTCAACGTCAGCACTTGCCATGTAGGAAGCTGTTGTCCACTTTGCAGACTGTTCTTTCACTGAAGCGAAAGATGCGCGCACGCCGTCCTCATAGTATTTCTGAACTGACTCCGAGCCTGTGTTCCAGCCACGGAGCTTGCCTTCAGCCTGAAGGAAGTAAGACTCCGCACGGTTCATTATTGGCATTGGCACATCGGTAGAGTAAGGACCGCCTTCAGCAGGAACATATTGTATGGAGTATGATTTCCATGAAGAGCCGTCGTCAATGTGTCCGTTGCGTATGCCCTTTATCTGACCTATCATGCCGGCATTATTACCGTTAGCGTCAACGATGTCTTTCTTACCGCCCCAACCTACTGGCAATACTGTGGCCTGAAGGCGTGGGTCGTTGAAGCCTTTGAGGATTGTCTCGTAGTTTGCAGATATTGCGCTGTCGTTGTAGTCGCGTGCAATAAGAGCCTGTGGGTTACGAGTGTTGGCGTCTTTCACCATTACGTCAACATCCTTCAGCAGTCCATACTTGTTGGCGCATGCAGCCTCGGCGTGCTGCTTGGCAAGTGCTGGAGCTGCCATAGCGCAACGCATTGCAAGGCGCAGACGCAGGGTATTGCCCAGCTGCAACCATGTCTTTTGGCTTTGTCCGCACATCTTGTCCCAGCTAAGGCGTGTCTTGTCATCATCGCCATTGTGAGAGTCAAGCCAAGAAGTTAGCTTAGTGGTTGCGGATTCAAGTTCTGTAAGGAAAGCTTTGTAGCACTCTTCCTCGGAGTTGTAGGTGACAGATGTTCCACCTTGCATAGTCTCAAGATAAGGTGATGGTCCATAGGTGTCAACCATCTTGTGAGCGCCTGCCACCTTCATGATTGTAGCTATACCAAAGTAGTCATCGCTCAAGTTCTCAATCTTAAGCACTGTAGCCATAGGCTTTATCACATGCAGAAGCATATAGTCGAGAGTGTAGGTATTCCAGCCATCCATCATGAAGTAGTTGTCGTTATACTGACCACCATTGAATTTTGATGGAGGAGCCGTGTAACCACAGTACATGTCGGCATTGAGGTTCTGAATGAGCTGATACTCCCAGTTTCCGTTCGACTGATTATAAAAGATTGACAGCTGTCCCTCGTTGAAGAGGTCGCCAAGTGCTACTTGATTGTTTGTCAATCCATATGGATCGGTGTTGTAATTCTCGAAATTATCGGTACATGCTGTGCCTGTGACGAGAGCCGCACCAAACAGGAACGCATTGAAATATTTATTGATCTTCATATTAGTAGTATCTTAGAATGAAAGTTTTACGTTAATACCAAGGCTGCGTGTTGACGGCATTGCGTAGTAAGCAGAGCTGCCGAATGCATTGTTGGTTGACATTGACATGTCAGGATCAGATGGGCTGTCTTTATAGAAGAAGAACAGGTTGCGTGCCACTGCTGTGAGCGAGAGGTTGCGTCCGTTGCCCAAAAGACTACGCCATGTATAGCCGAGAGATACCTCACGCAGACGGAAGTTAGTCTGTGAGTAAGCATAGTAGTCGCCGCTACCGCCGTTAGTTGAACCAAACTGTGTGTAGAAGGTCTTAGCGTCAAGTTTCTCAACCTTGCCGGTTGTAACGTTGAAAACCTCTACTCCGCCATTGTTGCGAGCTACGGCCGAGTTCTTTGAAGAACCTGTCTGGTCGAGTGAAGCCTGTGTCCAGTCGAAGAAGTTGCCGCCAATGCGTCCGTCGATTAGGAAGTTGAATGTGAAGTCTTTATAAAAGAAAGTATTGTTCCAACCCAGGTTTACCTTTGAGTTGAGGTTACCAAGCTTCATATACTCTTCCTCGTGCTGTATCTTACCTTCGTTATCAACCATTATAAGTCCTGTGCCCGGGTCTGTCTTATACATCTGACCGTAGATGTCGCCATAAGCGCCACCCTCATACATGCGCATCTCTGTGCCGAACATTCCTCCGAATGATACGTATGGCAGACGCTCAGACTCATTTATATCTGTACGGTTGTCAAGCTTCTTAATCTTGTTGTCGTTGTAGCCGAAGTTGAAGCCTGTCTTCCAAGTGAAGTCTTTGTTGAACTCCTGACGCCAGCTTGCTGAGAACTCGATACCGGTGTTCTGTATGTCACCAGCATTGAAGTAGTACTGTGAGTAACCTGTGCCTGAAGGTACGCTCATCTCGAAGTACTGGTTCTTGTTGTTTGTCTTGTAGTATGTGATGTCGAAGTCCAAACGGTCGTTTAACATTGTAGCGTCGATACCAAATTCCAGTGAGTGCAGTTTCTCTGGCTTCATGTCAGTGAACGGCATCTTTGTGTTGAATTCTACTGATCCGTTTTTGAAGCCGTTTAGCGGGTTGGTGATGTAAGCTGGCATATCGTTACCTACGATTGAGTAAGATGCGCGAGCCTTGAGCACGTTGAACACCTTTGGCAGCTTCACCATGTCGGAGATGACTGCCGTGAGACCAACTGACGGATAGAAGTAAGAGCCGTTAGGTGTGAAAGCAAGTGTTGATGACCAGTCGTTACGTCCTGTGATGTCGAGGAAGAGCATGTCTTTCCAACCTATCTGTGCTGTAGCGAACACTGCGTTCAAGCGTTTGCGTGTCATAGACTGACCGCTGCCGTTCTTGGTTGAATTAGCCAGAGAGAAATAGTTGGGGATATAGCGGTCACCGCCTGTATTCAGGTCATATATCTTTGAATAAGTGTCGGTGAAGCTGCTTCCTGCCGATGCGCTTACAGAATAGTCGCCAAACTGCTTGTTGAAGTTGAGCATTATGTCTCCGTAAGTCTGGCGGAAGCGTGCTTTCTGTGACTCAAGGTCACCGTTTACGTTTGCCAGCACCTGTGATGTTGACGCATGGCGCTCCCACACGAACTCGTCTTCAGTGTTGTCGTAGCTCAAACGTCCCTGAACATTGAGGTAGTCGGTGATTTTGTAATTAACCACTCCGCTTACTATGTAACGGTTGCGGTGGTCGTTGTTCTCCTCACGGTTTAGAATCCAGTAAGGGTTCTGTGAGAAGTCGTTATTGAGGTCGCGATACCAGTTCTGAACGTTGAGCATGCGGTCTGCGTCAAACTTCTCGAATGTTGTCTTATAGCCATTCCAGTCGCCATTGGCAGGGAATGTGTATAGACCTGTGAGAGGGTTGTTGTACTGACCTCCACGTGGACGGTTCTTCACCTTCTGTACTATTGCGTTGGCAGAAGCTGTGATTGTGAGCCTGTCGTTGAGCAACTTGTATGTCTGCTTCACCATCACGTTGTGGCGCTGGAAGTTGTTTGTAGGCATTATGCCGTTAGATGTGGTGTTGGCATAAGATGCGTAGTTCTGCACTTTCTCTGTGCCTCCGCTCAGAGAGATTGAGTTGATGAATGTTGCTCCTGTGCGGAAGAAGTCATCTGATGCGTTCACGCCATTCTGAACCTTGTCGCCCCAGTTGTCAGTGCCGAGAGCGCCACTTGAGCTTACTGGTGCGCCATAGGTAGTTTGTATCTCTGGCACATCAAATGCAGTCTCAAAGGTTGTTGTAGATGAAACGTCTGCGCGAATCTTGCCCATTGAGCCTTTCTTTGTTGTGATGACGATAACGCCGTTAGCAGCCATAGAGCCGTAGAGAGCGGCGGCAGAAGCACCTTTCAACACGTTTATGTTTGCGATGTCATCAGGGTTGAGGTTTGCAAGAGCGTCACCACCGTCACGACCACCATATACAGAGCCGAGCTGCGACTTTGTTGGATTGTTCATAGGCATACCGTCAATTACGATGAGCGGTTGGTTGTTGCCTTGAGCAGACTTGTTACCACGAATGATAATCTTTGAAGAACCACCGGCTCCAGAAGAGTTTGGCGTGATGCTCACACCGGCGGTCTTACCTTGAAGAGAGTTGATGAGGTTGGTTTCCTTGTTACGTGTAAATTCATCGCCATTCACCTTTTGTGTGGCATATGTCAGAGACTTTGCCTTACGCTCGATACCCATGGCTGTTACAACCACTTCCTCGAGCTGTGAGGATACTTCGTCGAGCGTTACGTTCACAGCTCCTCCATCGAATACTTGCTCCTTAGTCTTGTAGCCGATGAAAGAAATGAGAAGTACATCTCCCTTGTTTACGCCGTCGAGTGTGAATCTGCCGTCAAGATCCGTAATAGCCCCCATATTAGCACCCTTAACCGTTACGGTTGCACCTACTATAGGCTCTCCGCTACTGTCAAGAACAACACCCTTGGCAGTGCTTGCCTGCTGTTTGCTTTGCGCAACGACAGGATTTGAGGCACCACCAGCAAACGTTGGTACTGTACCTGCAACGGTAAGTGCCAAAACCATACTGACAGTCAATTGTCTTTTTTGCATAGATTTAAATGTTTTTAATTAGATTAAATTGTGTATAAGACTCGTATAAGTACGTTTATTGCGCAAAGTTAAATCCTTTTCTTGATATATGCAAATTTTAAGAAGAAAATGATTGGAAGATGCTGATAGTCCTATTTATTAGCTCTCTTTCATATCTAAAAACAAGGTCTGTTATCGTCTTCTCCACGCATTGATAGCGAGTTGGTTATAAAAATATTTTCTAATATAAGTCTTCTTGTCTATCTGCCATTTGTGCTTTTGGCCAGTTTACGAGATACAAATGACCGGTAGCACGGGTGAAAGCTGTATAAAGCCAGTGTATGTAGTCTTGATTAAGCATTTCCTCTGTCATATATCCTTGGTCTAAATACACGTGCTCCCACTGTCCGCCCTGCGCTTTATGACATGTTACGGCATAAGCATATTTTATTTGCAAGGCATTGTAAAAAGCATCAGCACGCACAGCTTTCATTCTATCTTCCTTCAAAGGCAAGTCGGCATAATCCTCAAGCACGTTATTGAAGAGTTGCTGCTGTTGTTCGTAGTTGAGTGAAGGTGATTCAGAGCTGAGACTATCGAGCATTACTGTGATGAAAAGTTCATAATCATCATAATCAGGAAAGCGCAGCCACGCATCAATAAAACGAAAACCGTGTACTTCCTGATAGTTACTTATTTTCTCTACTACTGCTATGTCGCCATTGGCAAGAAAGGAAGGCAGTGAGCTGTCAGTCTCGTTTTGTGAGCCTGCACGTGCTATTTCCTTAATCTCTTTCTCCGTCCAGTAGTAATTATTCTTAACTATCATTATTCGGTCGCCCGATGATAATTCCTCTTCACACCCAAGAATTGTGTTGCGTATGCCCATGTTATATACATTTGCACGCTTGTTAGAACGAACAATAACCATAGTCTCGTCAGAACCGACCTCAGAATAGCTTGATGCTAAACACTCGGAAATCTCACGTCCGTCAACCACATGAATATCAGGAAATGCAGCGAAATTAATCTTTGGCAATTCCGTAATCTCATCATGTGTTATCATCTGGCGGATTATAGTAGCATTGAAGAGAATGCCACTGTCCTGACTCTGTCTCAGCACCTCCGACATATTACATTGCATAACCTTTAAGCCGTAGGACTCAAGCACGTATGGTTCAAGAGCAGGCGAGCAGTTAGAACCAACAGGAGGCAGCTGTGCCTTGTCGCCTATAAGCATGAGGTGGCAGTTTTTACCAGAATAGACATAATGTATAAGATCGTCGAGCAAACGTCCTGTACCAAACGCATGTTCAGAAAGATACGAGTCGTTGGCTATCATAGAAGCTTCATCAACAATGAAAAGCGTATTGCTGTAAAGATTGTCGTTGATGTTAAAAGCTGTGTCAAGTCCTGAAAATGCACGCTGGCGGTATATCTTTCTATGTATAGTAAATGCAGGTAATCCGCTGTTCACGGAAAATACTTTTGCAGCTCTACCGGTTGGAGCAAGCAGAACCACACGTTGTCCTAATCGGTGTAAAGTCCTTACCATTGCCGCTGCTAAGGAGGTTTTTCCTGTTCCAGCCGAACCGCACATCAGCATAAGCGAGTTTGACAATGGCAGGAACATAAAGTCGGCAAATACCCCAACGGCATATTCCTGTTCGCGAGTAGGCTTAAAACCGAAGGATTGGAATACTTCCAATATTAATTCGCTGCTATTCATCGTTTTTTCAAAAGTATTTTGTAATTTTGCAAAGTTAACAAAAAACTTGGATATGTCAATGAAGAAGTGGAATAATATAATGCTGCTTATCTGCACATTCCTGCTTTTATTAATTTGCATATTAAGCATTTATAGTCCCAGAGATACTCATAATGGAACAGAAACTCCAGTCAACGACAGCGTTGTTCATAATAAGAGCAACTGAAAGAAGTCTCTCGTTTGCATTCAAGAAAGACAATGCAGCAGACATTGCATACGAAACCTACGAGACAAGAAAAGGCATATCTATTGCCGCCAATCTGCGTGAGGCTTTTCGCACAAGCGACTTACTGCGCATGGCAGGACTCAGGGTTACTGTGTTAATAGATTCGCCTGTGCTACTAATGCCTGTCAATGAATATGATGAAAAACTTGCAGAGGAACAATATCATTATGTTTTTCCAAGTCAGGAAGGAAGTCTGGTTGTAAAGCATGTTCTGCCTTCATTCAAGGACGTAGCAGTATTCTCGTTAAGCAAAGACCTTAACACCGTACTTACCGACCATTTCGAGCATATAAGAATAGAACCTCTCATGGCACGCTTGTGGGAGTATTTGCTGCAGAGAAGTTATGGCAGCAATAACAAGCAGCTGTATGCTTATTTCCATGAAAACAAAATGGAGGTATGCTCATTCACACATAACCGTTTTGTCTTCTCCAATTCTTTTGAAGTGAAAGATACTCACGACGCTCTGTATTTCCTGCTTGGAGTATGGAAGCAGATAGGAGGAAAGGCAATGACTGATGATTTGTTCTTAGCAGGAAAAATTCCTAACCGCGAGGTTCTTACCAATGATGCACAAGAGTTTCTGCGCAGGGTGTATTACATAAATCCTTCCGCCGATTTCAATAGGGCATCATTCACACAAGTGGAAAATATGCCCTTTGACACGATGATGATGTTCAATCAAAGATAGAAAAGTTAACACTTCCGTAAACTCTGTGTTCTACAAAGCGTGGATGTTGCGAGAAGTCATCTTTCTTGCCGTGCTCAAATACCAACACTCCGCCTTCGGCAAGAAGATTATGTTCAAATACAAGGTCGGGAATAGTTGAAAGATTAGGCAGTGAATATGGCGGATCTGCAAAGATAAAGTCAAACTGCTGTTTGCAAGACTTTATAAATCTGAAAACATCTCCTTTTATTAATATACAGCTGTCATCATTAAGTTTCTTCAGACATTCCTGTATGAACGCGGCATGGCTTCTGTCCATTTCAACAGACACCACTGTCTGTGCCCCTCGGGATAGCATTTCCAATGATATACTGCCTGTTCCTGCAAACAAATCAAGAGCCTTGCAGTCTTCAAAGTCAACATATCTTGTCAGCACATTAAAAATATTCTCTTTAGCAAAGTCGGTTGTAGGACGAGCTTTGAATGAGCGTGGTACATCAAAATGGCGTCCTTTATATTTTCCTGTAATTACTCTCATTTATCTTTCTTCCTCTTTCTTTATACTATATTCTTTCCTAATTGGCGTGCCAGACGATTGCGCATTTTCTGCATTTCAGAAAACTCTTTCATAATGCTTTGCATTTTCTCTTTGTCTGACACATTATTTACTAATGCTTCTTTTAGAGTTTTGAGTTTGTTATCCACAATATCCATACGAAGGTCGAGCGTCAGATGTTCAGCCTGCTGACGCAACTGCTCTGTCTTTTTCTCTTCTTCCAACTTTCTGTGCTGTTCGTCAAGCACTTCAGTATGTGCTTTTGCCTTTGTAAGTGCATATTTGTCAATCGACAGTTCTGATGCTATTCTACTTATTTCTATATCTGAATGATTAACGAAATAAGGTTCTGCAATAAACCCCTCTTCCCCACTCTTTTCTGCGGCTTCTTCAAGAATAGTGCGGTAGAGATTATTCTGAATCTGCAACTCATCAGCCGCCAGATTATAATAAATATACTGTGCAACGGAAAGACTTATAAGCTTGCCGTCATTGTCTTCTACATTGTCGTAGATGCAATACTCGCCATTCCTGACAATAAGTTGGGCTATCATACGCTCAATTTTCTCCGTAGGACTCATTGTCTGCTGTACATACTCTGCCTGACGCTGTTGCGCATGACTTGCGGCACCGTCTCTCTGTCCACGAATCAAAGTATTCATGCGGTTTATGAGAGTAGCCTCATTCATACCTATGAGTACAGCGCTCTCATGCAAATAGTCATCACGCAGAATCTGATGAGGAACAACCGATATGCTCTGCACAATAGAGTCGATAGCTTCAGAACGCTGCTGTGGATCTTTAGCCTGCTTCAACAACAAATTTATCTTGAATTGTATAAAATCAGTCTGATTATCTTCCACATATTGCTTGAAGTCTTCAGCAGAATGCCTGCGTGCAAAGCTGTCGGGATCTTCTCCATCAGGAAGAAACAGCACCTTTACATTCATTCCTTCCGAAAGAAGCATGTCTGTACCTCGCATAGCAGCCTTAACACCGGCATCATCTCCGTCGTAGAGCAAAGTTATATTTGACGTAAAGCGATGAAGCATGTGAATATGATGAATTGACAAAGCTGTTCCTGAGTTGGCAACAACATTCTCTATACCACATTGATGCATTGAGATAACATCAGTCTGTCCTTCAACAATAAACACCCTATCTTCTTTGGCTATCGACTTCTTTGCTTGATATATTCCAAATAGTTCATGATCTTTATGATAAATATCGGAGTCGGGAGAGTTTACGTACTTCTGGTTCACTCCTTTGGTACGCGAATCGAGCACACGTGCAGAGAATCCCACAATCTTACCGCTCAATCCAACCCATGGGAATATAACACGGTCAGAATAACGGTCAATAAGTTCGCCATTATCATTTTTATAGCATAATCCTGTCTTTATCAAGAACTCTTCCTTATAACCTTCACGTATAGCCTGCTGTGCAAGAGAATATCTGTTGCGCACATCATATCCAAGACGGAATCGCTTTATAACATCATCACGGAATCCTCTACTACGATAATATTGCATACCTATGGCAACACCGTCAGGGTCATTATACAGCAGTTTCTCAAAATAGTCGGCAGCCCATTCGTTCACTATGAACATCGACTCACGCTCATTCTGTTCCTGACGTTCTTGACTGCTTAGTTCACGTTCTTGAATCTCAATGCCGTATTTCTTGGCAAGCCAACGCAAAGCTTCTGGATAAGTAAGTTGTTCGTGCTCCATGATAAAGCTTATAGGATTGCCTCCCTTTCCGCAACCGAAACAATGACATGTACCACGAGCAGGACTTACCATAAACGAAGGCGTCTTCTCGTTATGAAAAGGACACAATCCTTTATAGTTAGCGCCACTCTTCTTTAGCGTCACAAACTCAGAGACTACCTCCACAATATTCGACGCCTCTTTTATTCTGTCAACGGTTAATCTGTCAATCATAACACAAACTTACATAAAAACAACACTCCTTATATCAATCCCCTACTTTGACCTCTGCAACCATACCATATTCGTCAACTGGTTGATTATACTTGATAGATCTGTCTTTTAAGAAAATTCTATTCAAAGTAAATGCAAGACTCTCTAGTGTAGAATCTTTAATATCCTTCTTTAACTCGCACTCCCATACTGTTATACAATGCCATCCCATCTTAGCAAGTTGTTTTTGCTTGTCAATATCACGTTTTTTATTTCTAAAAATTTTAGCAATCCAAAATTCCGTGTTTGATTTGGGGATTTTACAGCAACCTGAATTAGTAATATTATTCGTTATTTTCTCACATGTAACTTCCACGTTATGACCATGCCAAAAACAACCATTTACAAAAATACATGTCCTATACTTTCGCAGAACAATATCAGGATGCCCAGGTAGGCGAGGTGAGTTTATCCTATAGCGAAATCCTCTACTCCATAAGAACCTACGCACAATCATCTCAGGCTTAGTATTCTTTGAACGAATACGGCTCATATTTGCATGTCGCTGCTTAGGAGTAAGATTATCCATTATACAAAAGTCTTATTCATATAACATATAACTATTACAACTACATATCCATAAAAACATTGTAATTTTCATAGTTATTGCTAAATGATATTTGATAAATTACTTTTCCATCAGATTCTTTCTCATGAAGCTTCTCTACATATACACTATCAATACCGAATCTATGTAAATCGTCCATTGTAACCAACTCTCCAATAGGCTTTTTAAGGACTTTACGTAATATCCAGTTTCCTAAAGCTCTATTAGGATTTGACATCAATCCTTTCAAACCAGATTGACACATCTTAGCAGAGAGTTTCTGACCATCAGGAAGCTGAATAATAAATAATTCATCTTTGTTTTGCGGAAAAAAAGAAGGATAATTTTTGTGTATAACTGAAGGAACAGGAATATATACTTCATCTTCATTACGTGAACGTCCACCTGCATTCCATTGATTCAATCCTGCTTTTGGCTGAACCTTCTTATCGCGTACAGAATATAGTGGAAGAACCACATAGTCAATCCCCTTAACCTTATTTGTTTTTACTGTATTACTTTCAACTTTATCATTTCCAAAGAATTCTTCCAGCAATGCTAATGGATCTTCGAGAATAGACACATTCACATCAACGTAGTCCTTTGGCAAATAAAATCTCTTTTGCAAAACACTCTTACTCTTATTAAAAGAATATTCATTAAGTCCATCATTAAAAGACAATGATGAAACAGAATCCTTTATTCCTGAAATATTATCAATATCAATCTCTTGGTATGGGGTATTAAATATTCTTAGCAACCCCTGTTTTCTACCAACAATATGATACTGAGTTTCATAAACATTATAAGTAGAATTAGCAAAATGCATTCTATCATTACGAAACTCTCCTAATTTTCTTGCCAAATCCTCACCACGCAACCCTTCAAGTTGCGGTTTTAGTTTATTAAATTCTGCGATTTTCTCTACGGAATTATCACCATTACTTAAAGTAAATGTTTTTATACCTATACCAATACTATTTATACGAGCATCATAAGCAGTACATGAACGAGCATCATTTAAAGCTGAGAAATATCGGCAGAATAGGTTTTCTGCTAAACGATAATCGAGATAAGGAATTTCATTATCAGAAAAAAGCTTTGACAAACTTGCCATTAAGCCAAGCATTTCAAAGTATTTTGAATTATTCCTCCAACAAGTTAAGAATTCGCTAAGATTACTGAAGTTATTTGTCTGCATACTTTCTCTATTAAAGGTACTACAACAGAATTTCCTGCCTGCTTATATTTTGCAGAGTCAGCTATAGAATTCGGAAATGAATAATCTTTGGGGAAACCTTGAAAATTAAGACACTCTTTAGGAGTCAATTTACGTATTCCCTTATCTGTGGCAATAAGCGGCACATTATGTCCACCTGTTCCCATATTTGCAGTCAATGTAGGACAAACATTACGTTTGTTTTCACGAACATACTGCCTACGCCATTGATAGATTGTATCTTTAGAAGTTACATCTTTAAGCAATAAATCATAATGAGGAAATTTTTCAGTATAAAAAAACTTACTGTCATCCACACTATCATCTATCAGGTCTTTAATTGTATTTGTCAACTCCTCTTTATCTGGGAATTGGAATATAGAGTGTTTCTCTACCTGTACAGGATCAAAACATACTATAAAGATACGTTCACGATTTTGTGGGACATTAGCATATTCCAAGGCATTCATAACCTTGTGATATACAACATATCCAAGACCCTCAAGGGTTTCCTTGATAACAGAGAATGTACGTCCATTATCATGAGTATAAAGATTTTTCACATTCTCAAGAAAAATTGCTTTAGGGCGTTTTCTTTTAACAATTTCAGCTACATCAAAAAACAAAGTTCCTCGTGTATCCTCAAAGCCTCTTCTATAGCCAGCTATAGAAAATGCCTGACAAGGAAAACCTGCACAAAGTATATCAAAATTATCAGGAACAAGAGATTTATTGGACTCCTTGGTAATATCTCCAAACGGCACATCACCAAAATTCTGATAATATGTTTTCTTTGCATTTTCATCCCACTCTGAAGAATATACACATTCACCACCACAAGACTGCATCGCAAGTCTGAATCCACCAAGTCCTGCAAACAAGTCTATAAACCTAAATGCTGGTTTTTGTACATGTTTGAACGGAGCATTAGTAAAATCCTTAAATAGATAACGTGAAAAAGCATCAAGGGTTGTATCCGCTAAACTATATTCAGAAAGGCTCTGTTCCACAACCCAACTAAGCCAAGAATTTATAATTTTTCGCCCCTTGACTTCAAAGACCTGTTTATCGCTTGAGTTTGCATTTATATAATGTGTAACTATCGCAGCTTGATCAGAAAAAGAAATGAGATTTCCATTTTCATCTAAACTCGCATCGTCAAATAATCGTATATGCTTTCCAATACGAGAATTTAAAAAGTCTGCTATAGAGAATGATATATCAGTATTGTTCTTTGTCATTTAATAACTACATTTTGTAGAATAAAAATTAGATACACTAATTTGTTTCATGCAAAGGTAAAAAAATAATCTGAAATAAGCAACCTATAAAAAAGAATTTGTCTTGGACTCATTGTCCATTAATTGAGCATGTTCACATGTGAAATTTCAGATAATCATTGTATTTCCAACTCTACAATATAATCTGCGCCGGAAGGAATTTCAGGCAGTGAGAGAATTACACCTGATGGGGTCTTTGTGGTTTTCACTGCTTTCTTGCCTATGAAAGTAAAAGCACGCTTCAATTTTCCTTTTAAAGGAATATACAACTCACAATGATTATGATTAAGAATATGTACAAACAAGCGACTGCCTCTACGGGTTGTAGCACCCCAATTTTGCGTTGGCACATCTCCTGCCTTTGTTCCTATTATAGTTTCACCGTTTATTCTAAGCCACTCACCCATTTCCTTCAAACGGCTTAAGGCAACAGCAGGAAGTTCACCGCTTGCCTGTGGACCGATGTTAAGCAGAAGATTAGCTCCTTTTCCTGCAGTGTTAACAAGCAGTTGTATAAGCTCCTTGGTTGACTTATAGTTCTGGTCGGTTACTTTATAACCCCACATTCCGTTCATAGTTTCGCATGTTTCAAGCGGCAACCGGCTTATCTGCGCTGCCTTATCCACAAATCCCATCTTATTCTCGCCGGGAAGGTCTTTCTCGAATATTTGAATATCCTCGCCTGGATTAGGACTCATGTGATGATTGTTACCTACTAGACATGCGGGCTGGAGCCGATGTATGAGAGCGTACTGCCCGGGAAGCTGCCAATCGAAAGGAACTGCATCGGAATCATGGTCCCACCAACCGTCAAACCATATTGCGCCTATTTTCCCATAGTTCGTGAGTAGTTCCGTAAGCTGATTGTTCATAAACTGATAATATCCCTCCCAGTTTGACTTTGTTGGGTCTTTATCAATCTTCCTACCAGTACGCCCCATGGGATAGTCGTCTCGACACCAGTCAAGATGACTATAGTATAGATGCAATCGCAAATCCTGCTTATGGCACTCATCGGCAAGTTCTTTCACCACATCACGACCAAAAGGAGTAGCATCAACAATATTATAATCAGACTGTTTTGTGCCCCACATCGAGAATCCGTCGTGATGGCGTGTTGTAAAGCATACGTATCCTGCTCCCGACTCCTTTATTGCTTTCACCCACTCACTGGCGTTGAAATAAGCAGGATAGAAACCGCGTGCCGCCTTGGCATACTCTGCTCTGCTTATGCCTGCATTCTGCATATACCATTCTCCCTGAGCAAAACCAGCATACAACCCCCAATGCAGGAATATACCGAATCTAAGACTGTCAAACTCTGCACGAGATTTCAATATTTCCTTTGTAGGCACATATTCATTGCTTGATGCTAAAGAAAAAGCAGGAAAGAAAGTAAAAATAAGCAGTGATAAAATAAGTTTCTTCATTATTATACGATTTATAGTTTGAGCGCTAAGTTAACCAAAAATAACGGGAAAGCCAAACACTTTCACATTTTTATATATAAAAGAAAGAGAATACTGAAAAAAAAATGTAACTTTGCAATATAAACATAATAAATCTATAATAAATATTATGAAGAATCTTCTATTAACAATCCTTTTTCTAATGCCCTCATTAGCAGGTGTCGCACAACAGAATCCTAAGGATGGTTTTATTATTACAAACAATGCTGATACGATATGGGGAACTATAGACTATCGAACAGACTATATCAATTCTAAGCAATGCATGTTTAAGGCTAACGGCGCCGAAGACTATACTACTTATTATCCTGGTGAAATTGAAGGATATCGTTTCACTGACACTGGACGTTTTTATGTTACTCGTCGTCTTACTACAGAAGAAAAAGAACAGTTGCTCTTTGCTGAATTTCTACTCAGCGGCAAGATGAATATATATTATGTTTACGAGAACGGTTTCAAACATTATTACTTTGAAAACGAAAAAGCCGAGATTGTAAGATATGAAGTTGACGAGACTCTAAACGTGATAACCAACGAGAATATTGATGAAATAAAAAAGAAAACAATCCCACTGTATAAAATAGTCAACTCATCAATATCTGCCCGCAAAAGCATTAAGTTAGGACGAATGGATGAGTATAAACTAATTGAAATGGCACGCAACTATCACAAAGACATATGTACTGACGATACCGAATGTATAGAATATAAATATGGCAAGAAAATGAGATATACCGAGATACACTATCACATAGGGGGTGGAGCTGCATTCGCACACGAAACCGACCAGCCAAGACACATGCAAAATAGTACGGGATATACATTGGGTGCTAAGATAGAACTTACTCTCGACCGCTTATTATATGGCATGTTCATGGAGGTTGGCGCTAATTATGCCAACTTCAAATTCAAGGATACCGCACCAAGCCGGTATTACGACGAAACCAATACTGATAACATATTAAGCCTTAATGTAGGCATTGGCTATAACTTCGGACATAACAAGATACGTCCTAACATTCGCGGTGGAATAACCACAGGTTCAGGTACAGGATATATTCACTTTGGTCCTTATATCGGTGCAGGCTTGACCATTCCCGCAGGTTTTACAACCTTTACACTAAACTACGACTTTAAATACAGTTCTCAAATTCTAAACCAAACTCCATTGTTCAAATATATCACTGCAATGCACGCACTTACATTGGGAATAAGAATATAGAAGTACTTTTTCTCACCCCATACGGAACTTGCTTCTACCATTCCATCTTACTTTCAACTGTCTGCCTGACTTGCCGTTGACAACAGGTGTAAGCATTATATATCCGTCATGTTCGTGGCGTTTATAGTAGTGATAGCTCACCTTTATTGTTCTGCGCTCTTTTGGCTTCAGCACCACCAAGGCAGGCATTTTAAGGACTGTATTATTCGGCTTACGCGTGAACGTTATACGCATAGGCTTGTTAGTATCATTTGCAAGGTATAACGAAATGGCAAAGTCTTGACCTGCTCCATAATTAGGAAATGCCAAAGTAGAATGACTCATATACAAGCCATGTCCATAGGAATAAGGAAAATCCTCTTCCACAGGATGCTCCATAGGCACAATATCGGCTTTTACCCATACACGAGCATAGTTCTTTCCATCGTTGAGAAGAAGTACAACCTGCTTTATGAAACTGCCCGATTTATGGTCGGGCTCCAGCTCAACGCGCATTGCCGCCGTCTCGCCTTTGCGCACAGCCTTCTTGGTATATTCCGCCACCATGCAGCCACACCATGTGTTTACATCATTAATAACAACAGGCGTGTTGCTTTCGTTTGTAAAAGTGAAAACCGTATTTACCTTTCCGTCCTTTTCATATATTCTACCGAAATCATGCACACGTTCTTTCGGCTTGAATGTATTAAGAAATTTAGGTTCGTCCTGTTGTGCAAACACTGTTGAAAACGATAATATTGAAAGGATAATAACTGCAAAGTGTCTCATTATGATACAAGGATTAAAAAGAACGCCTGCCATCTTAAAAACATGCAGCTGACAGGCGTTCAAACTAACGTAATGAAAAATTATTCGTCGTAGGCAAGATTGAATCTGTTGATTCCGCAGTAACCATAACTTATATAGTTCCAGTAATAATGGTTTGCGTCCATATTCATTTTCACCTTGACATATCTTGCCGGCATTGCACCGTAGAGAACAAACCAGTTAATACTGTTCCAGCCTTGTTTCACCTGCAACGACTTATGGTCGGCAGTATTTCCAAGAGTTATCCATTTGCTGTTATCAGTACTAATCTCTACCGTCGCATCACGCATAACTTGACATGAGACTGTGAATGCCGATACCTTATGAGTATCACCCAAGTCTATTATAAATGTAGAGGATTCACCTTTTTCAGTGAATTCCCATATAGGACTCCAGCCATCATCAAAGAGTTCCTTGAACTCGGAAGATTCAAGTCCGCAGCCGGAAGCTGATACGCAGTTCCAAACATCTGCTACTTTTGTCAAATCGCATGCCTCACCCAGCAATGCTTTTGCATCGTCATTGATAACAGTTTCTACATATGAAATATGCAAATATCTTACAGAAAGGTCGCGACTTGGCACTAATGCTGAATTATCACTACCCGTTATTACAATAGGAACCAAATAGCCGTCAGTACTATTCAGTTTAGTAGCTTCTGTTTCGGCAACAGTCACTTTAAGAGTATCCGAAGCAACAGTATCGGCTTTTATAGTCAGCTGTCCACCATTAAGATCAATAACTCCATCGGGCAGAGCCTGATAATAAGTGCCGTGTTTGGTGTTATAGTCATCAATCAAACTATTGTCAACAGCTACCGACACATGTGTAGTAGTAGTTGCAGCTTTGGTGGTTTTTACATTGAATACACCGTTAACACTTACAATTATGCCAGCCGGTGTCTTTACAATAGTGCCTTTCTCTATAGAGTTGACATTGTCGAAGTATATGCGATCGTATGCATATCCGTCAACGTCGTAATGCTCCTCGTCATTGCCACAGCTTGTGAAAGACATTGTGCCAATAAGCAATGTGCCACAAAGCATGAATATATTTTTTAGTTTCATATTACTCAGAATTTATTTTATCTGTTTTTGACTTTCTTAATACGGACACTTGTGGTTAGGAACCCAAGCAGGAGAACCACTCTTTGCTACAGCGTTATATCCGTTGCCTGTCCAGTCGCGAATAGAACCGTCGGGCAGTACGTCGCTCTGTCCTTGGAATCGCCAGTAGGCAATAAGACCCTCTGACTTAGGGTCAACATAGCAGATGTTATTGAGCAGCTGAGCCGGAGTGCGCGCTATATTCCATACACGAAACTCGCTCACACGACCGTTAAGATAACGTCCGCCCGCAGAATATCCAATGGCAAACGGACCATTGTTGTCGCCATAACTTGTACCGTAATCATAACTCCATACGAGTGAAATGTCACCTGTGGCTTTTACAGGGTCGCCCATGAGTTGACCGTCAAGATACATTGATATTTGCGAACCATCATATACACAAGCAAAATGACACCATTTACCTGTCGGGAAGTGAGTAGGGAAAGTTGTTGGGTGTGCTGTTCCCTTGTCCGGCTGATCCCACGAAGGAGCACCGGTTTTTCCACCGGCAAGCTGTAGTTGGTCAGGATCACAGCTTACATCACCAAAACGAAGCAGGAAGTTTTCTTCGCAACCCATCAGAGTTGATATGTATGGACTTGAACTTTGGAAAGCGTTAACATAGACCTTACACTCCATTGTGAGCTGCGACAAATGGCCGAGTTTCTCATTATTGCGGAATCCTGGTACAAGAAATGCCTTGCCGTTAATATCTGCAACATCAACCGTGATGATAGGCACAAATACTATGTAAGCCACAGAGCCTGATTCAAGGAGATTGCCTGCACTCTTCACACGAACCGGCAGACAGTAGTTCTTGCCTTCCTCAAACTTAGTAGGGTCGGAGATGAGTAACTTCGCCGCACTTGAAATATGATGTCCCTCGACTATTGTCACTTCTGCATCATTAAGTTTATAGGCATCAGCAGGCGGAACAATATAGTCTGACTTGTTCTGAGCATTATATGCGTCAAGAAGTTCAGGTGCCGCCTCAAAGGTTCCTGTTACAGGAGTTGAAACCTTGTCGGTACATGAAATGGTGAGGTCAACGAAATCATTACCCTCAAAACCTTTACGTATTGTATTTGTCTCCATGGTTCCTGTTATGTATATCACATCGCGGTAGTCGCCATTGCCGTCGCTGCATGATGCAATGAACAGCGCAACCATGGAAAGAGCTAATAATTTAATCTTATTCATAATCTTCTACGTATTAAAATTAATGAATTGCCGGATTCTGAATCTGAATACCACGACGCATGTTTGCATAGTTATTGCAACCGTATCCAGTATTTATATAGTCGCGGTGCATGAAGAAAGCGCCGAATCCGCCTTTGCGCCCCTTCGCAGGTTTATAGCGGGCATAAGTGAGCAGCTTTCCACATTCTGCTGCCTGCCAGTTGTCACCAACATTCTCGGTATATACAACCTTCTCGGTAGGACAACCTGAGAATGGCAAACTTCCGGGACTACCGCCATAAGTCTGGTTCACATACCAGTTGGTGTATTTCTCTGTATCAGCATTAGGTGTCTGACCAAAATAGTCTATGCAAAGCAACTTTGTGGGATCGCCCACAATCTCATATTCATCGTAATAGGTTTCTTTCACAAGTGAAGACTTTCCTGTATCATCAGTCTTTGTCACCCAACGAGTGCGGGCAAGCTTGGCTGTGTATTTATTGTCAGGACTTGCCTTAGGACCAACAAATTGTCCGAGGAACTTAACGAAATAAGAAAAGTTTTCTCCGCTCAGCGGGTCTCCCTCTGGTTCATAGTCAAGGTCTATGCCGTCAAGTTCATTGACAAATATCTGTGCAAGCAGATAACCTGCAAATTGTTCCATTGCCTCTTCTTTGTTATTCTGATTTACCCATATCTCGTTATAGAAATCAGGGAAATTCCTAATACGCACAATCGTTGGAACAACAAGCTTTGTACCTTTGGTCTTTTGTACGAACCGCATCTCCTCTACTACCTGCGGCAGATACTTTGCATCAACAAGTGTAGAGTCGAGAGAAGGAATACCTCCCCAAAGAGAACATATATCCAAACTGTCAGGCAAACCGAGGAAACGAGTTGCAAGAGAGTAAGAAGTTGTATAGTCAGCAAACCAGCCCCAGGCAATGCTGTGGTCGCTTGCCTTGTAGTCACGAAGGTTTTGGTAGTAAAGTGGACTATAAGTGTATGGGTCCTGTATTACTTCCGCCTCATCATCGGTATCACAGGCTGTAAACATGCAACCAATGATAAATACTGGTAATATATATCTTAAAAATTTCATATATTCTTATAATCTATAAAGTTAATGACTGTTCTTATCCCACCAGAGTTGTGTCTTTGCATTGTCGGCACCTCCAAGGAGTGAAACCGCGGCAGTTACATTCGCACGGTTATTTTCATACTCTGATGTAGGGAAACGCAGACGGCGAATCTGCAAGTTCTTCAAACTTAATCCACTTAGGTCGTTCATTGTAGGGAAGAGTTTTGGGTAACCCGTACGTCGGAACTCGCTCCAAGCCTCCTGACCATCAGGATAAATGGCAAGCCACTTTTGAGTTATGATGCGCTCAAGTTTTGTCTCAAAATTGTCTGCTTCATTCCATTTGATAGTAATTGTACTTAATGCACTAATATCATTACCACTACCGCTCTTATCAACAAAGTCGGCAGGCTTATTGGTTGAGTTGGCAATATAGTTAGCAGCACCATTAGCACCGGCTTCTGCAAATGAAAGAGTAATACCAGCATTATACAAGTCTTCAGCACTCTCGGTGCCAATATTCCAACGCAATTTAGCCTCTGCACGCAGAAAATAGCCCTCAGCGGCTTTCATCCAATAAACACCATCAGTTTCGCCGACATTGGCAGGCGATGTTGTATTAAGATACTTTGTCTGGTTAATATTTGTCAAACCAAGGCGTACACCATAGAAACCGCCATCACGCTCTGTGAAGTAATGAGGACGACGAGGGTCGGCATAACCATTCATATAGCTGTCAATGGACGCACCTACATGCAAATCCTGCCAATCGACAGTAACTTCATAGTAAGGATTCTTACCTGTTGTGAACGAAACCATTGCAGCATCTTCCTTCTGAGTCATGAAGTGTTCTACTGCTGATACAGACTTCTCTGCCTCCTGTTTGGCAAGAGCATTGTCAGCATAAGCTACTCGCAGAGCTAAACGCAGACGCAGAGTATTGGCAAACTTCAACCAGCGGGATACATTTCCTTTATATACATTGTCGAAATTAGCAAGTAAGGTTGCAGAAGGTTCTTGCCTATAGTATGATTCCAAAATCTCGATAGACTCATCAAGTTCCTTAAAGAACGATTCATAAACTTCCTTCTGTGAATCGTATGCAACATAAGTAGCGCCTGTACCGAATTTGCTGTAAGGAATAGGACCATACATATCGGTAAGACGGCTCATTGCAAACACTTTCACAACAGTAGCAACAGCACATGCGTTTTTGTTGCCTCCTGTTTTCTCACTTTCTTTCTTTATAGTATTCCAGTTCTGCATAATATCAGTGTATGCATACTTGAAAGGTTCGTTCACCCAACCGTCAGGCAATACATAGTGTGAATAGTGAGTAGCACCAACACCATACGAAGCTTTAAGATTGGCAAAATAACCACCCCACTGTCCACCAGCAAGAATATCAACTATCTGGAATGCACCTCCACGACCATTACCTACAGCCATTGCTCCATACTCCATTGTAGAGAAAGGAGAACCCACTGCCTGATTGTCAACCTGTCGTTGTTCCTCTGTAGAATTTGAGGGATCGAGATTCCATTTGTCAAATTCACCAGTACATGATGCCAGTCCACATGCAACAGCAAACATAGCTGCACCGCTGAATATGTTTTTGAATTTATTTAGTTTCATAACTATAGTCATTTTTTATAAGTCAACTTTTACTGAGAAACCTATGTTACGAAGGCTTGGCTGCATGAAGTAGTCAATACCTGAATAGTAAGTACCCGTACTTGCTGAAAGCTCTGGGTCAAATGGCGCTTTGTTGTAGAACATTATAAGGTTACGACCTACGAGAGAAACATTAAGACCTTGAATCCAGTTAACCCATTTCTTTACAGGAATATCATAACCTAACGACAATTCTGACAAACGAATGTTTGTTGCGCTATAAACATACCATGAACCTACAGAAGGACCTACAATCTGATAGAAGTTTGCTGCTGGAATATGAACACCATTTACCAGAGCACCTCCTGCATCACGAGCATCGGCTGTTGTTTTTGATACGCCGTATGCATCCATATAGCCTTGTGTCAGACTCACAACACGTCCACCGAATCTTCCATTGACAAGTATTCCCATACGCAATCCTTTATATTCAAAACTGTTGCGCCAACTGAGGTTGAATTTTGGTGCTGTATTACCGGCATAGGTGTAATTACCGGCATCAACACCTGCCACCTGCTTTGAAGTGTAGTCCACCTTTATATATCCATGCTCATCAGTCTGAAGAGTTGTTACATAAAGATCACCTATTGAACCGCCCTCAGTCAAGCGAACCTTAACAGAACCAAGGTCAAGCACATCAAGAGCGTCAAGAGAAATCTCCTGCCCGTTCAAAGTTGTAGGACGTAGCAGTTGCTTTATCTTGTTGCGATTGATAGTATAGTTCAATGTCGATGACCAGTTTACAGGACCAAGCGGTTGGTTAAGAGTAAGCGATGCTTCAATACCTTTATTCTCTACAAGTCCGCCATTGATAGCAACTGATGTGTAACCTGAAGCCGCCGACAGTGTAGGAGTGAAATACTGATTTGTAGTGCGAGTGTTATAAACACTTACATTAAGATTAAGCTTATTACCCCAGAAATGTGCCTCAAGGCCTGCTTCCCACGACTTTGTACGCTCTGGCTCAAGGTCAGGGTTAGACATTTGTGATGATGCTGCTATACTTCCGTTCACATATTTATACGTTCCACCAGGAGCATAAGCCACAGGAGCATGTCCTACTTCTGAGTAGCTTCCACGAAGTTTAAGGAATGACAGAGCCTTACCTTTCAGTCCGGGAATCATATCAGATAGAATGAAACTCAAACCCACTGAAGGATAGAAGAAACCTGATTTCTTGTACTTTGTATTACCAAGATAAGAGTCCCAGTCGTTACGTGCTGTAGCATCTAAATACACCATGCTCTTATAACCCACCTGTGCTGTGGCGAATACACTCTGCACTTGATGATGTTGTCCGGGAATCTGGTTGAACCAGTCGTCGGTGATTGATGTGCGGTTTACATTGTTCAACACAAAACCATGCTCATAGTTGCTGTTGGCAGTAGATGCCATGGTGTTAAGTTGTCCACCAACATAAGTATAGTTATACAGTTCGTCCTTTATAGAGGCACCAGCATTAGCATTGACAGAGAAATCGCCGAAATACTTGTCCATATTCAAGATGGCATCAGCATAAATCTGGCGGGTATCTTCCTGCCCTATGTAATATGCACCGTATGTTCCTGCAAACATAGAGTCGCCGCCTGCGCTGTACTTCTTCTCATAAGATGCATTGGTCTTGTCGAGTTTGGCACGTCCGGCTATGCTGAAGCCCTGTGCAAATTTATAAGTAAGTCCACCGCTCAATATGTAGCGGTTCTTCTTATTCATAAAGTCGTCGCGGTTTATAATCCAGTAAGGATTCTGCATAGCAAGTCCTTGGTTGCCGTATGGCCAATACATTGTCTTGAAGTTGCGCTCCTGATTGTATTGTTCGTAAGGCATGAACTTGCGAATATCCTCACCCGCAGGGAAAAGATATACAGGCAGGAGTGGATTGAAATACTGACCTGAAGAAATCATATTCTTCTCCTTGACATTCATATACATTGCACTAAGGTCAAGATGAAGCTTATTGTCGAGGAAGTCGCTTGAATTGCGTATAGACATATTGTAGCGGGTTATTCCATTGTTAGGAATAATACCCTCTGCATTTGTCACAGCAGCAGAAGCAAATGTCTGGTTAGTATCTGTTCCTGTTGAGAAAGTAAGCGAGTTTCCCTCGTTGTAGCCTGTCTGGAAAAAGTCCATTGGGTCATACGATGAAGGAGTTGCCAGTTTGCTTCCCCAACTATACATTGAACCATTTGAAATCTGACCGTATGTATTCTGGAAATCAGGATAAACAAATGGACTGTAGAAAGTAGTGTTGTTTGAGTAGGACAAACGTGTCTTACCAGCATTACCTTTCTTGGTTGTAATCATTATAACACCATTGGCAGCGTCCATACCGTAGAGTGCAGAAGCGGCGGCTCCACTAAGTACTGATATATTCTCAATATCGTCGGCATTTACCATTGATGCTCCATCACCCGACTGTCCTTGACCCGAAAAATAGTCGTTGGGCTGGTTTGAAGAGAGGGAAGGCATTGGAATACCATCAATGACATAGAGCGCATTGTTGTCATGGCTAAGCGACTTGGCACCACGCATAACGACTTTCACTCCACCACCAACACCTGATGAACTTGCATTAATCTCAACACCTGCAACTTTACCTGCCAGTGAGTTCATGAAGTTGGCGTCTTTCACCGTTGTAATGTCGCGGCTGGTCAACTGCTGAACATTATACGACAGAGCCTTTGCCTCTTTCTTTATACCGAGAGCTGTAACTACTACTTCGTTAAGACTTGTATCCGACTCACTCATGTTCACTGTAATGTTATTCTGATTGGCGGCAAAAGTTTTTGTGCCATAACCCAGATAACTTACCTCTATGCTGCTTCCTTCAGAAACATCGAGGATAAAATTACCTTCAACATCAGTAACAGTGGCATTCTGTGTGCCTATCTGACGAACGGTAGCACCTATTATCGGGTCACCGTTTTCATCGCGAACAGAACCCTTCACTGTTTTCTTCTGTTTCTGTCCACTTTGCGGAACAGTCCCTTGCTGCTGGGAGTTCTTACTACTGATTGTTATTACCTTGTCGTTAATCTCATAACCGAGATTTGCGCCCAAGACCTTGTTTAGAACTTCACGGACTGCTGTGCCATTAAAAGTTGCAGTAACCCTTTTATTGGCATCAACTTCGTCCACCTTGTAAACTACAGACATCTTTGTCTGCCGCCCTACTTCCTTCAGCACACTCTTCAGCGGCTCATTGCTGAACGTTTTTGTTACAGTCTGCGCACTGATAGTTAGTGAACTCAGAGAAAGAGCTGTGCAAAGAAAGACTCTAAGCAATAGACTTTGCTTTCTCATAGTGTCATTTGTTTTAATTTAGACATTTAAGTTATTAATTGTAAAATCGCTTTCTATAATTGTAACCAGATCTTGTTGTTTCATGCTTAGATGTTAGGTGTTGGAAGTACAGATATGCATCATTCCGTCATGTATATATCTTTCCCTTTACGCACCAGATTCACACGTGTAACATTCTGTAAGGCATCCATTACCTCGTCTATTGTAAGTTCATTACGCAGTGTAATTGATATGCGGGTATTGCGAATCTTATTTGAATTAATATGTATGTTAACATCATAGCGCCGGGAAAGTTTCTTGGCAAATTCGCCCACTGTTATATCATCATAATCATCCATGCCGCTCAGCCATGCGTTAGATTTATTGTGGAAAAGTTTCTTTGTCAGAACTCCTGTCACATTATTATAACACACCATTTCGCCCGGTTTCATAAGCAGTTGATCAGCACCACGGTTTATCTGCACAGAACCCTCCATGAGTGTTGTCGTAACATACTGGTCATCACCGTATGCGCTAATGTTGAAATGAGTACCTTTAACCACTACGTCATATCCGCTGGTCTTTACCGTAAACTCAGCATTGGCATTCTTCGCAACCTCAAAATAGCCTTCACCATCAAGTTCTATATTGCGGTTCTGTTCATTGAACTTTGTAGAATAACGAATGGTAGAACCAGCATTGAGCCAAACCTTGGAACCATCAGGTAATACTATATTAGTCTTACTTCCCATAGGAACAGACAAAGCATAGAACTTTTCTTCAGGAGTGCTGAAATACAATGTTGCCAATATAGTACTGGCTATAATAAGAGCTACAGACGCTGCAATATGGAAAATGCTGCGAATGCTCACAACTCGGGCAGGCTTTGCATCGTTCTCCAACATGTGTGCAGAGAACTCATACCAAGCCCGAGCCGTATCGTCATCAACATCGCATGTTTCTGTCCACTCTTTTTCCCAACTGCGAAACAAAAGCATATTATCCTTGCTTTCTTCTATAAAATCAAGGAGTTTCTTTTCATCGTCTCTGATGATAGTGCCCGAGAAATAACGTTCTGCCAATAGTTTTGCTTCGCTTTGTAACATATATATAAATGTAGTTTTTGAGAATTGTCTATATCTGTAACAACCGAGAATATAAAAACCCACCTCTTGTGAATGAATATTTTGTGATTTAGTCGTTTTAATTATTACCCCAGTTCGGGATAAGCAATGATTAGAAAAGTGAGAGTTGTTTTGTATCTTCAATTGTATATCCGACAAGTGCCTGAGGTTTATTGTCAAAGAAACAATATGCTCCCAGTGCGGAAATGATATTCATGATGAAGTTCGAAAGCGACCTGTGGCGTGAGTGTACAATCTGAGCTTTGTTCTTTAGCATGTCATTAATTGTTTCAATGATGTATCTCTTGCGCAGCATCATTCTGTCATAGAAAGGCATTAGCTTGTTTTTCATGTTCACTTTAAGACCTGTCACCAGTTGGATTCCATCCTCGAAGAGATAATCAAAGAGTTTCTGTGAGATATATCCCTTGTCAGCAAACAACTTGCCATAGAGCCGTTTAGCAAGAACTTTGAAAACCTCTGGATCCTTGTCACTTACGTTTGCTCCTGTGAGCAGGAATGCAATAATCTCCCCTCTGTCATTACAGGCCAGATGCAGCTTGAAGCCATGACACCAGCCCATAGTACCCTTGCCGTCTGTTGCTATGCCTTTGAACACCTTATTAGCATAACGTCTGAGATTATGACATACAGGAATCATGGTTGAATCAACGAAGGTTATTCCTGTACATCTACCAAAAGCCTGTAGATTAAGGAAGAACATTAGAGGGAAGAACACTCTGCTTTCAAGTTCAACAAAGCGGTTGTAAGAAACGGCATTTGGGAAATATGATTTCAACGTTCCCTTAATAAATAACATGTAGTAATGCTTGAAATTACGGAATGAACCGAAATGGGAATACAGCAGAATAGTCATAATCTCACTGTCTGACAATGATGCTTTGCGGTTCCTCCGCTTCTTTCCATCATCGCCCAAAAGTAGTTTTCCTGCATTTTCTGCTTCAAAATATTTGCAAAACCCGTCTATAACACAAAATAATTCTGTAACTTTGTAATCGGTAGTCATAACTTATATTTTTGTAACTATTTGATTTTCACCTATAAAGATACAAAACATTTGTTAGACTACCAACTTTTTTGCTAACAATTTTAGAGTTTTCTTATCCCGAACTGAGGTATGTTTTGAGAAATACTTAAACGCTCTAATATTGGCATCTTGATCTACAGGATGGAAATTTGATTCTATAACTTAAATAATTATTCTCCGTTATTGATATTCTATGATTATTCACCATTCTATATGCCAAAATTTATAATTGACCCTATATACTAATTATTCATTCTATCCATCTTAAAGGTTTATCTCTTTGACTTTCCACATGTACTTTGTCGAAATTGAACCTTTTATCTGTATAAAATACATTAATATCAGAGATATTCCAATTATTATTTTCATACCTTATAGGATATATTTTCCCATTTGATATACAAAACATTTCGGAAAATGGTCGTCGTATGTATATCATCATTTCTGGGGTCAACCGTTGGTAAATTTGGTTATAGAAGGTTGTTGCCCTTGCTCTCAATATGCTGTCATCATCATGAATAAAATAAAAATCATTATTTTCTATTATTCTTAATGTTCCATAAAATTTACTATCCTTAAATACATATATTTCTACGCCGTAAACTTTTTGGGTACTCATATATGAAAAATAATGTCTCCTTTGCAAATGCTGTCTTTCGTGACGAGTTAATTTCTTAAATTCAACTCTATAAAAAGGCAGATACTCATATGTGCCAATTGTATCCAAAGGAATATTTTGGTTATTAAATGCCTTAAAGAGTAATGATTGATTATACTCCGTATCATTTAACGAGTGCTTGTTATAAGTTTTTGATAATTTTGATATAAATCTTTGTTCACTATTATTATTGCCACCTTGTGCAAAAGAAGACACACTAACAAAGAAAATAATTACTATGAAACAAAACAATCTATACATAACACTTAGTATTTAAAATATCCGACCTTTATGAAAGAAGAATGCCCACTTCTTATTGTTCCGTAAGCGGGATCCCAAAATATTACTGATTTCAAAATCTGCTTAATCCCTCCACCAAGCAATCTTAACTTATTCTCCACTGTGTATCCAATAATATTTACTGAATGATTAACCCCATTCTGAGAAATAACTCCCATTATCTCCGCAGAACCATTTGCAAGCGATTTTCCTGCAATATCCCAATTGGCTATTTCTAAAGCTGTTTTCCCTGTTTTAGCTGTATATACTTCAAAAGGGTCTGCGCCATTAGGTACTACATTTTTATTTACATCAGAAGCAGCTTGCAAAAATTCTGTTCTGGTGAAATTTTCTCTTCCTGCAGATGCATATTCATCTGTTACAGAATAACAGTGTTTTGAAGAATCTGCTTGTTTAGCAATACCTGTTTTAGGATTAGAGGAATAAGATTTAGAACTAATTGTTTTATCTCCAGTCCAAGGATTCGCCCCCAATTTCTTGGCATATTTATATCCACGTATTCCACCTCCTATTGCTCCTGTAATGGCACCATTTATCATTCCTGACATTAAACTTGATTGCCAGTTTGCAAAGAAGTTATTACCATTTAGGCAATTATTCAAACCGTTTAACAAAAAACTTGAGCTACCACCTATACATGCTCCTGATAAAGCACCGACTCCTGCACCGGCAACAACACCAACTGCTTTAAAAGTACTGGCAGTCCATGCACCTCCCATTGCAGACAAAGCACCAACTCCTGCACCTACAGCGAAATATCCGAGTCCTTTAGCGTTAAATTTAAATCCATGAGATGCCCAATTAAATATTCCGCCTATAGCTGCACCTATTATTAAATGCCAAAACTTCCCATTCTTATCCACATACTTCAACGGATTGTTCATACAATAAGAATATCTGTTGAATGCCTGCGAGAAATCGGGCATCTGAACGTATGGGTCGGGAGAGAGGAAACGGCCTATGGCAGGGTCGTAAAGTCTGGCGTTCATGTTTATCAGCCCGAACTGCTCCAAATGCTCATGACCGGTATAGCCACGGTTAAGGAACAACTCCGGTTCTTCGCCCTGAACATATACCTCATGGGTGTCAGGATTACGCAGGCGTCCCCAGGCATCATAGCTCAGCTCCTGTTTCAATTCACCGCTGCTGTATGCAATGTGGGTGATACTGCCAAGATAATCACGGCAGATATAATAGAGACTCCAGCCCGTTGACATCGGGGTTCTTACCAATACAG
>JBHAEQ010000017.1:0-2674 GCA_041855685.1 Prevotella sp. | reverse complement strand
CTGTTGAATAGCGTCGGGCAGAGGCTGATTGCGCACGATTGCCGTAACACGGAAGTCTTCAAGCTCGTCGTAAATAAAGTTGATGACATACTTGCTCTGCTCACTGCTCATCTGCTTTAGGACAGCCGACATTGGCACATTATTATAACTACGGCTTATGCGCTGAGCCGACAACTGCATGCTTAGCACGCAGAACAGCAGGAAAAACAATATCCTCGTCATTCTACAGTTATAGTTGTATCTATATTGCTTAGAATGTACCCTTGTCATAGTCTCTATTTTCTATCTGTTTATTTATATTCTTCTGCTTACCAGAGAAAATATTATAACTCACTCCCAAAGTAATGAGACTTCGTTGACTTGGCAACCAGTTCACACGGTGAAAATACAGAATACTGTTGCTTAATGTCTCACGATAATACTCTGGAGCGCGGAATGGGAACATACAGTTTGCAGACAGTCTAAGTTGCTTATGCTGATAGTAAACACCTGCATTGCTGGTATTTTCATTAGATGAAAGATATGAACCGTAAAGAGTGTAATGCACCTTTCTCCAAAAGAAGTATGCTCCTACATTTTTCCAACGAGATTCTACAGAAACGGCGAATGGGAAAGCGCTGTGTGAGTGAGTGCCTATGATGTCACTCGTTTGCTTCTGCCCGAAGCCACCACCGTCTAACGAGATAGACAGCACTTCGTTTTTAAACGGTTTTATCTTCACGAAATAGGAGCCGCCAATCATATTCTCATAATCAGCGTTCATGGGTGTTGACACCACTGTGCGCTTGCCGTCTATATTCTGCCATACATAGTAATTGCTGATAGGATTAGATATAAATTCCGCAACAAATGACACATTAAGATAGACATAAGGATTATTGTACTCATATCCCAACTTTACGGCATTATCGTTACCACTCTTCAATTGTGGATTTCCACGGTTTATCAATCCGGGTATCTCGATAGTACTATTACTGCTTAGCTGCGAAATGCTTGGCAAGACAGGCTCTGACCATAGCTGAAAACTTAACTGCCCATTCTTTACAGGATAAGTCAATAGCATCTTTGGAGTAAAATATAATTTATCATACCGAGTATCATCATTGCTTGTATGAACAAATGTTCCTCCCAAACTAAAGCGGTAGACAAGTTTCTTAATAGAGCCTCCTAATTGCACATAGGCATAATGATTGTCATTGACAGCATTGTATTTATACTCATCGTAGTTAGACAATACATTGCTGATATGGAAATCAGACTTCGACAATGTAGCTTTATATCCAGCTTCCAACCTCATCTTATCCCAATCCTTCGCATAGGCTACTTCGCCTATTATTGAGTATTTGTTATTGTGTTGGCTCATGTTGTCATTAAGCAACTCTACATTATTCTCGTCAAACTGATTGTTGGAGTTGCCCTGCTTGTTTCTATAAAACGTTCCAACGACATCGGCAGCTATCTGCTGCTTGTTATTGAGCTTCCTACTATAATAAAAGTTAAGCGACGGACCTAAGCTGTTTGTTGTGCGATTCTGCTTGCTGTAACCACTCTTCCACTGTTCATTGCCTTCTGCCTTAATGTCATAATCACCTCGCCAAAATCGAGTGAGTAAGTTTGGCGTAAACCTTATTTGAAATATTATGCTGTCCTCAATGGCATATAGATATTTTATATTTAGATTATTGTCAGCATAACCAAAATGATAGTCACCGTTATATGTATAAGTGGCAGTTTTGCCATTATCAGCCATTTTATATACATTTTCATCCTTGCATTTGGCAACATTACGATACTCCAACGAATAATCTACAGAGAACTGGGAGTTTCCTTTTGTGTATTTGGCATATATATTTGTATTATTAAAGCCGCTTATCATGCCTTGCTGCGTGTCAAAGCCTAAGGCATAACCCGTCTCCTGCTTTCGTGTGCGAATATTTAGGAGAATTCCTACTCCTGCATAGCGTGCTGGAGGGACGGTGTAATACTCAACGTTCTTTATTTTTTCTGGCAGAACACTCTTCAAGTCATTGTCGGTAACTTCCACACCGTTTACAAGAATCTTCAGCGACTTGCCCGAAAAGGTTGAGACTTTATTCGTCAAAGGGTCTATGCGCAAGCCAGGAAGAGTCGCAAGCAATTCCTGACTCTGGCGTGAGTTTCTTATCTGTTCGCTCGTAAACGTAAAAACAGAATGGTCAGTATGGTCTATTTTATTATGCCCCTTAACAACAATGCCTTTCAGTGTATATGAATCTGGATACATGGTTATTGTGCCGACATTATCTTTATTAATATTGCGCGTCACAGTTTTATAACCTACATAAGATAGCTTTATAACAACATTCTTTTCCGCACACGGAATAGCAAAATAGCCGGCTTCCGTGCTCACGCCTCCATTTACAAAACTCGAGTCGCTAGCATTAAGCAAAGATACATTTACATAACTCATTGGCTGACCTTTAGCATCTACAATCTTGCCTATAATCTTGCGCTGCTCTTTCTGCATACACTCCACCAACAACACGTTATCGCCCACGCTTGTCATTTTGATAGGATAGAAACCTATGAGCTGTTGAATAGCGTCGGGCAGAGGCTGATTGCGCACGATTGCCGTAACACGGAAGTCTTCAAGCTCGTCGTAAATAAAGTTGATGACATACTTGCTCTGCTCACT
>JBHAEQ010000016.1:0-13448 GCA_041855685.1 Prevotella sp. | reverse complement strand
TATCGACTTCACTATTGATTGCCTCTATCATGCCGAAATCATTGAAGTAAGTATTGAGTTTTCCGCTCGGTATAACCCCGTCGGTATTGTCCACCTCCATTACCGCATGAGGCATTATATCTCCACAATATTTGTAGCTTCCTACGCCAGTCTTGAAGAGTATGTTTCCATTAGGCTCATAATCAACAACCATAGTCTCCGTATTGCCATTCTTGACTGAAACTAACCTGTCAAGGTCGTCATACCCGAATGTTTCCCGGGGATTTTGATTCCACTGGCGTGACATAAGGTTATCTGTAGCTCCATTATAGCAAGCACTAAAATTCTCCAACACGTCTTTACCACGCAATAATTTGATATTATTTTCATATCCCTTTGTATCACGTGTACGTATTGATGTAAGTTTTCCCATGAAAGATGCACTTGCAGTAATACCGTCAAAAGATTCTGCATTATATATTACGTTTGTTCCTGCAATAGTCTGCGTCTTATATCCATTGGCATCATAATGGTATGTAACTTCCAGTCCGCCGGGATAGATAGTCTTTGAAAGCCGGCCGTCGCTGTTGTACTCGTAGCTGAAAGTATATTCACCCTTGCTTCCCACTATGCGTTTTTCCTGAATGACACGGCCATATTTATCATAAGCATACTCTATGTTCTTATCATTCATAGCATATTGTATGAGCCTGTGCTTTTCGTACCCTGCAGTTCCGTATGTATAAGCGGTTACATTATGTCCTGTCTGTGAATAAGCTATACGTCCTAAGTCATCATAGGTGTTTGTTGTTGTTATACGTCTACCGTCAGTCTGGCTCAGCAGAGTGCCGTCGGCAGAATATGCATAGGTCGATGACAATGCGTTAGGGTCAAAGAGAAATGTTTGATTGCCGGCCTCATCATATTCCATCGTCACTTCTGAGCCGTTGGTCATTACCTTGCTTGGTTTCCCTATTGAGTAATATTTGTATTCAACTTTGCTGGCTGGATCAGTGGACGTTACTACGTTGCCCCACGCATCATAAGTCTTGGTATAGTTACGTCCCGCAATGGCGGTGGTGACCGAGCGGTTGCCGTATGTATATGACACCGACTTCCCTGAGCTAAGTTTCTCGTTCGTAACACGTCCTCTGTCATCGTATGTATATGT
Organism: Prevotella sp.; assembly: GCA_041855685.1. Classification (GTDB taxonomy): domain Bacteria; phylum Bacteroidota; class Bacteroidia; order Bacteroidales; family Bacteroidaceae; genus Prevotella. The sequence goes on along the minus strand of JBHAEQ010000016.1, from coordinate 12,298 downwards.
ATTGGTGACACTTAATTTTCCCGCCTTATGCTCAACCTTTGAAACAAGTCCCTTGCTGTAAGTTGTTGCCTTTGTCACCACCGCTCCCATAGGACCTGTTGTTTCCTGCAACGTTTCTCGGCCTTTCCTATCAAACCATGTTGTCACAGCAGGCTTTCCTTGCGGACATTCCTTTATATAGTATTTCTTCTTTATATCATTGTTTGGCCCCCAGCCTGTCTCATAAATTATAGATGTGCCATTAGGAGACACAGAGGAGGTCTTTCTTCCCCAGTTATCGTAAGTATGCTTTGTGGTCAGAATGTTAGAAGGCTCAGTAGCGTCACTCTCTGTAAGAAGATTGCCCCATATGTCGTATGTAAAAGTAGATATTGTAGATGCAGGAACTGTGTACTGTCTTACGACAAAACGTCCTGATGAGTCATAAACGCTATGCCTCTCCACAGGCTTTACTTTATAGCCGGTAGATAATGTTGACAGTACATTGCCATAGACATCGTAAGCAGCATTTGTTGTCAATTCCAACCGTGTCCCACTGTTTACCGTAGTAGATGTGATGTTGCCCCTGTCGTCATAATTATACTTTGTTACTGACGTATAAGGTTCATAGTCGTCCTCATGCTTCTGTGTCATGGTCAACACCTTAGGCAGCCATACGCCCGCTTTTTGCTCATATCCGGAGTACTCCACCTTTTTATACATGCCGCCGCCGTCATTATAAACGGCTTCATCAGTAATGACGCCTTTTGAAGTATCATAGTCAGTAACTGTCCTCAAGGTATTCCCGTCCAGATCAACTATATTCTTTTCTTTTACGTATGCAAAGTAATTATTCCCTAAATCGTCAATCCTGTAATTTGAAGTTGTGGTTGATACTGAATTGCCTACGCTACTTGTTTCTGTCACTTCTGATGGTATCCAGCGTTTATTGTCCCATTTTGTAATGGTTGTTATATCCTTTGTGCCGAACAGTGTATTCTCTTTTTCAATGCTGTTGAATCCAAGCATGCCTCTGCCTGCAATATGTATCTGCAAATCTTTATAGAAGTACTTTGTAATATTACGTTCAGAAATTTCATTGCCGACACGTATCTCTGACACAACTGATAAAGGCAAGGTATATGTGTTGACCGGGTATTTGCTTTTCAAGCTCTTCTTGTATATTGCAGGATTGGTGGTACGGGAATATGTTATATAACTGGACTTATCCACTCCATCTGTTATGCTTTTTATTTTACCTGCATCGGCAAAACTCGCATTTGAGCTATATACATTTATATTATCATTGAACTGTGGGTATTCCCTGTTCAATACGTTACCATAATTTGCTATTTCTGTATATCCGTCGCCATCAAAGTCGCCAATAAATATATTGCCTTCAAATGCATCGTCTTCCCTGTCTGTTGTATAACTTTCTCCCACTTTGAACGCATCTCCTGTAGAATAAAGCCATTTTATCTGTGTATTTGTATAGTCATATCTGAATCTTGGGAATCCTCTGTACTCGTATCCTGCCTTGCAAACCATAATATCTGAACGTCCATCATGATCCATATCACATACCATAATGGCAAATCTATTATCGTCACCATTGGCTTTGTGGTCATAAATGTTTATATTTTCAGTTTGCTTGTGTAAGAAAGTCCCATCACCGTTATTATATGCGATTCTAAGAAAGGTGTCATCTAGTTTATAGTAAACAAAGTCTATCAAGCCGTCACCGTTGAAGTCACCCTGCTGAACTCTCCAAGAATTGCCAAAGTTTGTGCCTGATTTTGTATTGCTTTCTGTAAATCTCACAGCATCAAATGTGCCGCCATTATTATAGTAAATCTTGTAACCGCCGTCATAGAGCAGTATCAGGTCGGAGAGTCCATCGTTGTTATAATCTCCGACGAAGACTTTCTCTATATCTTTGCTTACACCTTGTGGCAGAGTAAGCTTCACTTTCGTATTGTCTATTGCCGTCCCACCAGCAGACCGCACTATGGTGCATGGATAGTAATTGTCCTTTTTGCGTTGTTCCACGCATACGACAGCATCCTTGCCGTCACCATCAACATCAAAGGTTGCAAACAAAGGAGCTTTGTCTGTCGATTGCAGGTTTACGACGAAGGCGTGGGTACCACCACTTCTTCCTGCTACAATATCGCTTCCAAAAATTATGTAGAAAACTGCCTGGTTCCAATGACCAGTTGCTGCATTCTGGAACGGGAAGACAAGATCATTGTATCCATCGCCATCAAAGTCCATGACTGATGCTCCTCCAAACATAGATTTGATGACATCCATGGATATACCTGAAGGTAGAGTATAAGTCAGAGGAGAATCGTAGGTTACGTTTCCTGTTGTTGAAAGTTTGCTTCTGCTAACATATACATATGTATAATGATTCCAACTGCTACCGCCAGACCAAACAGCTGTTGTGACTTTCACAGGTGCTACCCTTATGACGTCACTGATGCCATCGCCATTGAGGTCTGCCGATAGGAATTGCTTACTGGTCTCCTCCACGAAACTATTGCTATCTTTTGTTTCTACATCTAACGTTGATGCATAATTAGCAGGCTCAGGAAGAAATTTCCAGTTTATTCTAACCGGAGGCAGTTTCTCTCCCTTGCCGTTTGCCTCCTCAACCGTTACAAGACGTGTCCATCTGCCGGTTGACTGGTCTGAATTGTCATTATAGGAAAATGTGTATTTGCGGTATATGGAATTATTGCTTGTCATTGTAACAGACGAAAGGCACATGTCTATCTTTCCCTGCTGGTCCTCAATGGAAAACGGTCGTGCATTCTCACCAAGGCTCTTGTAGGAGAAGCTGATTTTATTGACAATCCCACGACTCTTAGACGAGTTCATGCCATAGGTAATAGCAGCAGGCCTGATACTTAGATTGCTTATTGCATAAGCGTATGTGATGTAGTTGGCGTATTTGTCAGCCGCCTTGTTGATATACCATGAGGAGATGCGTGGAAATCCTTTTTTATTAATATACTTTAATCGGGAATCACCAGAGTTGCCGTATTGATATACACTGCCGTCACTGTTCCTTACTTCAAACCATGTTGTTGCCGAGTTGCTGTTGTAGCTGCCATGTTCAACAACTTTTGTGAAAGGATCTCCTTCCACTGTATAGACTGCTCCATCTTGCCCAGGAGTGCCAGATTGCAGTATAAGACGCTTACCATCGAGCAACAGATTGTCACTTGGCGTATATGTAACTCCAGCCTGTCTGCCATCATGGAACAAATCGTGTCCTCCCCGGGTAATTGCAGAGATACCTGTTATATTGAAACCGTATCCTGCAAGTCCATAGCCTGCAGACTGACTGTTGTAAGCCAACCCTATCTGTGGAGTGAAAACACCAGCACTGGGAATATTAAATGGTATGGCATAGATTGCAGCTCCTGAACTGGAGACTGTAAGGCTGCCGTTAATTCCACCTACACTATAATTGTTATTTTCAGGAGGAGTTTCATCCTGCAACGGAGGGAAATCAGGATCTAATGAAATAAATCCATCGTTTATTCTGGGAATAGCATTTAATGGTCTTATAGATAATACGGCTGCGGTATCGGGATATCTTGTATCGGCAAAGACTGTATCTGCAATATTCCGTGCATCAAGGCTGCCGGACGTTATGAAAACCATGGCACAGAATACATATCTAAAGAATACCACGACTCTTATTTCTTTATTATTCTCCATACCGCTGTCTTGTCATTAATAGTTATCCTAAGCATATAAATGCCATTAGGCTGATTGCTTATGTCAATATCTACATTGCCAGTATGTGCATTGCATGTCAGTATGCGTGCACCCTGTGTGCTATAAACGTCGATGAAACATTTGTCCGCTTGACTCCTGTCTGATATGAACACACGCAGGACACCATGCGTAGGATTGGGATGAAGTTCAATGGTATGACCATTAAGCTGTTCAGAATACATCTGACTGCGTGAATTGAATAAATGCTTCTTGGCTTTAGGCTGTGGAACTGACATTATGACTTCTCGCCCTGTGCGATAACCCCCTGCAATATAACTGTAGCCTATTCTGTCTTGGGAATAAGAAGAAAGACAGGCAAATGACAATAACAACAAGTACAAACGTTTCATATTTATAGATATTGAGTAATAAAAATAATTTCCTATTTCAATTTGTTTTTAATATTATTTGCAAGATACATGATAAATATATCATTGCAAATGTACATATTTATTTCTAAAGCACAAAGGAAAGGGCGGAGAAATGAATTAATCCTATGAAATAATCTAATAATGGTTTCAAATTCTATTTTGCGCAAACACAAATATCAAGAAATATTTAAGTAATGCGCCCCCCACAGAGGCGGCAGAAAACTCAATGTCCCTCTGCATTTGGGTTGAACTCCTTGAAATCATCAAAATACTAAACAAAAAGTCAAAATAAAGCCCTTATATTTGGCGGTTTTACAAAATAAAAAACTGTTGCCCGCAAATATGAGAGAATAGAGGCGTTAGAAATTGGCATAAAAAGGCTATTTATGCGGTTGTTTTTGCTAACGATAGCCATTGATAGCACTTGTTATGTCGTAACGATAGCTATTGTTAGCTTGTAAGGATAGTTATCGTTGTTGCGCAAGAATAGTTATCGTTAGAGAGTAAGAATAACTATCGTTAGGCGGGAACAACAGTTACTCATAAAAAGCATGCATAGTTTTCTGTAGAAGACAAAGATAACAATAGTTATCCTTATAGAATTTCTTTTCTATAAGCTCAAAAAAATCGGCAGTATTTTTCTGTGAATAAAGTTAACATATATAGTGCTATCTACAGAGGCACTATACATGTTAACAGATAATTCTATTCTAACTCAAACTTAATCTTTAGAGGCAGATTGTCAGAAGAGTTGCCTACGAGTGCTGTGAAAGTACCGTTCTCACTCTTCCATGTGCTCTGACTTTCGTCGTAGAAACTAAGAGCCTCGTTGTCAATAGTTATATCAATATCCTTACTTTCGCCAGGCTGTAGATACACCTTATTGAAACCTTTCAGTTCCTTATAAGGACGGTCAACACTTGCTTCGTCGTCGTGTATATACAACTGTACAACCTCTGCACCTGCTACCTTACCAGTATTCTGCACAGTCACAGTAAATGTGAGATTATCCTTGCGAGTCATTTTCTTTGCAGAAACACGTAGATTAGAGAGTTTGAAAGTGGTATAGCTAAGACCATGACCAAAAGCAAATAGAGGTTTAACCTTTTCTTTATCTACCCAGCGATAGCCAAGATAAACACCTTCCTTGTATTCTTCATCAATAATCTTCTTGTCTTCACGCCATGTGCCAGGATAAGTGTTGAGAGCATGGGCCGGAGCATCGGTAAGAGCGACAGGCCATGTGAAAGGCAGTTTGCCTGAAGGATTCGCCTTACCAGTAAGCACATCAGCAAGAGCACCGCCAGCTTCAGAACCTATGTACCATCCCTGAACTATGGCAGGAACACGGTTTTTCCAAGGCATAGCAACAGCATTTCCTGAAATATTGACATACACAAGATTCTTATTTACCTTTGCCAATGCCTCTATAACTCTATCCTGATTGTATGGCAGCTCGTAATGCTTACGGTCGTGACCTTCACAATCCTGATAGTCGCTCTTGTTAAGTCCGCCGATGAATATAACATAATCGGCATTCTTGGCTTTTGCCACAGCATCGGCAATAAGCTGGTCCTCGCTTCGGCTTTCAGCAAGATTCTGACCTGTAGTAACACCATTATACTCACCACTAATATCACCAACATAACCACGCTCGTAGTCAACCTGCACCATAGGCAAAGCAGCACGTATGCCATCGAGAGGGGATATCTCGCGCTGAACTTTCAGTGAGGAAGAGCCTCCCCCTACAGTCATCATCTTAACGGCATTCTCTCCTACTACGAGAATACGCTTTGCTGATGGATTGATAGGCAATACATTCTTTTTGTTCTGCATTAGAACAATACCAGCGTTTGCTATTTTTCGAGCTGCCTCGTAGTGAGATTCAGAACACAGGAAACCAAATCCCCTGTTACGGTTCATTGTTGTGCGATAGTATAGACGCAATACTCTACGCACCTTATCATCGAGTTCCTTTGTTGTGTATTTGCCTTCTTTTATACCTTTTTTATAAGCGTTGGCAAGGTAATAGCCCTCATAGGCGTTTGACAGTCCTTCGTTCAAGCCGTTAGTGCCTGTTCCGAACTCCATGTCTAGACCGAAACGCACAGCCTCATCGGTGTCGTGTGTACCGCCCCAGTCAGAGACAACAACACCATCATACCCCCAGTCGCGCTTTAGAATATTATTAAGCAATATTTCGTTATGACAGTTGTGCTGACCATTATAAAGATTGTAACCGCCCATCAATCCCCAAGTATTACCTTTCTGAACAGCAGCTTTGAAAGCCGGCAGATAAATCTCATGCAAAGCACGGTAGCTTACTACGGCATTAACCTGAAATCTGTATTCCTCATCATTATTCAGTGCATAATGCTTAACACACGCAGCAACGCCTTTCGACTGCAAACCTTGTATATAAGGCACTACCATTATAGAAGCAAGAAATGGATCTTCGCCCATATATTCAAAGTTGCGCCCGTTGAGTGGAGTACGATATATATTAACACCAGGACCTAATATCATGTTCTTTCCACGATAGAGTGCTTCCTCGCCAAGACTTTCTCCATATATGCGTGAAAGCAAAGGGTCGAACGATGCCGCAAGACAGGTGAGAGCAGGAAATGCTACACACGAGTCGTTAGTCTGACCAGCCTGTTCCCACTCATCCCACAACACATCGGGACGAACTCCATGAGGACCATCGTCAGTCCAGAAGTCGGGAAATCCCAAGCGAGGAACTCCAGCTGCAGAGAATTTAGACTGAGCATGAATAACACGAATCTTTTCGTCGAGAGTCATTCTGCCAAGAGCATCTTCAATGCGCTGGTCAACAGGCTTACTTTCATCAAGATAGACCGGCAACTGAGCTACAGCACTATCAAAAGAAAGTGCCGCCAATACGGTGAAAATAAACTTCTTCATATAAAATTATTGTTATTAGTTTGCATAATTATATCTACAAAGGTAAGAAAATATTATGACACTATAAACACAACAAAGTATGAAAGTGGAACAAAATAGATGACAAAAGAATATAACTAACTATATTTCAATTATAAACATTTACGTATCACATTGAACCAAGTGGATTGCAAATAATTAAAAATACATTGAAATGAACGTTCTTTAGAAAAAAAACATGTAATATGCGGAATATTTTGTATTTTTGTAACCAATATACTAACTAATCATTTAGGAATGAAACTAACAACATTATTCTACATTCTACTGACAGCAAACTTATTAAGTGCTACGGAAGTAAAAGCTCAAAGCAAAGTTGACGCAACATCAAGTTCGTTGAAGATAAACGAAATCATGGTAGCAAATGTAGATCAACATGTCAGTCCTGACTTCAACTTCACGAGCTGGATAGAGCTTTACAACCCTACATCGCAGAGTGTTTCTATAGCCGGACTGTATTTTTCCGACGATGCCGGCAATCTTAAAAAGTGGAAAACACCTGCAACAATGGGCAGTATTCCTGCCAAAGGATACAAGGTTATTTGGTTTGACAACTCAAACTTAGTACCGACCAATGTCAATTTCAAACTCGACATGGATGGCGGCACTGTCTATATAAGCGATGCTAAAGGAAGCCTTATTGCCAGCCAGACTTATCCAAAGGCTGTACAAAGAGTGAGTTATGCGGCCACAACCGATGGAGGAATAGAATGGGGATTGACATCAAATCCTACAATAGGAGCAAGCAACAGCAGTTCTGAATTTGCAAGTGCACAGGTAAGTTCACCTGTAGTTGATAAATCATCACAGCTATTCACCGGTGAATTAACTATCAACGTCAGCATTCCTGACAGAACAACACTACGCTATACCACCGATGGCACATTGCCAACTCTTACCAACGGCATAACATCATCAAACGGCATATTCACCATAAAAGGAACCAGCTGCATGCGTTTCCGTCTCTTCAAGCAAGGATTTCTGGCAAGTGACGTTGTAACACGCTCATACATTCTTAACAACCGTGGCTATTCACTACCGGTTATCAGTGTGGTGGGCGATCCGAAATTTCTCTACGACAACCAACTCGGTGTTATGGTACGCGGAACCAACGGACGACGAGGCAACGGACAGAGTACACCCTGCAACTGGAACATGGACTGGGAACGACCAGTGAATTTCTCATACATCAGTCCAGATGGAGAAATGCTGCTCAACCAAGATGTTGACCTTGAAATGGCTGGAGGCTGGAGCAGGGCATGGGAACCACATTCGTTCAAGCTGAAAGGAAGTAAGGAATATGGAGGCAACAAGAACCTCGACTATCCTTTCTTCAGTGCAAAACCATACATAAGAAACCGCACAATCCTTCTGCGCAACGGTGGTAACGACAACAACTGCCGCATAAAGGACGCTGCACTCAACACCATTATCCAGACATCGGGCATCGACATCGACCTACAGAGCTATCAGCCTGTACACGAATTCATAAACGGCAATTACATAGGAGTACTCAACATGCGCGAACCTAACAACAAGCACTACGCCTATGCAAACTACGGCTGGGACGACGAACAGATTGAACAGTTTGAGATGAGTCCTGACAGTGGATATATACAAAAAGTGGGCGACGGCAGGATTTTCAAGGAAATACACCGTCTCTCGGCAGACGCAGCATCGCCAAGTACATACGAACAGATAAAAAAACACCTAAATATCGACGAGTACATCAACTACATGGCAATGGAGTTCTATTTAGGTTCAGCCGACTGGCCGCACAATAACCAAAAAGGATTCGCAAAGTCGGAAGACGGACGATTGAGGCTCGTATCTTTCGATTTAGACGGAACATTATCCACTACAAACTCATTCTACGATTTCGCAGGCAGACAGACATTCACATTCAACTATCTTTATGACTCGCCTGTAAACAGAATTACCAAGGAAATTGAACTTGTCACTATATTTCTCAACCTCATACAGAACAAACAGTTTCGTAAACAATTCATCGACACCTATTGTCTAATAGCAGGCAGTGTATTCGAACCAAACCGATGCACTGCTATAATTGACAGTCTCACAAACAACATAGCAGGACCCATGCAGATAGAAGGCACAAGTCCCTACACTACTGCCAACAGCATGAAGAATGCCCTGCGATACCGTCCAGCAACTATGATTAACACTCTGCAAGCCTATCATTCAATGCAGCTGCAGGGAGCTATCAAGCAATCTGTGAAGCTAAGTAGCAACATTAACAGGGGCAAACTCCTTATCAATGATATAGAAGTACCTACGGGAAAATTCAACGGCACGCTCTTCGCCCCCGTTGTACTTAAGGCTGAAACTCCTGCAGGCTATGTGTTCAAGGGGTGGCGTCAGGCAGGAGGCGCAAATACCACAACTGTCTTCAAGACAGGAGAGGCATGGAGCTACTACGACAGGGGAAGCCTGGACAATACCAACTGGAACGCCGCCAATTACAATGCCAACTGGCAAATTGGCAATGCGCCACTTGGCTATGGCAATGCAGGAAATATCAATACCTCCATGTCATATGGCAGTAACTCCCAGAACAAATACACCACCTATTATTTCCGAAAGACGTTCAATGTTAACAAAGCGCCTGAAGCAGATACAAAGTTCCAACTAAACTTCAGCGCCGACGACGGATTTATTGTATATATAAACGGTACGGAAGCGGCCCGCTATAACATGCCGGAAGGAAATGTAACATTCTCTACACTGTCATCTACGTATGCCGCAGGCAATCCAGACAATGGCACAATAGCCCTTCCTGCCAATCTGTTCACGAAAGGCACAAATACCATTGCTGTGGAAGTTCATAACAATAGCGCCACAAGTTCTGACATTTACTGGGACGCATCACTCACAGCATCATTCGCTGACGACAGCTCGGCTACATACTACTCAACACAGAACAAGATAAACCTGCCGACAGGAAGCGTAAATCTCGAAGCTGTATTCGAGATTGACGAGAATACAACAACATCTCTGCGCATAAACGAGGTGAGTGCGAGTAACGATGTTTTTGTTAATGATTATTTCAAGAAAAGCGACTGGATTGAACTCTACAACGGAAGTAATGAAGATATTGACCTTGAAGGAATGTATCTCTCAAACGACAACAACGAACCACTTAAATACCAGATAACAGCCGGAGATAGCAAGGCAAACACCATAATAAAAGCTAACGGATACAAAGTCATATGGTGTGACGGACGCCAGCCAAAAACTGAACTTCACGCAGGTTTCAAAATTGACAACGAGGGGGGAGTATTGATTCTTACTGCCACTGACCAAAGTTGGCAAGATACTTTCCGCTATTCAGCACACAATGGTGAACAAGCTGTAGGACTTTATCCTGATGGCGGAACCAAACTCTATCTGATGGACAAACCAACAATAGCGTCAAGCAATATATATAACTCCTATGCACAAGCGGTAAGTGAGGAAGACCTGCCAAGCGGCATAAACAACACCAACGATGTGTCATCTAATCTTAGCATTGACTATGCAGCAGGAAACCTCATCATAGAAAGCGACCACGCAACAATTGTAACAGTCTATTCGCTTAGCGGACAACTGTTGATGACTGAAAAAGCAAAAGCAGGAACTACAACCATAAATACGGCACATCTCACCGCTGGATGCTATGTTGCTAAGGCTGAGAGTCAAGGACATACAGCGTCAACCAAGTTCGTAAGGTTATCACACTAACACAACCATTATATAATATGGTGCAGGTGCGGACAGACACAGGGTCTGTCCGCAGGTTATTACACCCGATATGAATGTATAGGTCCTGTGCATTTGAATTATTTAGCCGTCCCTTAAAAACCCACTAAATTTCTGATTTACAATATATTATCCTGTAAATTATTTGTTTATATCTGCAAGATTTCGTACCTTTACATTATAAATCTTGCAGATATTTATGTTAAAACGTACATCCAAACAGCTCTCCTTATTCTCTTCCTTGGAGGATATGCTCAATCATCAACATCCGCTTTTCCAACTTAGCCATAAGATTAACTGGCAGCGTTTTGATGATGCTTTTTCTCCTTTGTATTGCAGTACGAACGGTCGCCCGGCTCATCCTATCCGCCTGATGTGTGGTCTTCTAATCTTAAAGCATTTGCGCAATGTGTCTGATGAGACTGTGGTTTTACAATGGAGTGAGAATGCCTACTACCAATACTTTTGCGGACAACTTGAATTTACTCCCCAAGAGCCCTGTGCTACTTCCGAGTTGGTTCATTTTCGCAATCGTATCGGTGAGAAAGGTATGGAGATAATCTTGGCAGAGAACATCCGTGTCAATACGGATAAGGACGATGAAGACCATTTTGATACGGCTTTCATAGATTCTACCGTACAGGAGAAGAATATAACTTACCCTACGGATGCGAAGTTGCATAAAAAGATAATCAAAAACGTTCTGAAGACGGTTCATGACAAGTCTCTTCCCCTACGGCAGAGTTATACGCGCACCTTGAAAGGGATTGACCGTGCCCAGCGCTTCCGTAACCATCCCGGGAACCGCAAGAAAGCCCTTAAGGCAGACAGGCGACTAAAAACCATAGCAGGCCGGTTGGTCAGGGAACTCGAGCGTAATCTGGGGGGAGGCAGTGGCTGTGAGAAGATGTTTGAGCTATACTACAGGGTTCTTTCCCAGAACCGTCAGTCAAGAAACAAAGTATATTCCCTGCACGAACCGGACGTGGTTTGCATCAGTAAAGGCAAGGAACACAAGAAATACGAGTTTGGCAACAAGGTATCCATCCTTCGCTCATGGTCAGGACTTATTCTTGGTGCATGCTCTTTCAGGAATGAATACGACGGGCATACCATACAAAAGACCCTGGAACAAACCCGAAGGATGACGGGCAGGCATATTAATAACCTGGCGGCGGATAGAGGGTACAGAGGCGTGAAACGGATGGGGGATACAAGGATACTCATCCCTGACGTTCGTAAAGCAAAAGACACCTGCTACCAAAAGAGAAAGAAACACAAGCTATTTTGTAAACGGGCAGGCATAGAGCCAACGATAGGACACCTTAAAGAACACTACAGATTATCCCGCAACTTTTATAAAGGCGTGAAAGGAGACGCTGTCAATGTCTTATTGACTGCGGCGGCATATAACTTCAAAAGAGCCATGAGAG
>JBHAEQ010000015.1:0-16225 GCA_041855685.1 Prevotella sp. | reverse complement strand
CTGTTGAATAGCGTCGGGCAGAGGCTGATTGCGCACGATTGCCGTAACACGGAAGTCTTCAAGCTCGTCGTAAATAAAGTTGATGACATACTTGCTCTGCTCACTGCTCATCTGCTTTAGGACAGCCGACATTGGCACATTGTTATAACTACGGCTTATGCGCTGAGCCGACAACTGCATGCTTAGCACGCAGAATAACAGGAAAAACGCTCTTCTCATAATCATTCCACTGTTATTGCGCCGTCAGCACGAGTCAGATTTATACGGTCGAAGCCGTTCAATATGTCTATGCAACTATCCAGTGACTTAGACTTATCCCAATTGAAATACAAGCGTGTTTTGGCTGCTTCCTCGTTAGCATATACTATTTTCACTTGATAGAAAGCACTCATTTGAGTGAGAATCTCCTTCAGTTCCACATTCTCAAACACCACAGGATTCGTATCGGTAGTATCTTTCTTCTCATCAAGCTCTGGCCTTACACGCTCTTGGGTCACTACAGTTTCCGCAGCCTTAGTCTCGGTGCGATTATCAGAGGCTACGTTTATGATGCCCAACTGCACTACCGCCGCAAAAGCTATGCTCGAAATAAATACTATGCCTATGATAGAGGCTGCTATCTTAAGCCTGCCGCGCTTAGGCAGAGCCTGCTTTTTTGCAAACTCTTTCCACGCCCTGTCAATATCCACATGCTTGGGATTGCCCTTCAGCATGGCTCGCTTTATGTGCGCCACATCTTTTGCAAACTCTCTTATTTCCTCATCGGCAAGCAGAAGATTTATCTGCTCGTCGGAATAGCTCTCAGAATGTTCTTGAATGTCGAAGAACATCTGTCGTTTTTCTTCTTTAGTCATATTCATTGCCTTGCTTTGTTAAATTGCTCACGAATAAAATCCACAGCCTTCGATAGGTGGTTATAGACGGTTACTTTGCTCACGCCCTCATGCTCGGCAATCTCCTGATACGACATTTCCTGAAGGAAACGCAGCCTCAGTATCATTCTCCTAAGGGGTGGCTCCAGCCTGTCAATAATCCCCATAAGCAAGGAAAGGCGCTCATCGTCGTTGTCAAGAATATAGTCGTCATTCTCGTCAATGAGCAACTTCACAACCTTTTCCTTAGTGCCCTGGCGTGCAATTACGTTAAGGCATGCGTTTCTCACGCATCGCATCAAGTAAGCCTCCTCGCTATCGGACAGCAGCGTAACATTGTCAACAATGATTTTGGAGAAAACCTCGCTCACCACGTCTTTACATTCGTCATCATCATAAAGCATGCATCTGGCCAGATTATACATCTTTTCATAATGAGCACGAAATAATCTTTCTATGTCTGTTTTCTGCTTCATACACTAACTATACAGCTCACGAAAGCAAAAAACTAAGCAAGACAACATTTTTTTGCATTTACTATGTGTTCATTCCACTGTTTCACCAACCTTCTATCTGAAAAAAAACACCTATGCTTACGCCCAAACCGCTTACCAACTTTCCTCTGTATTCCTGCTTCTTTGTATCATAAGCCTTGAGCAGATACATATCATTGCTCACCGCCGCCATTATGCCTATGCTTGGCGCAATGTGAGCTTTCACGCCTATAGCGGGAGAGACAAACAGGTTGAAGTCTGCAGGCTTTGAGGATATAGAGTATTTATTATAGGTGTCAACATTCTTTTTTCCTAATACCCCAAATCCTCCCACGCACAAATTCACAAAAGGCGAGAAGCGGCTATCGAGGAAGAAATAATGACTGCTTACATAAACCGGCAGCGCCGACAATTTGTATTCCTCGTGATAGCTATAGCCTATGCCGCCACCCACGCTTAACTTATCAGCAATGAACATTTCATGCAGATACTCTGCAGAAAAGATGCCAGAGCCATATTCGCCAATTCCCCAGCCCCTCGTCACGTTCACCACATTAAGGCAGCCGTCAGCCTTGTCGAACGATGTTTGCGCCGCCGCAGCGTAAGGAATCAGCAGTATGGCAGTGAGCGCGGAAAATAACACTTTCATCATAACATATAGTTTATATTTACCCTGCGAATTTAGCGTTTTTCTTCCATTAATGCAAGTATTTCCATGTTTTTCCGAATCATGTAAATTTACATAGGCATGATTTTAATAAACATATTTTTAGCTCCCACTAAATTAGCCCTCTCCCAGCCTCCCCTCGCAGGGGAGTTCACCATCTGCACCATGTGTCGGTAAGCCGTGTCGGTGCAGGCGACTTTCAGAGCGCCCGCTGGTGTGCCCACGATTGTTTTCACGTTATTGGGAGTGCCCTGTCATTCTATCCGAAATCCTCCTCCCCTACTGGGGGAGGCCGGGAGGGGGCTATTTCCTGCGGGCAGTGAGGTTATGTGATTGCTGGCCGTAGTCTATTTGCGAGTGAAATATCCCGTTGTTGGATTAGCCATTGTGTTGCCGGTCTTGGTCTTGTCGAATGGCACGGCGCCTTTGAGTTTCGAGCAACCTATGAATATATAATCTGAATAAGTTCTCTCACGGTGCCAGTCATAGTTGCAGTAGATAGTGGTCAGGGCACGGCAATCGTTGAACATATCGCTCATATTGATAACTTTCTCGGTATTGAAGTTTCACATGCCTGTAACTTGTTTCAAGCCCTCGCAATAAGAGAACCAACGTGCGGTGCGTGTTGGGCGGAAGTCCTTGAACGAGGCGTCGAACACTATTTGGGTTGTGGTCCTTTACAGTGGTAAAGATAATTCTTTTTCTGCACTTGTGCAAGCATTGGGATTATTTTTTAACTATCAGTGGCGGAATCTCGGAAAAAAAGCAGTAACTTTGCAGGCGGAAACGAGGCTCAAAGTGGGCTTCGTGGCGTTAATAAACTAATTTTATTTATGTTAAAACAAACTTTCCAGAAGCGCACAGCTTTGCGATTCACTCACTTCACACGCAAGGGGTATGCCCTGTTCGCGTGCTTGGGGCGTGAGGTGCTCGTGGGCGTGCTCGCGGTTTCAACCTTGACTTATGCCAAGGCTGAAGGAGTGAGCACCGAGACTGAAGCAGCCGCAGACACCATGAGCCGTGAGGAGCTGAAGTTGGAGGAGGTTATTGTAACCGCTTCGCGTGCGCCGCTGACCCAGTTGCAGTCAGCAAAGATTGTTGCCGTTGTGAGCAGGGACGAGATTGCCCGTGCCGCGGTAACGAGTATCAACGATGTTTTAAAATTAGTCACAGGCGTGGATGTCCGTCAGCGCAGTGGCTTTGGTGTACAGACGGACATTTCGGTGCGTGGAGGTAACTTCGACCAGATAACTATTCTCCTGAATGGTATCAATATTTCCTCACCTCACACGGGCCACCTTTCAGCAGACTTCCCTGTAAGCCCCGACGACATTGAGAGAATAGAAGTTCTCGAAGGTCCTGCTGCCCGCATCTTTGGGGCAAGCGCCTTCAACGGAGTTGTGAATATCATAACCCGAAAGAAGGCTGACAATCTTGCCGATGTGCATTTGAGCGGCGGTTCACATGGTTACGTAAACGGAAATGCAAGTATTTACGCGGAATCGGGATTATTCTCTACAAACATCAGCGGAGGCTACACCAGAAGCGACGGGGCAACCGACAACAGTGCCTTCAGTTCATCACGTATATTCTGGCATGGCGCCGTAAACCTCAAAAACATTGAGGTGAAAGCTCAAATAGGCTACAGCTACAAGCCCTTTGAAGCCAATACTTTCTACGGTGCTTCATCGAAAGACCAGTGGGAAAGCAACGAACGGCTTATGGCGGCAATAACGGCAAATATGAAAGTGAGAAAGCTGCATATAAGTCCGCAAGTATATTGGAACCGCTGGTATGACCACTACCAATGGCACAGAAATAATCCTGCAGGCGAGAACTACCATAAAGTAGATGCTGCAGGCGCTTCTGTAAACGCATGGTTTGAAAGTCGTTTAGGCAAGACTTCGGTAGGCATGGAGCTGCGAGACGAGAGGATATGGAGCACGAAGCTCGGACTCCTTCAAGACGAGGCTAAATGGCAGAAAAGCGGCGGGCATGACGGCAATGACGATATTCTGTACAAGCATCACGACTCGCGAACCATTGCATCGGCTTTCCTCGAGCATAACATAATCCTCGCGCAGTGGACTTTCTCAATGGGAGCAACAGCAATACACACACCCTTCGAAGGCTGGGGAGTTTATCCAGGTATTGACGCGGCATACATATTAAGCGACAGTTGGAAACTCTTTGCATCATGGAACACAGCAATGCGCATGCCTACCTTCACAGATTTATATTATAGCGGTGCCAAGATTGAGGGCAATGCCAACCTCAAACCTGAAAAAACATCAGACCTGCAATTCGGAATAAGACACACGAGCCGCGGATTTGCGGCGGAAGCACAAATGTTTTATTCCAACAAGCGCGACATGATTGACTGGGTAACTTATGAAGAAGCCAACGACGATATATTCCATTCGGTCAACTTCCGCATGAACAACTATGGTGGAGAAATAAATATGAAATATCTGCCACGAGAGGTCTTATCAAGGAAATTCCCTCTTCGTTCGTTGTCGGCTAAGTACAGCTATATAAATCAGGAGTCCAAATATGATGTGAAAGTTATAAAAAGCAAATATGCCATGGAATATCTGCGTCATAAGATTGTACTGTCTGCCGACGGACGTATATGGCGCAACCTCAACTTAAATATATCATGGCGCTGGCAGGACCGCATAGGCGGTCATAATCCTTCATACGACATTCTCGACGCCCGCCTGTCATGGGACGAACCCAAGTGGAGTCTCTACGTTGATGGCACGAATATATTAAACAAAAAATACTTCGACTATACATCAGTGCCTCAGGCAGGAACTGTAGTAATAGGTGGATGTAAAATAAAGCTGTAAACAGACGGTTATCAACCCCTAAAACCCTCGAAAGCCATATCATACGCTTTCGAGGGTTATTGATTTACATGAATTATTCACCTTATTTCAGGAGAAATAGAACTAAAAATACATGTCTTTCCAAAACTTTATATACCTTTGCATCAGGAATTAACTCCAAGTCTAATAGAAACACAACACACAAATACTGAAAAAAGAGAATGTATTATGTATTTAGGAAACGTTAAAAAAGAAAAGAACATGAAAAAGATTTATTCAATTATCGTTATGTTATTTGCCACATTATCAATGTCTGCAAACACAGAGAACATATCAACTCCTTATGGTATCTATAACGGAAAGGCAGACATCGTGCTTAAGAAAAACAAGGAGAACACTCCTCTTTCAAGCAGACAGTTCACCGTGGAAGTGAAAAAAGGCCCTATTGAAAACGAAGTCATAATAGCCGTTACAGGTTATATGTTCGGCGGACTTGTACTTGACAGATTCGATATTCCTGGATTCACTTTGAATGAAAAAGACAAAAAATGGAATCTCAGACAGGAATCCAACCAGATTGTGACAGTAACAGCAGGTGCCAAGGAGTTTCAGCTTCTTATATTTTCAAACGACAACAACACATACGTAGCAGAAGACGGAACAATAAACCTGGACATTGAATTCGCATACGGCAACCACAAGGAAGAGTACACCGTTTACAGCAACATATTCAAAGGGCAGAAACACGGCGTTGTAACTGGTATCGGCAAACAGACTGTCGTTGAGAGCAGAAATTCAGACACCATATACGACCTTAACGGAAGACAGGTAAAGAATGCCAAAAACGGAATATTCATTGTCAACGGCAGGAAGGTATTCATAAAATAACAGATAAACAAACCTTGATAATTTAATCCATCAACACAGAAGAAATAGGTGCCATGCAAAATGGCGCCTATTCTTTTTATAGTTCAGATTGTGTTCATTGGCATAAGCCTCACGCTCAAAAGAGATTGAGAAATAAGCATCATTTAAATGGCGTTTCTGAATAATACGAAACAGCCACTCGAGAAAATAAAGCAGATAGAATCCCACGAACAACAACTCACGTTGCTGCAAAGTATGTATAAACTCATGGTTACGTTCAATCTTGTCAAGATTATGCTTCGCAAACACCACTCCAAATATATTAATTGCAGTGTATTTACCAAACGGAAACCAGCTATTATATATAACTTTCATACTAACTAATGGGAATCTATATGCAAAGATACAAAAATTACACCATCAAATGAAATATTTATGAAATAGAAGCGTTATCATCAATGAAATAGTTAACAAACAACATTGCCTATGAAATATTTTACTCCAGAAGATTGCAAACCGTCAGAATTAAGTCTGCAAATCATTAGAACGATAGCACACCGTTATCCTTCTTACACAATAAGTGAGGAAAAAAAGAAACTCTGTTGGAGCTAAAATATTAATAGAACACCATGAATATAAAAGTATCACCTTCACTACTATCTGCCGATTTCACAAATCTGCAGGCTGAAATAGAATGGATTAACAACAGTGAAGCCGACTGGTTGCACTTAGACATAATGGACGGAGTTTTCGTTCCAAACATATCATTCGGTTTTCCTGTAATAAAAGCCGTTGCTTCAATATGCAAAAAACCGCTTGATGCGCATTTCATGATTATACATCCTGAAAACTATATACAGCGCACTGCCGACCTTGGTATTATGATGATGACAGTGCATGCAGAAGCATGCACCAATCTGAAACAAACCATTTGCGACATTCACAATGCGGGTATGAAAGCAGGAGTTGCGCTTAATCCACAGACTGATGTGTCAGTGGTAGAAGATGTTTTGGAAGACGCCGACATGTTTCTGCCAATGAGTGTAAATCCCGGCTATTCAGGGCAGAAATACATTGAAGGCTCGGAGCTTAAGATAAAGCAGCTTCGCACATTACTTAACGCCTGCAACAGCAAAGCACTAATTCAGGTTGACGGTGGCATAAACAAAGAAACGACACCGCTTGTCGTTGAAGCAGGTGCCGATGTCGTAGTGTGTGGCAATTACATCTTCAAGGCTGAAAATCCGCAAGCCACTATTCAGAGCTTAAAGCGTATTACATAGCAATGCTGTATTCGTTAGCCATTTTCCTCATGTTGATTATGGCATAACGCATACGTCCGAGAGCCGTGTTTATGCTCATGCCTGTTGTTTCGGCAATTTCCTTGAACGACATCTGCTGATAAATGCGCATAAACACAACTTCACGCTGAGCCACAGGAAGAGAATCCATAAGAAGCTTTGCCTCTTTCAGATTCTGCTCGTCAATGAACTTCGACTCTATATTCAAGTCAATAACTTCATTATTGGTCAACTTTGACAAGTCGTTATCGGTAGAAGCCTCTACTATATTCTCATGTTTCTGCTCACGATACATGTCAATGATTATATTGTGGGCTATACGCATTACCCATGCAGAGAATTTACCTGACGCAGTGTAAGAACCGCTGCGAAGTTTGGTGATAACCTTGACAAAGGTGTCTTGAAAGACATCGTCTGCCACATTTTTATCACGCACAACAAACATGATATAGGAATAAAGCTTATTTTGAGTACGCTCAAGTAACATGTCAAAAGCTCTATTAACTCCTTCACTATATGCAATGGCCAACTGCTCATCGGTCATTTTGTTAAGTTCCATCATTTCCTTAAGTTTTTTCAATTAAGTAAATGTCAGTCAATAGGCGTATCGTTTTTATTTGTTACTTATTATTATAAATCAACGCAAAGTTAATAACTTTCCATGAAAACTCCAAATATTTAGCAAAAAAATTCGCTTTTATTTGCTTATCTTTCTTTCATCCGACATTTCGAGTTATATGGCAGTGTTCTAATTTTCCTTTATGTCAATATTATTCCCGATTCTATTATTTCTGTGCGGACAGACACAGGGTCTGTCCCTACATTGTTGTTCATAACCTTTTTATGCTTTCCAACGATGATTTTTATGAAATTCTGTGAAAAATCATGCGAAAAGTGAGTCGATAGTCATTGTTATACTCTATGGATGTACGTCTATAAATCTGTTAACGTACGTGCACTCACCCTATAGACGTACGTTCATTCACCCTATAAACGTACGTCCATAGGACGAAATAATGAAGAAACTGACGCATTATGGTTGTTTTTCGCAGTTTTTAATCTTTATATATTATTGAGTATCAGGATGATATACAAAGATTTTATCTAACACCCTGAAATAAAACCAGTGGCACATTGCTCCATCGACATAAAAACAATGGCTCACAGCGTTGGTCAAAAAGTCGTTTTGTAAAGTTGTTTGGTCGTTGTGGTTTGGTCGTTGTTTGGTTTATTCTCTCTAACCTCCAACCACTTGAATTCCTTAATCTCAAGTTGAAGGTTTTCCGCTAAATTTCGACTGATCCCACAAAATTTCTGTGAAGAAAATAAACAAAACAAATCACGGGCAACTTACTTGCAAGCACATTAACATGCCTGCGAGTAAATTACCCATGATACTTATTATAAACTTCAGAGCAAATGAACTTTATTAATCTATTTACTCTTACCCATCATTCTGTCCAGAAACTAAACAATGAAAAAGTAAATAACCAGCCTATTACTTCTTTACAGTAGCTTTTTTAGTAGTTTTCTTTGCCGGCACGGCAACTTTTTCTTTTACCTCTGCAAGCTGTTTCTCAACTTTGGCAAGCTTTGTACGAATGCGTTCTATTTCAGCATCTTTCATCTCAATCTCATCACCTTGGTTCTTAATAGTAGTGAGGAGCGAATTAAGTTGTTCGTTGTCAATATCATCAGGATATAGATTGTTCACTCTTGATATGAAGTCGCCAAGAATATTCATATAGTTGGTGAAAGCATCAAACGGACTGCTGTATATGCCACGCTCAAGTCCTACAACTGTCTTCTTTGTACTCATGAAAGCAAAATTGTTGCTTGCCTGCAGATATTCCCAGTCCTGATTGATTCTCGGTTCGTTAGCTATCCGCACACGGTCGGCTATACTATATAATTTCTCGAATGCCTCGCGTTGCAACGGATTTCCGAGCAGGGACGAAGTATCACGTTCTTCATCGTTCCAACTCACGGGTTCAGGAATATCCAGTGTGCCGACACTCTTCACCTTCTGGCATATTTCAGTTGGTGTAGAGAATGTTACTCCCATATTACGTGCACAGCTTGGCAGTGCTCGCAGGAATTCCAATATGTTGCTTGACAGTGGTTGAGAAACTCCTATTGACGACAGTTCCATGAAGATGTTGAACACCTGTTCCTCCTCCGGATAAGAAGCTATACGCTCTATGTATTTGTCGGCAAAGAGCGGATAGGATTCCCAAGAGGAGTCGTTGAAGCGTAGTGAAATGTCGTCAGAGAGTGTTATATCGCGCATAAGCAGTTTGAGTTTAGGAGCATAAGCACAGCCATAAACATAATGAGGTGATTTCCAACCGAGCACCTGCTTTGCCCCTTCTGTAAGCATGCCTTTGAAGCCAAGTTTGCTTATCTGCATTCCTATGTCATCACTATAGATAAGAGAAGAGTTACGGAATACAACAGGCTGTTTGCCAAAATATTCTGTTATCTTATCGCGCTGCTTCTTTATTTCGTCAGCAAAACATTGTTCGTTGATTAGAGAAGCCAAACCATGTGAGTAAGGTTCGGCAAGGAATTCTACACAACCCGTGTCATTCAACTTTTGAAGGATGTCAAGCACCTGTGGTGCATGAAGTTCAAGTTGTTCAAGCCCTACACCTGAAATAGAGAAAGCCACTTTGAAATAGCCTTGATTCTCGCGGCACATTGAAAGCAGTGTGTTAAGGGTTGGCACATAGCTGTGTTCAACGATATAACTTATCTTGCGCTCATTTTCAAAATCATCGTAATAATAATGGTCTGTACCTATATCAAAGAAACGATAGCGCTTCAAATGAGTTATTTGGTGTATCTCAAAATATAAACAAATTGTTTTCATAAATTTTCTACTTATAACGTTCAACGATTAATCAATTGGTCATAGTACTTGCGGATACGCACTCCCACTTTCTCCCAAGTAATGTTGTCAACTTCCAGCAATCCCTCATCTCGCAGATAGTTATACAATTCCTCGTTAGTGCAGATGGAATATATGGCATCAGCCATAGCGTGAATATCCCAATAATCTACTTTTATCACTTTCTCAAGAATCTCTCCACAGCCACTCTGCTTTGAAATGATTGAAGGACAGCCGCACTGCATTGCCTCTAACGGCGCTATACCAAAAGGTTCGCTGACAGAAGGCATTACAAACACATCGGAGTTTTTATAACATTCATAAACCTGTTTGCCTCTTTGGAATCCGGGAAAATGAAGTCTGTCGGCAATGCCTCGCTGAGCAGCCAACTTTATCATTGCATCCATCATATCTCCAGAACCTGCCATGCAGAAACGTATGTTCTTCGTACGCTCAAGCACAAGGGCTGCAGCCTCGACAAAATATTCAGGTCCTTTCTGCATTGTAATACGTCCAAGATAAGTTACTATCTTCTCCTTTGGATTCTTATGAGGAACTATAGCACGTATCTCCTCGTCCAAAGGATAAACAGCATTGTGCATTGCAACACATTTGCGCGGATCTTGGTGATACTGATTTATAACCGTCTGGCGGGTAAGCTCAGATACACACATAATGCAGTCGGCATTATCCATTCCGTCTTTCTCTATTCTATAGACTGTTGGATTAACCTTACCACGTGAACGGTCGAAATCAGTAGCATGAACGTGTATGACAAGAGGTTTGCCACTTACTTGCTTGGCATGAATGCCTGCGGGATAAGTAAGCCAGTCGTGAGCATGTATTATATCAAACTGTTCGGCACGAGCAACAACACCCGAAATGATAGAAAAATTATTTATCTCCTGTTGAAGATTGTCAGGATAGCCGCCGGCAAATTCCAGACAGCCCATATCATTAACTCCAATATTATTGAAGTCGGAATAGATATGGTCTCTGAAATGATAATACTCTTCGGCACTATGACCTACCATTCTGTCTTTTATCTGGTCGTACATAACACCTCGCCAAGCTATAGGCACTTGACTCATATTTATAATCCTTAAGAACTTCTCCTCCTTACCTGTAGGACGCGGCATGCAGAATGTTATGTCAACATCGCCCTGAAGACTAAGTCCCTTGGTTATTCCGTAAGAGGCAACTGCCAGTCCACCATAGATTTTAGGAGGAAACTCCCAACCAAACATTAATACTTTCATTAATCAGGCCTCCTATATTATAAGTTAGTATTATATGATAATTTCTCAAGCATGCGTATACTACGTAGAATCTCGGCAACATTCATTGCAAACGACATTGCACCTCTGCCATGGAAAGGAGGGTTACCGTCAAAAAGCTCAGGTATTGTTCCTATTGTATGATAGAAAAGCTCTTCTTCATAACTCCCCAACTGACGCTTTACAAAACTAAGACGGGTACGTTTGTAAATCTTAAGTACTGCCTCCATGTAGAATCCGCCGAGCCAAGGCCATGCAGTTCCCTGATGATATGCATAGTCGCGCTGCACCTGAGTTCCCTTATAGACAGGATTATAAAAACCACTTTTTGGTGACAGCGACCGTAAGCCCTTGGGTGTGAGAAGCTCTCGGGTGCAGACATCAAGTACCTCCTTTTGTTGTAGAGGGTTTAGCGGCGAATAGTCAAGTGATATAGCAAATATCTGATTAGGACGTACTTCCCAAGATACCATCTTGTCATCAACAAAGTCGTAAAGATAGCCATAATCATTAAGGAATGTCTCGACGAAAGAGTTTTTACAAAGCTCTGCCTTCTCGGCAAGCATTCCAGCCCTTTCCTTATCACCCTCGAGAAGAACCATCTTCTCACCGAATTTCAACAGGTTATACCACAAAGCATTGAACTCTACAATATATCCTGTTCGTGGAACTATGGGCTGCCCCCATTGATTAGTAGAGTTCATCCATGTACAGGGGCGGTCTTTACCTTCACTATATACAAGAGCATTATCTTTGACTTTGAGATTAGGATGCTTGTTAGACAAGATGAAGTCAAGTATCTCTCGACCTAATTTCCCATATCGCGCTATCTGCTTTTCAGCTCCCACCTCACGTGAATATTGTTGTATAGCCCAAACTGCCCATAACAGTACATCGGGCTGCTCCATTTCATATATTTTCACCGACAACGGTGTACCGGCTATAAACTCACGAATACCTTTGGCTGCAGTATCCATGACAAGTTCAAAGTAGTCGGTTTCTCCTATAGCAAGCGTCAAGCCTGGCAGAGCAATAAAAGTATCGCGAGCACGGCACTTGAACCAAGGATAGCCTGCCAGAAGATAACGCTCATTATCTGAAACACGATTATGGAATTGGTGGGCTGCATTAACAAGACAATGATAAAAATTATCACGCAATGTACGCTCTTCTGCTTCTTTCTCAAAAAGTTTTTTCAGACCTGTAGTACTTATGCTCTTTACACCGGCAACAAACACAATACTCTCACCTTTCTTTATAGGCATCTCAAAATAACCAGGAACATAAAGATCTTCATTGCTGGCATAACCACGCTCCTGTTCCTTTTGATATTCCAAACCCCTATACCAATCGGGTTGATAAACAAATTCGTTCTTCTTACTAAACTGCATATAAAGGTCGGGATAACCATCATACATGCAAGTCTTAATACCGTTCTCCACTTCCGTATATTCTTTATTAACAGAAGAATTTTCATGAGTGAACTGACGAACACTACGAAAAGCTAAGAACGGACGAAAGCGAAGTGTTGTTGCCGAATGCGCATCAACAAGGGTGTACCGAATAAGAATTCGGCTTTCATAGTGTTGAAAAAGCATTTCTTTCTTCAACACTACACCTCCAACTCTATAGAGTGTTGTAGGAACTTGCTGGCAATCAAACTCTTGGATGTATTTATGTCCATTAGGATAAGTAGCCCCGCCTTGATACTTATGAACTGCAAGATTAAACTCAGCACCATGCTGAATAACTGTTGGGTCGAGAGAGGACAAAAGCACATGGTTCTCGTCGTCGAGTTCTGGTACCGGAACAACAAGGAGTCCATGATACTTTCTTGTATTACAGTCAACAACAGTAGAACAAGCGTATGCACCCGAACGGTTAGTCCTAAGAACCTCTCTACGCAACGAACTGTCCAAGTTCGTCATTCGAGCCCTTTCAAATTTCAAATAGCTCATATACTACACACATTAAGGTTATAAAAAGGTTTTAGTTACAATAAAATTAAAGAACCTCGATATTACGAGAATTCTGTTTGCGATAGTAAAATTAATACATTTCCTGTAACAAACAAAAGAAAAACAAAGAAAATTAAATAAAACTATGTTTTTAACTATCGATAATCCTAAATATGCATTCCAATTTATCATTAAAAGGCAGCATTGCATCAACCCAGTTAATCTTAAACCCACGTCTTTCCATGCCACGAAACCATGTCATCTGCCGCTTGGCAAACTGATGAATAGCAATTTCCAATTTTGAAAACATCTCGTCATAAGTAAGATTACCTATGCAGTATTCTGTAACATATTTATATTCCAGCCCATAGTAGATAAGGTCTTCGGCAGGAATGCCACGAAATAAAAGACCACGTATTTCCTCAACCATTCCTTCTTCTATACGAGCTTTGAGACGATTAGTGATTTTATGCCTTCGCTCATCGCGGTCAATACATACACCTATTAGAATAGAATCAACCACAGGATAGTAACGTTCTGCTGACGCATGCTCAAGATTGTAAGTTTCAATTTCAATAGCACGAATAGCACGTTGAGCCGTATCAACATCTGTATGGTTATGCATACAAGTACCTGTCTTTGACTTCAATTCCTCCAATATAGTGGTAAGTTCATGAATATCCTTATCTGAAAGACTATCACGCAATTCTTTATTCGGAGGAACATCAGGAAGTTTATATCCTTTCAACACAGATTCTATATACAACCCTGTACCACCACAAAGAATAGGCTGACGATTACGATTTATTATGTCAGCATAGGCAACATGAAAATCTTTCTGATATTGAAACAAATTATACTTATCACCGGCATCACATATATCTATAAGATGATACGGAACATCACCATAATCAGCCAAATCTTTACCCGTACCAATATCCATTCCTCTATATATCTGGCGTGAGTCTGCTGATATTATTTCACCTCCTATATGCGATGCAAGTGCAGCTGCAAGTGATGTCTTACCACTTGCTGTAGGTCCTAAAATGGTAATCAAACGCTTCATTGCACAAAAATAATAAAAAAAAACCGCCCGACAAAATGTCAGGCGGCAATTCTTATAAGCTTTTGCTATAATATTATTTAAGCTCTGCGAGGTACTTGATAGTACGAACCATCTGAGAAGTATAAGAGTTCTCATTGTCATACCAAGAAACAACTTGTACCTGATATGTATTCTCGTCAATCTTGCTAACCATGGTCTGAGTAGCATCGAAAAGAGAACCAAACTTCATACCAATAACATCGCTTGATACAATCTCATCCTCTGTGTAACCGAAACTCTCGTTAGCAGCAGCCTTCATAGCAGCATTGATGCCTTCCTTAGTAACGTCAGTACCCTTAACAACAGCAACAAGGATAGTTGTTGAACCTGTTGGAGTTGGAATACGCTGTGCAGAACCGATAAGCTTACCATTCAACTCAGGAATTACAAGACCAATAGCCTTAGCAGCACCTGTTGAGTTAGGAACGATGTTCTGAGCACCTGCGCGTGAACGACGGAGATCACCCTTGCGCTGAGGACCATCAAGAATCATCTGGTCACCTGTGTAAGCATGAATTGTTGACATGATACCAGACTGAATCTCAGCATACTTGTTAAGAGCATCAGCCATAGGAGCCAAGCAGTTTGTTGTGCAAGAAGCAGCAGAGATAACAGTATCAGCAGGTGTAAGAGTAGTGTGATTGGTGTTGTAAACGATTGTTGGGAGATCGTTACCTGCAGGAGCAGAAATAACTACCTTCTTTGCACCAGCTGCAATGTGAGCAGAAGCCTTCTCCTTAGAAGTATAGAAACCTGTGCACTCCAAAACAACATCAACATTAAGCTCGCCCCAAGGAAGTTCTGCAGCGTTTGGTTTAGCGTAGATAGTAATCTCCTTACCGTCAACGATGATTGAGTTCTCTGTTGCCTCTACAGTATGCTTCCCCTCACCGAACTTACCTGCGAAACCGCCCTGAGCAGTATCGTACTTAAGAAGATGAGCAAGCATCTTAGGACTTGTAAGGTCATTGATAGCAACAACTTCATAACCCTCTGTCTCAAACATCTGACGGAAAGCCAGACGACCAATACGGCCAAAACCGTTAATAGCTACTTTTGTCATGTTTTAATTAATTTTTATGAGTTAATAAAATATCTTTTCAAATTCATGCCGAAGTATAAAACATCATATACATCAGTTCCAATTGCAAAATTACTCAAATAATTTCAGTATAGAAAGAAATAAAACATTTTTTTATGTAAAATTACCTAAACACATTCCAAATGCAACACCTATATTACAAAAAAATAACCATTCATTTGCTATGTTTCATTATTTTTACTAATTTTGTAACAATAAATTATTTAAACACAAAATTATGAGCAAATTTATTGAAGAATTCAAGGCTTTCGCTGTCAAAGGCAATGCCATAGACATGGCAGTCGGTGTAATAATAGGTGGCGCTTTCGGAGGTATTGTCAACTCTATAGTCAATGACATAATAATGCCCCCTATAGGCTATCTCATAGGTGGCGTGAACTTTACAGACCTTAAAGTAGAACTTCCTGCAAAGGAAATTGCTGATGGTGTTACACTCGCTCCAGCTACAATTGCTTATGGAAATTTCATTCAGACAAGCATTAACTTCATCATAGTAGCACTCTGTGTATTCATGCTCGTAAAAGCTATCAACAAACTTACAAGCAAAAAGAAAGAAGAAACTGTTGCACCACCAGCAGCCCCAGAGCCTTCTGTAGAAGAGAAACTACTCACGGAAATTAGAGATTTGCTTAAAAACAAATAAAAATAAGAATAAGGTCTGGTAGAACAAAATCACCAGACCTTCATTTATATTATATATTTAATCAACTAACTAAACTAAACAAACGGCCAAACAACCACAAACAAAAAGAGAGCCTGAAGTTTCTGCTTCAGACTCTCCTGTAAAAGAAGGCGGCTTCCTACTCTCCCGCATTGCATTGCAGTACCATCGGCGTAAGTGGGCTTGACTTCTCTGTTCGG
>JBHAEQ010000014.1:0-3301 GCA_041855685.1 Prevotella sp. | reverse complement strand
GTTCAATTTAGCGAGAACGTAGCCGATGTGTTTCCACAGAGCTAACTTACAAATAAAAAGCGAATGTGGAACACATTCGGCGGAATAAAATGCAGAAACTTTCAATTTAGCACTTAACCTGCCATTTTGCCAATGCGATGTGCATGTTGCACAACTGAATATAGTTAAAAAAGTCGTATCTTTCTGTATGCAAGGACGTAAAAAATTCACTCCCCAATTCACTACTGTCCAAAGAAATTTTCTCAGACATGATTTAAATTAGTTTATATTAATGCATTACGCGAATAAAATTTTTCCGGGATTTGATTTTATACTTTTGCAAATAGTATTGCAAGAGATAGAAATCATGAATCAGGGAAAGACCGTATTCGCTCAGATAATGTCGCTCATACCGAGATATGAGTTTGACAAATGCGTAAAGAGATACAATGGCAACCGACATGCCATCGAGTTCAAATGCAGAGACCAGTTCATGGTGATGAGTTTTGCCCAGTTCACCGGCCAGGATAGCCTGCGCAGCATTGATGCAACGCTGGTTGCCCTGTCCTTCAAGTTGTACTCGTCCGGAATCAAATATATCCAACGCTCGACTTTGGCACATATCAACGGGACCAAGGACTGGCGCATCTATCACGACTTCGGTCAGATATTGATTGCACAAGCGAGATACCTGTACCGCCATGAGCCTTCCAGACTCGACGTGGACGGAATCGTCTATGCCTTCGACAGCAGTACGATGAAACTTTGCCTGCAACTCTGTCCATGGGCAAGACTTCATCATGATAAAGGTGGTGTAAAGATGCATACTCTGCTGGATTTGCGGGGAACGATTCCCACATTTATTTATCTGACGGAAGCCGCGGTCCATGACTCCAAAGCAATGAGCCTCGTACCCGTGGAGCCTGGTAATTACTACCTCATGGACAAGGGATATGTGGATTTCAAGCAGTTGTTCCTCCACTTTCATCGCCAGCGGGCTTTCTTTGTCACCAGGGCCAAGGACAACATGAAGTATGAGGTGGTAGAAGAGCATCCGGTTGATAAAAGTACAGGAGTTGTTAGCGATTCCACTATCAGGCTGACGGGACTGAAAACCTCCCGATGGTATCCGGATACACTCCGTATGGTTGTGTATGAGGATTATGCCACGGGAAATGTCTATCGGTTCCTGACCAATGACTTCACACATTCCTACCTGACCATTGCTGAACTTTATAGGGAACGTTGGCAAGTGGAATGTTTCTTCAAATGGATCAAGCAACATCTGAACATCAAGGCGTTCTACGGGACCAGCCAGAATGCAGTATACTCGCAGATATGGATTGCCATCTGCGATTACCTGCTGCTTGCCATTGCCAGAAAGATGTTTCATATTGATCAGGAACTTTATATTTTATCGTCCGTAGTCGGCAAAGTACTCTTTGAGAGGAAGCCTTTAGGCGAACTGTTTATTAAACCAAAACGTCCGATGAATGATTCCGATTCAGATCAACTGAACCTATGGGGTAATTTCTTTGGACAGTAGTGTCCCCAATTATTTTATCACACTAGTTTGGATAGTTTAGTTCCCAAGGATAATTACTATCGTATTTTGTTAGCAGAATTAGACTTACATTATCTTTATGGTGCTACGCAAAAGTATTACGGTAGTGAAGGACAAGAAAGCATTGACCCCGTTGTTTTCTTTAAGATATTGCTGGTTGGTTATTTGAATAATATCAATAGCGACAGAGCCTTGTTGCGCTTTTGTGCAGATAGTTTGAGTATTCGTTTGTTTTTGGGTTATGATTTGGATGAGGATCTGCCATGGCATTCGACTATCTCTCGTACACGACAATTGTATGGTGAAGAAGTTTTTTTGAGCTTTTTTCAAGAAGTTTTACGCAAATGTGTCGCTAAGGGTATGGTTCGTGGTAAGCGTCAATGTGTAGATAGCGCTTTTATCAAAGCCAATGCGAGTATGGATAGCTTGTTGGAAAAGGAAGTTGTAGATGATGTTAGGAGTTACACGGCTGAGCTGAACCACCATTCGGAATACCAAGTAAGTGTACAGAAGCATAAAGAGGTAGAACAACAGCACGCTTGGAAGAGCGAAGCTTACAAAGGTATGCCAGGTCATGTAAAAACTATACAAAAGGATGAAGACGGGGAGGAGATTCGTCCTAAATTTCTGAGTAATCACACGCATTACAGCCCAACGGATCCTGATGCCAAGATATCGACCAAACCAGGCAAGCCTCGTCAGTTGAACTATGCGGGTCAGTTGGCTGTAGATGATGCTCATCATGTGATTACGGGTGCATGTGCGAGTACAGCAGGGAGTAAGGATAGTGCTATTTTTAGTGAGATAATGAACCAAACGTTAGCTAATCTGGGAGCAAATGCTATCCAATTAGAAGAAGTTATAGCCGATGCGGGCTATAGCAGTGGAGAGAGCTTGCAGTATTGTGAAGGCCACGATATTGATGCTTGGATACCTAATTTTGGGCAGTACAAACCCGAGCGAAGAGGTTTTGTTTACAATGTGGAGGAAGACCGCTACGAATGTATTCAATCGGGAGGAAATAAAGCGATTCTACCATTTAAAGGGATAAGAACAGATAGCAAGGGTTATCAAAAGAAGACGTACCGCAGTAGTGAAAAGGATTGTAAAGATTGCCCTTTTCGTGAGGAATGTTGTGGCAAGGTTAGTAAATTCAAAAAGCTTGACGAAAGCATCCACAAGCCACTATATGATAAGATGCATAATAAACTTACTTCTAACAAATCTTATCACCGAAGATTAGTCAAGCGTCGGAGTAGTACCGTAGAGCCAGTTTTGGGGACATTGATTAACCACCACAATATGAAACGCATCAACAGTCGAGGTATGGCACAGGCCAATAAACATGTTTTGATGGCAGCGCTGTGTTATAATCTGAAAAAGTATCTGAAATTCATCCGCAAACGACCACATATCATAGCCCAAAGTATGACCAAAATGCAAGGTCAACTTTTGCTAGTTGAAAACGTAATTAGTAGCCTTCAAATTAGTGGATATAACCTTATCAAAAATTATGATTGCAAACCTAAATAAAACAACAAACCTCGCTTAAAGAGGCTTAAATGAGGTCAAATATTTTAAGATTTTAGCATTTAAAAGGAGTTGTGCAACAGTTACCGATGTTATGTGAAGGAATTTTTAGTATCTTTGTATTCAAATAATTCACATTTTATGTATTTCAGCAAGCCTTGGTAATTAAAAATTAAAGTAAATTATTAAATCGTCTTTTTGAGACGGTTGCTATTTGGTACGTTAATT
>JBHAEQ010000013.1:0-148929 GCA_041855685.1 Prevotella sp. | reverse complement strand
TTTTAGCAGAAAACTATGCACACTTTTTATGAATAACTATTGTTCCCGCCTAACGATAACTATTCTTATGTGCTAACGATAACTATTCTTGCACAACATCGATAACTATCATTGCAAGCTAAGAATAACTATCGTTGCATCATAATAACTGCTACCAATAGCTGTCGTTAGCAAAAACAATCACATAAACAGCCTTTTTATGCCAATTTCTAATGCCTCTATTTCCTCATATTTGCGCCCAAATGGTTTTTATTTTGTAAAACCGCCAAATATAAGGGCTTTATTTTGAACTTTTGTTTAGTATTTTGACAAGTTCCTGCCTATGCCTCCTCCGTAGGGAGGGAGATATATTTTTGGCTCTGTCGAAATTTAATGGTTTAATCATCGTCCTCCAGCTGGAGGACACACGTCTTTCAGCTGGACGACGAACAAACAACCTCTTTCAAGGTGAGAGAATAGTTGTTTTTGACTATAGCTAAGCTTTCTTCGTGTAATCGAGAATCTGTTCAGCGTGTATTTTAGTCTTTATCTCCTTGGGAGTAAATATTTTCTCTATTATTCCCTCTTCATTAACAAGATAAGTGGTGCGGATAATTCCCATATATGTCTTACCGTAGTTCTTCTTCTCGCCCCATGCACCGAGTTCTTGCAGGAGAGTGGTTTCGGTGTCGGCTATTAGTGGAAAGTCGAGAGAGTAGTTGTCGGCAAACTTCTTCTGTGCAGTTTCCTTGTCTTTGCTCACTCCAATAATCTCATAACCCGCCGCTTGAAGCTCTGCCTTGTGGGCTTGTAGTGAACATGCCTCGGCAGTACAGCCAGGGGTGTTGGCTCGTGGATAACTGTAGAGCACAATCTTGCGTCCTTTATAATCACTTGCTTTAATCTCCCTACCGTTCTGGTCTTTGCCAAGAATCTCAGGTATTTTGTCGCCTACGTTCATTGTTTTGTATTTATAATTAACCTATGAATTTCTCTATAACAATAAGTGTCATGAATCCGAGAAGCAAGGCGTATGTAGCCTGTTTCTGGTATCCGTGTGCATGAGTTTCGGGTATAATCTCGTCGGAAGTGACATAGAGCATGGCTCCTCCTGCAAATCCGAGCATGACAGGTAGAAATGTTTCTGATGCGGAACCCAGCCCGAATCCCAGCCATACACCCACAATCTCAAGCAAACCAATTGCTAATGATATTATGAAAGTGCGGAGCGGAGTTACTCCTGCTAACAAAAGCGGTGCAATAATGACCATTCCTTCAGGAATATTTTGCAGGGCAATGCCGAATGATACAGAATACGAAGCCGAGCCGTCAACAATATTGCTCATACTCACGCCTGCCGCCATTCCCTCGGGAAGTTTATGTATGGCAATTGCCATTACGAACAGCAGTATGTGGTTGAGCGTGCTGTTGTTCATGTGCTCCTCGGGATCTAATCCGGTTATGTGGTGCATGTGTGGAGTTACGAAGTCCAGAATGTTTAGGAATAATGCTCCAGCCATAACTCCTATTGCAACTATCCACCATGTTGAAGCTGTTGACATCTCGAATGCAGGAACAATAAGTCCGAGAGTAGAGGCGGCAAGCATTATGCCGGCACAATATCCCAGCACGGCATCATTCCATTTGTGAGGTAGTTCTTTTATCAGAAATCCTAATAAAGAGCCGATGACAGTTGACCCGCATAGTCCTATGGCGCTAATCCAAACTTGTGACATTGAATGTTATTTATGTATTTATAATTCAAGTGCAAAGTTACTTAAAGTTTTGCATAAAACGAAATGGAAGCAAGCATTATGAATGTTGAATATTATAAAAAGACCATTATAATAATGTTATACAATTTATTTTGTTAACTTTGCACACTAGTGTCCATATCTCATAAAACACACTCCTTCACAACATTTCCCTGACATTATATCGAATAATTATTATGGCGTAGAAGTAAAGTCTACCAAAAATAATAGTTGGAAATCTACAGGAAGTAGTATTGTCGAAAGTTTACGGGAAGAACAAATACATAAGATATTCATGTTATTTGGGATTCTGTCTAAGGCTAATATTGATTTTAAGTGTAAGGCTTACGAAGATTGTCTTTATGATATTGCTGTGACTCATAGTCCAAGGTATCTTATTGATATGAACTTGAATGATAAAGAAAATACCGTTTTTTATAAGATGGGTATTACGTATGATAAATTTAGGAGATTAGGCAATGAACAGATAGAGTACGTGCGTAAATACTATAAAAATAGAATAAAAGAAAGTGGTGGTAAAACAATGCCTTGGTGGATAGGAGAAGTGGAAGAAGTATCTTCTTATATGCCAAGTGTTTTATATACCGAGAATACAACACTTAAACTTCTTAATGATTTTGAACAAGCAGATAAAGCAAAATTAAAACAATATATTCAGTTTTTCTCCTTTTTAGCATTTCCACAAATACTAGGAACTTCTCCTGATAAGTTTAGAGCGACAACATTGTGGCTTTGCTCAAGGCATTCCATAATAATTTCTAATATTAGAGATTTATTTTCAGCTGGTGGTACTGGCATTATTAAAGATATAGAAGATAAGACTTTATGGAAAAATGTACCAAAGATAATATGTAATATGCTCGTTTTTACAGATAAATTTTCCGAAGTTTTTACTAATGAAAGTCAATTGCTAAATGAGTTGGCTGTATATGCTGATTATTATGAAACAGGAAAAGATAATTTTGATATATGGAAGAAAAAAAATGATGAGAATTTGAAGATATTGCAAAACAATTGTGATACCCCAATCTTAGTGAAAGATCTATTAACAATGAAATTACATTCTGCAAAAGACAGTATTTATAAAGTAGAAATTAAATAAAATTGGAGTTCTGTGAGTAGTGTAATTCTTAATACTTATTTTTTCCGTTAGATTTTTATATTTGTGTTTTTCTATGCGCATATAGAAAAAAAAACAAAAACCTTTGTGATTTTTCATTCTTTTGTATATCTTTGTATAGATTATATTATTATACAACATTTTTATAAAAACATTATGACTACAAACAAGTATTCTGGTACACAGACTGAAAAGAATCTTGAAGCAGCTTTCGCAGGCGAGAGCCAGGCACGTAACAAGTACACTTATTTCGCATCACAGGCAAAGAAAGAAGGTTTCGAACAGATTGCAGAACTTTTCCTCA
Source organism: Prevotella sp. (assembly GCA_041855685.1). Lineage (GTDB taxonomy): Bacteria > Bacteroidota > Bacteroidia > Bacteroidales > Bacteroidaceae > Prevotella. The sequence goes on along the minus strand of JBHAEQ010000013.1, from coordinate 145,751 downwards.
AGACTGCTGAAAATGAAAAGGAACACGCTAAGTTATGGTTTAAGGAGCTTGGCGGTGTAGGCGATACTGCTGCTAATCTTGCTGCTGCTGCAGAGGGTGAGAACTACGAATGGACTGATATGTATGAGGGTTTTGCTAAAACAGCAGAAGAGGAGGGTTTCAAGGCTCTTGCTGCTAAGTTCCGTATGGTTGCTGCTATTGAGAAGCGCCACGAGGAGCGTTATCGTGCATTGCTTCATAATGTTGAGGCGCAGGAAGTGTTTGCAAAGAGTGAGGTTAAAGTGTGGGAGTGCCGCAACTGCGGACATATCGTAATAGGTATGAAGGCTCCTGAAATGTGCCCTGTTTGTGCACATCCAAAGTCTTTCTTCGAGATTAACGCAAGTAACTACTAAGAAGAGCTTCTTGCAAGTTGGTTTACTTGTAGTTTAGAAAAATAAAGGTTGGCTCCAATAGGAACCAACCTTTATTTGTTATCAATAGCTTCTCGCTATTATTACTCTGCATTTGGCAGGTTTTCCGCTTACCATGTCGGTGCCTGGAGTTTGTTCATATCCGAATGGCACACAACGTATTGTGGCTTGTGTTTCTTCCTTGATTTTAGCCTCTGTTTCGGCAGTACCGTCCCAATGGCAGAGGAAGAAGCCTCCTTCCTTAACTTTTTCCTTAAACTCTTCGTAGTTGTCGCATTCATAGATACGTGCATCGCGCTGTGCCTTTGCTTTAGCAAGAATGTTCTGCTGAATGTCGTCAAGAAGGTTCTCCACGTACTCGGCAATTCCGTCGAAAGTTCTGCTTTCCTTCTCAAGAGTATCACGACGCATCACTTCGATAGTGTTGTTTTCAAGATCGCGGGCACCCATAACAAGGCGTACTGGTACACCTTTAAGTTCGTATTCGGCAAATTTGAATCCAGGACGCTTATTGTCGGCATCGTCGTATTTTACTGTTATACCCTTTGAACGGAGGTAGTCTATAACCGGCTGTAACTTATCTGAGATTTGCTGCATTTGTTCTCCCTTGCCAATAGGAACGATTACCACCTGCAGCGGAGCCAAACGTGGAGGAAGTACAAGACCGTTATCATCGGAGTGAGTCATGATGAGTGCACCAATCAGACGTGTAGAAACTCCCCATGAAGTAGCCCATACGTATTCAGGTTTGTTGTCCTTGTTAAGATATGTTACATCAAATGCCTTTGCGAAGTTCTGACCAAGGAAATGGCTTGTTCCACTCTGAAGAGCCTTGCCGTCCTGCATCATTGCCTCAATAGTATAAGTGTCGAGAGCTCCGGCAAAACGTTCTGTCTCGCTCTTCACTCCTTGAACAACAGGTACTGCCATCCATTCTTCAGCAAATTTAGCATAAACTTTAAGCATTTTCCGTGCTTCTTCCTCTGCCTCTTCACGTGTGGCATGAGCAGTATGTCCTTCCTGCCAAAGGAATTCGGATGTGCGGAGGAATGGACGTGTGCGCATTTCCCAGCGCATTACATTACACCACTGATTGCACATCAGAGGCAGGTCTCTCCAACTTTGAATCCAGTTTTTGTATGTATTCCATATTATGGTTTCTGATGTAGGACGGATGATGAGTTCTTCCTCGAGCTTAGCCTCTGGGTCAACGATAACACCGTCGTGGGTTTCGTTGGTTTTCAGACGGTAGTGTGTAACAACTGCACACTCTTTGGCGAATCCTTCTACGTGTTCAGCTTCGCGCGAGAGGAATGATTTTGGAATGAGCATAGGAAAGTATGCGTTGACAGCACCTGTCTCTTTGAACATAGTATCAAGCTGGTGCTGCATCTTTTCCCATATTGCATAGCCGTAAGGTTTGATGACCATGCAACCACGGACAGCACTCTGTTCTGCAAGGTCAGCTTTGATAACAAGATCGTTATACCACTGGCTGTAATTCTCACTTCGTTTTGTGAGTTCTTTCAGTTCTTTTGCCATAAATATTGTGTTTGTTTTTATTTTACCTGCAAAATTACAAAGAAATGTTGGGAAAAATGAATGTTATTGTAGATTAATGCAGAAAAGACTGCAAATAAGGGTGATTACTTTTTCCATGCACCTACAACCTCGCCTATATATTGAGTGTGTATGCCAGCGGGGAAATTCTCGTACATTTTCTTTGGCACGTTGTTTCTAAAACCGCTTCTTTCAAATGGAGCAGAGTAGAGTATCTCGCATTCAATGATACTGTCAGCCTCTTTATAATATGGTGTGCCGTTTTTGGTGAATGCCAAAGTTAGTCCGAGGACTTTGCCTTTGTCGCCGTCTCTTCCACTTTTAGAGCCCATGTATTCTCCTACTTTTATGTCGGAGAACTCCATTATACAGAAATACTGCTTGCTCTCCATGAATTCATAAGTATAACGTTTGGGTGCTACATAAACGTTTACTACAGGACGGTGCATTCCCCAAAGAACTCCCATTCCTCCCCAGCCGATAGTCATTGCGTTGTGCTCATTCTTATCGCCTGCCATGAGGATAGGGGCATTGGTGAAGTACATGAAGGCATTTTCGGAAAATTCAGCCTGAACATCGTATTTCTTAAAACCAAACTCTTCTTGTGCAGTTGTTGTAAGACACATGAAGAGGAATAATGTTGTAAGAATGAAATTATTCTTCATCTTTGCTTCCTCCGTATTCGTTGTATGAAATGTTTGATTCGTCCCATTTGTCCTTTGGTTCTACTTTTTGTGCAGGATAGCCTATTACCAGTGTTCCAAGTGGAATAATCTCAGAAGGCAGATGCAATACCTTCTTTACGGCTGTTATCCGCTCTTCTATGGGGTAATTGCCTGTCCATACAGCACCTAATCCCATGCCGTGGGCGGCAAGGAGTATGTTCTCTATCGCTGCAGAACAGTCCTGAATCCAATAGTCCTGTGCTATGCCTTCAAGGGCAAGGTCCATATCGCCGCATACTACTATTGCCAATGGTGCTTTCTTTAGCATGCTGCCATGTTTATTAGTGTTGGCAAGAGAATCAAGTACATCTCTGTCGTCAACAACAACAAAATGCCAAGGGCGCTGATCTCTTGCTGTTGGAGCTGCCATGCCGGCACGCAGGAGTTTTTCTACTTTCTCGGCTTCAACGGTCTGTTCTGTATAAGCACGTACACTTGCACGAGTGAGTATGTTCTGATATACAATTTCTTCCGCAGAAGTATTGTATGACTTTGTAGAGTCGGTGTTCTTTATAAATAGTTTTGCACTTACAACGACCAGTGCCAATGCCAATGCGGCAATGATAAATTTATTCTTCATAACTAATTATGTTTTTCTATTTGTTTGACTCGCTTATTTTGAACAATGTGCCTGTAGGGCATACAAATCGGCAATAAGGTCGCATTATGATAGTGGATAGAGCTGCTGCAATAATGGCAATAGTAATAACTACCCACGATGCTGACTGGAAAATGAATGCAGAGAATGGTTCATAATCAACCCAGTCTGCCCATATGCCTGTCCAAAGGCATAGCATAAGTACTGCCCATAGTGCTTGGCGGAAAGTGTCAAGGCGTTTTATAGTCTTTGAACTAATTTTTATTTTATGCTTTACACATCTGCCTGTCAGTTCCTGAAGCGAACCAAGTGGGCAGATATTGGTGCAGTAATACTGCTTTTTGCCGAACAGCGGATATATGAAAGCTGTTATGAGCAATATTACAGGAACAATCAACGAAATGACGTTCATACTGTTTGACATATAGCCTATTATGGATGAATAGGACAGGAAATGTCCGCACCAGAATCCAAGCACTAACACGTTGAGAATCTGTTGTGCTATTTTGTAACGTTTGTTCTTTATATAGAGAGGTAGTATAGCAGCCATGAGTGCTACTACCAATCCTGCAATGGCTTTAGGTTCTGTATTGAACTTGCTCCATATACTTTCTTTGGCTCTGTTGTCCATGGCATAATCTATGCCGCGTTTTACATTTCCTATTATCGCCTTTGATGAAAGGGTTGCACCTGATATTCCGTCAACCTGCAAATTGGCAGCCTCTTCTAAAGTCTTGCCATTCCATGAGTGTATAATTGTTGATGCACGATTGAAAAATTCTGGAGTTTCGGAATTATCAAGCGGTGTAATGCTAAGAACGTTGCCGTCTTTTATAGTTATGTTTACAGGCACGGGTCCTGCATAGCCTATTATGTCTTTAGCTAATGACTTTGTATTTATGACTATAGTTCCGTCAGCCATAACAGTCTGCGGATTAGTTTCTTTTACCTGTTCTGTATTTACCTCATTCTTTATTTCATGTCCGAGCCATTTGCCATCACGGTGAAGCGACACAGCAAGAATCATTAGAAAACATGTAATAAGGCTTAGTGCCTGCGTAAGTTTGTCTGTTGCCTTTTTGTTCATGTATTTAACCTTAAAATATTTATTGACAGTATATTTTCCTTTTTTGAGACTAATTCTAAATAAACTCTGCTTGATTCCCAAAAACGGCATGTACATTATATTATAATGCAAAATTACAAATAAAATGCGATGTCTAAAGTCTTGGTTAAATGTCTATAACGTTTCTTATTCCTCGTTTTGAATTAATTAACTTGTTTGTCGGTAAACTATGGATAAAATGAATTAATTTTGCATTTGAAGATATATGATTAAATATAAATAAGAATGTTAGGACATATTGCAGATTTTACAGCATGGCCGATACTGACAGGTGTTTTGATAGGCTATATTGCTAATCGTATAATGAGTGGGAAGGGTAAAGGTTGCTGCATGAACCTTATTGTTGGTATTGCTGGTAGTTATGCTGGTACTGTCATAAGCCATTTGCTGAATATTGAATTATTTGGCAAAGGGTATCTCACCAACTTCGTTTTCTGTGTACTTGGCGCAGTTGTTGTACTTTGGATTTGGCAGAAACTGTTTGATTAAGAATATGTTTGCAAAGTAAACAGATACAATGACTGCGACTACATGTAAAGTTATGAAAAGAATTACGAAATATCTATTTAGTTGTATGTTTGCTGCAGCGGGCATAGTGCCGGTTAATGCTCAGAATGCTGCTGACTTGTGGATAAGCATGCCTGCTGATATGACACCTTATTTAACATTGAACCAAAAGAAGGAGATGATAGAATGTTATAATATGGGAGTTGATAGCAGAGTTGACAATAAACTTAGTGGCAAAACAACGGTTGATACTCTTGTGGCAGATTATGGCAGGTTTATCTTGTCGTCTGCTTATTCTGTAGAGATTATTCGTTTGCCTTATATTGATAATGATACCATTCTTTGTAAGATTGATACTTATAATGCACCAGCAAAGAAGAGTAGGATTTCGTTCTATGATTTGCACTGGCAGGAATTACCAGCTGGCGATAAGTTTCCAAGCATGGAGCTGGCTGGTTTTATATCTCGTCCCGACACAATGAACGTAACAGAATATGAGGAATTATGCTCGTTGTTGAGTCCTGAAATGATTTCTTATAATTATGATGTTAATTCTCACACCTTGAATATTAATGTTTCCACTCCTTTGTTAACAAGTGAAGAAAAACAAAAGATAAATGCGATTTTATTTAAAAGAGTGTTAATATGGAGAGATAGAAGATTTAATTAATGTTATAAATATATCTATAGGTGTTCTCATATTTATATAATAAAAAATAAATATGTATTTTTGTGGTGTGTTTTTCATGGTATTAGATTATTAAGGTTAATTTTTTGACTACAGGTTGTCGAGAGACAACCTGTAGTTTTTTATAATAATATTAAGAATTTAAGGTAGTGTTCAATAACGGCTCAGTCAAAATTTTAGTGGGGAGCTGAACGATACTAAAGCAGCGTGCAATCTCACTATCTTATACCCCTATAACAAAACAACATTCGGCTTGAACTCCATTAACTTCTTTAACTCCTTGGACTTCTTAACAGAGCATGCTTACATGTGACAGTTATGCAAACTACTTATTAAGGAAGTTCAGGAGAATGGTTCTGCCTTCAGGAGTGAGCACGCTTTCGGGGTGAAACTGTATGCCGTGAATGTCGTACTCTCGATGACGAAGAGCCATTATTTGTCCTTCGCCGCTCACGGCTGTTATTTCCAAGCATTCGGGAAAAGCCTCACTACTTACTACCCACGAATGATACCTGCCCATTGTAATGCGTTCGGGCATGCCGTGAAATATAGAGTCAGGTGCAACAATACTGCCTTCCGTTGCTATTCCGTGGAATACTTCCGACAGATTAGTGAGTGTTCCACCAAATACCTCGCCTATAGCCTGATGTCCTAAACACACACCGAGAATAGGCTTTCTGCCTTTATAGGTTCGTATGACATCAAGCAGCAGTCCTGCTTCTGAGGGAATGCCGGGACCGGGAGAGAGTATTATCTTGTCGAACTCTTCAAGCTGAGGCATAAGGAACTGGTCGTTTCTATAAACCGTTACATCAGCACCGAGTTCCTTAACAAGGTGACTTAGATTATAAGTGAACGAGTCGTAATTATCGATTATAACTATCTTCTGCTTCATATTACATTTCCTCCGCCATTAATATTGCCTTGCGCAAAGCGCCCAACTTATTGTTCACCTCCTGAAGTTCGTATTCCTCGTTGCTCTTAGCCACGATTCCTCCTCCTGCCTGAAACCACAATTCGCCGTTACGACTTACGAATGTACGTATGGTTATAGCCTGATTAAGCGAACCGTTGAATCCTATGAATCCTATGCAGCCACCGTAGGCACCACGGTCATGGGGTTCGTATTCGCTTATAAGCTGCATGGCTCTTACTTTTGGAGCACCCGAGAGAGTTCCTGCGGGGAAGGTATCTATGAACGTCTTAACAGGGTCTGCACCATCATCAAGTTTGCCGCTCACACGCGACACAAGATGTATTACATGCGAATAGTACTGCATATCTTTATAGAAATCAACCTTCACATCATGGCAATTCCTTGAAAGGTCATTACGTGCAAGGTCAACCAACATGACGTGTTCGGCATTTTCTTTTGGGTCGTTCTGTAAGAAAAGGGCATTCTGCCTGTCTTGCTCAGCATCGCCGGTACGCTTCGTAGTACCAGCTATGGGGTCGATATAGGCAGTGCCGTTCTCTATTCGGCAGTGTGTTTCGGGCGAAGAGCCGAAGATGCGGAAGCCTCCGAAGTCGAAATAGAACAGATAAGGTGACGGATTAATGCTACGCAAAGCACGATAGAGCTTAAAGTCATCACCTTCATAACGCTGTATAAAACGGCGGGAAAGCACAATCTGGAATACATCTCCACGCATGCAATGCTGTATGCCTCGGCGTATGTTCTCTTTGTGTTCATCATCAGTGAGTGTGCTTGTGAAGTCTCCTACCGCATGGAAATCATAAGTGCGGTATGCACGTCCGTTGACATCTTTCTCCAATCGGGCAAGATTGTCGTTCTCTCCCTCACGCAGCAGCTCTATCAAAGTGAGTGTATTGTTGAAATGGTCGAACACTATCACGTCCTTATATAATATATAGAGCATGTCGGGAGCATCATTCTGTTCCTGTGTCTCATCCTTAACATCAATGTTTTCAAAGTATCTTACAGCATTAAACGATGTGTATCCATAAAGTCCGCAGTAATGACTGTGAGCACCAGACATATCAAACTCATGCAGGAAATCGTTTATTGCATTATGAGAACGATAGCTGTCGTTAATCTCATGGGTAGTTCTTCGTCCGTCAGGAAACAGGCATACTACCATGCCGTGTTCAATGCTTACGCTTGCTATGGGGTTAAGACCTATGAACGAACGGCTGTTTTCTCCTCCGTGATAGTCGGAACTTTCCATCAATGCCGACTGTGGATAGGAGTCGCGCACTTTAAGATATACTCCTACGGGAGTGTTCATGTCGCCGAGAATAGTTTTTCCGGCTGTATGGAATTTATACATTGTTGCAGTTTTTTTTGGTGTTGTAAATAAGTATCGAGGTCCTTATCTCCTCGACCTGAAACTGTAAGCACTACAACATCGGTAGGCTTAAGCCGGTCTGTTATCTTAGGTAGAAGAGCCAAGGCGTGTGAACTTTCAAGGGCAGGAATGATGCCTTCAGTGCGAGTAAGTTCAAAAGCAGCCTCTAAAGCCTCATCATCATTGGCGGCAAGCACTTCTGCACGCCCTGTCTGATAGAGATTACAGTGCATAGGTCCTGTGCCCGGATAGTCAAGACCAGCAGAAATGGAATAAGGTTCAACTATTTGTCCGTCGTCGGTCTGCATGAGCATAATGCGCGAACCATGAAGTATTCCCATAGTACCAACAGCCATTGATGCGGCGGTGGCATTGGTTTCTATGCCCATACCTCCTGCTTCGCCAAGAACTATCTTAACCCTTTCGTCAGAAAGATAATGATATATTGTACCGGCAGCGTTGCTTCCTCCTCCTACACAGGCAATGAGATAGTCGGGATAATCACGACCGGTTTTTTCCTCAAGCTGCCATTTTATTTCTTCCGAAATAACGCTCTGCAAACGCGCCACAAGGTCAGGATAAGGATGAGGACCTACGGTTGAGCCTATAATATAAAAAGTATCTGAAGGATGGCAACACCAATGACGTATAGCTTCATTAGTGGCATCTTTCAATGTTTTGTTACCACTTTCAACAGGATGCACCGTTGCTCCAAGCATTTTCATTCGCTCTACATTCACATGCTGGCGCTCCACATCAAGAGCACCCATATAAACAGTGCACGGCATATTCATAAGAGCACAGGCAGTGGCTGTTGCCACACCATGCTGACCAGCTCCTGTTTCGGCAATGATACGTGTCTTTCCCATTCTGCGTGCAAGCAGAATCTGTCCCAGCGCATTGTTGATTTTATGTGCTCCAGTGTGGTTAAGGTCTTCACGCTTCAGATAAAGCCGACAGCCGTAACGCTTGCTCATGCGCTTTGCAAAATACAATGGAGACGGGCGACCTACATAATCACGAAGCAGAGCACGATATTCCTGCTTGAAGTCTTTGCTCTCGATAATTGGTAGATATGACTTCTTCAGGTCTTCCACCGTTTTATATAATATTTCCGGAATATAGGCTCCGCCGAACTCGCCATAGAAGCCTAACTCATTTACTGAATAATCTTTCATCTTGTTATTTACTTAATGCATCAAACAATTCATCAATTGCATTGTCAACATTGCCTTTGTTAGCATCGAGCAATGTAACAAACTTGCTGCCTATTATGGCACCAGCAGCATTAGACTGTGAAGCTTCAAGAGTTTGCTTGTTGCTTATGCCGAATCCTATCATTCGTGGATTGCGCAGGTTCATTGCGTCGATGCGTCGGAAATACTCCTGCTTAGCATCATCAAAGCTTTTCTGCGCTCCTGTTACAGCAGCCGATGAAACCATATAGATAAAACCGTCGGTATGATCATCAATGAAGCGTATGCGTTCTTCACTCGTCTCTGGAGTAATGAGCATTATCACTCTTATATCGTATTTATCGGCAAGTGGCTTTACGTAATCAAGGTAGTCGTTGAATGGAAGGTCGGGAATAATAGCACCCGAAACACCACTCTCAACACAGCTTTTGAAGAAAGCCTCAACACCATAGTTCATTATCGGATTAAGATAGCCCATTAGTACGAGTGGCAGTTGCACATCGTTCTTTATCTCTTTAAGCTGCGAGAAGAGCAGACGCAGGCTCATGCCGTTATGCAAAGCCTTTGTTGCAGCATCTTGTATTACGACACCATCAGCCATGGGGTCGGAGAAAGGAATGCCCACCTCAATCATGTCAATACTGCGGCTTTCAAGTTTCTTAATCACCTCGCCTGTACTTTCAAGTGTGGGATGACCGGCACAAAAGTAAAGCGACAATAGCTTGCGCCCACCTCGTGAAGAGAATAGTTTATTTATCTTGTTCATTTGTGCGTATCTTTTCAACAAATGCTTTTAACTTATCAATATCTTTTAATGCCGGCGAAAGCTCAAAGCGTGAGTTCAAATCAATGCCGGCGAATTGTGGATGACTGAATGCAAGCACAGCATCAGCATCGTCGGGCGAGATTCCACCACTAAGAATGAACGGAATATTGCCGTTATAGCCAGCGAGAATCTGCCAGTTGAACTTATGTCCACTCCCGCCTTTCTCCAAGCACTTAGTGTCGAAGAGGAACATATCAACAAGTCCTTCATACTCCCGACACTTCTTTATATCATCGGCAGAGTTAACACCTATTGTCTTTATAATTTTTATATCAGGAGCAATATCGGGAATTATCGTGCGTTTAAGATTTTCTATATACACAGCCGACTCCGAACCATGAAGCTGAAGATAGTCGAGTTTATAGTTATAAAGCTGTGCTATAAGAGTTTGAGGCATCTCGTCAACAAACACTCCCACCCGCTTCAGCTGGGTATTGATGCTATTGTTTATATTTGCATCTGCCCTGTCGGGAATGATTCCGGTGTTGGCAGAAATACTCTGAACATAGCGTGGACTTTCTTTATGAAACACAAAACCAATGAGGTTTATATCGAGTTCAGACACAGCGCGAATGTTTTCTGGTTCGCGCATACCACAAATCTTTATCAACATAATGAAAAAATAAATTCGTTTAACGATTGTCCTGGGGTTGCGGTCTTCATGAAATTCTCACCAATGAGGAAACCACGGAATCCGGCATGGCGCAGAAGCTTAACAGTCTCAGGGCTACTAATACCACTCTCGCTCACCTTGCAAACACCGGCAGGGAGTTTCTCGGCAAGGCGGAACGAGTTGTTTATGTCAGTAACGAAAGTTCCAAGATTACGATTGTTTATGCCATACATATCGGGATCTATATCGGCATAATCGAGTTCATGTTCGCTGTGCATCTCTAAAAGAACTTCGAGTCCTATCTCATGGGCTGTTCTGCAAAGCGTGCGACAGTCCGTTAGTGAAAGGTCGGCAGCAATAAGCAGAACGGCTGAAGCCCCGCAAAGTCGTACCTGAAAGAGTTGATACTCGTCGATTACGAAATTCTTATACAGCACCGGTATCTCTACTCCACTCTTACGTGCAATTGTTATAAACTCATCGCTGCCTCCAAAATATTTCTCATCAGTGAGAATGCTCAAAGCAGCGGCGCCATTATGCTGATAGCTGAGCGGTACTTCCGAAGCTTTGGCATCAGCATTAATCCAACCCTTTGAGGGCGACTTGCGCTTGAACTCTGCAATAATTCCAGTGGTTGATGTCATGAGAGCATTGCTCATGGAAAGAAGAGAAGTATCGAGCAATGCCTCTACCTTATTATATAATATAGAGGGAGGCAATTCACTCTTGAATCTTTCTATTTCAAGTTTCTTCCATGCTATTATTTCATCAAGTATATCCATACTAACTATTAATTTCAATAAACTTCTTCAAAGTCTTCAATGCCCTTCCACTCTCTACCGATTCTCGTGCTATAGCAAGACATTCATCAATAGGCTTGGCTCCACCTTCAAACACCTGAATGGCAAAGGCAGCATTGGCAAGAACAACATTCAGCTGCGATTCTGTGGCACGCTTCTCGAGTACAGCATCAAACACCTTGCAGGCATCTTCCTTGGTTGATGTTGAAGCACCACATATATCAGCAGACTTTGCCAAAGGCAGACCGAGTTCTGCAGGATTGAACACCTTTTCATAAGTATTGGTAGTGACCTTGAAATTGCTTGTAAGCGAAATCTCATCATAGCCATCAATAGAATTTACAATGCCGTAGTCAATTCCTAAACGCTGGTAAACACTGTTGTAGAGACGCATCTGGTCGAGATTGGCTACACCAAGCAGCTGTGCTTTAGGCTGTGATGGGTTTACAATTGGACCAAGCAGGTTGAAAATTGTTGGAAATGATATATTCTTGCGAATTGGAGCAACAAATTTCATGGCGGTAGCAAAGAGTGGCGCATGAAGATATACAATACCTGCTTCGTTGATAGAACGGTTTAGCACATTAATATCATTCGTGAAGTTGACACCATGAAGCTGAATAACATTGCTCGAACCACTAACCGAAGTAGCACTCACATTTCCATGTTTTGCAACCTTATAACCAGCACCTGCAACAACAAAGCAGGCACATGTGGAAATGTTGAATGTATTCTTCTGGTCGCCTCCTGTGCCTACAATATCAATATAACGAGGAGCATCGAGAAGCGCAGGAACACCGGTTTCTAATATGCCATCACGAAATCCAAGCAGTTCGTCAACAGTAATGCCCCGCATCTGAAGACAAGTCAGCAAAGCGGTTATCTGTTCCGGAGGATACTTTCCATCTGCTATATTGATAAGAATATCACGCATCACATGGCGCTCAAGCGTCTCATGACTCAACAAACAACTTAAAATTTCTTTCATTACAACAATCGTTTTAGTGCATAAAAAATCGAAAAGACCTGTCGTGATATACGGCAGGCCTTCTCGATTTATTCTTTTCATTTATCTACACGAAGGGGCGACTCACGACTTTTCAGATCCTAAGCTGCACCACCACCAAGATGTAGATACTGTAAGTTTCATACTATGTTTTATTACTTTATTTACTATTTTCGATGCAAAAGTACATAAAAAATCACAAAGCACAAACTTTTTCACAAGAAAATGCACAATATCTATTATTTTTAATTAAGTGGGCGTTTTACCAACTTAAAAACTACCTACTCGGAAAGTTTTTTGTAACTTTGCAACCAACAAAAGAAAAAGACACAGAATGATTGTTTGCATTGCAGAGAAACCAAGCGTGGCTCGTGATATAGCACATGTTATCGGAGCTAATCAGCCGCACGACGGATATATGGAAGGCAACGGGTATCAGGTGACATGGACTTTCGGACATCTATGCACACTGAAAGAACCTAACGACTATACCGACAATTGGAAACGGTGGTCGCTGGGCTCATTGCCTATGCTGCCTCCACGATTCGGCATAAAACTCATTGAAGACAGTGGAATCAAGAAACAGTTTGCCACAATCGAAAAACTGATGAAGAATGCCGACAAGATTATAAACTGTGGTGATGCCGGACAGGAAGGAGAACTAATACAGCGCTGGGTTATGCAGAAAGCTGGAGTTACTTGCCCTGTGCAGAGATTATGGATTTCCTCGCTCACGGAAGAAGCTATACGTGAAGGTTTTAAGAATCTGAAAGACCAAAGTGAATACCAACCACTTTATCTTGCAGGGTTGTCAAGAGCCATTGGCGACTGGATTCTCGGCATGAATGCCACACGACTGTATTCCGTTAAATATGGCAACCGACAAGTGCTGTCAATAGGAAGAGTGCAAACCCCTACCCTCGCACTAATCGTAAACAGGCAGAAGGAGATTGAGAACTTCGAACCTCGGCAGTCGTGGGTATTATCGACTATGTACCGCGATACCAAGTTCATTGGCATTGCACGTGATGAAGAGGCGGAGGCTGAAGAAGCGGCAGAGATAAAAGAAGCAGCTGCACAAGGCAAGACAATAAAATCAAAAGGGCCTATATACAGACAAATAGAATATGCCACAGAGGAAGAAGGACTGAAAGTTATACAAGCTATAAAGGATAACCCTCTGACCATCAACTCGGTTACAAAGAAGAGCGGAACTGAAGCACCTCCAAGACTATACGACCTTACTTCCCTACAGGTTGACTGCAACCGCAAGTTTGGTTTCTCTGCCGATACCACCTTGCAGCTCATTCAGTCGCTCTACGAAAAGAAGTTCACTACATATCCACGTGTAGATACTACATATCTGTCTGACGATATTCATGCGAAATGCCCTGCTGTAATGAACGGTCTTTACAAGACTGCCTTTGCAGGAAATGCTCCCTATGCTGAACTCGTAAAGCCTTTGGCTGGCAATCCACTGAAAAAGAGCAAGAAAGTATTCGACTCGTCGAAAGTAACCGACCACCATGCCATTATTCCTACAGGCATTCCGCCGCAGGGACTATCCGACATGGAGCAAAAAGTATTCGACCTTGTAGCACGTGCCTTTATTGCCGCATTTTACCCTGACTGCAAGTTCGAAACGACCACTGTGATTGGTGATGTCGAGGCTGACAATATGGAACCTGTTACTTTCCGTACATCAGGACGAGTTATAACCGAAGAAGGCTGGAAAATTGTATTCAAGAAAAATGCACAGACCGACAATGAGGAAGAACCGCAAAACGACAACGACTCTACACTGCCAGTATTCATAAAAGGAGAAAGCGGACCACACATTCCTGCACTAACCGAGAAATGGACTCAACCGCCAAAACCTTATACCGAGGCTACACTGCTTAGAGCAATGGAAACAGCAGGTAAGTTTGTGGATAACGACGAACTGCGCGATGCTATGAAAGAAAACGGTATCGGGCGCCCGTCAACAAGAGCTGCAATTATAGAAACTCTCTTCAAACGTAAATACATACGTAAAGAGCGTAAGAATCTCGTAGCTACACCTACAGGAATAGAACTTATCGACCTCATACGAGAGGACTTGCTGAAAAGTCCGGAACTTACAGGTATATGGGAAAAGAAACTGCGCGACATAGAGCATAAGACATACGATGCTTCGCAATTCGTGGAAGAGTTGAAGCAGCAGATTACAGATATTGTCAGACAAGTTCTCGGCGACAACAGCAACCGCCGCATTGCTGTTACAGAACCAGAGCCTGTAGAAAATCCGAAAAAGAGAAGCACTCAGACAAAGAAGAAGCAGGCAACAAAGAAACTGAAAATAAAAGAAGGCGATAAATGCCCTAAGTGTGGTCAGGGCACTGTTATAAAAGGAAAAACAGCTCTTGGTTGCTCCCGCTGGAAAGAGGGATGCGACTTCAGAGCTGAAATTTAACTGTTAGAGAAGTGCAATTACTTCTCTAACATTATTTTATGTACCATGCCATCTATTACAACCACATACATGTCTGATTTTAATACAGCAATATGTTCACTCGCTGAGTTGATAATACTATTATATAATAACTTTCCATCAGAAGCATGAATCTTAACAGATGAACCAATCGCAGCATTATCAATCCTCATGCCGCCATTATCAAACTTAACTGTATAATGTGAGGCATCAGGTGTATCTATTGCTGTTGCACTACCTATCATTATTTCATTGCGCTTATTTACAATAATGTCTCCCGTTGTATTTATGACAGTAGCTTCGGGTATTACAATTGAGTACAATTTATGCTGTATCATCGTATAACCATCAAAATTGGCAGTCACTATCCAGCGGTTTGGTTCTGAAGTTAATGTTGGTGCAACTTCTTTCACTAACACTCCATCCTCATATAATTGAATGACAGCACTCTCTGGTAGCATGATAGACTGATCATAGAAGAACCTTATACTATTAAAAACATCGGTATCGCCATTATCAAACAAACTGTAACTTGTAGG
Source organism: Prevotella sp. (assembly GCA_041855685.1). Lineage (GTDB taxonomy): Bacteria > Bacteroidota > Bacteroidia > Bacteroidales > Bacteroidaceae > Prevotella. The sequence goes on along the minus strand of JBHAEQ010000013.1, from coordinate 130,375 downwards.
GTTAAGTTGATTGAAAGAACCTTTGTACCCACCAATAAAGTTCACTACTGCTTCCTCATTTGTTATGTCAGGACGATATAAAGCACACACCATATCTTTGGGCAGTTTTAGAGAATATGAAACACCTTCCTCAAATTTCATCTTACTTCCAAACTCCGCCCAGGCCTGGCCAGTTTCTGTTTCCCAACAACTAATCTGACAAGTATAAGTCCTTACAGGAATGCCTTCTCGCATAAGTATAAACTCTGCATTCTCTAATTTATCAGCTTCTGTTTCCAAGCCGAAGCCTATTCTGTTTATTTCTTCTACAATAGAGCCTTCTTGTATAGTAGGACCATTTATTCCAAGGTATTCAGGAACTATTATATCGGCAGTCAGTAAATCGTTTGTAGTTGCAGAATCATCTTTTTTTTGTATAATCCCTTTCTGAATTACCAGTTTATAAGTATGCCCCTTTGGCAATATCAACGCCGGATTAAAAGAAATTTTAGCTGTACCGCTCATCCAATTTTCTTCTTCACGATTAACAGCTGTTATATTGGTTGATGCAACAACTTCATCGCCAAGATATATTTCAGCAATTCCATTCTCAATAATACTAATGTTGCAATTAAAGGAGAAATCTACAGACGAAAGCGGAAAATATAGCGATTTCTTTTCTATATTACAATGCTCAGGAAATAATCCCTGCGCATACGTACTTGCAGAAACAACTAAGAACACAAGTGCAATAAAACACTTAAAAACAATATTCTTCATAACACTAATATTTTAAAATTTTCCAGAACAGCATTAAATACTATACATATTGTTACTTACTAATTGCGAGGAGTATTTCTTACTGCCTCATAGGCATCAATCAAACCATACCCATAAAATTCATTCCAAGTACCATAAATCTTCATTGTATCATATGGGATATTGCCGATTTTTTTTGCATTCTTTGCTATAATTTTTCTAACTTGTTCAGCTGTGAGTTGTGGATTTCGCTCCAAAATCAATGCAGCCAAACCTGATACATGAGGACAAGCCATAGAAGTTCCACTATTTATAGCTATGCTATTTTCTGGAACTGTTGATAATATATCAACCCCAGGTGCAGAGACAAATAAGTTTGAACCATGAGCTGAACTTGGAGCTAATCCTCCTGCTGAATTCATTGAAGCTACAGCTAACACTTCTGGTCCATAATCACCAGGATAAGTTATACTTCCCCAACTATTACCTGCAGATTTTACAAATACACAACCTTTGCCTTCCCGTCCCAATGTCACTGCATTATTTATAGCACTATCAATCAAACTATTTTTTGTACATCTCCATGAACAAGAAATAATGTCCGCTCCAATCTGCCATGCCCAGTTTATTCCATTTGCTAATTTCCACTCAGAATTAAGTTCAAGCCGATTACTCACAGAAATAAGTTTTGCATCAGGAGCGACACCTGATATAAATTTCCCATTATTTCTTATTGCTGCAACAATACCTGCACAATGAGTTCCATGATCGTCATAACATTCTGAGTGTAAAACTCCCATTTCTGTATCATAACTTAAAGGATAAATATTAGAAATCAAATCAGGATGGTTCATATCTATTCCTGTATCAATGATTGCGATTTTAATCCCTCTACCTGTTGCATAATTCCATGCAGCACATACTGAAATATCAAATCCTTCATTCTTTGAATTATATAATCCCCACTGTCTCAAAACTTCTGGGTCGTACGAAATTTCCAAAGCATCCACAGTAAAACTTGGGCAAGACTCTGCAAAATATCCTGTTTCATAGATTATATTTGCAACTTCCACTGAATTGCGTTCACTACCTCGAGCTATTTTCAAATTATACCATAGGGGCATGAAAGTATTTTGTTCTACAATAACACAGTGATTCTCTTCAGCAATTCCTTGCAAAATAGAGTAATCAGATTCTGATTGTAGTTTGACATTGATATAACCATTAGGTATAAGCATTTCCCCTTCTATATCTGTATAGCAGTATTGTAAATTTACAGAACCAGAATCTTTTGCACTAACTATAATATCACTTACTTCATATACATTCAGAATGGTATTTTTATCGGAAAATGTTTTTACAAGGCTTAAACCTTTTGAGGCACACGATACCATATCTTCAGATATAGAAGATATTGATACCATTTTATTAAAGCTCTTAATCAAAGGTTCTTTCTTACCTTTATAGTAATAGTAATCACTTTGTGCAAATAAAGATGATAATATGCAGAATGTTAATACTGCTGTTATAATTAGTTTATTCATAATATTATATTTATTTAATAATAATTTTTTTAATAATAATATCATTCTCGGTTTCAACATGCACTATATAAATTCCTGAGCTACTAATATTCAATGCAGAGAAAGGAATGTCCAACGATTTATCATGCGCATTTATACTAGAAATACATTTTCCTGACAAATCAAATAATCTAATTTTAATTATTTGAGTATTGGCAGATAATGACAACACAGAATTTAATTCAATTACAGATGGAATAACAACTTCTGCATTCTTTAATTTTAAGTTTCCTGTAATTTCTTTTTCTGAAAAAGTCTGTGATTTCGCTAATGAAGAAGTATTATCTACTAATCGAGCACGTACAGTGCATGTAGATACAGGATTTAAAGAACTATAATTACTAATGCTTATTGTGTTTGTTTTAATGAAATATTCCTGTGATATATAAGAGTCATACCATGACAACCCATATTCATTAATTTTATCTTTAGGAGCATCATCATCAAATCCTACAACTCTGTCGGCAATACCACTTCCATGCATAAACAGAAGTGGATCATCATACTTTCTATTATTACACTGTGTAATGCAAACATATTTGCTACTATCTGCAGGGATCTCACAAGGAATACTTGAAAAAAAGATAGGAGCATCTTTATAATAATAATTACCATTAATATTAAGATCAACTACTCCTAAAACTCCATTTGCATTACTGCGTAGTCTAACAAAGTACATTCCTGTTTTGGGAATTTTTATTCGCATTGCTACAACCTGTAAATCAGAATTCTGTACATGTTCTGAAATTCCTTTCCAGTTCAATCCTTGTATTTCCATTGAAGTTGCTGGTGTATACCATTTATAAGGTTTTATCATATACGGACAAATAGCATTTGACATTAATTGCATATTATTTTTATGGTGAGATGTAATTGAATCTTCAACACAAATTGGAGGAGGTAACGGTTTCGGTGTTCCATAGAAAAAAACATCAATACTATGCTCTGTCATACTGGAAGAGGTGATAAATATATCTTGTCCCGCGGTAAATGTAAATGTTTTATGCATCGAGTAGCATAGTGGAATATTTATCTCACATATTTCTCCCACAGTAGAACTACTCTTGAAATTTGAATTTTGATTCTTATTTTTCAAAAGAATATTATCTACTTTTCCACTAATAGCATCTTCAACGTATGCTCTAAATAATTCTGTTGAAAACCGTACTGTTGTTTCTTTTTTAGAAACCTTTACGGATTCAACTTCAGGTGTTTCTGGAGCTTTCGTAGCAATAGTTATAACATTTCTTCCTTCTCTAAGATTTACTTTTTTTATACCATCAATACATGCAGATTGCCAATTTGCACTTGCAGGATTAATATACCCAATGAAAGAATCATTTATGTATACATAAAATTTAGTATACTCGTGATTTGCATACGTGGCAGGTTGAAGCCAAAATTCAATAAAATAATTACCAGATTCATTTACAATGATTTCAAAATTCTTAAAATTCCACATTTCAACTGTAGATGTAGATATACTACTAATAGGTATACTTCTTTCTACAGGTTTTACATAAGATAAATTTGCAACAGCATAAATCATTTGCAAATCTATTGCCATACACCATACAAAACCTAATGATAACATTAAAAATCTTTTCTTCATAACACTTGTTTTTATTAGTTATTAATTAGAAAACACAAACTCCTACTAATTATTTAGTATATAAGTATTCTAATGTTATGTAATTTGGTTGCAAATATATTGATTTATGCTTATAATACACAAAAACAAATGTTAAATATTAAAAACCATATAAAAAAAATAAAAGTAGCAAATAGAATGTAATCAAAGCCAATAAAAAGACATTAGGAAAGATTTCAATTGTACGCAATGATGACTTTACGTCATTTATAGACATGGTATAAGATTTTAATCAATATAGCTCTTATAGTCTAAAAATGGCTCAGTCTAAATTTAGTGGGGGAGCTTTCAACTTGAGTTTAAGGAGTTAAGAGGTTATGTAGGGACAAATCCTGTGTCTGATCGAAAAAAAATGAATAAATGCACAGGACATATACATTCATATCGGACGGAACTATCTGCGGACGGACACGGGGTTTGTCCCTTACAGGAGGGGCAATCCGAATGAATAACAAATTATGAACAGCAACGTAGGGACAGACCCTGTGTTTGTCCACACAGAAATAATAAAATCGGGAATAATATTGACAGAAAGAAAAAATAGAACACTGCGCAGGCTGTGAGGTTGATTCCCCATTAAATTTCAACTGAAACCTAACAATACAAAAGGAGGGTGTGCCAAAAGTTAAACCTTTGGCTTCCCTCTTTTACTATTTGGGTTAAAATTCCAGTACGGCAATAACAGGATTATGGTCGGAAATGAAGCCCCACTTTGTTTCTGGTTTCAAAGTATCAACAGCATGCTCCTGATAAACTTCTGAACTGAGAACATTAATAGTTGGAGTAACGAAGATGAAATCTATCTTCTCACGCAGGTTTGCTTCCACCCTGCCCCAATCGTGATAACTATAAGCAGGACCGCGGCGCTTTGGGGTAAACTTATGAGAATCTTTCAACACAAAGCTGTCGGAAGTGATTGTACGATAAGCCTGTGAAGTGTCGCTAACATTAAAGTCACCAGTGAGTACTGCTGGTTTATCGCCTACAATCTCTTTAATCTTACTTAGTATGAGCAGGGCTGCATTTCTACGAGCTTCAACTCCTACGTGGTCGAAATGAGTATTAATAGCCATAAACTCTTTTTCATTCTGCTTATCTTGAAGTTTTGCCCATGTGGCAATGCGGCAGCAAGCACCATCCCAACCAATGAAGCCTACACTGTCAGGATACTGTGAAAGCCAGAATGTGCCTGAATCAAGAACATCAAAGCGCTCTTTGCGAAAAAATATCGGCGATGCTTCACCAGCTTTATCGCCGTCATCGCGGCATACACCCACGTACTCAAACTCAGGCAGACGCTCACGCAAATCCTGTAACTGACTGTAAAGAACTTCCTGCATGCCGACAATATCAATATTATTTGACAATATGTAGTTAGCTACAGAATCACGGCGATAACACCAATTGTTAAGGCTATCATCAGGATTATCGTAACGAATATTGAATGTAGCCAAATTTAAAACTGCGGTATCTGACTTACTGCCACATGATAAAAAGAAAGCGGCAACTGCTATGAAGAAAAAAAACTTTTTCATACTTTACAATTAAGGGACGCTATGTTTGAGCGCCCCTGTGTGTTGTGTTTTATTAATCTTGAATATCCCAACCCACAGCCGAAGCTCCAAGCACTGCGGCAGAAGAGCCATCGAGACCGCTGACAAGGAATTTAGCCTTGCCCTTGAAGATGTTGAGCACACTCCTCTCGTAAGCCTCCTTTATTGGGTCCATAATAAGATTCCCTGCCTTTGTCAATCCACCAAAGAACACAAATGCCTCTGGAGAAGAGAATGCGGCAAAATCGGCGCAAGCCTCACCGAGCATCTTGCCAGTGAACTCATAAATATCGAGAGCCACTTGGTCGCCCTTGGAAGCAGCTATAGAAACATCAAGACTCTGAATCTTATCAGGGTCTAGTTCACGGAGAAGTGATGGTTTGTCTGTAGTAGCAAGAATCTCACGAGCTGTACGAGCAACACCTGTTGCAGAGCAATAAGCCTCAAGACAGCCGAAACGGCCGCATCCGCAGGCACGTCCGTTTTCCTTAACCTGTATTGTATGACCGAGTTCGCCGGCAAAACCGTCGCATCCATAAACCAACTGACCATTTACAACAATACCCGAGCCGACACCCGTACCAAGTGTTATCTCAATAAAATTCTTCATACCACGGGCTGCACCGTATGTCATTTCACCGATAGCAGCAGCATTGGCATCGTTTGTAAGGGCCACTTTAACACCAAGTTTCTCAGAGAACATCTTAGCCAATGGCACAACACCATTTCGTCCCCACTCCAGATTCGGAGCAAACTCAATAGTACCATTGTAGTAATTGCCGTTAGGAGCACCAATACCCATAGCTCTAATGGTCTCAATACCACCTACCTGATCAATTATAATCTGCAACGCATCGCATGCTGCATCTACATACTCCTGCGCTGTAGGATAGCCTTGAGTCTTGATTGAAGTCGTTGCTCTTATTTCACCACGACTGTCAACAATACCAAACACAGAGTTCGTGCCGCCCAAGTCCAAGCCTATGACATAGGGCTTATTTTCAGTTTCTACCATTTTGAATTTATAGTTTTAGTTAATAATTAATCAAAAGAATTTGCATGTTACAAGTGCAAGGCACACTTATGGCACAAAGGTAGGAAAAAAGTGTCACAAAACAAATTTTTAGAATAAAAAAATATAAGCTCAACCGAAATAAACAAGCATTTAAGCTGTTTTGCTGAAAATTTTAAGTAACTTTGCAAATTAGTTTATGAACTATTTGTTCGACATGTATCAATACAAGATATGCAAGAGATATTATTTCCTATAAATATTATTGAACTTATTTTCAAGGGCATGCTCATAGGCATTATTGCCTCTGCACCAATGGGACCAGTAGGAGTGCTCTGTGTCCAGCGCACTCTCAACAAGGGGCGATGGTCAGGGTTTGCCACAGGTGTAGGCGCTGCTTTCAGTGATATTTTCTATGCTTTTATAACAGGATTGGGAATGAGTTTCCTTCTTGATTTTATAACACAACCTACACCTTTATATATATTGAAAGTACTGGGTTCTGTAATACTTCTCGGATTTGGTATATATTGCTTCCGAAGCATTCCGAAACCAGTACATCTGCTGAATAAACAGAACAAATCATTCTTCTACAACGCACACACTGCATTCTGGATAACTTTTGCCAACCCGCTTATAATTTTGCTCTTCATAGCCTCTATGGCACAATTATCGTTTGTTGTTTCTGACCACCCGCTTGAAATGGGAATAGGATATCTCAGCATTTTCGGTGGAGCATTGCTATGGTGGTTTGGGCTGACATGGCTCATTGATAAAATACACGGTCATTTCAACGATGAAGGCGTGCAGATTATAAACAGAGTAATAGGCTCATTCGTAATAATAATATCCATTGTAATATTAATAGGAACAGTATTTAATCTTTATTCGCTCACTTGGTACTAACATGATAATAGCACAAAAACTCAGAAAAGAGAATATCGTAGAATTTCTGCTCTATATGTGGCAGGTAGAGGATATAATACGAGCTTACGGCTGTAATCTAAGCCGCATGAAGGAAGAATATATATCACGTTTTAAGGTTGAAGATTTAGAGACCCACGAAGAAATGGTAGATTGGTATGGAAACCTCATACGCATGATGAACCAAGAGGGCAAGCGTGAGAAAGGACATCTCACCATAAACCAATTAGTGGTTCAGCAACTCAATGAGTTAAATTCTCAACTTTTGGCAAGTCCGAAATTTCCATTCTACAATTCTGAATATTACAAAGTACTTCCATTCATTGTAGAACTTCGCAATCGTGGAAGCAAAGACACAACAGAAATAGAGACATGCCTCAATGCATTATATGGAGTAATGATGCTTAGACTACAGAAGAAAGAGGTTTCCCAACAAACACAAAATGCAGTAAATGAGATTTCTACTTTCCTTGGAATGCTGTCCGATTACTATATCAAAGACAAGACAGAAGGATTGATTTTCGATGACGATGAGTCAATTTAAGTAATAATCACAATAACAATGAACATATTAGTAACTGGTGCCAACGGACAACTTGGCAATTCAATACAAACAGCTTGCAAAGGCTCGCAGGACAACTACATTTTCACCGATATATGCGACGGCTACAAGCATCTCGACATAACTGACCTTGAGGCTGTGAGAAAAGAAGTGGTTGACAACAACATTCAATGCATCATAAACTGTGCTGCATGGACAAATGTCGATGCAGCAGAAACTGCGGGCGACATAGTAGAAAAGCTAAACACCACAGCTCCCGAGAATCTTGCAATAGCAATGAAAGAAGCGGGAGGACTAATAGTTCATATATCTACAGACTATGTTTTCGGGGCAGAACCCTACAACACTCCATGCCGTGAAGAACAGAAAGGAACACCAACAGGCGTATATGGACTTACAAAACTTCATGGTGAACAAAAGATTACAGCCTCTGGCGCAGATAATATAATAATACGCACAGCCTGGTTGTACAGCGAGTTCGGAAAGAATTTCTTAAAGACAATGCTCAATCTTACTGCTACAAAGCCACTGCTGAAAGTTGTATTCGACCAATGTGGAACTCCAACCTACGCAGGCGACTTGGCAAAAGCTATAATTGATATTATAGAGAACAGAAAATTCAAAGACAATAACGGCATATACCACTACTCTAATGAAGGAGTTTGCAGCTGGTATGATTTTACAAAACAGATTGCCGAAATGGCTGGTAATACAGAATGCGACATTCAACCATGCCACTCCGATGAGTTTCCAAGTCCTGTTAAACGTCCTGCTTACAGCGTACTCGACAAGACAAAGATAAAAGAAACATTCAATATTAAAATCCCATATTGGACTGACGCTCTAAAACAGTGTATGTCAAACATGAAATAAACAACAACGATGAATCCAGAAATAGAAAGACGCCGCACCTTTGCGATTATATCACACCCTGATGCTGGTAAAACAACACTTACAGAGAAATTCCTTCTCTTTGGTGGCCAGATTCAAGTTGCCGGTGCTGTGAAAAGTAACAAAATACGCAAAACGGCAACATCCGACTGGATGGATATTGAAAAACAACGTGGTATCTCCGTAAGCACATCGGTAATGGAGTTCGACTACAACGACTACAAAGTGAATATTCTCGATACTCCAGGTCACCAAGACTTTGCCGAGGATACTTACCGCACACTCACCGCTGTTGACTCAGCCATCATTGTTGTAGATAGTGCAAAGGGCGTAGAGACACAGACAAGAAAACTTATGGAGGTTTGCCGCATGCGCAATACTCCTGTAATTATATTCATAAACAAAATGGACCGTGAAGGACGCGATCCGTTTGAACTACTCGATGAACTTGAAGAGGAATTAAGTATTAAAACTCGTCCACTGTCATGGCCTATCAACCAAGGTGCACGCTTCAAAGGTGTGTATAACATCTACGAGCATCAGCTTAATCTCTTTACTCCTAACAAACAGAGGGTTACCGAGAAAGTAAGTGTAAATATCAATTCTGAAGAACTCGACAAGCAAGTTGGCGACAAAGATGCACAGCAGTTGCGCGACGATTTGGAACTCGTTGACGGTGTTTATCCTGAATTCGATGTTGAGCAGTATCGTCAAGGTGTTGTAGCACCAGTGTTCTTCGGCTCTGCCCTCAACAATTTCGGAGTGCAGGAACTACTCAATTGTTTCGTAGAGATTGCTCCTTCACCAAAACCAACAAAGGCAGAAGAGCGTACAGTGAATCCTGAAGAAGATAAATTCACGGGCTTCATATTCAAGATTACAGCCAATATCGACCCTAACCACCGTTCATGTATAGCATTCTGTAAGGTTTGTTCTGGCAAGTTTGTAAGAAACCAGCCTTACCTGCATGTACGTGAAAACAAATCAATACGTTTCTCATCGCCCACACAATTCATGGCGCAGCGCAAGGAAACTATTGACGAGGCATGGGCTGGCGACATAGTTGGATTACCCGACAACGGCATCTTCAAAATTGGCGATACACTCACCGAGGGTGAGAAGATACACTTCCGAGGTTTGCCTTCATTCTCTCCCGAGCTGTTCAAATATATTGAGAATGATGACCCTATGAAGTCAAAACAATTCCAAAAAGGACTTGAGCAGTTGATGAATGAAGGAGTTGCACAGCTCTTCGTAAACCAGTTCAACGGCAGGCGCATTGTCGGAACTGTAGGACAATTGCAGTTTGAGGTTATACAGTATCGCTTAGAGAATGAGTACAACGCAAAATGCCGTTGGGAACCTGTTCATCTTCATAAAGCCTGTTGGGTGGAAAGTGATGATGCCAAAGAACTCGACAACTTCAAGAAGCGAAAATATCAGTACATGGCAAAAGACAAGGACGGACGAGACGTATTCCTTGCCGACTCTGGCTATGTTCTGTCAATGGCACAGCAAGATTTCGAGAACATAAGATTCCATTTCACGAGCGAGTTTTAACAGCATGATGAGAAAACTTTCCGTCATATTGTTAATTACCATTTGCATGACTTCATGCAAATGGTATAATGGTGCTCACCGTACCTTAATAGGTGGATTTACAGAAGCACCTACAAAGACTTCAACTACAGAAAAGAGCGAAGCAGAGCCTTTACAAGACAATCTACTTGCCACTCTTGTTATATCTCCCGACAGTCTTCAGGAACAGATTCTCGTAAGAACGGCATACACTCTCTCGTATAATAAGGATACACGCAATCCCAACTGGGTGGCATGGTGTCTGACAAGAGAACACATAAACGGTCTATATAAACGAGAAGGACTTAAATTCATGGAAGATCTTGATGTGCCTGCACCAAGGGCAACCAATATGGACTACACGCAATCAGGCTATGACAGAGGACACATGTGTCCATCGGGTGATAACAGATGGAGCGAAACAGCACAAAGAGAATCGTTTCTCTATACCAATTGTTGCCCGCAATTACATAGCCTTAATGCCGGCGATTGGAACGAGCTTGAGAATACTTGCAGACAGTGGGCAGAGAAATACAGTAAGGTGTGGATTGCCTGCGGTCCTATATATCTTAACAAGAAACACAAACGCATAGGCAAGAATAAAGTCGTTGTGCCCGAAGCCTTTTTCAAGGTTGTTCTTGCAAATGACAACGGTTGCAAGGCTATTGGCTTCATATATCGAAACGAAGCAGGCAACCGTCCCAAATCGTCTTATGTAAATACAATAGACCAAGTGGAACGAATAACAGGCTACGACTTCTTCTCTGCACTTCCCGATGATATTGAACAACAAGTAGAAAGCCGTGCAACTATTACCGACTGGTAAACAGCATAATAGTTAAAGTTTGCTTCTTGTTATACACAAAAAGAATTTTATTTCGTAAATTTGTGGCAAAATAAAAAAGTTTTATTACAATAATATGTACACAGAAAAGAAACATAATAGACACTCCCGTCATTCGCTTGAGAAAATGAGTTATTCGGTAAAAGGACGTTTTTTCAGATTAAGAAACATTCTTAATTGGATATTCGTTCTGCTTACAATAGCCGGTTTGATAACATTCTTCTATGGTAATCAAATGATAGGTGGAATAATTCTTATTGGCTGTGTAGTAATAAAATTAGTAGAGTGCGTACTGCGTATAATTCAGTAAGATGAAAAGTGCCTGCTCATTTTTATTCCTCATTCTGTCAGTCGTACTATCAGCGAATGGTCAGAATCTGCGCAGTATGGATTCTGCTTTAGACGGATTCACACAGAGCAATACCCAAAAATCAAAATCAGACACCGTTTCAAGTTCAAAAAAAGAAATACCAAAAGGAGTAAAAGTATGGACTGTTGACCGCAGATTCGGCGATATAATAAATCAGCCGATGGATACTGTAAGCCATATGTTTCCTAATACGGTGTTCACAGCCGGACTGCGTGGAGAGTATAACTTCCTCGGCAATCTCGGTTCACCACGACAGAACAGAATATTCACAAAGAGAAAGAAAGACGACGGCGACTTTCTCTTTACTCAACCATACGATTATTTTGCTCTACAGCCCGATGAATTTCTATTTGTCAACACCCTCTCGCCCTATGCCAATCTTTCCTATTACACATGCGGAAACCGCACTAACGGTGAAGACCATTTCACTGCCAAGTACTCAATAAATGCTGGTAAGAAATTAGGATTTGGATTCAGGATTAACTACCTCTATGGACGTGGATATTATTCCGAACAGAGCACCTCTCTGTTCGATGTTAATCTATTCGGCTCATATATAGGCGACCAATATCAAGCTCATCTACTTCTTACAACAAATCATCAGAAAATAACAGAAAACGGAGGTATAACAAACGACAACTTCATAACACACCCCGAGACCATAAGCGAGAGCTATGCATCGAACGAGATACCTACACTATTGTCGAGTAACTGGAACAGAAATAAAAACTACAAAGCATTCCTGTCACACCGCTACAACATAGGGTTCCACCGCAAAGTAAAAATGACAGCAGAAGAAATTGCCGCACGCAAATTTGCTATGGAATCACAAGCTGATAATATGTACGATGAAAGCGGACATAGACATGGCAACGAAAATTCTGCATCACGCATCAACAACGCAGGTCGTCCTGACAATGCCAAAGTAATGGGCGACGACATAATGCGCAATGACAGTACAAACATTGACTACAACAGACAGACAATGGATATTGCCACTGCCGACAGTCTGTTGAATGCACAGAACATAGCTACAAAAGACACAGCATGGATGAAGACAGAATACGTTCCAGTAACAAGTTTCATACATACTGCACAATTAGGCACCTACGAACGAATATATCAGGCAAAAGAATCACCTTCCAACTACTATGCCAATGAATATTATGACGCAAGTGTTACACCTGACGCTATTATATTTGACACGACAAAAAGCTACCGCATTCGTAATACTTTTGCAATGTCATTACTCGAAGGGTTCAATAAATGGGCATTTGCAGGAATAAAACTCTTTGCCGCAAGCGATCTGCGCAGCTACACACTGCCCGACATTTATAATGCACTAAACAAATACACAACCCACAATTTCAGCATTGGAGGACAAATGGCACGCACACGGGGAAAGGCTTTCCACTACAGAGTACAGGCTGAGACATGGCTGTTAGGAGATGACCAAGGGCAAGTGAAAATTGATGGAGGACTCGATCTTAACTTTCCGCTCTTTGGCGACACAGTAACTCTTGCCGCAAAGGCGTTCTTCTATAACGAACAGCCAAACTACTATCTGCGCCATTTCCACTCACGCCATTTCTGGTGGGACGATGATTTAAGCAAATCAACACATACACACATTGGCGGGGAATTGTCATATCAAAAGACAAGAACCAGTATCAATATAGCTGCCGACGAACTTACTAATTACACCTATATAGGCACAAGTTACTCTACAGGCACCGACCTTGCCCGCAGTGCACACAGTGCCGCAGTGAGCCAAAGCAGTGATGCTATAACTGTGATAACAGCAGCCTTAAAGCAGGACTTTACTTTTGGACCCTTGAACTGGGAAAATGTAATAACATATCAGAAATCGACCAATGAGAATATTATTCCTGTTCCAGCACTTAACATATACACCAATATGTATTTGAAATTCCGCATCGCCAAAGTTCTCAGCACTGAATTTGGAGCAGACTGCCGATATTTCACAGAGTATGCAGCACATGAATATGTGCCTGGCATAGGACAATTCGCAATTCAGGAGAATGCAGACAAGGTGAAAATAGGCAACTATCCTATAATAAACGTATATGCTAATTTCAACCTAAAAGGCACACGTTTCTTCGTTATGTATTCTCATGCCAATGCTGGTATGGGTAATAAAAATCAGTTCTACACCCCACATTATCCTATTAATACGAGTGTACTGAGATTTGGAATAAGTTGGAATTTCTTTAATTAAACAGAAATATTCACAATAAAATTTGGTAGTTCAATACTTTTGACATACCTTTGCATAGGGGTTGTCTGGTTCGATAGGGATACTCATCAAAAAAATATCAATGAACCGGAGAATACTACTCTTGACAATGGCGGGCCGCATAAAAGTCGTATGACCTAAGTCGAGTTATCTCCACCAGCGGATTACAAAACCAAGAGAGAGCTCCAGACTTCTTTTTTAGGAGTTTTCATCACATCACCGGGCAACCCTTTTTTTCAAGCATTTAATCCAAATCAATCATTAGATTCCGAACTGATTATATTCGATTATCTTGCAGATTGGTTTTCACTGTTACCTTGATGTAGTGACTACTTAGGCGCAGTCGAAATTTAGTGGAGGAGCTTTCAACTTGAGTTTAAGGAGTTAAAAGGTTAAAGAGAAACATAGGGACAGACCCTGTATCTGTCCGCACAACCAAACAACTTTACAATACGACATTTTGACCAACACTGTGAGGCGCAATTTTCATATCGATAGAACAATGTGCCACCGGTTTTATTTCAGGACGTTAGACGCAATCTCTGTATATCATCCTGATACTCAACGACATGTAAAGACGAAAAACTGCGGAAAACAATGGGATATTAATATCTATCGTGGTGTACTTACAGGGTGCAATGAAGCCTTTATCATAGATGATAATAAGCGGAAGGAGATATTGGCTAATTGCCTATCTGTTGAGGAACAAGAGAAAACGGCTTAACTTATACGACCAATTCTTAGAGGCAGGGATATAAAGCGATACGGATATGTGGATAACGGACTGTACTTGATCAATACTCATAATGGGGTCAAAGGTAAGTTCCTGCGTATTGATATTAACGATTATCCTGCTGTTAAGGCGCATTTAGACCAATTATTGGGATAGAATCGCTTCTCGTGCGGACAAAGGAGACACACCATATAACCTCCGCAACTGCGCTTATTTGGAGGATTTTTATAAACCAAAAATAATATGGGGAAACCTCAACTTACAAGGCTCATATGCGTACGTTCCTGAAGGTCATATATGCAAAACAACGTGTTAGTCATGATAGACTGTTTTTGCCTATCATTTACTGCCTGCGCAGTTTTTGGGAAACAATTTCAGGTGTTTATCTATGGATTTTAACCCAAATCAGCTCATTAGGATTTCTCTATGTTATATTCCTAATGAGCCGATTTGGGGTTACTAAAACCGTGTCACTCTTAGAATGGCAGGTCGTCAGTGCTGTCACCGTCTTGTGCGGGAGCAAACGGAGCTGCTTGAGGAGCTGCACCGGCAGCAGGCTGAGCTGGGGCAAAAGCTGCAGGATCATAGGCAACGGCACCTGTCTGTCCAAGACTGGCAGGATCTACTAAACGCACATCATAAGCTCTGATGCTATTGAACCAACGACCATTATACTCATGAGCGTCGATATCGAAAGATACCATAACCTCCTGACCTATCTGAATATTAAATCTCTGCAAACGGTCTGAACCGAAAACAGAAAACACCATTTTCTTAGGAAAGCTATCATGAGTTTCAATAACGAAGTCCTGTGCAGTCCACTCACCACGGGCACTTGTGCCACTCCTTGCGGGAAGAGCCGCAATAATTCTACCTTGTAAATCCATTATATATGTTTATAAAATATTTTATTGATTCCTTGTAATCTCTGCAAAACTATCTGCGAAATTAATAAAATAGTTCTAAAAAAAGAAACTTTTTCTATTGTTTTTTTGTCTCTCCAACATATTTTTGTATTTTTGCGAAAGAATATCAAATAAACAACAATATATGAGATTTACCTTATCAAGCAATGCGCTCAACGTACAGTTGCAGACGCTTTCCAAAGTTATAAATTCCAAGAATGCCCTTGCTATTCTTGATTGTTTCCTATTCGAAGTTGCAAATGGCAAGATGACTATAACTGCCAGCGACAGCGAAAACGTAATGTGCACAAGCATCGCTCTGGAAGATAATGATGTAGCAGGTAAGTTTGCTATACCAAACCGCACAATTCTCGATGCAATGCGCGAGCTTCCCGAGCAGCCATTGACTTTCGATGTTGACACTGTAAATCTCACGATAAAGGTTCTTTACCAGAATGGTATGTACAATTTCACTGCCATGAATGCAGATGAATATCCAAAAGTACAGCCTATAGGTGATGGGGCATCGGTAATCACATTGGATGCAAATATTCTAAACAGCAATATTTCACGTTCTATATTTGCAACAGCTCAAGATGAACTACGCCCGGTGATGAACGGCATCTACTTCGACCTCACTCCTGAAGCTCTTGCTATAGTAGCAAGCGACGGTCACAAACTTGTGCGCAATAAGAACTACTCAATAAAGAACGATACTCCAGCAGCGTTCATACTTCCCAAAAAACCAGCCAATCTGCTGAAGAATGTTCTTGGCAAAGACGGTGGAGACGTTGTTATAAAATTTGATGCACGCAATGCAGAAATAACATACGGTGAAGGCACTTTAAGCTGCCGACTTATCGAAGGACGCTATCCTAACTACAACAGTGTCATTCCACAAGATAATCCAAACCATCTCACAATAGACCGCAAGGTATTACTCTCAGCGTTGCGCCGCGTATTGCCTTTCGCAAGTGGGACACAGCTCATACGCCTACACATGGAAGCAGGTAAACTTGAATTGAAGTCTGAGGACATAGACTTCGCTACAAGTGCACAGGAAAAACTTGCATGCGATTACGAAGGCAGACCAATGAGCATTGGTTTCAAGGGTGGTTCATTGACAGAGATTCTCAATAACCTTGACTGTGAAGAAGTGACACTTGAACTTTCAGACCCAAGTAAAGCTGGTGTAATAGTACCAACAGTTCAAGAAGAAAACGAGGAAGTGTTGATGCTTATAATGCCTATGTTGTTAAATGATTAATACATATAAATGAAACTGAACCTCAAAAAACCACTGGTGGTCTTCGATTTGGAGACCACCGGTTTGGATATATCAAAGGAGAGAATAATACAGATTTCCTACATTAAAGTATGGCCCGACGGAAAAGAAAAACGTCAGGCTTATTTTGTTAATCCCGAAAAACCAATACCAGCCATCGTATCAGAGTTGACTAAGATAACTGATGAAATGGTTAATGACGCACCAACCTTCAAGACTCTTGCTCCGACTTTACGCGATGAGTTTGCAGGGTGCGACTTTGCAGGTTACAATTCCAACCACTACGACATTCCCATGTTGGCAGAGGAATTTCTTAGAGCTGACATTGATTTCGACTTTTCGAAATGCCGGCTTATTGATGCCATGACCATATTCCGCAAAATGGAGCGTCGCAATCTTGCTGCAGCTTATAAATTCTATTGCGGTAGAAAGATGGAAGATGATTTTCAGGCACACCGCGCTGATGACGATACTGAAGCAACATGGCGTGTTCTACAGTCTCAACTCGATATGTATGCACCGGGCATGCAAGAAGAAGAAGACCGAGTTCTTATAAACGACATGGATTTCCTCAACGAGTTTTCTAAGCAGAACAATACTGTTGACTTCGCAGGTCGTATGGTATGGAAGGAAGTAAAGGATTCTAACGGAGAAACTCTGCGCGACAAGGATGGCAAACCGTTGCTTAAAGAAGCATTCAACTTCGGTAAATACAAAGACTGGTATGTTACAGATGTTCTGCGCCACGACCCCGGATACTATGCATGGATGATTGGAGGTGACTTCCCGCAGAACACAAAGCAGATGCTCACAAGAATAAGAATGAGAGAATTTGGAAAGTGATTCAACGACACTGTAATGAACAAAACAAAACAAATATTTTTCACAGTATTACTCCTGCTGCTTACGCTAAAAAGTTGGAGTCAGGAACTTGATGCCACTGTAAAAATAAACCACTCGCAGATTCAAGGCACCGATGTCAGCGTGTTCCAGAATCTGGAAGAAACGCTCACCCGCTTCATTAACGAAAGGCAGTGGACTAATCTGCAATTCCAGAAACAAGAGCGAATAAAATGTTCATTCACAATAACAGTCACAGAATACAAAGACAATGTGTTCACATGCAAGGCTTTAATACAAGCCAACCGTCCGGTATATAATTCTGCTTATACCACTGTAGTATATGCTAATACCGATAACGATTTCACTTTTGAATATGCACAGTTCGACCAGATTCAGTTCAACGAAGAGAATATTGATAATCAGCTTACGGCACTCATAGCATATTACTCATATCTTATAATAGGTATGGAGCTTGACACTTTCGGACCAATGGCGGGCGAAGATGTACTTCAACGTTGCTTTACTCTTGTCAATAATGCACAGAACCTTGGCTTCCCCGGCTGGAAAGCTTTTGATTCAGACAGAAACCGCTATGCCATAATTAACGATTATCTTGATGGTGCCATGCAACCTTTTCGGCAGTTGCAATACGACTACTATAGAAACGGACTCGACGAAATGGCATCAAATGCCGACCGTGGTAGAACAAACATAACGACTGCCATAGAAGAGAAACTAAAAAAAGCGCATGACGACAGACCAATGAGTCAGCTGCCGCAGATTTGGACAGACTATAAGCGAGATGAACTTGCTAATATATATAAAGGGAAAGGCACACAGAAGGAAAAAGAATCTGTATATAACATACTATTCAACATAAATGCCAGCCAGAATAATGCATGGCAAAAAATTAAGGAATAAATGCTGAAGCAACTATATATAAAGAATTTCGCCCTCATTGATGAGGTTATTGTAGATTTCTTTCCCGGGTTCTCAGTAATAACAGGCGAAACGGGAGCAGGTAAGAGCATCATCCTTGGTGCTCTTGGATTGTTATTGGGCAATCGTGCCGACATCAAAGCCATAAAAGAAGGTGCAAACCGTTGTATAGTAGAAGCCTATTTCGATATTCACTCCTATGGAATGGAAGCATTCTTCACCGATAATGATATTGATGTATCAGACAACGAATGCATACTAAGACGCGAAGTCAACAACAGCGGAAAAAGCAGAGCATTCATAAACGATACTCCCGTGAGTCTGAATCTTATGAAAGAGATTGGCGAACAGCTCATAGATATTCACTCACAACACCAGAACCTTCTGCTTCAGAAAGATAACTTCCAGTTGTCTGTAATAGATATCATAGCAAATACACAATCTCTGTTAAAACAATACAAGGACAGCTATCAGCAGTACCACAAGGCAAAGCAGGAGCTGGAAGAAACACGTCAGACCATAGAGAAGAACCAACAGAATGCAGATTTCATTCGATACCAATACGAAGAATTAGAAACCCTACAACTCAAGAGTGGTGAAGAGGAAGAACTCGACATGATGTCTAACACTATGCAGCATTCTGAAGACATAAAGAGCGCTCTATATACTGCCGACATCAATCTTGGTGATGATGAAGCAGGAATACTAACCCGACTTCATCAAAGCATATCTGCAATTAACAATATAAGTTCTGTATATCAACAGGCAGAAGAGATAAAAAACCGGCTTGACAATGCCTATATAGAGTTGAAAGACCTGTCAGCCGACATTGCCAATATGCTTGACAACGTAGAATACGACCCCGATGAACTTGAACGAATAAACAACCGGCTTGATGCTATCTACACTCTTGAGAAGAAGCACCATGTAGGAAGTGTTGACGAACTGATAGCCCTGCAAGAGAAATTCAAACAAGAACTTGGCTATATAGACAACAGCGAAATGACACTAAAGGAGCTTGAAGAAACTGTAGCAAAAGCAGAACAAGCAACAGCCAAGTTTGCCAAACAACTCACACAAGAGCGTAAGAAAGCTGTTGCCATTATAGAAAAGGACATGTCGGACAGACTGAAACCACTCGGTCTGCCTAATGTTCGTTTTGAAGTACAGATAAACAATAAGGAAATGGGAACCGACGGTGCTGATAAAGTGGAATTTCTATTCTCTGCCAATGTCGGCACTCCGCTCCGCCCAGTGAGTCAGGTTGCCAGTGGTGGTGAAATTGCACGTGTAATGCTTTCGCTGAAGGCAATGCTCAGCGGAGCTGTTAAACTGCCAACTATCATTTTCGACGAGATTGACACAGGTGTATCAGGTAGAGTTGCAGAACAAATGGCTGTGATAATGCAGCAGATGGGTAAGGCTGACAGACAAGTTATAAGTATAACTCACCTTCCACAGATAGCTGCCCTCGGTGCAAACCATTATAAGGTTTATAAAGAACAAGGCACCGATGATACAAAAACTCACATGGAGCATCTGGATAATGAACAACGCATAACAGAGATAGCGCAGATGCTAAGCGGAAGCAACGTGTCGGCAGCAGCTATAGATAATGCAAAAGAATTGTTGGGATTAAAATAAACAAACATGAAAAAAATCATTATATTATTGTTAACTCTTAACTGCTCACTCCAAATCTGTATGGCACAAGGCAGTGCTGTACAGAAGGCGGCAAAGTCAGTATTCACACTCACCACCTACAAGGCTGACGGCAGTATTCTTACTACAACACATGGAGCATACTATGGAAACAAGGGCGAAGGCATTGCGTCCTTCTCTCCATTCGTGGGTGCTGCAAGTGCTATAATAATTGATGCCACAGGCAAAAGAGCCAATGTAGAAGCCATAATAGGAGCTAATGAAATATACGATATATGTCGTTTCAAATTGTCTAACGATGCCGGTGTACCTCTTCCTACCTCATCAGCTAAGGTCAGCAGTTCAGCTTGGATAGTCGGCTACAGCACAAAAAAGCCTTCTATAAGCAAGGTGACAGTGAAGAATGCCGAGAATTTCCTCGACAAATACACCTACTACACCTTTACAGAAGAAATTACCGAAGATACAGAAGGCTGTCCTATCATCAACGATGCCGGACAGATTGTTGGTTTGGCACAACGCTCCAAGACCACTTACGACATAAACTCTACAGACGCAGGATACTATCTTACTCTTGAAAGCAATGGTCTTTCAATGCAGGATGCTGCTATTCGCAAGACCAAAATACGCCCTGCTCTACCTGCCGTTCAGGAACAAGCCCGAATTATGTTGCTCATGCTTACAGCCGACAATGATTCGCTTGATGTTGTAAATACTACCAAAGAATACATTGCACAATATCCAACCGACATCGACGGATATGCAGCAATGGCAAGATACGAGATTGCTCACAACAATCTGAACAAGGCATCAAAATCTATGGAAGATGCCATAAAGCATGTAAACAAGGAAGAAGCCTACTATGAATATGCAAAACTCATCTATTCTACTCTTGCATATCAACCTGATTCTGTTCAGACCCTGTGGAATCTCGGCATGGCAGAAGACAACATCAACAAAGCTATTGCATTAAATAGTCTGCCCATGTATCGCCATTTGCTTGCAAGAATCAAGTATTTACAACACGACTTCCATAGCGCCTTGAACATATATGAGGAACTCAACAACACAAGTTTTGCAAGCAGCGACACATATTACGAGGCGGCACAAAGCAAAGCAAATCTCGGTGCAACACCTCAAGAGATTCTGCCGTATATGGACAAAGCAATAGAGGCTTGCCCTAAACCGTTGACAAGAATAAGCGCTCCTCATTTCCTCAGCCGAGGATTAATGCTTGCAAGCATGGGTGAAGACAAGAAAGCATTGCTCGACCTTAATGTATATGACACACTAATGGCATTTCGAGCAAACGATGATTTCTACTATACAAGATACAAGATTGAAGTCAAGTTGCGTCAATATCAGCAGGCAATAAACGATATTGCGCATGCTGCTGTCATGAATCCAGAAGAACCTACATATCTCGCAGAGCTTGCATCTTTGCAGCTTCGTGTAGGTCAGTACGAAAATGCTGTGAAAACATGCGATCTATGCCTCACTCTCACCACAGAATATTCTGATATATATATAGTAAAAGGTGTAGCCCTTTATCAACTACAGCGTAAAGCCGAAGCTAAAGAAGCATTGCTAAAGGCTAAAGAGTTGGGAGATGAAAGAGCTGACCAATACCTTGAGAAATACAAATAAAAACACACGCCTATGATGCCACCAATGCATTCAGTAAAATTCGCTATTGTTGATTCCAATGTTCTTGCAGGACTTGGACTCAAACAACTCATTGACAATATCATGCCAGGGATTGACATTGATATTTACACACGCTTTGAAGAACTTGAACTCTCAAATGAGACGTATGTACATTACTTCGTAGGTTCAAGAGTTTATTTTGAGAATACCAGTTTCTTCCGTTCAGGCAATCACCGCTCAATAGTTCTTGTTGCCGGCGACATGCAGGTGAAAGGTGTTACAACACTCAACGTATGCCAGTCAGAACAGCAAATAGCAAAGTCTATTGTCGGTATCATGCATGCAGGACACAAAGGACATGCAGGTCCGCCACAACCGTTCCGCCACACTAAGAAAGATTCTGGTCCCCTCTCAGCACGCGAGTCGGAAGTAGCAATGCTTATGGCAAAAGGCAATATAAACAAAGAGATTGCCGACATTTTAGGCATTGCACCAACTACCGTCATTACACACAGAAAAAGCATAATGGAGAAACTTCACGCACGCTCTCTTGCAGATGTTACTATATATGCCGTGCTAAACGGACTAATCGACGTGGCTGAACTTTAAAGATGCAAAGAAAAAATAAGACTCTTACTAACATCATAATTGTTCTGTTAGTGGTATTTACGGCTCTTGTTGGAATAAGCGAGTACTTCATAAATTTCGCTCTTTCCAACGATACTACGCAGTTTAACATTAAAAAGGAACTGAACAAACATAAGAGAAAATATCCTTGGCAAGCTCACTGGACTGACAGCATTCGCAATACAGGAGCATTGCGCGACTCGTTTATAATAGACAGCGAGGGAAATACGCTTCATGCATGGTATCTGCCTGCACCAAAACCCACAGGCAATACAGCAGTAATTGTTCACGGCTATAAGAGCAACTCTTTGGAAATGCTTCATATCGGCTATATGTTCAACCATGAGCTAAACTGGAATATTCTCCTGCCTGACCTCGAATCTCACGGGTTGAGTCAAGGTAACAACGGCATACAAATGGGTTGGGATGACAGAACAGACATAAACCAATGGATACGTGTTGCTAAAGGCATATTCAACTCTGATACAATTGTTGTTCACGGCATTTCAATGGGAGCAGCCACAACAATGTGCGTGGCAGGTGAAGATTTAGGACGAGAGTATGTGCGCGCATTCATTGAAGATTGTGGCTACACCAGCGTATGGGACGAGTTCAAGGGCGAACTGCAAAAGCAATTCAGCCTGCCAGCATTCCCCATTCTGCACGCAACAAGCATTATAAACAAACTGCAAAACGGCTGGAGTTTCAAAGAAGCAAGCCCGCTGACACAAGTCAGCAAATGCCGGAAACCAATGCTCTTTATACATGGCGATGAAGACACTTATGTGCCAACAAACATGGTATATTCCTTATACAAAGCCAAACCACAACCCAAAGAACTATGGATTGCCAAAGGCTCAATACATGCCGAGGCATATAAAGATCACTATAAAGAATATACAGAAGAGGTGAGAGCATTTCTAAACAAGCACAGTCTCAACGCCTCTGCTGTCATAAAACAACACACACAACAATGAAGAATAAAGCCATCATAACCGGTCATGCCGCCATGCTTGCAGCAAATACGGCATGGGGACTAATGTCACCAATAGGGAAAGAAGCACTTAACTCACCCGACATACAACCTCTGACTCTCGTTGGCTTACGCATTATAGGTGCCGCCCTACTATTCTGGCTGGGTAGCCTGTTCTTTCCTGAAAGCATAGCACCGAAAGAAAAGGTTGAGAAGAAGGATTACATTCCACTTGTTTTTGCGTCACTCCTCATAACTTTCGCCAACCAGATGTGCGTTATCTACGGCATGAGCATGACATCACCTGTAGATGCAACAGTTATGTGCTCTACAAGTCCGTTCTTTACATTGATTCTCGTATGGCTCCTATGGGGACAGAAACACCATTGGGCTAAGATTCTTGGAGTTGTACTTGGATTTAGTGGTATGCTGGTGTTCATTCTCGGTGGAAAAACCGACACCAGCATGAATGTAACTAATCCTCTCCTTGGTAATCTCATCTTTATTTTGTCACAGGTATTCGGAGCAATATACATGGTGAAGTACGCATTTCTGACAAGGAAATATTCACCGTTCACACTAATGAAATGGCTGTTTACAATATCAGGCATATTAATGGTTGTCGTATCAGGACCAAGCATTGCCGGCACTCCTTGGAACACAATACCTTCCCAAGTCCTACTTGAAGTAGGCTATGTAGTAGTATTCGGAACATTCATTGCCTATGTGCTTCTACCCATAGGACAGCGTGTACTAATGCCTACCTCTATAGCCATGTACAACTATCTGCAACCTATCATTGCCACCGTATTCTCAGTAATAATTGGTGTTGCCACAATAACATTGCCAACAATCATCGGCTCTGTCCTTATCTTCTCTGGAGTGACAATAGTGAACATGAAGGCTAAGACAAAAAAAACTGACAACCAGTAATTGGCAGTCAGTTTTATTACAGGGTATCACATTTATCTATATCCTTACAATCCTAACAACTCCTTAGCTTCCTGAGTAAGGAATGGTGTTAACTTGTCGTATTCTATTGTGAATATTGGCATACCTACTGCATGACTCGCAATCTCGTAGTCTTGATACATGAATGTCAATCCCTTAGTGTTTGGATATGGTTTATAGGTTGGAAGAGGTATCGTATTTCCGTCAATCATCAGATGTTCCTTTACTTCCTCTGCTGATATATTCTCACCATTACTTGCAAAATAACTTCTAAGTCCCTCGATAATCAACGGCTGCATCTTATCCAATGCCGATTCATCAATAAAGTTAGTAATCTTCCGTCCGTCTTTCATACTAAAAGTAAGCGGACCAGCACCGACAAAAGTACCATGAGCACCACCCTCGAACAGGTAACCCTGAGATAAATAAACAACATATCTCTCATTGCTTTCTATCTTCCGTATGTAAAGGTCGTAACCCCACAGCATAGTATTATCCCCCATATCCTCTGCTGTTGCTTTTGCCCTGCCGGTAAGCAATTTGCATGTTTCTCGGCAATAGTAGGTCACAACAGCTTTAGCATCACTCTTGTCACCAGTGAAAGGAGACACCATGGTATTACCTTCATCCATGCTCAATAAACTCATCTGAGTCTTAACAACATCAATGAGAGAATCCCTAACAGCCATAGAAACTTCGTCAGAACCTGAAGGCAGGTCAACCATGAACTTGAAGTTAACATACTCGTTAGAATCTGCATATTCCACAACAACAGGTTCTGCCGATGTTAATTCTCTTTTGTTTCCTGTGCAAGCAGCGAAAAGCATCACTACAAACGGTAGTGCCAACAATAGTTTACTCATTATTGCTGTTATCGCTTTCTTTTTCATGTTCAATTTCTGCCACTTCTTCAACAGCAGTTTCTGCTTTCAAAGTTTCATAGAATGCAGCATGAGTCTGAATCATATATGGAAGTACCCAAAACATTGCTATACCCAAAGTAAGAATCGAAAGTATCATCCAACCAATGAAGCTAAGATCGAGCAGGAACAAACGCCACTTATTTCCCTGCATCATTTCCATACTCTTTTCTATAGCTGCATTACCTGAAAGTTCTGGATTGTCTGCAAGCACATATTCGGTCATTGCGTAAGAGTATTCCTTTATAATACCCGGAATAATGAGCAATAATGTCCAAAGGAAAATATATACATTCTTAAGAATCATTGTAATCCATATACGACCATTGAAATGAGCAAACAAATCGCCTAACTGTATTTCCCGCTTGCGTGCCTGTCCTAAGAATGCTACTACAAAGCCATACGCAATAGGAAGCAAAAGAAGATATGATACAAAGGTAAGTACCTGCGTAAGTACTGTATTATCACCTGCTGGAAGCGTAAAGACAAGATTAACAATAACTGCAATTACGAGATAAACAAGGGCAAAAACCATAGAACTTGTCCAATTGCCTTTCAATGTGGCACGGGCTTCTGCACGATACTGACTTAATGTTTTCATTTGTTTTTAATTTAAGAGTTTTATAATTAATTTAGTACAAAGGTAATGTTTTATTATTACAATTACAATAATTGCTCACTTTTTCATTCTTTTATATCTAAAAATTTGCATTTTCATTATCAATATACTACTTTTGCCAGCATAAATCAAGATAATTTATAACTATTATGAAAAAGATTCACGTAATACTAATGTTTCTTGTGCTTGCCACAAGTTCATGCTCTACCAGTCAGTCTGCACTAAACGACCTGCGTCAACTATCCTACAACATTAACACCCAAGGCAATACCTACGGAGTTAAGGAATGGTCGCGCACTGCTGATAAATATTATAAGGTAGATAAAAAAATTGTAGGCTATATTCAGAAAGATGCATATACTCAGGAAGAACTGGAGGAAATAGGACAGTTACAGGTAGATTGCTTGGCAGGATTCACCACGGGTGTGAGAGAGAACATAAGTAATAAGGTGAATAATGCCGCCAGTCTTATAAAAGGAATTTTAAATGGTTGGAAGAGTAAAACTGAAAAGTAAATCCAAGTTTTATCAGGCATAACAGGAAAGTCAAAAAATAAGTGTCGAAATACAAGAAAAAGCTTAAACCCAAATCACTAAACGACTAAATAGCTAAACCACCAATTCTCCTATTCTTGATTAATTATCCTACCAACCTGAAAAATCCGCTGAGCCGATTAATGTAGGTTATAATAAAAGAACTGCCGAAACTTACAGGAAAATCAATAAGTCTCTCACACAGAAAGAGACTGTACTCATGTAAGTTTCGGCAGTTTGTATAAGAAGAAAGATTATTCTCAATCGTTAAAGCGATTCAGAATCTTGTCATATTCATCAATTCTGCGGTCGCGCAGGAAAGGCCACCAGCGACGTACATCCTCACTGTGATGAAGGTCGATGGTTACTATTACGCTCTCTTCTTCGTTGTCTGATGCTCTATAATATAATTCTCCTTGTGGACCAGCAACAAAACTGCTGCCCCAGAACTGTATTCCGGGAGTTTGCCCGCTTGGGTCTGGCTCAAAACCTACACGATTCACAGCCACCACAGGTAGTCCATTAGCTACGGCATGTCCACGCTGAACTGTTGTCCAAGCCTCACGCTGGCGTTGCTGCTCCTGTGCACTGTCGCTTGCTGCATAGCCGATAGCTGTTGGATAAATAAGAATCTCTGCACCTGAGAGTGCCATAAGCCGGGCACCTTCAGGATACCACTGATCCCAGCACACCTGAACTCCGAGTCTGCCTACACTTGTATCGATAGGTTTAAAACCCATATCGCCGGGTGTGAAGTAGAACTTCTCGTAATAGGCAGGGTCGTCTGGAATGTGCATCTTACGGAACTTACCAGCAATTCTTCCATCCTTTTCCATAACAACGGCTGTGTTATGATATAGTCCGGGAGCACGGCGCTCAAAGAGAGATGCTACAATAACAACTCCCAACTGGCGTGCCAAGTTGCCGAAGAAATTAGTTGACGGACCGGGAATAGGCTCTGCAAGATTGAAGTTATCCACATCTTCTGTCTGACAGAAATAAAGCGAGTTGTGCAGTTCCTGCAACACTATGAGTTCAGCTCCACGGCGTGCAAGATCTTGCACGTTCTCTGCCAAGCGAAACATGTTTGTCTTTATGTCAGCAACATTACGCTGCTGTAATATTCCTATCTTTAATTCTTTCATGTCTGTAAGTATTAATATTGCATTGTCAGACAGTGTATGCTTCCATGCTGACGTATTATTACCTGCGAATCAATAGGTATGATGTCTCGTTCAGGGAATGCCTTTGCTATCGTAAGGCAAGCCTCCTTATCATAATCGGGCTGATTATATGTAGGCACTATAACCGCTCCATTTATAATTAAATAGTTAGCATAGGTTGCCGGCAGGCGTTCGCCATCATAGAAACAAGGGCGAGGCATTGGTAGAGAAAGCAACTTGTAAGGTTTCCCCTCGGCTGTGACAAGTTCTTGCAATTCTTTTTCAAAAGCCTCGAAGTCGGCATGTTGCTCATCAGAAGGATTATTGCTCTTTACATAAAGCAGAGTATCATCAGGACAAATACGTACTATGGTATCAATATGTCCATCGGTATCATCGCCTATAAGATTGCCGTGATTCAGCCACACTATACGGTCGGCACACAAGCGCTCTTTGAGTTCATGTTCTATCTCCTGCCGGCTAAGCGGCTGATTTCTGTTTGGCGCCATAAGGCATTGTGAAGTAGTAAAGACAGTTCCCTTACCATCGCTCTCAATACTTCCGCCCTCAAGCACAAAATCATCATTATCAACCAATTCACCCTTTATAATATCTGCAGCATGAAGTTGGCGTGTAATGAGGTTATCAAATGCAGCCTCAAACTTACATCCCCAGCCGTTGAAACGGAAATCGAGCAATTTTTTACCATTACCCGAAGCAAGTGTCAAAGCACCATGATCACGTGCCCATGTATCGTTAGTATTACATTCAACAATCGTAACACGACTCATCTGCTCTACATTGAGCAACTTCTCTAATGCAGCTTTCGTATCAGCAGGATATTGAGAGGCAATTACCAAATTTTCATAACGCGTTATAGCTTCAGCCATGAGTGTCATGGTGTGCACGATTTCATCAAGACAAGGCGCCCAGTCTGTATCAGCATGCGGCCAAGTAAGCTGTATGCAGTATTGAGGTTCCCATTCTGCGGGCAGTATATAGCGTGGTTCGTTCATTTTCCTTTATATTTAATGCAAAATTACTCTATTTTTTCGGTTTATCGAAATTTTATGTTACTTTTGCAGAAAATAATATACATGATTGAACTTAAAAGCGTTACATCAAAGCATGCCGATGGCAAAACGGCGCTTGCCGACTATTCTCAAGTGATACAAAACGGCGATTTCTGTGTGTATGGCAGAAAGTTAGGCGAGCAGATAATCCACACCATTCTCGGCTTCATGCCAATTGTTGATGGATACGTATGTTTTGACGGCATGCCTTTCAACGAGCATTCGGCATCATTCATGCGCAAGATGATGGCATATATTCCAGTACCCGAAGGATTTGACAACGTGGCTGATACAGCACAAAAGCAAATGGAAATGGTAGAAGATGCACTACACTCAGAAGCCTATATAATACTTGCCATTGACCCTACATCACACCAAACGGAAGAGACAAGCAGAAATATTATAAACGCATTGCGTAATAAAGCCGACAACAAACGAATTGTCATCATTGCAAGTGACAATGAAATATATCATAAAAACGAATCAGAATGAAAACTAAAATAACAAAAAGTCTTCTACTCCCCTTACTCTACGGCATAATATCAGCATGGATAGCTGTTGGAGGAATAGGCATTGCTGTACTTCTACAGGCAAGCACTCTTCAAGTGTGGCAGGTAATAATCGGAATGTCGGGAATAATTCTATTGGCAGTAATTCCTGCCTTGCACCGTGGAGCATGGGTATATAGCAACGTAAGAAAACACCACACTGCCGAATATTTCTATGAGCTCGGCAATGGCATAGAGGCTTCAAAAGCAGTAGAACACTACGAGAAGAAAGTAAGAAAAGCAATAGTTGCATGGATGAAACTCAAACTGATGAATAGTTCATTCGGAGCACTTTTTGTGGGATACTTCATGATACTAACAGTAGGTTTCAACTGGTATATGTCGCTTATGCTCACACTCTATATCTGCGTTATTGTCGTTGCCGCCATTTATGCAGGCATGCAGATAATGCTTTTAAGCGCACGCAAACTAAGCTACGACAAGTACGGAAATATTAAGAATAATTAAATATTCACCTGCGCAGGCACGCAATGCAATAAAAAGCAGTAACTTTGCATCGCAAAATTATTCGATAAAAACTTTAAGGTCGTGAGAATTAAAGAAGTGGTCGATGCCCTTGAACGATTCGCGCCTCTGCCGTTGCAGGAAAGCTACGATAATGCTGGCTTGCAAATTGGATTGACAGAAGCGGAAGTCTCAGGGGCATTATTGTGTCTTGACGTGACCGAATCCATATTGGATGAGGCGATAGAAAAGGGATGTAATGTGGTAGTAGCACATCACCCCCTAATTTTTAATAAGTTATCCCACATCACAGGACAAACCTATGTGGAGCGTTGTGTTGTGAAGGCAATAAAGAACGATATTGTTATCATAGCAATGCACACCAACATAGACTCTGCCGAGGGTGGCGTAAATCATAAGATTGCAGACAAGATGAACCTAAGCGAAGTGAAGTTCATTGGCGACGAGAAAATGATTGACGGTGTGCAGGGAGGTACAGGTGTAATAGGCAGACTGCCTAATGCCATAAGCTCTGCCGATTTCATTAACATGCTAAAAAACACATTCAATGTGAAATGGGTGCAGGTTAACGAACTCCTAAAGCGCCCAATAGAAAGAGTTGCTATCTGTGGAGGAGCAGGCTCATTCCTCATAGGCGACGCCATGAAAGCCGGAGCCGATGCCTTCGTCACAGGAGAGATGCACTACCATGAATACTTTGACTATGAGCAGAAACTGCAAATAGCGGTAATAGGTCACTATCAAAGTGAACAATATACCACAGAAGTATTCAAATCAATATTAGAACCAATGGGAGTGAAATGCCACATAGCAGAAACAAACACAAACCCAATAGTTTTCGCATAGTACACAAACAAAAAGACAATGAAGAATAAATTAATAATATAAAGAATTATGGCAAAGAAACAAGCAGAAATGACCGTAGAGGAGAAGTTGAAAGCTCTTTTCCAATTACAGACAGCATTGTCGGGAATCGATGAAAAACGTGCACTTCGTGGCGAGCTCCCACTTGAGGTGAAAGACCTTGAGGACGAAATAGAAGGACTCAACACACGCAGAGAGAAGATTGAAGGTGAAATTAAGGACTACGAATATGCAGTAAACCTGAAGAAAGGAGAGCTTGAGAATGCCAAGAACAGCATTGACAAATACAAGAAACAACTCGATGAGGTTCGCAATAACCGTGAGTACGACACTCTGACAAAGGAGATTGAGTTCCAGTCTCTCGAAATAGAGCTATGCAACAAGAAAATCAAGGAAGCACAAATAAAGATCGCTGAGAAGAAAGCAGAGGCAAAGAACACAGCCGAGCAGATTGAAGAGCGCACCCAAGACCTTATCCAGAAGCGTGCTGAACTCGATGAAATAATGCAGGAGACACGTGAATCTGAAGAGTCTCTGAAAGACAAGGCCCACGAAATTGAGTCAAAGATAGAATCACGCCTACTCTCTTCATTCAAGAGAATCCGTAAAGGAGCACGCAACGGACTCGGCATTGTGTACGTACAACGCGACTCCTGCGGCGGTTGCTTTGCTAAGATTCCTGCGCAGCGCCAGCTAGACGTGAAGATGCACAAGAAGATTATTGTATGCGAATACTGTGGACGCATTCTCATTGACCCCGAACTGGCAGGAGTAAAGATAGCAGTTTCTGATGAGAAACCAAAACGCAAGCGCACTGTAAGCACACGCAAGAAGAAAGATTCTGAAATTGAAGAAACAGAAGATTAAGCAACACGACATAATAAAAAATAAGTCCATTAGCATTGTCAAGCAATAAAGTCTTGCAAAGCTAATGGATTTATTTTTTATGTTCGGAATGAGAATGTAATAAGGGAAATTGTCTTGACACAGTTCAACTTACACTACCGTCCCCCCTATCACTGGAGAGGACACTACCTTCGGAATCAAATGCTAATAATATGTTATTTCACACGCTGCCAATTAGTATTGCGGCCTAAGAGCGATACTCCGATAAAACCTCGAACAGTGATATTACCATCTTTCTTAAGCGTAATCTTGCAGCTATAGGTTTTGCCGTTCTCTGGGTCGTATATCTTCCCGCCATCCCAAACACCTTTACCTGCATACTTGAAACCAGTAAGAATAGTTTTGCCTACAAGTTTCTTTGTCTGCTCTGACTTTACAGGATTATTCTTGTCCAATGCACCTTCGGTAACACTCCACACAAGTTTCCCGTTGTAGATACTGCCTGATTTCTCAATAACAACTTTACCTTTACCACCCTCGGTCATATATGTACCGATAAGTCTGTCTGCCTCTGTTGTCTGCCCCATAGCATTGAACACAGCTATGAATGACAAACACAGCATTAACAATGTTTTCTTCATTATTTATACATGTTTTTTATTAAGTGGCACAAAGGTAACATATAATTCACAGAAAAGCAGAATATGTGCAATAACTTTATGTTATTTTGACATTCAGAATTTGTTTATCCCGAATACAGTCATTAGATTCCGAACTGATTGTGTTCTATTATCTTGCAGATTGGGTTTCCCTGTTACATTGATGTAGTGATTACTTCAAGATAAAAGTGGCGGACAAGACGTAGAACATTCCTCCTAAAATTGTGAAAACGTGATTGTACCACGCCTATGGTAGCAACACTGTCACAACTATGGTAGTAACACTGTCACAACTATGGTAGTAGTACTGCCACAACTATGACAGCAGTTTGGAAGTAATTATAATGTAATCAAACCGCTGAAAAAATCAAGCAATATGTTGAACCGAAATTGGTATAATGACGTATCTGGGGTTATACTTTCTTTTTACGAAATTGTCTTAATTATAATGAAAAGCAGATAAAGTTGTATCAAAAATGAGCATATGTTTATTATCTTTGCACTATCAATAATCCTATTTGGGCATTATTGTTATAAATATTATACTTTTTTATTAACATGACAGACCTTGGAAAAGATTGGTAAATAACAAAAAAAACAACTATATGAAAGAAAAAATCATCTCTTTGCTGACTATTTTGGCAAATACAAAGAATTTGGGACTGAAGCTTATCAGAATTGCTATCTTTATAATATTTGTATGGATTGGCGGATTGAAATACATGTATTATGAAGCTGACGGCATCGTGCCTTTTGTGGCTAACAGTCCGTTTATGAGTTTCTTCTATGCAAAGGAAGCTCCTGAATATAAAGATTATAAGAACAAGGAAGGTGAGTTCGTGCAAAAAAACCGCGATTGGCATGAAAGCAATAGAACATACATATTCTCGTATGGCTTGGGAATACTCATAATGAGTATTGGTGTATTGGTATTTCTTGGTTTGTTCAGTCCAAAAATAGGTATTGTAGGTGAACTGTTGTGCATAATAATGACTATCGGAACTTTGTCGTTCTTAATAACAACACCTGAATGCTGGGTGCCCGACCTTGGCAGTGGTGAGCATGGATTTCCGCTACTTTCAGGTGCAGGACGCCTTGTTATAAAAGATACAGCTATTTTAGCAGGTGCAGTAACTTTGCTTTCTGATTCTGCACAGAGACTGCTTGTACAATTAAAGAAATAACATAAATATCAATAATAAAAAGCATTAGCGCTGATTTCTTGCTACGAAATCAGCGCTAATTTATTAAGTATTAACCCCAAATCGGTCATTAGATTAAAGACTCAAGCTCTTTTTGATAGCCTCTATCTTTTCAGCAGCTTCTGCCAAGCAGCGTTCATAATCGGCAGCACCCTTCATTGTAGAGTTCTTTATTTCAAGATAGAACTTAATCTTCGGCTCAGTTCCTGAAGGACGAACACTAACCTTTGTGCCGTCAGTGCAGAACCACTGGAGTACATTGCTTGTATCGGGCATGTCGAGTTTCGTTACAGTTCCGTCAGCAGTCTTCTGTTCCAAAGTCTGATAGTCTTTCCACAGGCAAACTTTGCTTCCACCAAGATCTGTAGGAGGAGTGTTACGGAAGTTCTCCATCATCTGCTTAATTTCGTCTGCACCTGTCTTACCAGGACGCACTACATTGATTGTAAACTCTTGAGAGAAGCCATATTCTGTGTAGATATCCATGAGAAGGTCGTAGAGAGTCTTGCCTTGGTCTTTTGCCCATGCTGCTATTTCACAAATCAGGCAGATTGATGCAGGAGCATCTTTATCGCGAACTTTGTCGTAAGGCAGGAATCCGAAGCTTTCCTCACCACCACCAATATATTTCTTCTCGCCTTCAGAGATTGCAATTTCACGTGCAATCCACTTAAAACCAGTATAGCAGTCACGAAGTTCTACATTGTTCTTCTCAGCCATTTCCGATATAACTTCTGTTGTAACAATAGTCTTTACAAGGAAGTCGGTAGGTTTAAGCTGTCCAAGAGCCTTCTTGTTCTTAATGATGTAATAAACAAACATCATACAGGTTTGATTACCATTTATGATTACCCACTCACCCTTTGGATCACGGCAAACGATAGCCAGACGGTCAGCATCGGGGTCGGTAGCCACAACAAGGTCGGCATTAAGCTTTGTACCAAGATTCATGCCCAATGTCATAGCCTCTGCATTCTCTGGGTTTGGAGATACTACTGTAGGGAAGTTACCATCAATAACCATCTGCTCTGGTACTACATTGATGTTCTGAAATCCCCATGAACGCAAACACATTGGTACAAGAACTCTACCTGCTCCGTGCATTGCGGAATATACTATATTGAGGTCCTTCTGACGAAGAATAACCTCCTGATCAATCATAGTTTCCTTTACAGCAGTCATGTAGTCGAAGTCAACTTCACCTCCGATAATCTTGATGAGGTCTTTATTACCATCAAACTTGACATCTTCAACGGTTACTTTGTTAACCTCGTCAATAATTCCTGTATCGTGTGGAGCGAGCACCTGTGCACCATCAGCCCAATAAGCCTTGTAGCCGTTGTACTCACGTGGATTATGAGAAGCAGTAACGTTTACACCTGCAACAGCCCCTAAATGACGTATTGCGAATGAAATCTCAGGTGTAGGGCGCAACCCCTCGAACAAATAAACCTTTATGCCGTTGGCAGAGAAAATGTCAGCAACAGATTCTGCAAACTTTCTGCCGTTGTTACGGCAGTCGTGACCAACAACAACACTCTTGCCACCCTCGGGGAAAGCTTTGTTTATGTAGTTGGCAAAACCTTGTGTCGCCATACCCACGGTGTATATGTTCATACGGTTAGAACCAGCTCCCATAATACCGCGCAATCCACCTGTGCCGAATTCAAGGTCTTTATAGAAACTGTCGATGAGGGGAGTCTTGTCCTCTGAGTCGAGCATAGCCTGAACCTCTTTGCGGGTTTCCTCGTCATAGGCTGGTGACAGCCACTGCTTGGCTTTTAGCTCACACTGAGCAATTAATTCTTTGTCCATATAAATTTATTTAGTCAATTTATGAAATAATATGTATGCAAATTTAGGTAAAAGAAATGAGAAAAGGGCTGTTTCTTTGTTTTTTTTTGTATTTTTGCAGTCTAAATATACACGAATTATCTATGAATTTATATTTTACGGGTGTTATAATCGCAGTAAGTACTTTTCTCGTTATAGGCATCTTCCATCCTATTGTCATTAAAACAGAATATTATTTCGGCACTCGCCCTTGGTGGTGCTTTCTCGTTTTAGGACTTGGCATGTGTGCAGGAGCAATGTTTATAGAGAATGTTATCATATCAGCAATAACAGGTGTTGTAGGTGCTTCATGCCTGTGGAGCATTGGCGAACTGTTTGAACAGAGAAAGAGGGTGCTTAGAGGTTGGTTTCCAATGAACCCTAAGCGAACTGACGAATATAAAGAACGATGAAAGTTGAGTTGATATTAGTAGGCAAAACTGTGAATAAGCATTTCATTGCCTGCATTAATGACTATGTTGAACGCATAGGTCATTACATGCCTTTTGAAATAACTACTATTCCTGAATTGAAGAATACGAAATCGCTTTCAGAACAACAGCAAAAAGAAAAGGAAGGAGCAAACATAATGAAATTGCTTCAACCTTCAGATACTGTTGTATTGCTTGATGAACGAGGTAAGGAATTCCGTTCCATAGAACTGGCGGCATGGTTGCAGCAGAAACAACAGACAGTTCGCAGATTAGTATTTATCATTGGTGGTCCTTATGGATTCGCACAATCCTTATATCAGCGTGCCGATGAGAAGATTTCGCTTTCACGATTAACTTTCTCTCACCAGATGGTGCGCTTGATTTTTACAGAGCAGCTTTACAGAGCCTGCACTATAATAAAAGGTGAACCTTATCATCATGAATAGTTCCTTATGATGTTTATAGATAATGCTTAAACACAAAATACAAAAAGAACAATAACAAAACCAAGTATAATAATGAAACGAATATCTCTATTACTATTCTTGACAACAATGCTATTTGGCGCTTTCACAATTACGGCTCAAGTGCGTCAATACGTAAATCCTTTAATAGGTACTGCTCATTGTCGTTATTTCCATTTTGCACCAGGTGCTCTTCCTTTCGGAATGGCTAAACCCGGTCCTTCAACAAATGGTCATTATGGAAATGCAGACGGTTGGCAGGCAACAGGTTATGATTATCGTGACACATCAATAGAGGGTTTCCCTTGTGTGCATGAGTTTCAGGTAGGAGGCATCGTGCTAATGCCAACAGTAGGCAGGCTTATTACCGTGCCCGGAGATACTACCGCAGTGGGCATACGCAATGGTTATCGCTCGTCGTATTCTCACAAGGAGGAAATCGCCGAAGCTGGATATTATTCGGTAAAGCTTAAAGACTACAAAGTGAAAGCCGAGGTTACAGCAACTGAGCGCGTGGCTTTTCAGCGTTATACCTTCCCTGCAAGTAAACAGAGTAATATCATTTTCGATATAGGAAACCGTGTAGGCGAGAGTGGACCTGTGAAAGATGCTGAGGTAAGGATAAACCCTGATGGCAGCATTGAGGGATATGTAGTTACTCTTCCTGAATATATAAAGGTGTATCAGCCCGGGGCTTTGTTATCAATATATTTTTCTGCTGTTGCTGATAAAGTGCCAGCAAAGACAGGTACATTCAAGGGTACTGACATACAAGAAGGTGCAACATCTGCTAAAGGAGAAGGAGCAGGAGCATATATGAGCTTTGCTACTAAGAAAGGCGAGAAAGTAACAGTAAAGGTTGGAATATCATATACCTCGATTGAAAATGCGCGCCTGAATCGTGAAATCGAGGCTTCAACACTATCTTTCGACGAGGCTCACGCCAAGTCAAAGAGTGCATGGGAGGAAAGACTCAATCGTATAACAGTCGAGACTGGCAGATGCGATGACAAGGTTAAGTTCTATACCGGACTTTATCATGCTCTCCTTGGCAGAGGTGTTTGCAGCGATGTGCATGGTGCTTATCCTAAACATGATGGAACTATAGGACAGATTCCTAAAGAGAATGGCAAACCAAAGTTCAAGCTTTACAACACTGATGCAATGTGGGGAGGTCAGTGGAATCTTACCCAGTTGTGGCTTATGGCATATCCCGAACACATGAGCGATTTTATAAGCAGCCACCTACAGGTTTATAAGGATTGCGGCTGGTTGGCTGACGGACTTGCCAATAGTCGTTTTGTATCGGGAGTAGGCACTAATCAGCTTACTAACATGATTGTCGCCGCCTACATGGTTGGTGTCCGCGATTTTGATATTGACTTGGCATACGAAGCTTGTATGAAGAACGAGATTGGCAGCGAGAATCGCCCGCGAGGTGCAGGTAAGGCTGATACTCAACAATTCATTACCTATGGCTATGTTCCTCATAAGGAAAAGACTCCGGAGGATTATGTCTTTTCTGCATCTCACACATTGGAATACTCTTATAGTGCTTATGCTGTGGCTCAATTTGCAAAAATACTTGGCAAGACCGACGATTACGAACGCTTGATGTGGTTGTCGAAAGGTTGGCAGAGAATATACGACAGCGAACTTAACCTTATCCGTCCGAAAGATTCCGACGGTAAGTTTATAAACAACTTCGACCCTCTACAGGTGTGGAGAGGATTTCAAGAAGGCAATGCTTGGCAATATACATTCTATGTTCCTCACGACACAAAGTCACTCATAGACAAAGTAGGAGCTGAGGTGTTTACCAACCGTCTTGACAGCATATTTATTATATCGCAGAAAAAGAACTTCAGTGGCGGCACAGAGATTGATGCTTTCTCTGGTTTGCGCACATTATATAATCAGGGAAATCAACCATGCCTGCATATATCATGGTTGTTCAATGATGCTGGCAAACCATCTAAAACTCAAAAATGGGTTCGTGCTATACTGAATGAGTTCTATGGCACAGATGGAGTTCATGGATATGGATATGGACAAGATGAAGATCAAGGACAACTTGGGGCTTGGTATGCTATATCAGCTATGGGCTTGTTTGACGTAGAAGGTCTTAACGACATAAATCCGGTGTTGGGACTTGGCTCTACAATATTTGACAAAGTAACTATTCGCCTTAACCAAAAGTATTATGAAGGTAGAGAGTTTGTAATAAAGGCAGTGAATAATAACGCACGTAATATATACGTACAGAATTATAAATTTAATGGTTCTACACTTAGTTCAACCTATATTCCTTTTGTAGATTTCCAGAAAGGAGGCACATTGGAAGTAGTAATGGGTGCAACACCTAAAGATAAATATTAAGAAGATGAAAAAGATCTTATCAATTATAGCTGTGGCTATATCAACTTTTTCCTCCTCAGCTGATAACTCGTCGTTTCATTTAAGTTTCAACATTCCACCACTTGGCGATACTGTGATAGTAGTAAACAACAATACAATATCACTTCATGCGGGCAGCAATGGTAAATTTGAATTGGATATTCCTGTTACCGATGCACGTGTTATTATCGTCGCATCGCCAGGAAGCCTAAAGGGATTAGAAGATTATTATTTCCGTATTCCTGCTGTTGCAGGTGAAAGAGCAGAAGTATCAGGCACTCTGCCTGACAGTTGGAATGTTTCAGGAAGCAATTTCTATCAGGATTATAACAGTATTAAGAGCGCTGTTGATGATGCTTGCAAAGCAGGTGTTGATTTTATGAATAACATTACCAGCAAATTGGCTACAGGACAAAATCGTGATTCTCTGCGTGGAGTATATCAAGCAGTATTCCCTGCTTTGAAGAAAGCAGAAGATGAAAAACTTCTGGAGATTATAAAGAACAACTCTTCAAACGAGGCATCGGCATGCGTAATAGCTTACTTGTCTGAAGACGTTGAAATAATGGAGAAAGGTTTGGCTCTACTTTCTGACAATGTAAGAAACGGTAGAATGAAATCACTCGCCGAGACTCCTGTTAAGATATTAAAAGAAGAACTGGCAAGTAGAAAGGCGGTTGATATCAAGCAGGCTGCAGGGATTGAAGCTCCCGACTTTACGCTCAACGACCCTGATGGAAAACCATTAACATTGTCAAATCTTCGTGGACGCTATGTTCTTCTCAATTTCTGGGGTTCGTGGTGTAGATGGTGCATAAAAAGTTTCCCAAAGATGAAAGAGTACTATGAAAAGTATAAAGGCAAGTTCGAGATTCTTGGTATTGCCTGCAATGATACTGACTCAAAATGGCGAACCGCAATAAAAGAACATTCACTACCTTGGTTGAATGTTTATAACAATCGTAAGAACGATAAGGTCATTGCAGCTTATGGAATAAAAGGTTTCCCAACAAAAATTCTCGTAAGTCCTGACGGTAGAATAGTTAAAACATTTACAGGTGAAGACCCGGCTTTCTATTCTTTCATGGACGCAACATTTGGTAATTAAGTGCAACACATTATAAATTACGGCTCAGCGGATTTGTAACATATAATTATAAAAATAAGAGGTGCAGACCTTTCCCATTGTTACAAGTTCAGAGAACTTTGCACCCCATTAAGCAATGCGATGGGGGTATCTACACCAATATCTAATTTCTTTATCAAATGCGACTATATAAAAATAGCCCTCATTTTTTTGAGAGCTTCTTATACTTCGCCCTCTGAACTTGTAACGCTGCAAAGATAGGCTCAGCGGATTTTATGGCTCAGCGGATTTTATATGCCACTTCTATAAAAGGGTGGAACTGGAATATGGATAAAAGGATAAGCGGAACTCCTTTATTTACTGGAGTTTCCGCTTATTTACTGTTGGGTGCCCAGTGGGGCTCGAACCCACGACATTCAGAACCACAATCTGACGCTCTAACCAACTGAACTATGGGCACCATTTAGGCTACCTTGGTAGGTGATTTTTGAAATCGAGTGCAAAGGTACATGAATTATTTGTAATTACCAAATAATTCATATACTTTTTTGCTTTTATTCTGCTTTTGTTGCAGGCGCTGTTTGAGCTTTAGCGTCTGTTGCAGGTGCTGTAGCTTCCTTTGCAGGTGCTGCAGGTGCGCCGAATCCAGGAGTTGTCATAGGATTAGCTTTTTCTGTCTGTGGAGTTGCTCCATCAAATACACTCTGCTCTGTAGAAGCTGTTGGTACAAAGTATGCGCAGGCAATGCTTACTACTACCATTGCAGCTGCAAGGAACCAAGTTGCTTTCTCGACTACGTCAGTTGTTTTGCGAACTCCAAGAACCTGATTACCACCAGACAGGTTAGATGCAAGACCACCGCCTTTGCTTTCTTGAATCAATACTATGCCTATCATAAGAAAGGCAAGAATCACGATGATGATTACTAAAAGTGTGTACATTGTTTATTTTATTTTTATTTATATACCTTATTATTATGCGCTTTTGCAGCGATGATTTTCTCTAAGAAACGCATTTGGTCTGCAAAGTAAGCATTTTTTTTTGAATTATTCAAATTTAATTGCTTAATAATTTCCAAAGCTCTTGAATATTTACCTTGTTTTATATGAATCTTAGCCAAAGTCTCTGTGTAATAGCCTTCTCCAAGTTCATCTTTGTCGTTTTCGAGTGTTACGTCGTTATGTGGTGCATCAGGTATTTCCAGTTCTGTCTGAGATAGTGTAATCTTTCCTCCTCCTTTGCCCAAGAAATTATCAATGATGTTTGTTGTAGGTGTATCAGACTCGTTGGATTCTTGTTGCATAGCCTCTTCGTCCTGCGTGGCAAGCATATATGAAATATAGTCAATGGTTGCATCAGCAATAGTAGGCTTGCGTTTTTGCTTTGCCGGCTGCTGCTCTTCAGGAAGTGTCTCAAGGAATTCATTGATAAGCGAGTCAGTACGGTCGGCAGATGTATTTTCAATATGTGTAGTGCTGCTTGTTTTCTTAGACAGTTTGTAGTGTTTTGCCTCAACAATATTGAAAAGCACTGTGCGATCTGTTATGTAGAACGCAGCCTGTCGCAATTCCTCATCAAATGTAGGATCGTGCATTAGATACAAATTATAGAGCATGAGTAATCGTGCCGCCTGATGGCATGGGTAAAGCGCCACATGACTTCTAAGGTCATATAACGTCTCACGATTTAGTAGTTCCGGATGCTGTATGTATCTGTTGAGTTCCATATTTACCAGTTTGCCAATGTTGCATTGAATATTTGGTCGCAGAGTTCTTCTATCATCTGACTAACGAGTTCTTCCTGCACGGAGGCAAGGCTTCTTGTTGTCTCGTAGGTTGAGGTTGCAGTAAACTGTCTTTCAAAATTCTCTGAATGATTCTTGGTGTTGGTGAATCTGACGTTTACGGTCATTGTTAGTTCTGTCTGTGCAGAATATCCTTCTGACGATACAGACTTGTTGCGCTGGCTGTATTGTGTTATTTCTCCTTCTATCTTTAAGTCTCCGTTACGCTTTACTTGATTGAGTTTGGTGTGTGATGCAAAATGGTCTTGCAGTTGGTTGTTGAAGAGAGCAGCCATTGGTCCCCACACATAAGATGAGCGGTTTGGGAAATCAACTATCTGTATAGTTTGAATTTTGGAATAATCCACACTGGCTCCATTGAATTTGTATCCGGAGAAGGCACATGCTGTCAATGCCATTACAATAATGGCTGTGAGTAGAATATTCTTTATATTGTTGACGTTGCGCATGTGTATAGTTTATTTTTCTTTTACTCAATATTAAATTCTTTTAGTCTGCGGTAGAGGGTTCTGTCTGATATTCCCAACTCTTCTGCAGCTTTTTTTCTATTTCCTCCATTTTTTTCCAACACCTTCAAAAGTGCCAGTCTGCTCATCTCTTTGAGGTTGAGTATCAAAGGTTGTTCTTTAACCTCTTCAGCCTCATCAAAGTCGGTTTTGCCGTTTGCTGCCTCTTCGTTTGCTGTCTGGAGTTTGTAGGCATTCTCGTCGGTTGGAGTATTGAATCCCACAGCTCCACTTAGTGCTCTTTGCTCATCAAGTTGCGTGCGAAGGGTTTTCATCTCTGCTTTTAGTGAATCTACATTGGCTTTCATGTCAATTAGAATCTGATAAAGCACTTCACGCTCCTTCTCATAAGAGTGTTCGGAGTTGGAGTTTGAAATTTTAGCCAACTGAGTACTTTCCCTGTCATCAGGAATGAATTGTTTTATTATGTCAGCACTAATTTCCCTCATTGGTGACAGCACAGAGATCTGTTCTGTTATATTCTTCAGCTGTCTGACATTTCCAGGCCATTTGTAGCTTGTGAGTATTCGCTTGGCTTCGTCGGTCAACTGCACTTTCGGCATTTTGTATTTTTCTGCCATCTGTAATGCGAACAGTCGGAACAGCAGTGCAATATCGTCTCCTCTCTGTCGGAGTGGAGGAACTTGAATTGGTATTGTGTTGAGTCTATAATAGAGGTCTTCTCTGAATCGTCCTTCACTTATAGCTCTTTGCAGATTAACATTTGTTGCTGCTACGATTCTCACGTCGGTTTTCATTATTTTCTGCCCGCCAACGCGTATGTATTCTCCTGTTTCTAGTACTCTTAATAATCGTGCCTGCGTTGCTATAGGTAATTCTCCTACTTCATCGAGGAAAATAGTGCCTTTGTTAGCAACTCCGAAATATCCTTCGCTTTCACCTATGGCTCCTGTAAACGACCCGACCTCATGACCGAAGAGTTCGCTGTCAATAGTGCCTTCAGGTATGCTTCCACAGTTTATAGCAAAGTATCTCTCTCTTCTGCGTGGCGAATTGTCGTGGATAATCCTTGGAAATATTTCTTTTCCTACTCCGCTTTCTCCCACAATAAGAACAGACAAGTCAGTTGGAGCAACTTGCATTGCTACATCGAGTGCTCTGTTCAGTTCGC
This sequence comes from Prevotella sp., assembly GCA_041855685.1. GTDB lineage: Bacteria > Bacteroidota > Bacteroidia > Bacteroidales > Bacteroidaceae > Prevotella. Next base: position 87,277 of record JBHAEQ010000013.1, on the reverse strand, counting down.
TGCAGTTTCCTACAATGTTATATCTGCGCTTTATGTCCTGTAGTTTTGAAGTATCCATCTATTCCTCCTTCTTCTTTGGTATGGAAAATCTTAGTTTTTCTCCATTGTCTGGACGTTCTCGGTATAATTTTGGCAGAGGGTCAAGATAAGCCTTGTCATATTGGAGTCTTGCCCTGTATATGTCAATTCCTTTATAAATAGCATTACGCACTAATGCTTCTTCTGTAGTGCCGTCAGCATGAATATTTGCCTGTGAATCTATACTTGGGATTATACATACCTTAGGGATTTCTGTCAGTATTGTCATACCTGCATCATCAGTGATATCAGTTAATACTGAAATTTCCTGCATGCCATGCATAGATAGTATTCCATCGAAAGCTTCATAACTTCTATTCTCTGCAAATTCATCAACATTGTAAGGACCAAATACTTGTATTCCTTCGTCTGTAATTGCTGTGATGGTTTTCTTTAAGGCTTCTGATACCTTGGCATCAAGTTTTGTTTCTTGAACAATTATAGCAATGCGTGGATTGCTGAACAGGAAATCGCGCTTAAGTGAATGATGTAGTGCTTTTATTTTAGCCACCACATTAGTCAACGTGTTCTCATCAGAAACGTTTCTGTCGTCATCGATGTTGGTAGAGACAATACGCAGTTTGTCGTTCAAGAAAATTTCTAAAGCCTTATAGTTGCTGAATGATGTTTCAATGTGATTTTTTTGTCCGTTGAAATCTGCAACAGTGTCGGTATTATTAGGCTCACTTATTGGACTGCACACAAGAACATCAAACTTTCCATGTCTGCCATCAGCAAGAGCTTTGTCAAGGGCCTTTATACCATCGGCAATTGATTCTTTTGTTACATTGCCAAACTCCACTATCCTGTTCTCATCGGAACATGAAACGAGATTTATTTTTCCTGCTTGAGCCTCATCAGCATGCTTTATAATGTTGAATTGAAGTTGATTTGCTTGAAGATTGTTATTGTATATAGCTACCTTGGGCAATCCATAGATTATAGGAGTGCATAACTCAAGCATTTCAGGCTCGGAAAAAGCTTTGAAGATTAGCTCGAAACCAACACCATTGGTTTCGCCCTGCGTTATTGCAACACGAATTTTATTTTTGTCCATTTTGGTTTCTGAATTGTAGTTTTTCCTTTGCCGCTGTTGTAAGGAGACCGCATGCGGCATAGATATCTTGTCCTCTTGATGCTCTGATAGTTGTTGTTATGCCGTGGTTGTTGAGATAATCACGGAAAGCCTCCATTCTTTTCTCGTCAGCTGCGGGCAGGTCAACATCAGGTATCTGATGGAATCTTATCAGATTTATTCTACAATGAAGTCCTCTAAGCAGCTTCACCAGCTCTCGGGCATGAGTAGTCGTATCGTTTAGTCCGCCAAACATTATGTACTCGAAAGTAAGTCTTCGCTGATGTGAGAAATCGTAACTCTTCATAAGTTCTACAATCTCAACAATAGACATGCTTTTTTCAGCCGGCATCAGTTGTGCTCTTTGCTCGTGTATTGGCGAGTGCAGACTTATTGCCACGTGGCAGTCGCTTTCATCAAGGAATCGTTCAAGCTTTCCCTTTACGCCTACGCTGCTTACTGTTATGCGTTTCGGACTCCATGCCAATCCATAACCGGCTTTAAGGAGTTCTGTAGCTCTCAATACATTGTCAAGATTATCCATAGGTTCTCCCTGCCCCATGAATACTATATTTGTAAGTCTGTCTATTTCGGGCAGAGCATATACTTGGTTTAGAATATCTCTTACTGTAAGATGTCCTTCAAATCCCTGTTTTCCTGTTTGGCAGAATAAACAATTCATCTTACATCCTATTTGGCATGACACACACAGCGTAGCACGGTCTTGCTCGGGAATGAAAACTGTCTCTATCTGCTTACCTGTTTCTGTAGGGAACAAATACTTTATTGTGCCGTCCTTTGAATATTGAGCATCAGTATGCGTTAATGTGCCAACACAATATTCTTCAGCAAGAATCTCACGGTTCTTTTTCGAGATGTTTGTCATCTCATCTATGTCCTGCACATGCTTTTGGTATATCCACTGAGCTATCTGTCCGCCTGTAAAGACAGGCATGCCCAATGATTTGACTAAAGATTTCAATTCATCTTGAGTCATTCCCAGCAGTGGTTTCTTGTCTGTTGTATTGTCCACAATTAACACAAATTAGATTGCAAAGTTACAAAAAATCTTGGAATAAGATACCCATTATTCAATGATTTTGTGTTAACTTTGCCAAACAAAGTAAATAATGACAATGGAAGAAATACAGAAATTCTCGTCCGCTTCCTCACTTATCGATGCTGTTTCCAAAGGAAAAGTTCAAAGTAAATGGGTTATTCTTGAGTTGAAAGAAGGCATAATTTATGGTCAGAACGGCATACGCAGACTAATGGAAGTTGCTCAAGATACAGGTGCGGCAATGGTATATAGTGATTATTACAAACAAGAAGGTGATAATCTGAAAAAGCATCCTGTTATAGACTATCAACTGGGAAGTGTGCGCGATGACTTCGACTTTGGCAGTGTCCTTCTTTTTGACACAGCACTCGTTGCTGAGTTTTCTGCAACTTCCGAAGCTGGTCAGTATTCTTACGCAACTCTCTATGCGCTTAGATTGTTTTTGAGTAGGAAGGGTTTGATATTTCATATTGATGAGTTTCTATATACGGAACATGAACACGATTTACGTCGTAGTGGAGAGAAACAGTTTGATTATGTTGACCCAAAAAATCGGCAGGTTCAGATAGAAATGGAACAGGCTGTTACATATCATCTTAGGGAATTGAACGCTCTTGTTGATACATCAAGTTATGCAAGCCCGAATTTTTCCGATGGCGAGTATCCCGTTGAAGCGTCGGTAATTATACCCGTTCGCAATAGGGTCGGCACTATACGAGATGCTGTGGAAAGTGCTCTTGCCCAAGAGTGTTCTTTTCCATTCAATGTAATAGTTGTCGACAATCATTCTGACGATGGAACTGGTGACATTCTTGGTGAATTGAAGAATAACAACGACAATATTGTTGTGATAGTTCCACAAAGAAATGACCTTGGGATTGGAGGTTGTTGGAACGAAGCTGTTAATTCACATAGTTGCGGACGATTTGCCGTTCAACTTGATAGTGACGACCTTTACTCTTCCCCAAAAACTCTTCAGACCATTGTTGACGCTTTCTATTCCCTGCAGGCAGCAATGATTATAGGTTCTTATCGTATGTGCAACTTCAACTTGGAGACACTTCCTCCTGGATTGATAGACCATGCAGAATGGACAGACAGCAACGGACCTAACAATGCTATGCGTATAAACGGACTTGGTGCGCCGCGTGCTTTTCTCACATCTCTATTGCGTGAAATACAATTCCCCAATACAAGTTATGGTGAAGACTATGCCATGGGGTTGGCTTTCTTGCGCCGTTATAGGATTGGCAGGATTTTTGACGAACTTTATCTCTGCCGTCGTTGGGAAGGAAATTCTGACGCTGCACTGTCTGTTGAGAAAGTAAACCATAACAATTTATATAAAGATAGACTGCGTACAATAGAGCTTCTTGCACGCATAAAAACCAATGCTTTAAAAGTGAATATCTGACACTTCATGACTATTCAGGAACTACAAACTTTTTTCGACAATCAACTTTCCGTATGGCATGATTGTGCCAGAAGATATGCCGACTTGGACAATGCCAAGAGCAGGATAGTCAATGTTGACGGCAGAGACTATACTCTCATGTATAATCCAGCACGTATAAAGTCGGCTGCGGCTAAGGTTGCAAACGGACAGGTTGACCGTCCTTGTTTCTTATGCAGAGACAACCGGCCAGCAGAGCAAAATGATATAGTATTCAAGCCGGAAGGAAGCAGGTTTTCTTATCTGATTTCTGTAAACCCTTTTCCTATTGTTCCCAACCATTTCACGATTATAAACGATGGACATTGCAGACAGGAAATGACTGCCGAACGACTTTCAGACATGGCTTCTACAGCTCGTTCGCTTGAGGGTTATCTGGTTTTCTTCAATGGTGCAAACTCAGGTGCTTCTGCTCCCGACCACTTTCATTTCCAAGCAGTCCCACAACACTTTGTTCCTCTTACAGAATGGAGTCCGACTGTGAAAGAGCTTCTTAGAGTTCAGCATTGTGAAGCTGACGATGTGAAGATCGACTTCAACAGAAGCGACTTTACTAATGTCCTGTGTTGGAATACATCTGAAGGACTTTACTGGTGGGTTGTAAACCGTTTGCAGCACAGACCTTGGCAGTATGATGCCGACGGTGCGGAAAAAGTACTCATTTCTCCTGCTTCATTGGAGTTTGCCGGAGTAGTACCTTTAGCCCGTGAGGAGGATTTCTTCAAAATGAACTCCGACTTGTTGAGCGACATCTATAGTCAATGCTGGAACCGTGAGCCTCTTGTTGATGTGGGAATATGCCCTGCGACAACAGAGCCTATACATAATGCCGATGGCACATTCACTTTGAAAGACGTTCGTATCGGCATAGGATTCCATTGGGATCAGCTGTGCGATTTTACATACGAAGGCACACTTGTCAATAAGTTGAATCTTGAAGACGGAAAAGTATGGAATATAAACCGACTGTCCGTAGAGCAATATCTACGCAGTGTAATATCTTCTGAGATGTCGGCTACAAGCAGCCTGCAACTGCTTAAGGCTCATGCTGTAATATCACGGAGCTGGCTTATCCGCCAGATCATCATGAAGCAAGATAATAAGGCAGAGAAAACGCCTGAAGATAATCATATCCGCTGGTATGACTCTCATGCCCATACATCGTTTGATGTCTGTGCCGACGACCATTGTCAGCGATATCAAGGCATTGCCTCTAATATGAATCCTGTTGTTGTTCAGGCAATAGAAGAGACCAAAGGGGAGGTGTTGATGTATGAAGGGGAGGTGTGCGATGCACGGTTTTCAAAATGCTGCGGGGGAAGAACAGAAGAGTACAAGTACTGCTGGGATAATCTTGATGTGCCCTACCTGCAGTCTGTTCCTGATACACGCCCCGACGGCAGTATATTCTGCAATACTAAGAATAAAGGCATACTGAGTCAGGTCCTTAAAGACTATGACCGCCATACACGCAATTTCTATAATTGGGAAGTGGAATATAGTGTTGAGGAATTGTCTGCTATTGTAGAGGAGAGATTAGGATTAGAATTAGGAAAAATCATTCTATTAGAACCCTTGGAGCGCGGACTAAGCGGAAGAATAAGCCTGCTGCGCATAACAGGTGAGAACGGTTCGGTCGTTATAGGTAAGGAACTCGAAATAAGAAAGGTATTAAGCAAGACCCATCTCTATTCTTCGTGGTTCGACATAAGCCGCAAGGGCGATAAGTTCGTTCTTACCGGCAGAGGCTGGGGACATGGAGTCGGACTATGCCAGATAGGAGCTGCCGTTATGGGAGCCGAGGGCTATGATTACAAAGAGATACTTATGCACTATTATAAGAATGTGGAAATAAAGAAAATATGGTAAAGAAAATATTATCCAACCCTTGGGCGTGGGTTCCTTCGTTGTATTTTGCAGAAGGGCTGCCCTATGTTGCCGTGATGACTATATCGCTTGTACTATACAAACAGATGGGACTGTCGAATACCGAGATAACACTCTATACTTCGTGGATGTATCTACCTTGGGTTATAAAACCTCTGTGGAGTCCGTTTATTGACATACTGCGTACCAAACGCTGGTGGATAGTGGCAATGGAACTTCTTGTCGGTGCGGCATTCGGAGGTGTGGCTTTCACTATTCCTACTTCCTTCTGGCTTCAGGGCACATTGTTTTTCTTCTGGGTAATGGCATTTGCCAGTGCCACTCATGATATTGCCGCCGACGGATTTTATATGTTTGGACTCAGCGAGCACGACCAAGCATGGTTTGTTGGAATACGCTCCACATTCTACCGGCTTGCAACAATCTTCGGACAGGGAGTGCTTGTTATGATAGCAGGCAACCTGCAGGTTATATATCGTAATTCCATAGCTTTCTCATGGAGCCTCATGTTCTACGGAGTCGCAGGTTTGTTTATAGCTCTTTGGCTTTGGCATTGTAGTGTTCTGCCGCGCCCGAAGTCAGATGCGGAAAAGCATGATATGAGTTTTATTGTTATTCTGCGTGAATTATTCTATACAATAAAAACTTTCATATTCAAAGAGCAGCTCATCGTTGCAATACTCTTCATGCTACTTTACAGAATGCCAGAGGGACTTCTTTCAAAAGTTAGCGCATTGTTTTTGATTGACTCTGCAAGTAACGGCGGACTTGGCCTGTCACCTCAGGAATACGGACTTGTCAACGGAACAGTGGGTGTCATAGGATTGATGTTTGGTGGCATTCTTGGAGGTATGGCAGTAAGTCGCCACGGCTTGAAACGTTGGTTGTGGCCAATGGTTATGGCAATAACGCTACCCGATTTTGTGTATGTTTATCTGGCATACAGTCTTCCTTCTAATTTTCTTGTAATAAATGCCTGCGTATTCACCGAACAGTTTGGCTACGGATTCGGATTCACTGCCTATATGCTGTACCTTATATATTATTGTCAAGGCGAATACAAAACTTCGCATTATGCTCTTTGCACAGGATTCATGGCACTTTCGATGATGATTCCCGGACTCTTTGCCGGTGCCTTGCAGGAAACTATTGGTTACAAGATGTTTTTCATAACAGTATGCTGCCTGTGCGTAATAACATATATTGTCACAGCCTTCATACATATTGATTCCGATTTCGGGCGTAAGCAGGCTGAGTCGGGGACATAATTGACATGTCCCCCTTGCGCATAAAAATAGCCAAAAAAATTGCACATACAGAAAAAAACATTATCTTTGCCATCATAAACTACTGAACCCCAAAAAATATACAAGCTATCACCCACATAACGGCAAAATCACTCACAACGGAAATCAACAACACCTCGACAATACTACGGAACTTTCACTCTGATGATAAGTGCTAATATAAATATTATTTCAAAGCCTAAACCATACAAAATCATGAATAAAAACTCTTGAGAGTCATAAACTGGTAGTAACTTCTTTAGCTATTAAGGTCCAATTAAAATCAATAAACTCTATGAGCAATATCAAACTATTACTGAAAATGCTGATTGCCGTGCTACTGCCGGCAGCAGTATGGGCGCAGGGCGTAAGCCGAGACGAGGCACTCCAGATAGCAGAGCGCTTTTTTGTCCAACAGCCTATGCCTACGGAGACCTCTGCTGCAAAGACTAATCTGCGCCGCAACGTACAGAAAGAAGATATGAGAGTGGCATTCACCGCAACGAAAGACGACGGCAAAGACGCTCTCTATGTGATTAACCGCGGTGAGGACAGCGGCTTTGTGATTGTCTCCACTGACGACAAGACAGATCATCCTGTGCTTGGCTGGAGCGACAGCGGCACTTTCGATTATGACAAGGCGCCAATACAACTTAAAGGTTTAATTGAGGCGTACGCACGTTCCGACTGGCGTACTATCACATTTGACGGCTTATCTGACTCCAACGTCATAAGAATGGCAGACCAACGCACGGCACAGCTGGTAAAGGAAGGCCAGCAACAGGTGCTTTTAGTTTTGCCTCAACAGCCTGGAAAGCGTGCCGAACGACACAGAGTAGAAACAGTTCCCAACGTTGTGGTGCAACCTTTAGTCAAGGTTCAGTGGAATCAGGTAGGAGAATATGCAAAATATGTCGATTCCTATTACGATTCTTTCACCGGTGTCGCCGCTGGCTGTGTACCTACGGCAATGGCCCAGATAATGGCTTTCTGGAAATTTCCTTCCCGTGGGCGTGGCTTCCATCTGCACAACATCATCGACGTTCCTGCTGAAATAAACCTTAAGCAATTGGAAATAGAATATGCGACCGGTATAAACAAGGAACTGGAGAATGTCATTAAGCAGTATTCGCGCCCTTACAAGGTCAATTTCAGCGAATCTGTATATCAATGGAATGCAATGGGCGAGAAGTATCCTGCAACTGATGCGGAGAAAGACAACGTTGCAAAACTCATCTTCGACTGCCATGCCTCCTGTTCACCTACGAAGCTGCCCAACGGTCGTGGCACGGGTGCGGACATTTCTGCAGCGGCATCGTCGCTGGTGCGTTATTTCGGGTATAGCCCTGACATGCAGTATATGGCATGTGAAGGCAACGAAGATCTGTTGCGTGCTGAGCTTGATGCCGGCCGCCCCATATTGATGGAAGGCTATCCCCAGAAAGAATATGACAACGAAGGTCATGTCTTCATCTGCGATGGCTATGCGGCAGACGATTATTTCCATTTTAATTTTGGTTGGAGTGGCGAAGGCAATGGCTACTACAAACTAAGCAAAGTAAATCCTATGACATCTGACTTCAGTATCAATCAACAGGCTTATATTGGCATTCAGCCATCGTTAGTTGCCGTAGAGAGTGGACAGGCTTTCATCAACGTAACGCCCACAGGCAAAGGCATTGTTGTAGGTGGTTATGGTAATGTAGTGGCGCCTGCGACAGTGGAGAAAGACGGAAAATCCTATCCTGTCATGAAAGTCAAATCATACGCATTCAACGTGCCTCGCTCAAAATATGATGTATGGTTTGAGCAATACATTAAGGAGTATGTGACAACTGTTACATTGCCTGAGAGTGTCACAGAGATAGGTACCATGGCATTCCCAAGTCCTTATCTCACAGAGGTAAACCTGCCGGGTAACCTAAGAAAGATAGGAGCCAATGCTTTCTTTTATAGCCGAAACTTGAAGAAAGTAAGCATACCGAACATTGAGGCATGGCTCAATATTGATTTTGAACCAAAGACGTTGGAGAATGGTTTTGACCAATACCTGTCCAACCCTATTTGGAGCAGTGACAATACATATACAGGACGTCTATGTATCGATGGGCAGGAAGTCACAGACATCGTCATACCAGCCAGTATCAAGGAGGTTCGTCCAGCAGCCTTCTGTGGATATCAGTTCCTTAACTCTGTTACTATGGAGGAGGGAGTTGAGAAAATAGGAGCCAACGCCTTTGAGCGAGTGCCGCTGAAAAAACTGCGTATAGCATCCACTGTCAATGAAATTGGCAACAAGGCTTTCTATCAGCATAAGACATCTACAATCACCATTCCGAAAGGACTAACCAAAGTTGGCAGTGAGGCATTGAGCGGTGATTACATTTCAGAGTACATCGTTGATGAGGATAATCCTAAGTACAGTGCTTATCAGGGCATTCTCTACGACCGCTCTCGTCGTACACTTATTCATTGTCCCAACTTCCGTCCAGGGTTCAAAGAAGACAAAGTACGTGCAACGGTAGGTGTGCCGTCGTCGGTTACATCTATCCGTGCTAATTCCTTTGGCAATAATCTGAAAGAACTTACGTTGCCACCTTCTGTGAAGAGTATAGAGGAAGCAGCCTTTGCCGCAACAGAGAATCTTAAGGACCTATACGTCTATACTCAGAGTCCATTGCCCATTACGGCATCGACGTTCCATAGCAATGCCACATCTATGTTTAATAAGGTCAAGGTGCATGTTCCTGCAGGGGCGGCTGAGGCCTATAGGACGGCACCTGTATGGCAGGACATGGAAATCGTAGAAGATCATGACGCAGGGAGTCTGCCTCCTGAAAACTACGACTTGACCACCGACTATAATGCGATTGCTATATTGAAAAGCAAGCAAGAAGGTATCTTCTTTCCAAACGGTCCTATTGAATATTTCTATTATTTGTTCAACACTCAACCCGTTGTTACCTTTTCAGGCAAGAGCCTGCTGTTGACAACGACGAAAGGGAACTACACCTTTGAGTTGGACAAACCGTTGCAGATTCAATTCGTGCACTACGATGATCCCACAGGCATAGATGATGTAAAGACCGACGAGCGCCGTGTGGTCTTCCGTGTCGAGGGCGAACAACTTGTAATAAGCGGTCTTGATGCCGACACGCCAATCACGCTCTATGGTCTTGACGGCAGAATGTTTGCTTCAGGAAAAGCTCCTGCGAAAGGAGACTTCATAACCAATATTCCATCCGCTGGCACAGTCATCGTCAAGGCAGGCAACCATTCATTCAAGATTCACTCAAAATAACAAAATTATGAAGAAGATATTATTTCTGCTTGTGTTACAGCTTATGATTGGCAGCACAGCGAATGCTCAATATATGCTGAAAGTGCAGTATAAGGATGGCAGGCATGACTTGTATGAGATAGACTGCACGGACCATGTGGCATTTGAAAAAAGGTATTCTGATCCCAGCAAAGTTTACATGACTGTTAACGGTCGCCTTGCGGGAAAGCAAAATACATGGGGCATTGGCTATCCCACAGAAATGGTGGAGCAGATGTCAATCGTTGGCACAGACCCTGTTGCTCCTGCTGCGGAGCAGAGTACCTTTGTTGTTGACGAGCAGACTTCGTCTGTAAACATGGTGAACTACAGCATACAGTTCAGCCCCAGTGCCATTGACGGACAAAAAACGCTTACCGTAAACCGCATTGACAACGCCACGCCTCCGGAAGACCTTGAAGGTAGTGTGAACTACATGACTACTTACGATTTTGACCTTGAGGGCATTCACGACCTGAAGGGCACGGTTGAGATTCGTTTTCCTGTGAATAATCGCTGCTACGCCGCCTATCATAACAAGGAGACAGGCGAATGGGATTCTGTGCTCAATTACTATGACAGTAAGACTAAGGAGATGGTCATCATCTCCGACCACCTCTCCGAATTCAGCGTATTTGAAGTTACGGACGAACATAAGCGCACGGCTCAACTGAAGTACTGGGGCTTTGACCCAACAACGCCAAAGGATATCGAGAAAGTGGCGGAGCTGTTTGCGAAGGTTGCTCAATCTGGCGACCCCGTTTATGCGGCGATAGATGCCTTCGCTAATGATGAGTTTTCAATATACAGCCTCGGGCTGAGCGTTGGCGTGACGCCTATAACCGTAGGCGGCTTCGACCTGAAACTTATCAACGGATATTCCGAACTTGTCAGTAAGATGGGACAGGCATGGTGTGTGGTGCAGTTTGCAAACACTCTCCGCGGTGACGATAATGCCGCCACGGGCATGGCTGCGCTTAAAGTGGTCAACGAACTGGTGTTGAAACCCGGTCTTGAGAAGAAACTCTTCGCAGGAAATTTCCTCTTCCCTGCCTGCATGACAGCCTTGGCAGTCCTTGATTTCCAAATCAACTGGTTCGCCACGGAAGTTCACAATACGGCAACAACACTCTATGCCGATGCCTACAAAAAGTATTTCAGACGTAATAGCAGCTATCCCAGTATAGGCGGATATGGCTATCGCACCGCCGTGCAATGGTATGACCTTATTTCTGGGTTCTTCTCTGACAGTAGCCTTGGTCCTGACGAGATTATGGCTAAAATTGATGAGCTTGTAATCGACTATGTCAATCAGCCTTGGCGTGACACTGACGGTTTCACATGGGCAGTAAATGACAGTAGAGGGCTGTGGCCCTTCTGGGTGGAGATAACCAATGCCGACAGGAAAATGATAGCCGATGAACACCGTAAGGAGCTTTATACTGGAACGCTTAAGAGTGTTATCACTTCCATAAACAGAAAACAACTGTGTAAAGCCAAGGAGAAATTTGATGAGGTTTATCGGCAATACGCAAAAATGATGAACAAGGTGGTAAACCTGAGATTCAAAGACTCTGCTGTTACTGATGGCGCAAAAAGCAAATTCGCCGGTTGCACAATCCGGTTTGCAGAGATGCCTTCCACTGTTGCCGACCCAGAGAAATGGGAATGTGTCATCAAGGACAACGGCAGTGCCATTATTCAGTTCCGCATGTATCCATATCTGGCGGAAGGGTTCAAGCCCCTTCTTGAGGTTGTAGATGAGAAAGACGGCATAGTTGGTAATATCGACATTGCAGGCATTGTGGATATCGGCAAGTTCTACGAGGCAACTTTCGACCTCTCCAATAATGAAGTTCTGGCGCTTGAGGACAAATGGAATATATCTCTGGAACCAAGTAGTCCAACGATTGCGACTCCCGACGTCAACGGAAATTATTATACATGGAGACCGCTTGTCTATGACAGCAATAAAGGCTTTGAGAAATATGCCAGAGGCATTGTCCCAGGTGACATATATGGCATATATAGCGGTATAACCGATGCCTTTGCAAACCGAACCCTGAGCCTTGATGCCGAAGGTAATTTCTCTATTAATCACAATGGACTCGAAATGACGGGCAGCGTTAACCCCCGCACAGGAATGGGTACAGGTAAATTCAAGTTAAAAGTAAATTCTCAAGGCGATAAATTTGTTACGGAGGAAGAGGCTTTCGACTCATGGTATTCTACTTGCCTATGGATATATGCAGGAAAACCAGAGGGGCAATCCCCTGTAGCCTGTTGGACTGATCTGGAACATTTCAATGCTGACTTTACAGTAGAAGGCACTCTCCAGATACAGTATTCAGATCGTATGCAACGCTATGCTGTCCATTTGGATGGTATAGGCAGTTTTAATTTCAATGGTGAGTATTACAGTGCGGGTGATGATACCTATTGGGAGCCAAACGAAGATGGGAAAATGGTTCTGAAATATCACTCCAAGTCGATGGGACTTGAGAATATATACATCAACGATGGAATCTTTACCTTCAGCCCTACGCTGATTTATGAATAGAAAGCGATAATTCAGTATAATTATGGTAGTAAGCCCCGCAAATATATCGGGCTTACTACCATAAATATTTATTAATGGCAACCTTGTTTTTACTCAATTGCAGGCCCTGCGCATGCCACTTTTATGTCTGTGCAACGTATATTGAGTACTGCTTTTTAATATAAGGTTGGAAAGAATTGAACAAAAAACGCGGAAAGTCTTTGCTGTTTGAATTATTTAGTGTATTTTTGCCCAGAAATCAAAATTCAATCTATTAATAACTAAAAACAAAAATTATGGAGAATATTCCTTATGTGTTTTGGCTCATTCCCATTGCATCTGTTTGTGCATTGGCAATGGCATGGTTCTTTTTCAAGAGTATGATGAGTGAGGACGAGGGTACGCCTCGAATGAAGGAAATTGCTTTATATGTGCGCAAAGGAGCAATGGCTTACCTAAAGCAGCAGTATAAGGTGGTTCTAATTGTATTCATTGTTCTCGCTCTGATATTCGCAGTCATGGCATTCGTGTTCAACGCTCAGAATGAGTGGGTGCCTTTCGCGTTTCTTACAGGCGGATTCTTCAGCGGATTAGCAGGATTCTTCGGCATGAAGACTGCCACATACGCCAGCGGTCGTACTGCCAATGCTGCACGGAAAGGACTCGACAGCGGACTGCGTATAGCTTTCCGTTCGGGAGCCGTAATGGGACTTGTTGTCGTTGGTCTCGGACTGCTCGACATCGCAGCATGGTTCCTTGTGCTCAACTGGGCATATAAAGGCGATTCTTCAGCACTGATAATAATAACCACCACAATGCTCACCTTCGGAATGGGTGCTTCCTGTCAGGCGCTGTTTGCCCGTGTAGGAGGAGGCATATACACCAAGGCTGCCGATGTTGGTGCCGATATAGTAGGAAAGGTTGAGGCTGATATTCCTGAAGACGACCCTCGCAATCCGGCAACCATTGCCGACAATGTGGGTGACAACGTGGGCGATGTGGCAGGAATGGGTGCCGACCTGTATGAAAGCTATTGCGGTTCAATACTTTCCACAGCCGCTCTTGGTGCCACCGCTTTCGCAACCTCGGCAGCCGATATGCAGATGCGTGCTGTAATTGCGCCGATGGTCATTGCCGCAGTAGGAGTATTCCTTAGTCTGCTGGGCATATTCCTTGTCCGCACAAAGGAAGGAGCAACAATGAAAGACCTGCTCCATTCACTGGGCGTAGGCACAAACACATCAGCCGTTCTTATAGCTGTCTGCACATTTTTCATTCTCTATTTCTTAGGTTTCGAGAACTGGGTAGGTCTCAGCTTCTCAGTCATAAGCGGACTTGTGGCTGGTGTTATAATAGGTCAGGCTACAGAGTATTACACATCGCAGACTTATAAACCAACACAGGAAATAGCAGAATCATCAACCACCGGTTCTGCCACAGTAATAATAAAAGGCATAGGCACAGGTATGATTTCTACCTGCGTGCCAATGCTTACTATATCAGTTGCCATTATGTTGAGTTATCTCTGTGCTAACGGTTTCACTCTTGATATGACAGCCGCCAGCATTCAGCATGGTCTTTACGGCATTGGAATAGCCGCAGTAGGCATGCTTTCAACACTTGGCATCACTCTGGCTACCGACGCTTACGGTCCTATTGCCGACAATGCAGGCGGCAATGCAGAGATGAGCGAACTTGGTTCAGAGGTTCGCAAACGCACCGACGCCCTCGATGCTCTCGGCAATACAACAGCTGCAACAGGTAAAGGCTTTGCCATTGGTTCTGCAGCTCTCACAGGTCTTGCACTTCTGGCTTCATACATCGAAGAGATAAAGATAGCAATGGTGAGAATGGGTAAGGAGATGACAAACGTGGCAGGCGAAACCATCAGTGCCGCCGATGCTAATATCCCCGACTTCATGAACTACTTCCAAGTCAACCTGATGAATCCGAAAGTACTTGTAGGTGTGTTCATTGGTGCTATGGCTGCTTTCCTGTTCTGCGGTCTCACAATGGGAGCTGTTGGCAGGGCAGCCGGAAAGATGGTGGAGGAAGTTCGTCGTCAGTTCCGTGAAATCAAGGGCATACTCGAAGGAACAGGCACTCCCGACTATGGTCGTTGCGTTGAAATATCAACTGTTGCCGCACAGCATGAAATGATTATTCCTTCGGTAATGGCTATTGTCATACCTATCATCGTAGGAATTCTTCTTGGTGTAGCAGGAGTTCTTGGTTTGCTTGTAGGAGGCTTGGCAGCAGGTTTCACCTTGGCAGTGTTTATGTCGAATGCCGGAGGCGCTTGGGATAATGCCAAGAAATATGTAGAGGAAGGCAATTTCGGCGGCAAAGGCTCTAACGCTCACAAGGCAACCATAGTAGGCGACACTGTCGGTGATCCGTTCAAGGACACTTCAGGTCCATCGCTCAACATACTTATTAAACTCATGTCAATGGTAAGTATTGTTATGGCTGGTCTTACTATCGCATTCTCGTAAGACAGTATCAAGAATTTGCTTGATTAACAAACTCTTGTGAATTATATTATATAAAGTAAAGCTTACACAAGTAGTGGGTGTGTCGATTTTTAGACACACCCACTTATTATTAGGTATTACCTCACATATTCATAAGGCGTGCGCCTCCTATAGTATTATGTGTCAGAAGAGTAAAGAGGCTAAAAAGTTGACGTATAGCTTTTGCCAAATAGTACCAAGCCTATGGTACCTGAAGTACCACACCTATGGTACTGGAGTGCCATAACCATGGTACTGGAGTACCATTGTTATGGTAATGTTCTGGTACTACTATGTAATGGTATTAGTTGACTGTTTTTCTTCTTATTTACCTAAATGGTTGACAAGATAATTTGTTAACGCAGATGCAGGTTGAACCAGTTGGCAATCTGGCGCAGAAGGTGATTACGGGTGTTACCTCCATATATGCTGTGATTGCGATTGGTATAAAGAAGTTCATGGAAATCCTTATCTGCCTGCACAAGTGCTTCTGAATATTCATAAGTATTCTGCACGTGAACATTATCGTCAGCCAATCCATGACAAAGGAGCAGTGCGCCGCTCAACTTGTCGGCACGTTGTATAGGGTTTATGTCGTAGCCGTCAGGATTTTCCTGAGGAGTGCGCATATAACGCTCTGTATATACAGTATCGTAATACTTCCAGTTTGTTGGAGGCGCTACGGCAACACCACATTTGAAGACTTCCCTACCCTCGCTCATTGACATGAGAGTATTGAACCCTCCATAGCTCCAGCCCCATAGGGCAATTCGGTCCTTATCGACAAAACTCTGCCTGCCAAGCCATAGGGCTGTCTCAACTTGATCTTTCGACTCAAGATCGCCGAGTTTGCGGTATGTGCATTTCTCAAAGCTTGCGCCGCGACCACCTGTTCCTCGCCCGTCAACACAAACAACTACATATCCTTCCTGCGCAAGGTAGTAGTCGAAAGCTTGTCCCATGCTTCCGCAACTCCATGAATTAACAACTTGTTGTGAGCCAGGCCCAGAATACTGATACATCACTACAGGATATTTCTTTGAAGAACTGAAGCCTTCGGGTTTTAGCATCCAGCCGTTAAGTTTAACTCCTTCAGAAGTTGTAAACGAGAATTGTTCGCGGCGGTTCCAATTGTTTTGTTCCAGCTTGTTCTTCAGTTCATTATTATCAACAGCTGTTGACAAAACTTTTCCCTTGTTGTCGCACACTGTTATTACGTAAGGAGAGTTCATAGTGCTCCATGTGTTCATGAAATACCTATAGTCTCCAGAGAAGTAGGCGGCATTCCAACCTGCCTGTTGAGTAAGCCGCTCAGTCTTTCCGTTCTTACGTGCTGCAAACACCTGACGGTCGGTGGGAGAAAGCAGTGCAGACTGATAATATACATCGCCCGACAACTCGTCATATCCATACACATCAGTAATAACCTCTTCAGCACCGCCAACTCTGCGAATAAGCTGACCATTCATGTTGTATATGAACAGATTGGTATAGCCGTTGCGGTCGCTTGGCAGGAGTATTGAAGTCTTGCCTATAATGACTTTCTCCATATTCTCCTCTGGAATATAGTTTGCTACCTTATCCTCTATAATCAACTGCGAAAGAGTTGATGACGGATTAACGGCATAGAGACATAGATTATCCTGATGACGATTCATTGTGAAGACTATTATTCTGTCGGGATTGTCTGTCGGCTTTATGCGTGGAATATATCCGTCGGCATTGACAGGCACTTGTAGCTGCTGTATGCGGCGGCTCTTTATGTCGAAGCTCCAAACTGTTACCTTAGAATTGGCATGTCCGGCTTTAGGATATTTATAGGAATAAAGAGCAGGATAATCCGCATTCTGTTCTATTTCAGGATTCAGTCCTTTGAACATCTGCATGGAGTAGGTGTTAACAGCACTCTCATCATACTTTATCCAGCATAGTTTTGTGCCATCGGCATTGAAGCAATATGCTGTATTAAATGAAAACTCCTCCTCGTTAACCCAATCAGGAATGCCATTGATAATTTCATTGTATTTACCGTCTTTTGTTACCTGACTCTCAGCATTATCGTAGAGAAGTTTCACAAGCCAAATATTATTATCACGCACAAAGGCAATCTGATTGCCATCGGGCGAGAACTGCGGCACTTGCTGCTTACCTGCTGTAGAAAGTTTCTCAAGTTTGGTGGTACGTATATTATAAATGTAGAACTCCGCCTTGAAAGAACGGCGGTATATACGTTCGGTATTGGTCTGTATAAGCATTCTGTAGCCGTCGGGCGACATGATATATCCATCAAAACTGTCAATAGTCTCGCCCATAGTATTATTCAAATCAAAGAGCACGGCTGTCTGCCTGCCGTCCTTGAACGAACATTCTACAATGCGGGTTCCATCATCGCTTATCTTTGCATACTTGTCGGTGCCAGCAATAGGATTAACACCTGTCATAGTCTCGGCTTTGAACTCATGGTTCATATTACTCAAAGAAAGTTTCTGTGCATCAGCATCTGTAAAATTCGTCATCATCAACAATGCTATCAAAACAAATAATAGTCTCATTATCTAAATCATTTAATATACAACAGGCAAAGTTACAGATTATTTTGTAACTTTGCAAAGATAATACTTGAAAAGTTAGGCACATGATACAACAAGCACTCCCCTATAACGATTACGGTTCATGGATAAGCAAGCACTTTACATTCAAAGTGCAGAAGATTTCCATAGACGCTGGTTTCTCATGTCCGAACAGAGACGGACTCATATCAAGCGGAGGCTGTACTTTCTGTGACAACCGCACTTTCAACCCAAGTTATTGCCAAGGCAGCAAGAGCGTTAGTGAACAGATGGAAGAAGGAAAGTTATTCTTTGCAAGAAAATATCCAGACATGAAGTATCTTGCTTATTTCCAAGCATTCAGCAACACATACGCTCCACTGCACAAACTGAAAAGATTGTATGAAGAGGCTTTGGCTGTTGACGATGTTGTGGGAATAATAATAGGCACACGCCCAGACTGTATTGACGATGTGAAAATAGAGTATCTTGGTGAGTTGGCAAAGAAAACTTTCGTGATGGTAGAGTATGGAATAGAGTCAACATATAACGAGACATTGCTAAGAGTTAACCGCGGGCATACGTTTGAGCAGAGCATAAGCGCAATTCAGAAGACTCATGATGCGGGGATATTCTGTGGTGCTCACGTGATATTAGGATTACCCGGAGAGTCAAAAGACATGATAATAAAGTCGGCAGAGGCTATATCAGCCCTGCCGCTTGATATTCTAAAGATTCATCAATTACAGATTATTAAAGGCACACAACTGGCAAAAGAAATCAATGAGGTAACAACATACAGTCTGGAAGAATATATAGAACTATTGGCAAAATACATAGAAAATCTGCGAGAGACAATAGTGCTGGAACGCTTTGTAAGCCAATCGCCAGCCGATATGCTCATAGCACCGAAATGGGGACTGAAGAATCATGAATTTACACACAAACTTATAAAGTATATGATTCAAAACGGCATAGTGCAAGGAAAGCAACGCAGCATGGTAATAAAAATATAGAAGTAAATAGAAAAAATCTTTCTTCATTTCAGAGTTTTTTTGTAGCTTTGCATATAAATCCGCACAAAAAGACATGAACTTATCAAACTATCTATCCAGACTCGCAATATTGACCGCACTTATTATAATCTTCAACGAATCTAATGTACAGGCAGAGGATAAAGCATATGGAGAAATCCTATATATCTGTGCTTATAATTCCGACACACCATTTGCCAATGAGATAATGGACGAAATGCTAAGAGACTATAACAACTTTGGTGGTTCATACCCTATTGCAACCGAAGCGATGAACTGTCACTCTCTCTTAAGAAAGAGTGAATGGATGTCCACGCTACGACAAATACTATCGAGCCATCCATTTGCCAAGGCTGTAGTACTATATGGCACAGAAGCATGGGCATGCTATCTGTCTCTTACTGAAGAGAAGTACAAGAAACTTCCTGTCATCTGTCTGGCATCACAACGTTATGCGGCGTCAATACCCAATGCCGGGGTACCACTAATAGAAAACGAGAACAAAGATAATGACGGAGTAATAGATTATCTTGAAGAAATGAAAAGCTTCAATGTAAAAGCATGTTACTACTATGATTATGGAATAGACAGGGATATAGAGCTTATGCTCAAATTGTTTCCAAATACACAGAACGTGGCTGTTATATCTGATAATTCATTTTCTGGAGCATCTATGTTCAATTTATCAATAAAATACCTAAGACAAAATAAAAGCAACCTCACTATAATTCCAATAAACGGACAGGAAATAACAATGGAGGAAGCATCGGAACTTATCAGTGATTTACCACACAATACTGCAGCAATATTCTGTATGTGGAGATATGACAAAAACGGAACAATACACACTTCATATAGTCGTGAAATGTTTAAACTATATACAGAAGCACAGAAAATTCCTGTGTTCACGCTGTCAGGCTCAACGTTTGGAAAATGGCCGTTAGCAGGCTTCTTTCCTACTTTTGACTGGAAAGACGGAAGAAAAATGCCTGCTGAGATTCTTTACTCAATACTTGATAAAAATGAGAATCCTAAACCATACTTCTTTCAGGTACCAAATCAATATAGAATAGATAAACGCACTGCTGACTTGTTTAATATTTCAAAAGACAAATATCCAGAAGGAAGTATTATTGTAAATGATGATCTTCAGATAATAAGATTATTCTGGGAAGAATATAAAATAGGCATAATCATCATATCATTACTCAGTCTTACAGGATTAATAATGGCAGTTGTGCTGCTTATCTATATAAAAAGAATCAAAAAAGCTCAGACAGAACTCGCTGCTGTTAATGAACAGTTGAAGCGCGAGCGTAGAGAATGGCTTGACTTTCACAAGAAAAAATAAATAAAAGAATAATATAAATTTCGTATGAAGAAAGAAAAAACATTAGCACTTAAGAATCTTACAAAAAGCTCTGTATGGGATATTCAAGAAAATGACATATTCCGACTTTGGAAAGAGGCAGAGAAAGACGCAGACCTTAAAGACAATCATAGACACTATCTTGATGTTATAAAGGCAGCATTCGAAGTTGAAGAGATGAAGGTGGACAAACCTGATGTCTTAAAGAAATTTGAAGACCGTGGATTTAAGATTGGAATTCTAAAAGGCATTGACAAGGATGATAAAAAGTGGGCAATTAAAAAGCGTCCTATTTCACGCATCACGGATTTAACTTACGAGAATATCAGACACATTTCAGCTTCAAAATTGCTGGAAGTCATTGATCGTAACTTCGGTGGCGGTTGGGACTCATTGTCACAAAGCATTAAGGATATTATAATGTCGGGATTTGATATTTCTACAACAACTCTTCCTAAGGACCGTCTGCACAATCCTGGCGGAATATACGAGAAGAAGACTGCCGATGATTTTGAAGTGCTTGAAATTGCAAAGGGTACGTGGGTAGAAGCTATCTTTGCCAAAGCGAAACCTACAATAGAAAAGTATGAAGACGATGAAGAAATCATTGCCAAGCCAAAGAAGAAAGCAATGCTCGACAGTGATGATGAAGATGATGATGACGTAGAAATTGAAGACAGCTACGAGAATGACATTGACGAGGAAGACGACTTTGACGAGGAAGTACTCGACGAGGAGAGCTACCGAACAGAATTTGATGCTGATTCTGATGACCTTACTCTTGACGATGTAGCGTCTGCCGAAGACGAATATTAAACCCTAATCGGTCTAATGACTTAATTGGGTTAAAATTCTTTTTCAAACTGCAATTGCAACTGCATAAATTTCTCGGAATTTCTATTCATCCGATACCGCCCATAATCAGGGGCATGTTCTATTGGTGAATTGGAATTTCGAGAATTTTTGTATATATACTTTCGAACTGCATTATACACATCATCATAACTCACACGTTCAAATAAAGAATTAACCTCATAATGAACATGACGTGCAACTTTATAAACCGGCAGTCCTTTATCGCCAGCTTCAATAAGTATTTTTATTATAATGAGTTCGTAAGTCACTATTAAAAACAGAGGGAGTTGCTACACATTATTGCGGCAACCCCCTTCTATATCATTTTATTTATCTATGCTTATTAGGCAAGTGTTATATCTGCAACATTAACACCTTTAACTTTACCTTCTTTCAAAAGCCAGCCAAGTCCGAGAAGAACCTCCTCTGTTGTTATACCAGCCTTTTTGCTGATTTCTGCTACAGTGAGTGTAGTCTTTGCAGAAGCAAGTGCTTGATATACATCACCAGCACGGAAACCAGCACTCTCTGCATTGATGTAGAGTTCCTTTACTGAAGTTTTCTTTACTGCTGCAGCCTTCTTTGCAGGAGCAGCTTTAACTTCTGCTTTCTTTTCTGTTGTCTTTGTTGCAACTTTTTTAGCTGCCACTTTCTTTTCTGCCATAACGTTATAAAATTATTCTCGGAAACCCGAAATGATTACACTTAACTTTTATTTTATGCAAAGTTACTAATAATCTATTGGCACACAAGTAAGTACAGCAAACAAATAATGTTTTATTGATATGTGTCAATACACAAAAACTGCATGTTGATTTACGTCAATGTAAAACATTATTGTTTAGCATTTTCAATTGCGCTAAGATTCAGAGAGATAAAGTCTTCATCAAGTTGTTTCTGATCTACATAAGAAGGAGCATCGAGCATAACATCACGACCAGAGTTGTTCTTTGGGAAAGCTATACAGTCACGAATAGAATCAAGACCTGCGAAGATTGACACCCAGCGGTCAAGACCGTATGCCAAACCTCCGTGAGGTGGCGCCCCATATTTGAATGCATTCATGAGGAAACCGAACTGTTCCTGTGCTTTTTCTGGTGTGAAACCAAGTATTTCAAACATCTTAGCCTGAAGCTGCGGGTCGAAGATACGAATTGAACCTCCACCAACTTCTATACCATTACATACCATATCATAAGCATCGGCACGTACAATCTCTGGCTTTGTATCGAGAAGTGCAATATCTTCCTTCATTGGTTGAGTGAATGGATGGTGCATAGCCATAAGGCGTCCTTCCTCCTCACTCCACTCAAACATAGGGAACTCGGTTACCCAAAGCAGGGCAAACTTGTTTTTATCGCGCAGACCAAGACGGTCGCCCATTTCAAGGCGGAGCTCACAAAGCTGGCGACGGGTCTTCATAGCGTCAGCACCGCTCAAGATGAGTATCAAGTCTCCTGCTTCTGCCTGCATCTTATCCTTCAATTGTTGAAGGTCTTCCCGGGTATAGAACTTGTCAACTGAAGATTTCACACTGCCGTCTTCCATAATTCTTGCATATACAAGCCCTTTTGCACCAATCTGAGGACGCTTAACCCAGTCAGTCAGATTGTCAATATCCTTACGGGTGTATGATGCGCAACCTTTAGCGCATATACCTCCTATATAGGCAGCATCATCGAATACGGCAAATGTACCTTTCTTCAAAATATCGTCAAGTTCAACAAACTCCATACCGAAACGCATGTCAGGTTTGTCTGAACCAAAGCGTTTCATACACTCAATCCAAGGCAGACGCAGGAAATCACCCTCAAGTTCTATGCCACGAAGATTCTTGAACAAATGCTTTGCCATTCCCTCAAAAGTCTGAATAACATCCTCCTGATTGACGAAACTCATCTCGCAGTCAATCTGAGTAAACTCTGGTTGACGGTCGGCACGCAAGTCTTCATCGCGGAAACATTTCACAATTTGAAAATAACGGTCGAAGCCTGCTACCATAAGAAGCTGCTTCAATGTCTGCGGGCTCTGTGGAAGAGCATAGAACTGACCAGGATTCATGCGTGAAGGCACAATGAAGTCGCGGGCACCTTCTGGAGTAGAACCTATAAGCATAGGTGTTTCAACCTCAAGAAAACCTAAGTTTGAAAGATAGTTTCTCACCTCTATACAGAACTTATGACGAAGTTCCATATTCTGTCTCACCGCATTTCTGCGAAGATCAAGATAACGATACTTCATGCGAATATCATCGCCGCCATCAGAATTGTCTTCAATAGTGAATGGAGGTGTCAAACTTTCGTTGAGCACATTAAGTTCGCTCACCTCTATTTCAATTTCACCTGTAGGCATATTGGCGTTCTTTGAATAACGCTCAGCCACTTTACCTGTAACCTGAATAACATACTCACGGCCAAGTTTATTAGCATTGTCGCACAATTCTGCATTGGTTTCAGAGTTGAAAACCAATTGAGTTATTCCATAGCGGTCGCGAAGATCAATAAATGTAAGTGCGCCCATTTTACGCAAACGCTGCACCCAACCGGCAAGTGTCACTGTATCACCGGCATTCTGGAGACGAAGTTCTCCACATGTTTTCGTTCTATACATATAAACGTGTTAACTATATTACAATTTGCAAAATTACAAATAAAATCACGAAATAAGTAAAAAACATGTGCTTTTTACTTGGTATTATCCTTTTTTAATACCATGCGCAACTATAATCATATTCTAAGAAACACCTTATATTTATACATAAAGTGTAGAATAAAGAAGATAATAAGAAAGTTTACGAACGTGATTAATGTTGGATAATAGATTCCCAAAAACTGTTCCGTACCATGAAATAACGATTCTGCTATGCTGCGAAAGTTCACTGCTTCTCCCAGCATGTAGGCAGTAATAGAATTCATACCATATATTTTCAACCAGACAAACCCTTTAGTCCTGCCCCGATAATCTATAACATAATAAAACAACGACATAAGAAGAAAGCAATATCCACCCGACAATAGAGTCATGCTGGAAGTCCAGATTCTTTTTATTATAGGCATTTGCAAACTCCATAACATTCCACCTGCTATGAGAAGTGAACCTATAATAAGTAATAACAACGCAGTTCTTCTGCGATTCTCAGTACCTCGTTTCATTATGCGACCGGCAAAAACTCCAAGCATGACTGTAACTCCAAAAGTAAGACTACTCCATATCCATGTGTAAGTAGCATCACCTCTGAAGCGTCCTAATAAGAGAGCATCAACCTTGTTGGCAAAATTTCCATCTTGTGAGAAATCACCGCAAAAAATCATCGGCAGACTATATGCCATCAAGAGAACCGCTATCCATAACATCTGCCATTTCACAGAACAGTTAAGAAAAATCATTGCAGCAATAAAATATCCCACAGCGATAGCCTGCAAAGTATTGTTATAGAGGTGAAGAGTGTGGATTGATAAATCAAGAATATTGCCTTGCACTATCATTCCAAGGAAGAAGAGTAAGACAACACGTTTCAGTATCCTTCTATAAACACATGTTTTATTGGGCATACCCTTATACTTGGAAAAAGAAAAAGGCATGGAAACTCCTGACATAAACATGAACAATGGCATTACTACATCCCAAAAACGGAAACCTTCCCATATTTCATGGTCAAACTGAAACAGGAAAGCATTTAGTACAGGAATATCAAGCAGTCTGCCCACTTGGACAAATACAGGTTGAAAAAACACTAATAAAAACAAATCAAAACCTCGCAATATGTCAAGCGAAGCAAGTCGTGTATCAGGTGTAGTTGACGACATAGTTATTACAATAATTTTCTATCTGCAAATATAAATATTATTTTTCTTACATCAAAAACTTTCCTTTGTTTTTACTACTTCAACGTGAGTTCGGTGTAAGCCTTACCCTATAAGGGCTCAGTCGAAATTTAATGGGAATAAACCTCAAAGCCTGAGTAGTGTTCTAATTTTCCTTTATGTCAATATTACTCCCGATTTTATTATTTCTGTGCGGACAGACACAGGGTCTGTCCCTACGTTGTTGTTCATAACCTTAAAACCTCTCTAACCTTTAATCTCAAGTTGAAAGCTCCCCTCTAAATTTCGACTGAGCCTAAATTGCTTATACCGAACTCACGTTACTTCAATACTTCGAACATTCAATTCATAAAGTTTTACCCCAAATCAGTCATTAGATTTCGAACTGATTGTGTTCGATTATCAGCAGATATATTACATTTCCATACAATAAAACTTCATAAAACACATAATAGCGTTAAACTTCTCAAAAACATGCTTATGTTACAATGTTTTTTTCTAAATTTGCACCATATTTGTATTAACACGTAAAAGAAAAAAGATGAAAAAGATTTTATTCATAGCGATTATGATCATAAGCTGCCTCACAACAGTAATGGCACAGACCAAACAAGCGTCAATAAAATTTGATAAAACAACAATAAATTTTGGTACTTTCAGCGAGAAAGAACCTGTGCAGAAATGCACATTCACTTTCACCAACACTGGTGAGGCGCCACTAATAATAAATCAAGCAGTAGCTTCATGCGGTTGTGCTGTGCCAACTTACACTAAAATTCCTGTAAAGCCAGGTGAGAAAGGCGAAATTCAGGTGACTTACAACGGAACTGGTAAGTTTCCGGGAAACTTCAAAAAGACCATCACCGTACGTACAAACGGCGACCCTGAGATGACACGCTTATATATTGAAGGAAATATGACAGAGAGCAAATAACTCTCTGTTTTTTTGTTTATTTATTGTTCAGCAAAGCCTGAATCTGCTTTCCTTGATTCTGCAAATCATGCCTTAACGCAGCTATCTCATCCATGAGACGTGCAGTTGCAGTCTGGAAGAGATTCGGTTTTCGCACATTTTTATCGCCGTTGGGATTAACTACAATGTTAATACCACGCTCATGAATCTGTATGTGAAGGTCTTTTCCTGCCATAACAGGGTCACCGTCATAATGTATAACCCCTGATTTCTTACGCCTTACATGCAGATTGCGGCATTTCAGAGTTTTGATTTTAGAATTTGTATCAATAGTTTTATTGAATATTTCAAGACCTATGCGTGAAGCCTCCAGCATATCGAAAGGTTCCATAATGATAACGTCAAGCAAGCCATCACTCATAGATGCCTGCGGAGCTATATAGGCATTATTACCATACTGCGAAGCATTGGCACATGAAATAAGAAACGCATTATACTCCACAACACCATTCTCATCGATAACCTCGTATGTTTCAGGCTCGTAGTTCAAACCCATTTTCAGTATATTCTCAGCATAACTTATAGGTCCACGCTTGCCCGATTCTGCAAATTTCTGACTTATGAAAGCATCAAATCCCATGCCGCAAGTACAGAAGAACGGATATTCGTTGATAGTACCATAGTCGAGTTTATGAATCTCGCAGGCATTAATAATCTCAATACTCTTCTTAACACTCATCGGCAAAAGTAGATGACGAGCCAAGCCATTGCCCGACCCGCAAGGAATAATACCAAGAGCAGAATCCGAATGCACAATAGAACGGGCAACTTCATTCACGGTGCCGTCACCTCCCACAGCCACAACAATATCTACACCCTGCTCCTTAGCCTCGGCAGCAAGCACACAGGCATGACCAGCATATTCTGTTTTGCGAATATCGTAAGTAAACTTCTCGTGGTCAAGATATTTCGCAATGCGTTCTGGAATACTGGCCTTACTTATAGTGCCAGATATGGGATTCATAATGAATACTATAGATTTCTTGCTCATATATATATTGGCAATACAAAATGTTTCAAAGTGCAAAATTACAAAAAAATAAAAGATTAAACAGAAAGACACACTACTAAAATTGCACAAAATACATAAATGTTGAGCAAAATTAATTGCATTTGTATTTTTTTTTGTACCTTTGCAACTGGTTTTGACCATATTCAACATTGAACAAGTAACACATTTTTTAATTAATAAATGGGACTATTACAAGAGAAGCTCGCTAAGCATCCTTTCTATGCAATGGCAAAGGAGGTGAAGGAGAATGGTATTTACCCTTATTTTCGTGAGATAGAAGGAAAGCAGGGTACAGAAGTAGAAATGGGAGGACATCACGTATTGATGTTTGGCTCTAACGCTTACACAGGCTTGACGGGCGATGAGAGAGTCATCGAGGCAGGTTGCAAGGCAATGCGTCAATATGGTAGTGGCTGTGCTGGCAGCCGTTTTCTCAATGGCACACTCGATATTCACGTTCAGCTCGAAAAAGAATTGGCAGAATATCTTGGTAAGGATGATGCACTTTGCTTCTCTACAGGTTTTACAGTAAATAGTGGTGTTATTCCACAGCTTGTCGGCAAGGACGATTATATTATCTGCGATGATCGCGACCATGCAAGTATCGTCGATGGTCGTCGTCTCTCTTTCGCTACCCAGATGCGTTTCAAACATAATGATATGGAGGATCTTGAGCGCGTTCTCCAGCGTTGCGAACCTGACAAAGTTAAACTCATAGTTGTTGACGGTGTGTTCTCAATGGAGGGCGACCTCTGTAATTTGCCAGAAATAGTTAGACTTAAGCACAAGTATAATGCTTCAATCATGGTTGATGAGGCTCATGGTGTCGGAGTCTTCGGACGTCAGGGACGTGGTGTTTGCGATCATTTCGGACTGACAGATGAGGTTGACCTCATAATGGGTACATTCTCTAAGTCACTCGCAAGTATAGGTGGTTTCATTGCCGCCGACCAGATTATCATTGATTCATTGCGCCACACTGCACGTACATATATCTTCAGCGCAAGTTGTACTCCTGCTGCCACAGCTGCCGCTCGTGAAGCACTTCATATAATCCAATCAGAACCAGAGCGTATAGAAGCCTTGTGGAATGTCACTAACTATGCTTTGCGACGTTTCAAGGAAGAAGGATTTGAGATAGGAGATACCGAGAGTCCAATCATTCCTCTTTATGTTCGCGATGTAAACAAGACATTCGCTGTTACTGCCGCAGCATTTGAAGCAGGAGTTTTCATCAATCCCGTAATTCCTCCAGCATGTGCTCCACAAGACACACTGGTACGTTTTGCTCTAATGGCTACACACACAGAAGAGCAGGTTGAAAGAGCTGTGCAGGCTCTCAGGAAAGTATTCCAAAGTTTTGAAATAATAGATTAGTTCAAAACATATATATTAAACGAAAACGTAAAATTACACGTATAGCACTCTAAAAGTACGCAACACTACGTAACACATTCTACTCTCCCCAACAGGCACACACTTGTTGGGGAGAAGTTTTATA
The DNA here is from genome assembly GCA_041855685.1 of Prevotella sp. Lineage (GTDB taxonomy): Bacteria > Bacteroidota > Bacteroidia > Bacteroidales > Bacteroidaceae > Prevotella. The sequence continues at coordinate 58,950 of JBHAEQ010000013.1, read as the reverse complement.
TAGACAGTAATTTTCCGTGAATAATTTTTACAGTGGTTTGGTCGTTTGTTGTTTGTGTTTTAGCGGACAACAATAAAACTATTTATTCCCCATTAAATTTCGAATGAGCCAAGATTTGGGTTTATTCACACAATATTAAGGTGTAAACACAAAAAAAATCGTTGAATATTAAAAATAAACACCAAAAAGTTTGGAGGTTTCAAAAAATAGCAGTACCTTTGCACTCGCAATTACGAAAGGGGTAACCCATAGGAGTTGTAACCGAGGTGTAGCGCAGTTGGTAGCGTTCCTGGTTTGGGACCAGGCTGTCGCAGGTTCGAGCCCTGTCACCTCGACAAAGCATCAGAGTACTCTGATGCTTTTTTTATTTTATAACTTTCTGCAAATTATTGAACTTTAGGCTCAGCGGATTTTTTGGCTCAGCGGATTTTTCAGGTTGTAGGATAATTAAGGCTCAGCGGATCTTGGACCAGTTGATTTACATAACGACATGATTATTGAGGAGTAATTACTTTTACCCCAAATCGATATTATCTATAATCATTAATCTTTTCTATAACATAACTCACTTCCTCGTTGGTCATTGCCTGATTAAGAGGAAGACTTAGCTCGCGGCTGTGTATTTGTTCTGTTATAGGCAACGATAAATCATTCCATTCCTTATAACAATGCTGTTTATGAGGAGGAATAGGGTAATGTATCATGGTACCAATACCCTCACATTTCAAATAATCTTGAAGCTTATCACGTGTTGAAGACAGTACGGGAAAGATATGGTGTACACCGTCTGCAGGAGGCAGTTTTATATCTTTGTTTGCAATGCCTGCTAAATACATATCGGTAATTTCCTGCCGACGACAATTATCGGCATCAAGATACTTTAGTTTAACCGACAATACGGCGGCATTAAGCTCGTCCATACGAGAATTAAGCCCCTTGTAGTCGAATACATATTTACGGTTTGAGCCATAGTTACCAAGAGCACGTACAACGTCTGCCAATTCATCGTCGTTGGTAACCACGGCGCCTGCATCAGCCAAAGCACCAAGATTCTTACCCGGATAGAAAGAGTGAGCCTCAGCACACATAATATTTTCAGGCACTCCACTATTCAATCCATGAGCCTGTGCACAATCCTGAAACAACAACAGATTATACTTTGAACAGAGTTCGCCAATAATGGGTGTATAGGCGTTATAACCATAAAGATGCACAAGCATTATGGCGCATGTTTTGTTGGTTATAGCTTCTTCTATTAATGAATCGTCAATCTGGAAGTTATCAAATCGTGGTTCAACAAGCACAGGCGTCAGATTATTCTCTGTTATAGCAAGAATGGTGGCGATATAAGTATTGGCAGGTACAATAATCTCATCACCTTCCTTAAGTCTGCCAAGTTCTTTACACGCTCTCAACATCAGCGTAAGCGCATCAAGCCCGTTAGCACAACTTATGCAGTGCTTAGATTCTGTATATTCAGCATACTCCTGTTCAAACTTTTCTACAGCCTTTCCTTGCAGATACCAGCCACTCTCTACAACATCAAAACATGCCTGATTTATTTCCTCGGCATGCATAGCCGTTATGTCTTTAAGGTTCAGATAAGGTATATTCATAACTATCATAAATTACAGTTCGTCCTCCGAAGCCTTCTTTCTGGAATATAAGCGGTTCATTTAGAATATGCCCATCATCTTCAGTAGAGCGTCCCCAGTCAAAATATTCGAAGTCTGCAAAATCATCATAAATAATTTTGTGATACAAAAAATCAAGAGCTCCTATTTCTTTTCCTCGCTTATTAGCTGAGCTGTATTGTGCATGAACCACATTATTACATATATAAAGCAGAATGCCTCCAATGATATTATCTCCCTCATATGCAGAATAGAGTAGTATATTCTCAGGGAATCTGCTTTTAAGCAAATGCATTTCCTCAACTGTATGTACTGGTCTCACACCATGTTTTTCCATAAGGTTTCGCTCAAGTAAAGACCAAAAAGCCTCTATATCATCATTTACATTGAACTTTACACCAGCCTCCTGCGCTCTCTTAACACCGCGTCTCCTCACCCTACTCCAGCGTGGATGATTATTTATATGCAACGCTGTTCCGATATCACGTGTATGTAATTGAGCACAGCATATCCAATGAAGTGCATAAAGATCTTCCTCGGCTGGATGTTGATGATATATATGAGGAACAGGCTTATATACTACTCGCCTTATATTTTCCTTGCACAAATTATCATTAAGTAATTTGAAAGCCTCAATGACTTCAGTTACTGATATATCAGAAGACAGGACAAATCCACCATAAGTCAATCCTTGATGTGAATACAAACAATCCCCTACAATATTTGCAGGTAGCAGCATACGTATATTATGCTCGTCGTAAAATATCATAGAATGGTCTGTAAATCTATCACTATGATAGTCCATATAGTCTCTAAGGAACAGAAACGTTCCATTCTTTGACTTTCTGACGAATTCATCCCATGCAAAGGAATCACTTACCGTATATTGCCTTAAACTCAGCATAATCGTATATATAATCGTCTATATCAAATAGTTCCGATGCTAAAACAAGACATACAGCTCCCGAAGAAAAATCATCGAGAGTTCGCCATGTACCAGGTCCAATGAGCAGACCCTGCCACGGATGATTCAACATTATAGTTTCTTTCTCATGCCCATTATCAAGTGTAACATTAAAACTGCCACTCATAGCCACTAACAACTGAAATAATTGTTTGTGTGCATGTCCTCCCCTACTCTCTCCACCCGGAACATCATAAGTCCAATATACACGCTTCACCTCAAACGGTATATGCTTCATCTGTTCCGCAAAGGTAAGGTTTCCACGCGGGTCAGCTATTCTTGGCAGTTCTATTATTTTTCCTATTGCCATGATTCTTACTTTTCCATATACGGGTCAGTACCCAGAACAGTAGCAGCAATACGCTTTGTCTTATCACGAAGAGCTGTCATGTCAGTATCTGTATCACCATAACACAGCACAACTCCCATTCTACGACCTTTGTGAGCTTCAGGTTTACCAAATATGCGAACTCGCGTGCATTCTTCTTTAAGAGCATCTATGAGATTATACTCCGGAGCTGTATTATAGTCTTTGTCAGAAAGAATAACAGCTGAACACCCTGCATGTTCAAGACGAATATCATGTATAGGCAAACCAAGCACTGCTCTCAAATGCAATTCAAACTCCGACAGATTTGTGGTATGAGCAAGGGTAACCATGCCTGTATCATGCGGACGCGGACTGAGTTCGGAGAATATAACCTCTCCCTCCTTAGTAAGGAAGAACTCAACTCCCCACAAGCCGTAACCAGTAAGAGCTTTTGTCACCTTCTCTGCCATATCTTCCGCCTTACGCAATTCGACCTCCGCAATAGCATAAGGCTGCCAACTCTCACGGTAATCGCCACCTTTCTGCATGTGTCCTATTGGCGGGCAGAAAAGAGTAGGACCGTCTTTCTGAGTCACTGTAAGAAGAGTAAACTCTGAATCAAAATTGATAAACTCTTCTATAATAACCTCTTTCACATCGCCCCTTGCTCCTTCCATGGCAGCATTAAAGGCAGGCAGAAGTTCGTCGAAAGTTCTAACCGTGCTCTGTCCGTGACCTGAAGATGACATCAAAGGCTTAATTACACAAGGAAAGCCTATCTCTTTGGAAGCCTCAACCAACTGGCCATATTCTGTGGCATAGAAATATTTTGCTGTTCTTAATCCTAATTCCTTTGCTGCAAGATCACGAATAGCCTTGCGATTCATTGTATAATTAACAGCACGAGCAGATGGAACAACCTGTATCCCCTGCTTCTCAAAATCAAACAGACGTTCTGTTCGTATTGCTTCAATCTCAGGCACTATTATGTCAGGACGATGTTTTTCAACAACTGCCGCCAGTGCGTCGCCATCAAGCATAGACAGGATTTCACATTCATCAGCAACCTGCATTGCAGGAGCATCGGCATATTTATCACAGGCAATAACACGAACACCTTTACGCTTAGCTGCAATAGTCAGTTCCTTACCAAGTTCTCCGCTTCCTAATAATAAGAGTTTTACCATCTGTTATCTGTTTTTATACATATCATCATAATACTTCTCATACTCACCAGAAGTAATATTATGCATCCAATCCTCATTCTCGAGATACCACTTGACGGTCTTCTCAATACCTTCCTCGAACTGCAATGAAGGTTCCCAACCCAGCTCTTGCTGCAACTTACGTGAGTCTATGGCATAACGGGCGTCATGACCGAGACGGTCGGTAACGTATGTTATCAAATCCATATCCTCGCCCTCCTTTCTACCGAGAAGACGGTCAACGGTATTGATTACAACTCTGATGATGTCAATGTTCTTCCACTCGTTAAAACCACCGATATTGTAAGTCTCGGCAATTGTGCCATTATGGAAGATTGTATCTATTGCACAGGCATGGTCTTCTACATACAACCAGTCGCGAACATTCTCGCCCTTACCATAAACAGGAAGAGGTTTGCGATGACGGATATTATTGATGAAGAGAGGAATCAACTTCTCTGGAAACTGATAAGGACCGTAGTTGTTAGAGCAGTTTGTAACAATAGTAGGCAGTCCGTAGGTATCATGGAAAGCACGTACAAAGTGGTCTGAACTTGCCTTACTTGCTGAATAAGGAGAATGAGGATTATACTTCGTTGTCTCAAGGAAGAATTCTTCGCCATAAGCTTCATGATGCTGACCGCTTGAAGCCTTTGTTGTGAAAGGAGGCTCTATGCCTTCAGGATTGGTCATTTCAAGTGCACCATAAACCTCATCTGTTGAAATATGATAGAACAGCTTGCCCTCATACTTCTCAGGCAGGCTTTCCCAATAGAGCTTAGCAGCCTGAAGCAATGAGAGAGTTCCCATGACATTAGTGCGTGCAAAGGTGAAAGGGTCTTTGATAGAGCGGTCAACATGGCTCTCCGCAGCAAGATGAATGATTGCATCAACCTTTTCTTCCTGCATCAACTTGTAGAAAGAATCAAAGTCGCAGATGTCCATCTTTACGAACTTGTAATTAGGTTTATCTTCTATGTCCTTGAGATTTGCCAGATTACCTGCATAAGTCAGTTTGTCAAGATTAATAATCTTATACTCAGGATATTTGTTCACGAAGAGGCGAACCACGTGTGAGCCGATGAAACCAGCACCGCCAGTTATTACGATTGTCTGCATTATTATAGATTTTTCTTTATATAACGTTATTATAGCTCTTTTATTGTTACTACCTTGAACTTTTTCCACCAAGCGTAATAACCTCCATGTCTTTGAATGTTTTCCCATCAATCGTAAGCCTGACAATAGTTCTTTCAGGATGCCAACCCATCATGCCTGCTGCACCAGGGTTGATATGAAGCAGATTGAGAGTTTTGTCGTACTTCACTTTCAGCAAGTGAGAGTGACCGCATACAAAAAGGTCAGGCGGTGAAGAATGTATAGTACTGCGAATGCGAGGGTCGTATTTCCCTGGATAACCACCTATATGCGTAAGCAGTACATCAGCGTCCTCGCACTTGAATCGCAGAATTTCTGGAAAGCGAAAGCGAAGGTCTCCTCCGTCACAATTTCCACACACGGCACGCAATGGCTTTATTGCAGCAAGTCGTTCTGCCACATCAGTAGAACCGATGTCTCCTGCATGCCAAATCTCGTCACAGTCAGCAAAATACTGTTTGTATTTCTCGTCCCAAAAGCTGTGTGTATCGCTTATTATACCTATTCTCTTCATGGCATTTCCTCAGGTTCTTCCTTTTTTATACTTTCCTGCTCATGCTCGCTCATCTCATAAATACTTGCTCCTGCCTGTGGTGCCATACTTCGTGGAGCAGCACCATGACGTGGATGATAATAAGAGTAGCTACGGTCGAGTTCCTTTTTCTCATCTTTATGATTTCGAAACCTGCGCATATACACAATCATGAACCACGCCGCCATGAATGCAGCAAGCAAATCGCTGGCTGGTAATGCCCCCCACACACCGTCAATGCCGAACTCCATCGGCAAGACAATAATCAATGGAATAAGAAATATCAACTGACGAGAGAGACTGAGGAATATACTAATCTTCGCCTTACCAATGCTCTGGAAGAAGTTGGTGATAACGACCTGATAGCCTATGACAAATAAAAACAAGGCATTAATACGCAGACCTCTCACGGCAATATCAATCATCTGCTGATCGGTGGTAAACAGTCGCACACAAAACTCTGGCAGCAACTCACACATAAGCCAGCCTATAGTTGTCGTTATAGTAGCGCCTATAACGGTAAGGTTCACAGCACGCATCATACGCGAATACTTCTTTGCACCAAAATTATAGCCGACAATAGGCTGCATTCCCTGATTCAAACCCATTGTTATCATAAAGAATATGAAAACAACAGAGTTTCCTATGCCGTAAGCACCGACAGCATAGTCGCCGCCATACTTAACAAGCGAATTGTTTATAAATATGACAACAAGACACGAACAGGCATTCATAGAGAAAGGCGATATGCCGATAGCTATAATACTTTTCACCAATTCCCAATTAGGTTTTATATATTTGCGTTGCAGATGCAGAATCTGGCTTTTATCCATGAACAAATAGAACTGCCAACACATTGCAAACACCTGAGACAATACTGTGGCATATGCAGCTCCACGTATTCCCATGTCAAAAGTATAGATAAAGATAGGATCGAGTATGGTGTTCAGTATAACCGTGAATATTGTTGCACCCATAGCATGCTTGGGTTTTGAAGCAGAACGAAGAACAGCATTCATACTGAAATACATGTGTGTAAAGACATTACCTAAAAGGATTATCTCCATATACTCGCGAGCATATGACAATGTTGCATCCGTGGCTCCAAACAATATCAAAATAGGATCAAGAAAAGCCAGGCAAACAACAGAGAACAATATGCCTATTACCAGATTCAGAAAAACATTATTACCAAAAATCCGCTGGGCTGTATTATAGTCTTTCTGACCAAGTTTAACGCTTATAAGCGTGGAAGAACCCACACCTACAGCTGCTCCAAAAGCACCTGAAAGATTAATGAAAGGAAACGTTACTGCCAATCCACTTATTGCCATAGCTCCTACGCCATGACCAATAAACACTCTGTCAACAATATTATACAAAGACGATGCCACCATTGCAATAATGGCAGGAACGGAAAATCTTATAAGCAGTTGACCTATGGGCTTTGTACCCAACTCTAATGTTGCACTCTTATTATCCATATTTACTATCTTAGCGCCCACTTCACAGTAAGCATTGCACTTATATATTTATGTAGCAAAATTACTCTTTTTTATCGGGCTGCCCAACGAATGATGTTGTTTAATTGTTATTATCGGCTAAAAATTGAGGCATCTCGTATATTTTTCCGCAAATTAGTGCTACATTTGCAATTACAATGAACCAACTAAGCCTTTTTGAACTTAATTCATTAGTTCACAACACTATTGCAAATGCTTTGCCCGACCTGTATTGGGTAGAGGCAGAACTCATGGAAATACGAGAATCTAAAGGCCATTGCTATATGGAACTTGTGCAGAAAGACATATTCTCTGCTGTCCCCGTAGCACGAGCATCAGCCAAATGCTGGCGTTCACAATGGCTGAAAGTAGGACAGAAATTCTTTAAGGCGACAGGCGGTTATCCTGCATCAGGCATGAAACTCCTGCTTAATGTAACAGTAGATTTTCACCCTGCATACGGTTTTTCGTTAATTGTAAACGACATAGATCCTACATACACCTTGGGAGACATGGCAAGAAAGCGTCAGGAAATAATACGCACACTAAAGGAAGAAGGTGTATATGACTTGCAGAAAGAACTTTCCCTTCCAATCTTCTGTCAAAGAATTGCAGTTATTTCAAGTGCCACAGCTGCAGGATACGGCGATTTCTGCAATCAACTGTTCAACAATGAACACGGTTTGAAGTTCAAAACCGAACTGTTCCCTGCCACGATGCAAGGTGACAGGATAGAAGAAAGCATAATCCAACAGCTTGACAACATCAACAACCGACTGGAGGAATTTGACTGCGTAGTGATAATAAGAGGAGGAGGTGCAACATCAGACATGAGTGGCTTCGACACTCTTATGCTCGCTGAGAATGTAGCCAACTTCCCACTTCCCATAATAACAGGTATTGGACATGAACGTGATGAATGTGTACTCGACTTGATTTCATTCCAAAGAGTAAAAACTCCTACTGCCGCAGCTGCTTTTCTCATAAACCATCTGGCAGATGTGCTTGGAAGGATTGAAGATGCCCAGAACACCATCATAACGAGTGTTGCACTGAAAATGGAACGCCAGCATAATCTGTTGTCACAGCTTACTTCGGAAGTAACTTCTGCCGCCCGACTATATGTCACACGACAGGAAGCAAGATTAGACCACATGTTCATGAGGCAGACAAACTCTATAAAACAGAGGCTGGTTGTAGAAAATCATCGTTTGAACTTCATAATACAACGAATAACGTTACTCGACCCACAGCTCCTGTTAAAACGCGGATACTCAATAACTATGCACAATGGACAACTCGTAAGGGATGCTTCCAAACTTAAAAAAGGCGATGAAATAAAGACTATATTTGAAAAAGGAACAACAAAATCAATAGTAAAATAATGAAAGCAATTCAATACGAAGAGGCAATAATCCTGTTAGAGGAAATTGCCAGTAAAATGGAGAACGGCGAATTTGACATTGACGAGATGCCGGCACAGATAAAGAAAGCACAGCAACTCATCAAACAGTGCAAGGACAAACTAAAGAAAACTGATGCTGAAATAACGAAACTCCTTAATCAAGACAACGAGGAATAATATTCTTAACAGCACATGTTTACATGTTAAAAATGTAACTTTTAACCATCGTCAAGCGTCTTTATAATGATTTACAACAAAAAACATAAAAAAAACATCAGTTCTCTTGCAAGTATAATAAAGAATACGTAACTTTGTACCCCCATTTCGATGGACGTCATGAAAACTAAATGTAAAATAAGAACAGTATTGTTGCTCATGCTTATTGGCATGATTGCAATTTTATTCGAATCCTGCGGTCGTACTATAGCCAAAGGAAACGATAAGGCAGAGGAAGATTCCGCAGCCATTACTTCTTATTCTGAAAACGAAGGACTTAATACTCGCATATATAATGACGGTGCAGCATTCGACCTTAAGGGACGTGTAAAAAAGATAGACTTATATGAGGATGGGATAAACATGTATAAAACTAAAACATTCACCACCAACCTCAAGATAAACCTCATTGATGACAAAGAGCTTAATGGCAACGACCGTGTTTCCGAGAAAGTTGCTATGGGACGACTTGGCATTAAAGAAACTATTCTTATCAAACGCAATGAAAAGGGACTCATAAGCGGCATAGAAAAGAAGACTATGGAAGGTGTGTCCAAAGAACAATTCGTTTATTCACCCGATGGGAAACTCATGAAATACGTCAATATAGGCAGTGGCGAGAAATACATAACCGAATATACATACAATGGCGGTGCAATAGTGGAAGCCAAAGAAACACTGGAGTACATGGGAGAGGGACAACTGCCTATAGTAACATATTACAAATACAATATAACAATTACAGACAAACAGGGAAACTGGATTAAACGCACACGTGTTGATAGCAGAGGCGATGCTGTTGTCGAGGCAAGAAAGATTGAATATTATAATTAGCGTCCAAGGCTGTTACATAAAGAATACAAGTTGCACATGGTTTTGTGCAACTTTTTTTTATTGCGTCAAAAAACAAAAATAATCCACAGTTTTATACAAATATGAATTAATTTGAGTATTTTTGTACACATAATTATATAATAAGTTTAAGTGAAGCGTTCTATCTACTATCTATTCCTACTCATTCTCGCACCTATCTCAATGAAGGCCCAAGAGAGTAGAAAACTCAACGGAACTGTCATAGGCACAGAACTCTCTGTTGATTACACAACAAACTATTCGTCAAGAACAGTCAATACATGCGCAGATGCCTTTGACGGCAACATGTCAACATTCTTTGCCTCTTATGACCGGAGCAATACATGGTGTGGACTTGACTTGGGCAGCAAACATGTAATAACACGCCTTGGCTGGGCGCCAAGAAACACCAACCCGGGACAGGACCGAGTAGTACTCGCAGTCTTTGAAGGTGCTAACGAGCCGGATTTCTCCGATGCTATCCCACTATACATGAATGACACACAAGGAGTAATAGGACAGTATCAATATGCCGACGTAAATGTAAGCCGTGCATTCAGGTATGTGCGCTATATCGGTCCCAACAATGCGAGGTGTAATATTGCTGAAGTAGAATTCTATGGGTATGAGAGCGAAGGCGAAGAAGGAACCTATTACCGTCCCACCAACCTCCCATTAGTAGTAGTACATACTGTAGATGCCGTAGAGCCATTCGATAAAGTGAATGATATTGTATGCACAGTAACTCTCATTCCATCATCGCCCAACGACACCATCAAAACAAAAAGCGGAAGCATTCGGCTGCGTGGCAATGGCTCAAACACATTCCCCAAAAAACCTTATCGCATAAAGTTCGATAAGAAGCACCATGTCTTCGGCTCACCAGCATCAGCAAAAAAATGGACTCTCATAAACAACTACGGTGACAAGACATTGATGCGAAACATTTTAGCATTCGACATAAGCAGACGCCTTGGTATGGAATATACTCCCTACTGCAAGTCGGTCGATGTAATGCTCAATGGAGAATACAAAGGCAACTATCAACTTTCCGACCAAATAGAGGTTAATAAAAATCGTGTAGCCATAGAAACAATGTCTCCGGAAGACATAGCAGGAGATGCACTAACAGGCGGCTACTTAATAGAAGTTGACGCTTATGCGGCTGAAGAAGCAAACCACTTCTATTCGTACAAAAACAATCCTGTAACAATAAAATATCCCGATAGTGACGAAATAACACCTGAACAGACAGCATACATCAGAGACTTTTTCAATAAAATGGAGCAAAGTCTGTATTCCTACAACTACACCACAGAGAACGGATACCGTCGTTATTTAGACCTCACAAGTTTCCTGCGCCACTTCATAGTGGGCGAACTATCGGGCAATACCGATACTTACTGGAGCACCTACATGTACAAACACAGAGGAGAAGATAAATTCTATGTAGGGCCTGTATGGGATTTCGACTTGGCATTTGAAAACGACAACCGCACCTATCCCATAAACAATAATACTGATTATATATACAATACTAAAGGAAGCTACGCAGGCAACATGCGGCAGTTTGTAAGCAGAATTGTAAAAAACGACCAAGCTGCTATCAAAGAACTTGAAGATATCTGGGCAGATGCAAGAATCAATCTCGGACTCAGCGCCAGCAACCTGAATGCCTATGTTGATGAGAATGCAAAGAATCTGCAACAGTCGCAGCGCCTGAACTTCATGCGCTGGCAAATCCTAAACCAGAGAGTTCATCAGAACTGGCAGGCATCAGGAAGCTACGACAAAGAGGTTGACATTGTAAAAAACTATATCATCAACCGCTTTGACTGGTTAGACAGAAAACTCAAGTTCAACCCATTGGGTATTGAAGACCATACAACTCCAATATCAAAGAAAGATATTCTCATCTACTCTATCGACGGCATTGCAATGGGCACAGACATAAACACACTGCCAAAGGGCATTTACATTAGAAACGGTAAGAAATTTATTGTAAAATAGTCCTACTTCCTTCTCTTAATCTATATCAACGATTCATACAATATTTTGGTAGTCTCGTTTTTTATTAATAACTTTGCACTTGATAATGAAAGAGTTATGCTTTTCTGTGATTTAGAAAAGCATGCTCAATGTTTAACGGAGTTAGAATTTTGACATTATACTTAATGCTGATTCGTGGTTTCATTCACTTTGTATCTGAATGCTTAGTCCAACCGTTCTCCATAAATAATTTATTATGCAATTAAAAAAAACAGTATTGTTATTGCCATTTCTGTTTTTCTCAACATCTGCATTGGCTGCAGGCTCTGGGATAACCTATTGGGCAGAAGTTATTGAAGCAATAATCAAAGTGGAGAGTGAAGGAAATACCAACGCCAAAAGCGGCATCTATGTTGGTCCTATGCAAATTTCTCCTATCATGGTTAAGGAATGTAACGAGATTCTGAAGAACCAAAACAAAACCAATCGCTTTACTTTAGACGACCGTTACAGCCTTAAGAAGTCAAAAGAGATGTTTCGCCTGTTTCAGGAAAAATACAATCCTGACAAAAGCATTGAACGGGCAGTACGCTCTTGGAACGGTGGACCAAGGTTCACAATGAAGTCAACCAACTCCTACTATAAGAAAGTGGTTGCAGCAATGAATAATTAATTCATAAATACAGAAGGAATATCTCCAAACAGAGTTTATTCCTTCTTTTCTTTTTCATTCGGAAAGCGCACCATTACACAAAGATAAACGGCGCTGACAAAAAAATACCAAAAAATAGCAGCGAGTCATCTCACTTCACAACAATATACCTACATTAGGGTATTGTAGAAGTTTTGTAAAAACAGTAACTTTGCACTTCAGAAAATTTCAGTATAACAAATTATAAAAGCTTTAAAAACATGAGAAAATTAACAGTACTTATTTTGTCTATCTTCTGTGTTGCCACTATGCTGGCTCAAAACACAGACGCCATGCTGTTTGGCGACGTAAAAAACATTCTAACAAAAGAGCATATACCTTATGCACGAATAGAGGTAAAAGGTACAAAATTATCTGTATATTGCGATAAGACAGGACATTTTCAAATACCACATCTTCCATTAGGCAAAGTCACCATCATTGCAAGCTGTATGGGCTATCAGCCAAGTGAATTGGAAGTTGTCATGCAGAAGGGCAAAGGCACTGAGGCATATTTCTTGCTTGAAGAAGATTCACAAGAGTTGAATCAAGTTGTAGTAACAGGCACCCGAACAGCTCACTTTTTGAAAGATGTACCTATCCGCACAGAGATTCTCACAGCAAAGGCTATGCAAAACAAGAATGCACAGACTCTCTTCGAGGCTCTTGAAGGAGTGCCGGGTGTTAGAGTTGAACAGCAATGTCAGGCATGTAACTTCTCTATGGTTCGCATGCAGGGTCTTGGAGCAGAGCATACACAGGTGCTTGTAGATGGAGAACCAATATACAGCGGTCTGGCAGGAGTATATGGACTTCAGCAGACAGGTACCAATGATGTTGATCGTCTTGAGATAGTAAAAGGTGCAGGCTCTGCTCTATACGGCAGCAGCGCTGTGGCAGGTGCCATAAACATCATAACCAAGGAACCAAGTTTCGAACCATCAGTTAAGGCTGATGTTCAGTTTGGCAACTGGGGCTACAAGAACTACAATGCTTCTGCTTCAATGCGCAAGGGCGACATTGGTTTCAGCATTTTTGCACAGCACAACGCAATGGATGCTGTTGATGCAACTAAAGACGGTGAAACAAGAAAAGAAGTAAACGAGAAAGACGGTGTTTCGGACCGTGTGGAATCAAGACTTACAAATCTTGGCTTTGGTCTTCACTTCTATAATCCATTTGCAAAGAACGACAAACTCACACTGCGCGGTAAAGTTATGAACGAGCTGCGTGCAGGAGGCACACTAACAAACGATCTCTTCCGCAATCCGTTCTCAGAAGGAACAGAAGATATACGCACAAACCGACTGTCAGCCGACTTGAATTACATGCTGCCTATAGGAAACAACTCAGAACTGAATTTCTCTGTGGCATACGTAAACCATAATCGCAATGCTACCAACGACACATACCTCACAAGTTATAAGAGCGCACATAGCGATGCTTCACCCGATGTTGAGTCTATGCGCCCATATATAGCAAAGGAGAACAGTATCACTCCTTCGCTCACTTTCACTTCGCGCTTGGGTAATCACACTTTGTTGTTAGGAGCACAGGGATATGCATCTTATCTAAAGGAAACTGGTCTTTACTGCATCAACGACAACACCAGTCCTTACTATGGCAAGGACTATACATCAGAAGGCAAGAAAGATGCTCACGAGATAGGCTTCTTCCTACAAGACGAGTGGAATGTTACAAAAGCACTTACCGTAGTACCAGGTGTGCGTGTTGATATGCACAACTCGAGTGAGAAATATACAGCAAGCGAAAAGGTATTCGATGGCAACTTCCCTACAGCAAAATTTGAAAAGACATCATTCAACCCACGCTTGGCAATCAAATACGAAGCAACAAAAAATCTCACACTGCGTGCCAATGTAGGTACAGGCTTCCGTGCTCCATACGGTTTTTCTGAGGATCTGCACCTTTGCAGTGGTTCTCCAAGAGTTTGGAAATCATCAAATCTGAAAGGTGAAAGTTCTGTCAGCTTCAATCTTGCAGCTGACTATTATGGCAGCAACTATCAGCTCAGTCTCAATATATTCCGCACTAATCTGAAAGACAAGATTGAGTTCCAACCAGCCGGCGAAGAAGTAAAGAAACTTGGATATACCTATGAATGGCAGAATGTTGACAATGCATATGTTCAAGGTATAGAACTCGGTGTAAAATGGAACCCTATTCGTGAAATCAATGCCGGCATAAACTGGACATTCAATCAAGGCAAATACAATAATATACGTGCCGACTGGGCAGGAACAGACTATGCAGAAGACAGCCGTCACATATCACGCTTCCCAGCCATGACAGGCGACCTGCTTTTGGAATACAACCCTGGCACATGGACATTCAGCGCTACTGGTTCGCTGCAGGGCAAAATGTATATAGACTACATGAAAGACGACGAGATTGCTGAAAAAATAAAGAAGACCAACACTTTCATGCTCTTCAATCTGCGTGTTGCAAAACGTCTTGGTGCATTCACACTCTATGCTGGTGGTAAAAACATCTTCAGCTACATTCAAGACGAGCGCCACACCGACAATGCTGCATTCATGTATGCTCCAATATACGGTGCAACATGGTATGGAGGTGTAAGCATCGAACTATAATTTTAGTAGTTCAGTTATTTTGTAATTTGGTGGTTTAGCAGTTTGGTATTTACTCTTTCTTTATAGTTCTAAAGAAGATAACCTAACAACTAAACCACCAAATTTCATTAAACCCAAATAACAAACAACTGTAATCATTATTCACAGAAAAATACTGTTGAGTTTTTTGAGCTTATGGAAAAAGAAATTATATAAGGATAGTTATCGTTATCTTTGTATCTCGCAGAAAACTATGCATACTTTTTATGAATAACTATTCTTATGCTCTAACGATAACTATTCTTATGTGCTAACGATAACTATTCTTGCACAACATCGATAACTATCATTGCAAGCTAACAATAACTATCGTTGCACTGTAATAACTGTTATCAATAACTGTCGTTAGCAAAAACAACCACATAAACAGCCTTTTTATATCAATTTCTAATACCTCTATTTTCTCATATTTGCACCCGACTGGTTTTTATTTTGTAAAACCGCCAAATATGAGGGTTTTATTTCGACTTTTTGTTTAGTATTTTGACAAATCTCTGTCCATATCTTCTTCGCAAGGTTGGAGATATTTTTTTTCTTCATATCCATTGCCGTTTCATATATTCGAAAAAATAATTCTATGACAAACTAAAATGACCAACCGAATCCAAGGTATGGATAAAGATTGGAACTATAGCTAAAACCAACACCTACACGATAACCCCATCCTTTATTACCTTTCAAACGTGAATCGTAATTAACACCCAAAGCATTATGTGCTCCATAGAATTCCAAAGACACACTCTGCATCTTATCTTGAGCAGATGCAAAAATAGAAATTATAATAACTGATAGACTAAAGATATATTTATTCATTTGTTTATACAATATAAGAACGATGCAAAGATAGGAAACTTCTCCGAAAAAGCAAACGAAGGAACAGAATTGACAGATTATTGAACAGATGATAAATAGAAATACCGCTTTCCTGCATGTTTTGATTACGAAGCTTACTGTTGAAAAAACAAAACATTAAGTAAGATTATAAGGGGTTTCGGGCATGATGTTTTATTCTTTTGCGTTTTACCAGACGCCTAATTTAATAATAAGTTTTCACATTATATTCATTGTCGTTTCATACATTTTCATTATCTTTGTCACGAAGTTATAGTCTATTAATCTGCAATCAACATAGGCATAGGCAAATATGAAGAATCCACATGCTGCATATTGTTATACTACTGGGTATCACGACTCTTCCAGCAGTATCACCCACATTGCATACAGCAACGGTGAATTGAAACAGGAGCTGGGCTACGATGCATGGGGGATATGACAACAAAAGACACTGTATTAGAAACAATGAAGAATGCCGGCACACCATTGAATGCTGGTAAAATAGCGGAACTCTCCGGACTTGACCGTAAAGAGGTGGATAACGCAATGAAAGAATTGAAGGCTGAAAGTGCTATAGTATCGCCTGTGCGCTGCAAGTGGGAACCTGCAAAATAATAGTTCTGCAGGATTTACAAAAGAAAAAAATAGCACTCTATTTTCGTGAGTGCTATTTTTTATTGCCTTTAAGTGAACGTTCAATTGTCTTAATATCCTTGGCAAAGGTTTTATTAGACTGCATGAGTTCTACAACTTTTTCTATGCTGTGCTTAACAGTAGAATGGTCGCGATTTCCTACAAGGCGACCTATTCGATTGACACTTATCTTTGCCAATGTCTGTGCAAAATACATAGCTGTTTGACGTGCCTGCACATACTCACGCTTTCTTGATTTGCCGAGTACGTCTTCCACAGACACCTTGAAGTGACAGCAAACAGTATCAAGTATTTGATTAATGTCGCATTTCTGCGGTGACTCGCGTTTTATTCTACCCACAACTTTCTCTGCCAATGCCATGTCAATATCACCATCAATAAAGATGGAATGAGCAAGAAGCGAGTTGATTACTCCTTCAAGGTCGCGTACAGAACCATTGGCATTCTGTGCAATATATTCCACTACATCTTTAGGAATCTGAAGACCATCACGATGAACCTTCGCATTGAGAATATCAATACAGAGTTTATGGTTAGGTTTCTCAAGCTCAGTAAGAATACCGCAATTGAAACGTGTCAACATACGCTCATCCATATTCTTCAGCTCGGATGGTGTACGGTCGGCAGCAAGGATTATACGGCGACCGTTCATGAAAAGGTGGTTGAAGATGAAGAAGAATGTCTCTGCCGTTTTAGGACTTGACTCCCATTCCTGTACATCATCGATGATGAGCATATCAAACTGTTGATAGAAATGAATAAAATCGTTATTCAGATTCTTTACTACACTTTCAGTATATTGGCGCTGAAACTCTCGTGCACTAACATACAGAACTTTCTTCTTGGGATAAAGTTCGCATGTGCGATTTCCCACTGCATTAATGAGGTGAGTTTTACCACAACCCGATGGACCATATACAAACATGGGGTTAAAACTTGTCTTACGAGGATGTGTTGCAATATTCTCACCAACAGAACGAGCCAGTTTGTTTGACTCTCCCTCGATGAACGAGGCGAAAACATAGTGTGGATTAAGATTTGTAGAAATTGTTGTTGCGGCATCTTGACTCTGTTCGGCGTTATCAAGAGTCTGATGTTGAACAGACGATGTAGGCACAGCATGATACTTCAGTTTTATTTGACCGAATCTTGCTCCCAACACTTCACTTAACAATTTCAAAAAGCTATTTTCCAGATACTCAACAATAGCTTTGTTGGGAACCTGAAGAACCAATGTGCGAGTCTTCAAATCAAAGTGCTCAAACTTTACTGGTTCAAAAAATGTTGCGTATTGTGTTGGTGAGACTTTTATCTTTATCTCGGAGAGACATTCGTCCCACAATTCTGATGCCTTCTTAGTCATTGGGTCTGCAAAGATACAAATAAAAGTTGAAAATATGGTTTACCCCAAAAGAAAATGCTATGCTTTTAATAAAATTAATCCCCAACACTATTTATCAGCATTGGGGACTAACAGAGTTTTATGCTTTATTTACTGTGCCTTCCTGCCAAATATTGAAAAATGGACATATCGTTTTGGATTTGCCTTCAAATCTTTCATCAGGGCATCAGCATCAGCGGCTGTAGCACTAAGATTATCATAAAGCTGGGTATCATTGAGAAGTTTACCTACTGTTCCGTTAGGAGAGTTTATCTTCTCAACTGTAGTATGAACTTCGGCAAGAGTTTGGTCAACCTTTTTCATAGTACCTTGGAAATCAATGTCGGCAAGGTTGGCTGTCAGCTTATCAGAGTTTGTAAGCACACGGTCAGCTTTATTCATCATACCTGGCAACTGTTTGTTAAGTCCTGCGACAAGAGTGTTGAGTTTCTGTGTTGCTGCATCAAGATTTGCTGTTGTGCGGTCGGTGTTATGAAGAATACTCCGTATAGCAGGGTCAGACAGAATGATGTTTATATTGGTGAGTATTGAGTCAAGTTTCGGCATCATCATCTCAACCTGTGGGAGCATTGCTTTCAGACGGTCAACAGCTCCCTCTTCCTCGCAACCTATGATAGTGTCACCGGGATTCATATAATCTCTTACTTTTGCAAGTATAAGATTAATCTGTGTATTTCCCATGAGATCGCTCTTCACCTCTGCCTTTGTACCAACAGGGATTCTCATCATCTTGCTTATTACAACGTCAAGATAGGTTGGACGCCAATGAGCGTAATCGTAATCAATACTGCGCACAGAGCCTACAATAACACCCTCTGCATATACAGGACAGTTATTTTGAACTCCTGCTACATTATCAAATGTCATGACATAGGAGTCGTTGTCGGCAAAGACACTGATTCCTTTTAGGAAATTCAAACCAAAGAACACTATAACGAGTGATGCTATGGCGACTAAAGCAATCTTTAATTCTTTTTTCATGTTACTTATCTTTTACTTTTCCATTCTTTTATAGCTTCATTGACATCAACTCTGACACCATCTTTCAAAGCCACTATGAAAGCCTCGGGGAATTTGTCAATTATCTGCTTGCGTAATTTATATATTTCATTGTAATTATTCGATGCTCCGTATGTGTATTTATATAATCCTCCATCACGATAGTACTTGGCATCTGTCAAACCTTTTAACCGATAGTCAGAAGGTTTCAGTTCCTTTGAGGCTACAAGTATCTGAACACAGAACACAGGCATACTATTGTCTGTTTCGACAACAGGTGCAACAGTTTGTTCTTTCTTAACATCATGCACTGTAACTTCGGTTATAGTTTCTACTACAGGCACTGATGTTTCTACAGGTGCTGCTTCGGTTCTGCTGACAAGTGGTTCTTGTGTAAGAGCAGGTGTTGACACAGGAATATCAACATTTACGGTCTTACCTCGGTAGCTCTGAAACGCTTTGTAAATGCCAATTGCCATTTGTTCTTGTATGATAGGATCATTTAGCTGGCGTTCTTCTTCTGGATTTGATATAAAACCTAATTCAATTAGACAGGACGGCATAGAACTTTCACGTAGAACAAGGAATCCTGCCTGATGAACACCTTTATTTATACGTGAAGCTGAACGGCATACATTATTCTGAATAAGTCGAGCCAGCTTCACAGAACTTTCCATATTTTTGTCTTGAAGATATTCAAACATTATATATGATTCGGAGGAGTTTGGGTCAAATCCTTGATAGCGAGACTTATAGTCAGCCTCTAAGGTAATAACCGAGTTTTCGCGTTTTGCGACATCGAGATTATCGCCTGCACGGTGCATTCCAAGAGTGTAAACCTCAAAGCCTTTAACTGATTTCCCTCGTTCTACGGCATTGGTATGAATAGATATAAACAGGTCTGCCTTATTCTTATTGGCTATATTCGCACGTCCTTGCAATGTTACGAAAGTATCGTTCTTACGAGTATAAATAACTTTCACATCAGGACAGTTTCTCTCTACATATCGTCCGAAAGCCAATGCCACTTTCAGGTTAATGTCCTTCTCTTTGGATATAACTCCTACAGCTCCTGCATCATTTCCACCATGCCCAGGGTCAATAACAAGCGTAAATCTGGTGTCGGCAGCCTGTAATAAGATTGCCGAAAAGAACATTAGAACCAACAAAACAAGCTGTTTCTTCAACATAAAAAGAGGTTGTTTTTAATTTTCTACTACCGGTTTTATCGGCTTTATAATTCATTCGTCATATACAACACAACACTCGCTCCTCCAGTATCGGCATCCATTGGTGGATTTTCCTTTGTCACTTCTACCTTCAGAGACGTAACATTTTGAAATGCTGCAATAATCTCAGTTCCTATTCTACCTGCCACATGTTCCAGCAAACTACTTGGTTTCTGCATCTCACTCTTAACGACTTCAAGAATTTTGCTATAATCAAGAGTATCATTAACATCATCGCTAACAAGAGCTGTATCAAATGGATAATCGATTACAAGTGATACTCTGTACCAACCTCCAACCTTACGTTCTTGTGGCAGCACTCCGTGATAGGCATAGAGACGGATATTATTCAAGTGTATCTGAGACTTCTCCAGTAACATATTTCTTAAGAGCGCGTTCTACTCCTTGTGTCCATGTGTTAATACTATCATCTTTCAACTGCAAAGAGCCTACAAGGTTGATGACATTCTCTATAGGCATTCCATAACGTATGACTCCTGATATAAGCTTGGCATAGTTCCAATATTCTGGATTGAACTTCTCACTGAGTCCTTCTACAGTTGTTTTATAACCACGTTTGTTTTCAAACTGGAAGTCATAACGATGAGTACCGTCAGGATTTGAGCAGCGTATTATCTTTCCGTGCATTACGTTCTTAGGAAGAACTATTCCTTCATCATCATCTTGCAAACCTGTGAAGATTTCATAAGGACGACCATTAAGCAATCCAACGAAAGCCACCCATTTTTCTTTGTTGTTTTGAAACCGAACTACATCGCATTCAAGCACGTCTGGTCGTTTCTCTACTATTTCATTAATCATATTATTACTTTTTATTCTTCAAAATATACTCTGTTCACTCTATTTGATATTCCTGTGAGAATCTCGTAAGGAATTGTATCAAGTTTATCGCTGAGAACTGTCACTGACAGATTATTGCCGAAAATTTCTACAGTATCGCCTTCTTGACAATCTATATCTGTAACATCAATCATACATACGTCCATACATATATTACCAACATAGTCAGCTTTATCTTTTCCGTTTACAAGACAATATCCGTTTCTATTACCCAACTTACGATTGAGACCGTCAGCATAGCCTATTGGTATTGCTGCTATAACGCTATCCTTGTTAAGGATTGTATTTCTTCCATAGCCTATACTATGACCAGTCGGAACATTGCGAATCTGAAGGATTGTAGTCTTAAGTGTTGCCACATTATTTATAATAGAGTTGTTGCGCGGATTGATGCCATAAAGTCCAAGTCCTAATCGACACATATCCAAATGTCTTTCAGGGAAATGCTCAATACCTGCAGAGTTGCAGATGTGGCGTATTATCTTGTGTGGAAATACAGATTGAATCTTTTTACTCGCATAATCGTATAGTGCAAACTGCGATGTTGAAAAATCATCAAAATTATCATCATCGGCTCCTACGAAATGGCTGAATACACTTTTAGGAATAACGGCATCCTGATGACATAGAATATCAATCAGTCCGTCAATCTCATGTTGTGGGTCAAAGCCAAGTCGACACATTCCGGTATCAAGCTTAATGTGTATCGGGAATCCTTTAATACCTTCTTTCTTTGCTGCTTCTATAAGTGCTGAAAGTAATCGGAAGGAATATACTTCAGGCTCAAGTTCATAGTCGAACAGAGTTTTGAAGCTCGACATTTCAGGATTCATCACAATAATATTCTGTGTTATTCCATTGCGTCGAAGTGTTACACCTTCATCAGCAACAGCCACTGCCAAATAATCAACACGATGGTCTTGCAATGTTTTTGCTATCTCCACAGCACCAGCTCCATAGGCATCAGCCTTTATCATGCATACAAGTTTTGTTGCAGGCTGCATGAACGAACGATAATGATTAAGATTTGCCACAACAGCACTGAGGTTTACGTCAAGTGTTGTTTCATGCACTTTCTCTACAAGAAGTTCAATAATATTCTCAAAGCCAAAGTGCCGGGCGCCTTTCAGCAGTATTACCTCATCATGCAGATTGCGGAAAGCATCACTGTTTATAAAGGCTGCTACAGTGTGGAAAAACTTCTTATCGGTAATATCAAACAACGGTTCGGCATTGCATAAATCGTCGCCTATACCAATAAGTTTTTCTACTCCGTTGGCTTTTATAAGGTCGTTTACATAACCATAGAGTTGTTTTTTCTCCATCCCACTCTGCAAAAGGTCGCTCAATATAAGCACACGCTTACGTCCTTTATGGTCAGGACGACGATGCATGAAATCGAGAGCAATGGTAAGCGAGTTTATATCTGAATTATAAGAGTCGTTAATGAGTGTCAATCCTCGTTTACCTTCTTTCACCTCGAGACGCATTCCCACTTGCTCAAGTGCCGACATGCGCACGGCAAGCGTTTCCATACTCAGTCCTAACTGTAGTGCTGCAAGAGCACATGTTATTGAGTTATCAACAGCAGCATCGCTTATAAATGGAATCTGATATTCTCCCTCCTTATTATTATATATGTAGTGAATGGTTGTCTTTTCACCTGTTTTAATTACAGAAGACACATACATAACAGCATTTTTGTCAGTCTTTGACCAAGTCAGAATCTCGCCCCTTAGTTTCGCTGCGGCGAGACCTCTACGCACAACAAGATCATCAATACCAACTATAATTTTTTCTGCATCTTTGAAAAGTTGCATCTTCTCAGTACATTTCTGCTGCAAGGAAGGGAAGTTTTCCTGATGAGCATCGCCTAAATAAGTAAATACTCCTATTGTTGGCTGTATTATATCTTGCAGTGCATTCATCTCTCCAGATTGTGAGATTCCTGCTTCAAAGATTCCTATTTCACTCTGATTATTGAGCAGCCACACTGACAATGGAACTCCTATCTGCGAGTTATAACTGCGAGGGCTTCGTGTAACAGCCTTATCGGCTGACAGCAACTGGTAGAGCCATTCCTTCACGATAGTCTTACCATTAGAACCTGTTATACCAACGATAGGTATTTTATGTGCTTCACGATGATGTTGCGCCAGTTCTTGCAATGCCTTTCTAACATCGGCAACTACAAGGAAATTCACACCACCAGAAACTTGTTCGGGTAGTCTTTCAACTACAAAGTTTTTAACACCCTGCTCTATAAGATAAGGTATATAGTCTGCCCCATCACCTTTTTTGGTCTTTATAGCAAAAAAAAGAGTTTCTTCCGGAAAACACAGCGAACGTGAATCCGTTAGAAGAAACTGTATATTGTTATCAGCGGTACCTTTTCTATTGGCACCTATCAATTTTGTAATTTCTTTAATTGAGTAACTCATAATAAAAACAAATTCATTTGTTATATATCCAAATAAGGATACTTATTCTTAAGAGTCTCCACTTTATTCATTGTTTTCTCCAGAAAGGCTTTATACTCTGCACTCTCTGGATTTACAGGACGATGAGCGAGAGCCTCTTTGAGGGGTCGCCATTCTGCAAGAAATTCTAATGTCTCATCAGAGAAGTATGTCTCTGAGAACTTTTGGTATATATATTCAACCGCTTGCTGAGTAGGATGTAGCATATCGGGCTGATAGAATCTATAGTCGCGTAATTCATCGTTTACAATCTCGTATGCAGGAAAATAATTGACTCTATCTGGATAAGTCTTACACAACTTATCGGCTGCAAGCATCAGGGTTGCCTTTGAAAGCTGGCTCCCATGATAGCCGTATTTACGATAGCGAATAGGGCTTACTGTAATAATGACTTTTCCTTCTACTGTCTCTACAGACTTTCTTAGATAGTCAAAACATTCATCTACAGTAAGTTCTTCCTCTTGAAACAAGGCAGCAGGACGCTTTTGGCAGTTATCAACAATTTCGCCTGTTGATTTCTCACGATAAACATGGTTAGTGCCAAGAGTTATTACTGTCACTACCGGTTTGAAGTCGATACGTGAAATGGTATGAAATACAGAAACGGGATTATACATCACACCATGTGGATTGACAAGAGTATGGAACTTCTCTTCATGGAAACGCTTGCCCATATTGTCGGCAAAGCAACTGCCCACAAACAACATACGTTCGCAGGGATTTATCTTCCACACAGATGGCTTTATCTCAACTCTCGTCCTGAATTCCATTAGTTTTCTTTTCTTCTGCGATTGAAATATATGCCCAAGACAGCAGCTATAACCAATACGAAGTAGCCAGCATAGGCTATAGTCTCAGTTGTTTTTATAGACTGAGGCTTGAAAGTGAGTACCACTTTATGAGTGCCAGGTTTGACATTAATAGCTCTAAGAATATAGTCAACACGCCCTATCTCGGTTTTCTCACCATCGACAGTTGCAGTCCACCCCGGATAATAAACCTCAGAGAATACTACTACTCCACCCTTTCCCGAACGCACTTCGTATGTAAGTTCGTTAGGCTTATAATCAGTAAGTGTCACTATACTCGCAGTATCTTGAGTAGTTGCATTACCAAGAATACTTTGGAACTTTTTGTCAGCTACTGCTTCATGACGCAGATTAATTTTGGCAATTCCGTCCATTTCCTGATTGGCATTATCTACATAGGTTATCTTGTCAATCATCCAAGCATTACCATAAGTGTAAGGATTCTGTAGAGGTATAGTCTGACCACTTTGCAATGGTAGTATGAAATAACGAGTATTAAGAGCATTGAGCACAGGGAATATACTGTCACCATTTACCTTTGTCATATCTCCTCCAGCACTTGCTATTTCTTTCATAAGGTTCTGCATTTCAGGACTTATATAATGTTCTATCATGTCCTGATAGCGTTGCAGTTTAGCAGCATGATAACCTCCGATGCTTTTATGATAGTAGGAAGTCTCGTTTTCGTTGAAAGTATTTGACGCAAGATTAAGTACTCTATAGTCAAGGGTCTTGTCCTGCAATATCTGTTTGTCTGTTTCTGTCATTGGTTGTGCCTGTTCACGTTGACTCTTTTCAACAAACATATCGTCGAAAAGATAACGCTTGTTCACCTGCCACATATCAACAAGGCACAGCAGAGCTACAAGACCGATAGCAAACTTTGCAGAAAACTTCTTTGCATAGAATAGATATATGATTATGACACCTACTGTTATTATAAAGAACGAGCGCCAGCAGTCTGCTACAAAAACAGCCTTACGCATTTCTGCCAGATTAGCCATAAGGGGATTCAGATATTCCGCTGGTATATTCTGAAGCGCATTACGTTCTGAAATAGAAGTAAATTCGGGAAAGAACAGTGTAGGCATCAATGCGAACAAAACACATATTCCTGCTGTAAGTGCATAGCTTGCACCTATCTGCCTTATCTTTGTCTTGAGAATTTCTGGATTGTCAATAATCTGCTTCAACGCCATCATTGCAAGCAGGGGAATGGTAAATTCTGCAATAACAAGAATACTTGCTACAGTGCGGAACTTTGCATACATAGGTACATAGTCGAGAAAGAAATCTGTCATGCCCATGAAATTGCGTCCCCACGAAAGTAGAATCGACAAGATAGTAGCACCAAGCAATGCCCATTTCATTGGCCCTTTGACTATAAACAGCGACAATATGAAGAGCATCATAACAAAAGCTCCTACATACACAGGACCGCTTGTTCCCGGCTGGTCGCCCCAATACTGACCGAGTTGCTGATAAATCTGCATAAACTGTGAATCAGCTTTCTTCATCGCAGTTTCACTTTGAGTGAGCGGCATTGATGCGCCTCCCTTTGCATTTGGCACAAGTAGAGTCCATGTCTCGTCTATTCCGTAGCTCCACTGAGTGATATAATCACGGTCAAGACCAGAAGAGGTCTGGTTGGCGGCATCTTTTTTTACCAATTCACTGGCACCACGCATACTTTCTTTACTATACTGCCATGTATGGTAAAGATTACTCAAATTGATGCTCACACCAATAGCGGCACCTAAAGCACATACTGCTGTAGCTTTGCCAAACTGTGCAAGTTTCTTTTGTTTTATAGCTTCTTCAAGATAAGCCAGCACCATTAAAATAATGATGAACAAAAAGTAATAAGTCATCTGCACATGGTTAGCCTTTATCTCAAATGCCGAGAATACTGCTGTTAGCAGAAAACCGAGCAGATATTTGCCTCTATAGGCATATACAACTCCCGCTATCATCGGAGGAAGATAGGCAAGTGCCATAACCTTCCAAATATGTCCGGCTGCTATAATAATGAAGAAATAACTGGAGAAAGCCCATATTACAGAACCAAGAGCAGCAAGTTCTTTACGAAAATCAAATGCCCGAAGCAGAATATAAAAGCCTAACAGATAGACAAAGACATACCAAACATTCTCTGGCAACCAAAGATGATAGGCATTCATTACCTTTACCAATGTGTCGGCACTACTATAGCTTGGCGCTGTCTGATAGGTAGGCATACCTGAAAAAGTGGAATTTGTCCAGCGTGTACGCTCACCTGTCTTTTCCAAATACTCCTGCTGCTCCTGTCCTGCTCCTCGTCCTGCCGATGAGTCATGGCGATAGAGGATACGACCGTCAAGAACCGCCGGCATGAAATAAACATACGATATTATAGCAAACAACAGTACTATCAACATGTCAAAGCCATACTGCTTAAAGACTTTCTTTACCTTATCCATATTTCCGTTTTTACGTGCATATTATGCGCAAAGTTACAAAAAAATATCAATACAATACTCTTATAGATAAAAAAACTATGGACACTACCTACAAGAAATCCCTTTTATTGTGCAGGGAACTTTCTATAAGTAGTGTCCATAGACTAAAGAATCTCTTCCAAAGGAATCATCACAAAGTCTCTTTCGTGCATCAGAGGGTGAGGAATCTTCAGGTCGGGTTCATCAATTTCAATATCTCCATAAAGGAGAATATCAATATCAATAACTCTGTCATGATACTCACCATCTGTGCTTTTAGCTGTTCTTCCCATGTCAAATTCTATTTGTTTTGTCACGGAAAGCAATTGGCGGGGTGGCAGATGTGTATCTATTGCTATGCAAGCATTAAGAAAATTATTCTCCGAATTGAATCCCCAAGGTTCTGTAACCAAAAACGTTGAACGTCTTACAACCTCCCCCGCCCTGCTGTTAATCAGAGCAATAGCCCTTTCAAGGTTTTTTTCCTTGTTGCCAAGATTAGATCCAAGAGCTAAGAAACTAATCATTCAGAATAAGCAGGCTATCGCCAAAACAACCGAACATATATCCGTGCTTTGATGCCATATTATAAGCTTCCATCACTATATCATATCCACCAAATGCACATGTCTGCATAAGCATCGTTGAATAAGGGTGATAGAAGTTAACAAGCATATTGTCAGCGAGTCCGAAATCATACGGCGGGAATATGAACTTATTAGTCCAACCATCATATTCCTTCAAAAGTCCGTCAGTACCTACAGAGCTTTCTGTAGCTTTAACAACGCTAGAACCCACAGCCAAGAGTTTGTGCCCTGCCTGCTTTGTCTTGTTAACGATGTCACAAGCTTCCTTGGTTATTATAATCTGCTCTGAGTCAGTTTTATGCTTTGTGAGGTCTTCCACTTCAATATCCTGAAAACTTCCAAGACCACAATGTATAGTTATGTAGGCGGTGTTTATGCCCTTAATCTCCATACGCTTCATAAGTTCACGGCTGAAATGCAGTCCTGTTGCAGGTGCTGTTACAGCTCCCTCGTTACGAGCAAATACCGTCTGGAAGTCGTCCATATCTTCTTCTGTAGCATGATGATTCTCACGTGCGTCAAGAATATAATGAGGTAGCGGAGATTCACCAAGAGCATACAACTCGCGTTTAAAATCATCATGAGGACATTCATAGAGGAAACGCAATGTTCTTCCTCGAGAGGTTGTGTTGTCTATAACCTCAGCCACCATTGTGCTTGAGTCGTCGAAGAACAGTTTATTGCCAATTCGTATCTTGCGGGCAGGCTCTACATATACGTCCCACAAACGGTTTTCCGGATTCAATTCACGCAGCAGGAACACCTCTATCTTTGCATCGGTCTTCTCCTTTGTACCATATAGACGAGCAGGAAATACCTTTGTGTCATTCATTATAAAGGTGTCGTTCTCGTCAAAATAGTTCACTAAGTCTCTAAACTGAATGTAATCGCCCTCAATAGGATTACCTTTACTATCAGTATGGAACATATCAATAGTTCCAGACTTTTTGTGAACAACCATCATTCGTGCTTCATCCTGACGTGTGATGCGATACTTCTCTATAGTACCGTCCTCATTCTCAAACTCACGCTCAAGACTGTGAGGATAGAGTGCTACCTGCGTTTTTGGCAGGGGAAATTTAAATTGTGACAGCTTCATAAGTTATTTTCAATATTGGCTTTAATCCTTTTTATTTATTATTCGTAAGGTTCTAATTCCTGACCGCTGAGCCATTCGTCAAAGTTGTCGAATGTCAGACAGTCGTCTATTCTATATTTTCCAGCTCTTGTGCGACAGAGCTGTGTGAGATAAGCTCCCGACTCCAAGGTTTCGCCCAAGTCTCTTGCCAAAGAGCGTATGTACGTTCCTTTACCACATACTACACGTATCTGCGCCTGTTTTTTCTCATTATCAAACCACAACACTTCTATTTCGTCAATGTGTACAGACTTTGGTTGCAATTCAACATCGCGACCTTTACGACCTAACTCGTAGGCTCGTTTACCGTTGATGTTACAGGCAGAGAACACGGGTGGAACTTGTTCAATATCACCGACAAACTGCTTTATAGCTTCTTTCAGTCTATCCTCAGTTATATGTTCCTTTGGAAACCATTCGGTTTCAGGATGCTCCATATCATAGGATGCTGTTGTAGCGCCAAACTGCAAGGTTGCGGTATATTCCTTGTCTTCAAGCTGCAACTCTTCAATTCTCTTGGTTGCCTTACCAGTACAGAGCACAAGCACACCCGTTGCCAATGGATCAAGAGTTCCTGCATGCCCCGTCTTTACACGTTTCACATTCAAAGCCTTCGACAAACGTGTTCTAACGAAAGCCAGAGCACCGAAGCTCGACACTTTATAGGGTTTGTTTATACACAGTACTTCACCCTCCTTGAAATTCAACTTCATTATTAGTCAACCATGTTTAGCTCATAACCCATTGAAAGCATCACCAGAATTATTACACCAACAATGATTCTATACCAACCAAATGCCTTGAAACCATATTTAGCAAGGAAGTTCAGGAACCACTTCATGGCCATCATCGCTACAAGGAAAGCTATCAAGCAACCCACCAAAAGAAGTGTAATGTTATGTGATGTTGCCCAAGTGGTGTCTTCACCGAACATTTCTATAAGGTCAAGCAATGTTGCTCCTGCCATTGTAGGAACCGCCAAGAAGAAAGAAAATTCCGCAGCTTTCTTTCTTGTCAGATTTTGCTGCATACCTCCAACAATAGTCGCCATACTACGACTCATTCCCGGAATTACAGACAAACACTGAAAGAGTCCTATCTTCAGAGCGCGCTGCCAAGTTATCTCATTGCTATCTATTCCTTTATTGAAAATCTTATCGCAAAAGAGCATGAATATTCCACCCAATACCAACATTATTGCTACTACATGAACAGAATCAAGCAACCACGACAACAAACCGCTTTTCTTTGCAAGCAAACCTATAACTACCGCAGGAAAAACACCCACAATCAACAAACCGTAGAACTTCATTTTCTCTGAAAACTCGGCAGCAGTGCGAATTTGGAAAAAGCGTTTCCAATAAAGAAGAACTACAGAAAGAATTGCTCCAAACTGTATGATAAAAGTAAAAGCATGCACAAACGGATCACCTGCAGGAACACCCAAAAGCTTCTGCGTGATAATCATGTGACCAGTCGATGACACGGGAAGAAACTCTGTAAGTCCTTCTACTATAGCTATAATAATTGTTTGAATCAGATCCACTTTTTTACTTCTTTTCTTTTGGGTTATACATTATGGCGAATATCATTGCCACAAAACCTATGAAAGTGACTGCCGGTGCTACTTTGATATGCATTGCGTTGAAGATTGAGGGGTCGTAAGCCTCTGGAGTAGATTCTCCTCCACTCATCAGCACAAAGCCGAGAACGATAATCAACACACTGACAGCCATCAGTATATAGTTGATTTTTCCGAATGCAAAATTCTTATTTTTCATAATCTATTTTTATATTTTTCTTTATCGGTTAGCAAGGTCACTTTATGCCTAACCTTGTGAACTTCCTAATGATTAAATCTTATACAACTGACCAGCCTTCATCTTCAAGAACTTATTAACTGAGATGAACGTACACACCCACGTAATAAACAAACCGATAACAAGCACTGCACCACCAGTTATAGCCATAACTTCCCATGTAACAATACTCAACATATTAGGTTCATAATGATACAAAGCATACAAACCTCCCGCCAAAACAATATCAGCAAGCAGAGCAGCAAGTATGCCAACCAAAAGTCCTTGTCTTACGAAAGGTTTGCGAATGAATCCCCACGAAGCACCTACAAGCTTCATAGTGTGAATATTGAACCTGCGGGCATATATGCCTAAACGCACGGTATTGTTGATTAACGAGAATGAAACACTTGTGAGAAGGAATGCCAGAATGAGCAACACTATGTTTATCTTCTGTAGATTACTGTTCACATTATCCATAAGCTCTCTCTGATAAGTTATCTCGCTTATCTTTGGATACTTCTTCAACTCTGCCTGAATCCAACGCAAAGAGTCGCTGTTCGCATAGTCGCTGCGCATATAAAGTTCAATTGAAGCCATGAAAGGATTAGCACCTATAAACTCTGCCGGGTCAGTTCCCATTGCCTTGGTCTGTTCTTTTAGAGCCTGCTCCTTACTGATGAAAGTAAGATGACTTATATAGCGCTTCTTTTGCAATGACTTTGTCAGCTGCTGAGTCTCAGGCTGTGTCATATCATCTTCAAGAGTCATTGTCACAACAAAGTTTTCCTTTACGTATTGAGAAAGATTGCGAGCGGTAAGCACACTGAACACTACCATTCCCACAAGCACAAGAACCATAGCGGTGCTTATACATAGTGTTACAGCCTGAAAGCCTTTATTTGTTTTTTGAGTTTTTCTTTTTCTTGCCATTCTAAGCAGTTTGAATAATACGATTCCAAATTGCAAAGTTAATAAAAAAAAGCCCTTTTGCCAACTGATTAACGTGCATTAACCTTTAGGTTATGGCATTTCTTGATACTGATACAGAAGCAATTATTCAACTCTAACGTTACTGATTCCCATTGAAGACAACATTTTCTCCACTTGGCTGATGGCATTTTTTCTTGCAGTAACAATATTTTCTGATGTAAGGCAGTTCCGTTTCATCTGGTGTTTTGCCTTCTGGTACAATGCTTCCCGGACATCATTATCCCAAGAACCCGACTCATAGAACGACCTTGTACGTGCTTCATCAATAAAGTTATCGTCGAGCAGTTTTATTTTCGGAAGTGTAACAATCACAGAATCTCCTTTTTGTCTAATAGCATTATCGCTAATTTCACGCATGTCAATGCCCAGCCTCAGCTCTCCATAATATATTCTCACAAGTTCATCTTTTGTAAAAAGTCTGCGCCTTACGGTATCTACCATTTCTTCATCGCTTATGCTCAGGAACTCCCACTCTCCTATCTGGCGCATACGTTCCACGCTGACGGGGGTGTTCCCTATCTTTTCATCTACTTCAAGAACAATTGTAGAAGTAGAGAAAACATTTATCAAACGCAATACAACGAGTGAGGAAAGAATCACTGCAACAGCAATAATGCCTATAAGTATCTTATTCTTCAACATGATATTTATTCCTTTTTCCCATATATGAAAAGTCAGTCTGCAACTACCATTCGTTTTATATCATCAATGGTAAACTCTTTTCTGAAAGTTATTGTTATATTTTCTTCCTTATAACCCATTTGTTCAAACAAGGGTATAAGTACGTTTGCGGCTCCTTCCTGTGCCATGTTCATAATATTCAGTTTGGGTATTGAAGATATTATATTCTCCCTACCCTGCGCATTATAGTTTGTAAGTTCTTCATCGGTAAAGTTAGAACGAAGCAGCGGAACATATTGTTTTATTTCTTCATTCTGTATCTTCGATTGTGTAAGAACTAACTTTGGATCGGGCAGAAACACCTCTATCCTATCTCCATGAACAGCCACATTATCAGCAGAAAAGTTGCTTAAATCTATATATGCCTTTATCGTTGCATGTAGAGGAATTGCTATACTCCTTTTGCCTATGGGCAATTCAAAGTCAAACTTTTTAGACATTATTGAGGTTGACAGCATTGCTTTGTCATTGTGAGTTATGATTTTACGCACACTAACCTCTGCTGTATATAGTCTTGAACATAGTCTAATCTGCTGTACAAGCACTTCGGTAGTGTCTAAAGTATTCTGCTTTGCCTCATTCTCACCATAATGACACGAACGAGAAACTACGAAAACGGCAAACAGGACCATAGCCGAAATCATTGCCCAGAATATGAGTTTTATTTTTCTTTTCATTGTTCAATCCGTTATTTATAACTATAATCCTTATTTGGGTTCATCACTTTTCAAAGTGTTGATAGTCTTTCTTGCTGCGCCAACTGCCTCCCCAACGAAAACCATGTTTTACAAAAAGACTATGGCAAAGGTCGCCCTTTAGTATTAAATGTGCACTTTTTGCCGAACGATTTATATGCTTTCTCGCTTCATGAGTATTAGGTTCAACCTTAAGGACTGTCCCGTTTTTACTGTATTTGACGCATGGATTCTGCAAAGGATTAATGTCTATGGCAAGTCCTTGGGCATGTTTCGACAGACGGGCGGAACCGTTTACCTTACGAAAACAAAAAGCCGAGGTGTTATTAGCCGACATTGAAGCCTCATCATTGGCTCCATAGTCGTCAATAAGAACCATTCTGGCTATCTGGTATTTAGCCTCATAAAGCTCACGAAAGATGTTCAAAAAA
Organism: Prevotella sp.; assembly: GCA_041855685.1. GTDB lineage: Bacteria > Bacteroidota > Bacteroidia > Bacteroidales > Bacteroidaceae > Prevotella. Next base: position 25,769 of record JBHAEQ010000013.1, on the reverse strand, counting down.
TCGTCAGCTACAGTCTTATTACATATTAATTCGCCGGTTTGCACTTCGCCGTCGAAATTATAATGCAACACTTTCAGATAGCGCAGATTCTCTCGTGGCACTGTGCATTCTTTAGGAAACGAGCCTCCACGACGCATACGTTCAAAGGTTGCATCATCAATAGTCGATGCTCTAAAAGCTTCTTTTACCATTAACTCCTCTGCATAAGCAGCAGAAACAACTTTCCCCGACTGCCATTGAGCCTCAGCACGATACGGCATAAGCAGCATGAAAGCCGACAATAGATAAAATATATTCATTCTTTTCATTCTCTATTGCAAAAGTAATGCAAATTAGCATAACCACAAAACAAAATCAATGCAAAATCAATAAACACAATAGCATCAATCATTACACAATATTTGATTAATATTTACAAAAAGACTAAATATTAACACTGTTTTCTGAACTAAAAGCATTTTAGTTGCAAATATACGAGTTTTCAAGCATTAGGGAAATCACTGATAACCAAAAGGTTAACAACTCAATACTTAAAAACAGGCTACTTCAAGCCCATAAATCCCGTCATTTCAGGCTGTAAACCCTATCGTTTTACCTTCTAAGATGGGGCGTTTTAGTATATAAAGCGGGCGCTTTTGCAAGCAAAAAGAGCCATTCTTTGAAAGCAAGAGCGTTTTCCTTGCACTCAAACTCTATTCTTCCTCAATTTATTTTTCTATTTTTCTTCAAAATCCATACATAAATTCCAACACTTTTATTTTACATTTCTACATTACAATAATATCTCTAATCGCTGATTTAAAAAGTCTTGGAGTATAGTTACACCTTAATTATATATCAAGCAAATCACATGTAATAACAAAGAAAAAGTGGCAGATAAAAAAACAAGAAAATAATAATCGATTTATTTGGAAGATTAAAAAGAAACATTTATCTTTGCTCACAGAATCATCCTTATTATCAACCCGCCGAAATCTTACAGGTGAAACACATCACCATGACGAGGCACAAAAAAACAATGGAGGTAAGTATGAATATTAAAATTCAAGCATTGCATTTTGATGCAACAGAGCGTCTCGAAGCTTATATCGAGAAGAAGGTTTCTAAGTTAGCAAAGCATCTTGAGGACGTAGAGAACGTTGATGTTCAGCTGAAAGTTGTAAAACCACAAACCGCAATGAACAAGGAGGCAGTAATATCATTCCAAGCTCTTGGAACAACAATACGAGCAGACAAAGTATGCGACACGTTTGAAGAAGCTATCGACAAATGCGTGGACAGCGTAAAAGTCCAAATCGAAAAAGTTAAAGACAAGAGAAGGGGTGAATAAACTTTGTTAAACAAATTATTAATCGGGGATAGGCAGCAACCTATCCCTTGTTATTTTGAATAGAAAACAACAAGAAAACATTATGACCGTTATATATCCAGCACCAATATTCGGACCTGTACATAGCCGCCGACTCGGTATTTCGCTTGGTATAAACCTTATGCCTGCTGACGGTAAGGTATGCTCCTTCGACTGCATTTATTGTGAATGCGGATTCAACAAGGATTTCCGTCCAAAACAGAAACGTCCTTCACGCAAAGAAGTTGCCGCAGCTCTTGAAACCAAACTACAGGAAATGGCGGCACAAGGACAGACTCCCGACGTTCTCACCTTCGCAGGCAATGGCGAACCAACGGGGCATCCACAGTTTAAAGATATTATAGACGACACTATCGCATTAAGAAACAAATACTGCAAAAACGCAAAAGTGTCAGTACTCAGCAATGCCACCTACATAGATAAACCTACAGTAAGAAGTGCTCTTATGAAAGTTGACAACAACATTCTTAAACTCGACACAGTTAATTCCACTTACATCCAAGAGGTTGACCGCCCCGTAGGAAGATATAATGTAGAGGAGATCATAGAAGGCATGAAAGCCTTTGATGGTCATTGCATAGTACAGACTATGTTCATGCACTCACCATTCGGAGGCATGAGCAATGAATATATAGAACCCTGGCTTAAAGCATTGGCTTACATAAAACCCGAACAGGTAATGATATATACCATCGACCGCGAAACACCCGATCAGTCATTGTCAAAAGCCTCACCACAGGAACTTGATGCCATAAAAGCAAGAGTTGAAGCTTTGGGTATAAACTGTCAGGCAAGCTATTAACCGTCCGACAATCCTATCCTGCATCCTTAACTTTTATACTTACGGCCTTCAGCTGTTGAGAACCTGAGCGGTCGGTAAGACGAATCATAAAGTGATAGTCGCCGGAATCTATATCTGTAGGAACAGGTATGTCAACAACAGCTTCGTAGGTTTTACTACCTGAAGGAATAGAAAAGTCCTTGTTATACACCCAGGCATTTACAGGTTTCTTCTTTTCCTCAAACTCGCAATTGCCTGCAGAAGTGGAGTGAGAGTGATGATCGAAATTATTGTGAATCTCTATATTGAAGTTACCTAACTCAACATTGTCTGTAAAGGTATATCGAAAAGGAATAATGTCTCCTTTGCTATACACTTCGCAGTTTATAGGAGAAGGCATTGCACCGTCAACAATAGCAGGTTTCTCCATGTCTTTCACTACAGGTTCATTATCGCCGGTACAGGAAGCGAAAAACAAAATGACAAAAGCCGCATAGGTGAAATATCTCATACTCTTCTTGAATTAATAATTCCCCATGCCGTAAAATTTGCTTTTCAACATGGGGAATAGTTGGTTATATTACTTACTTGTTATATTCACATCCTCAACTTCTACAGTTGTTGTCTTGCCTGATGCATCTTTAACTATAAAATGGAGATGATATTCACCAGCAGGAGCATCAACAGGAATCTCTAAATGTTCATGGAATGATACCTCTGTCTTACCAACATAGTCGCCAGTGAAAGTATATACTTTCTCGTAATTAGCTGCACTATTATGAATCTCAACCTCAATTTCTGCAATCTTGTTCACAGCCTTTATCGCAGCCTCAAGATGCATCTCACCTCCTGCAACGGCTGTTTTACTATTCTTTGAGCCGACTTCCTCTATTACAATCTCTGGTGCGCCTGCATCCTTAGCAAGAACAGTAATGTCGGATTCAGCAGTTGTAGATTGACCAAGTTTGTCTGTCACAACAAACGAAAGTTTATAATCACCTGCTTCAATTGTTTCAGGAATGTCGATATGCTCGTGGAATGCAGTGTTCTTAACATTAATGTATTTTGATTTTGTAAATACTTCATCAACAAGTTTTTTGCCATCTTTGCTGTTTGAAATAATAACTTCAATCTTAGCAATCAGAGCCTCAGCCGCAATCTCAGCCTCAAGATGAAGGTCTGAACCTGCCTTCACTGTCTTACTGTTCTTTGCGCCAACCTCTTCAAGCTTTATTACAGGCTTAGGAGTATCAACTTTATCCTTGTCGCAGGATGTAAATACTAATGTGAACAAACCCAGCAGCAATGTTGCTGCAAATGAATAACTTTTTTCCATAATTTGTGTTTTTTAAGGGGCTTTATGCCCGAGTTTAATAAATAGATTTAATATATAATTTTGGTTCCAATAAAATAACTCTTCGGCAAAGACGGACCATAGACATAATCCGCATCACGATTCCAACCCTTGTCAAAGTCCTTCTGATAAGAATTAGTAATATTCTGTATTCCTGCATTAATCTGCAGTTTTACATATTTATATATAGGAATATCGTAAACCAGCTTAAGATTAAGAGTTAGGAATTTCTGTGTTTCCGTCACTACAGGTATAGCAGTGCCAGAGCCTTTATTATGTCCAACCAACATGCTTCCAGTATAGTCACCGGTAAGCGAGGCAGAGAAACCACTGAAAGGCTGTAATGTAGCCATAAAATATCCATACGTGTCAGGAGCCCTGAACATTCGTCTATATTTCTGGTCTGGCACTTCTTCGTTCCATTCCAGAGCCTCGTCATAACGGCTTTTCTGTACGGTAATGCCAGCCTGAAACTGTAACAACGGAGAGAATATAAATTTCCCTTCCACATTAATTCCATAAACTTTAGCACCATAGGCATTATAACGCTCTTGAACAAGATTACCATTTGTATCCTTCATGTCAAGCTGACGTAAAGCAAACACATTGTCAAGAGAGGTATAGAATCCCTCAACAAGAAGATTAGCCTGTGTTCTACCTATGTAAAGATAGGTGTCAGCAGAAATACTAATACTGTTTGAACGTTCCTCTTTCAGGTTATCGGCAAGAATAGTCACTATTCGTTCACCGCCGGCAATACCAATATGAAGGTCCTCGTCAAAGGCTTGTGGAGCACGGAACCCTCCAGAATAACTGGCACGCAGACTTATATTCTCCGTAGGATTATAACGAATATTGGCACGAGGACTCACAATTACGTTCTTTATCATATTGTGCTTATCTAACCTACTGCCGACTAACACACTCCAATGCCTATTCCTCCATTCGTTCTGTAGAAACAATGCTCCAATCCTAACTTTCTGACTTAAATTTCTATCATAGCCTTTCACTACATCTTTCAGCCCGTCATAACTGAACTCACTACCTATTGTAAGATTGGAAGGCAGGAACAACAGTTTGGAAAACGAGCGTACATACTGTGTTCCAAAGATATATGTAAAGTCACGAGTTGTGCCATATGCTTTTGTTGCGTCTTCCTTCTCTTCATCACTCCCCCCGCCTATTCCACCATAGTAACTTTTGCGTGCTGTTGACTGAAATGAAAAGTAAGCATTGAAACGATTCTTATCATCGGGAGAAAATAAGTCATAGCTAAGTGCTCCACCGTGAATGCCATGCTCCAGCTGTTCGGCAATATTAGCTTCGTGAGGTGGCGAGTCATGCATATTGCCTCCCCTACGAAACTCATTTATAGCATGATACTGAATGGATAACTTAGAATAAGGATTAATACGCAAGAAAGAACTAAAACCAAATGTTTGATTCTTCAGAGCAGGAATCTCAGAATAGCCATCATAATCATGGTCATAATTCTGTCTGTTACGATTCTGTCCGTAGGCATAAATGCCGATTTTATTATCTTCTGTGATCACAGATACATTTGCTGTCGTTACATTGTCAAAAGCTTTTTTACCACCTATAGACATGAAAGAATGCCCAAGTTCGGCTGAATTGCGCACCGGTTCTTTTGTGATAATATTAATCGTGCCTCCAATTGACGATGCACCGAATAGTGCAGAGCCTCCGCCCCGCATCACCTCTACACGCTCAATCATGTTAGCAGGAATCTGCTCTAAACCATACACACCATTAAGGGCGGAGAAAACAGGGCGTGAGTCTATAAGAATCTGTGAATAATGTCCGTCAAGTCCATTTATTCTAACCTGTGTAAAACCGCAGTTCTGACAATTAGTCTCTGTGCGCACTCCCGGTTGGAAGTTAAGTCCCTGTACCAGACAAGCTGATTGTGTTGTTTCAAACAATTTGGTATTCAAGACATTCACAAGGTTAGATGCAAGCCTGCGAGTAGCCTCGCTTCTGTTCACTGATACCACAACCTCGTCAAGCGAAAAATTATCTTGCTCAAGTTCAAAATTAACTTCAAATGCAGTATTGCTCTGTAGTTTAATCTCTTTCTGTTGAGTTTTATAACCTATTGACTTAACTTCCAATACTAATTTGCCTATAGGTAAGTTTTTAAAAAAGAAGTGACCGGAGGCATCGGTTGTCATTCCCATCGTTGTTCCTTTTACCCTCACATATATATAAGGTAGATGTTCACCCGTGCTTTTATCTATCACATGCCCATAAATATTGGCATCGGTATCATTCGAAGAAGGGGAGTCTGCCATTACTATAACAGGCAGCATCCAGCCTAAAACTAATATAAGTATAATTCTAATCATAGTTATTTTTATTTTTTTCAAGTGAATATATCACCCACTAATCACACAACGTTAAAACTCCCAACCTATCATCAACGAGAAGTTGCGCCCGGGTTCAGGCACTCCTATCAAGCGATAATAACTCGTATGGTCATAATATTTTCGGTTCAGCAGATTCTCTCCACTCAGCGTAAGTTTCAATTTACTTCCACCCATAGCGAATGTTTTCATAAAATTCACATTTAGCAATTGATAGCCGGGAGTAGCTTCCTCTGGAGGCACAATCTCATTCTGTGCACCTACAATTACCCATTCCAACGACAAATATCCGTTGTCATAATCATTCTTGCCCAATAGATATTTCATTTCAAAACGTGTTGACCAAGGAGTTGAAAACGGCAAAGTATAACCTTTCTTATCTCCTGAAAGCTGACGTGAATAAAGATATTCTCCTACAGCACTAACTGCAACCCTATTAGAAATACTATAGTTCAGTTCTGCCTCAAAGCCCCAGCGCATTACACGACTCTGCGTATAGTGATACAGCTGCAGACCTTCTCTATATCCGGCAGTAGGATTGAGGTAAATATAATTAGGGAAGTAATTAAAATAAGGGGTAATATTTGCACTTAAAACCCCGTGTTCATATATTATTCCTGCATCAATCTGATACGATTGCTCAGCTTTAAGAAATGAGTTTCCCTTCTCATAGCGGAATATATTATAGTTTATTCCATCCATACCAAGCTCCTTTGCTATAGGCATGCGGAAACTTTTTCCTACATTAGCTTTAAGCACCCAATCGCCAAGAATATGATTTACACCAAGCGACCATGTAACACTGTTGAAATGCTTTCCTAATTCCGCCGAACGTTCTATATAAGTAGAAGAGCCGTCATCTGCCGGCGTGGCATACCAGTCTCTATAGCTATGAATATTAATATTGCCGTAATCATATCTTATACCTGCACTAAGAACAGTATTATCGCCTACAATAAAACGGTCGGAAAGATATGCACCAAGTGCCAACTGTTCAAATTCGGGCAGTATGAAGCCCCAACCTCCAATACGGTTTGCCTGATACTCAGCACTTACTCCCATGCGAAGAGTATGTGAATTAATGCGTGTGCGCATATTCACATTGCCTGAAAGAGTATGTTTATTGAAACTACGTTCTAAAGTATTAGGCGGTATAGGCATATAACCATGCGATACAGGCTCTGCCAACTCACGCTGACGATTATTCTGATATGCAATATTACTCTCCATCTGACCTCCGTCCCAAATCAATTCCGAATGGTTTGAAACAATAAAATGATTCACAGAATGATAAGGCAAATCAATGTTGCGGCGAGAAGAATCATAATCTATGCCCGAGAGGCGAACCTCCAATCCATGTGCATCAGCAAAGTATCCGCTCTTCACATTTACATCAGAGAATCTAAAATAGGAGTGGAAATGCTCCGACACATAGCCTAACATGATATTTCCGTCGAACTCTCTACCTGCAGTATTACGCAGACGGCGGTCTTTCAACTTGATGAAATAAGAATAATACTGTATGCTGTCAGCAGGAATCTTGTAGTCAGCATAGTCAATAACGGTTCCGCCAGCCTTATACCAGAACCTGCCATTACGCCCTTTTATGCCTACATGCACTCCTAATGCTTCATTATTTGTGTGAGCAAAGACATTAGCTTTTCCACTGAATCTATTATGAGGAATAGCATCACTTCGCAGATTTATTACACCTCCCACAGCATCAGAACCATACATTAAGGCTGCAGGACCTTTCACAACTTCCACATTCTCAGTAACAAACTGGTCAGTCTCAAGCCCGTGATCATCACCCCACTGCTGACCTTCATGCTTTATTCCATTATCTGTTACCACAACTCTATTGAAGCCAAGTCCACGGATTACAGGCTTCGACTCGCCTGAGCCTACATTCATAGACTTTACACCGGGCAGGCGACTCAGTGTCTGCATCAAGCTTCCAGAGAAGTTTTCCTCAATAAATTTATTACTTACACCAACGGTGTTTAGGGCAGAGCGCATCTGCACCTGCTTGTTAGAGCGGTTTCCGTCAACCACTACCTCACACAAAGTTCCACCCTCCTCGGCCTTGACATCGATAGTATCTACAGTTTCATATACAGTGGCATCAACAGATGACGCTGCGCCCTGCACTGAATATAGGGTAAAAGCATGTAATGAGACAGCCAGCAGAGGAAACACAGCAACAGCTATTTTCCTTTTCATACTCGTCTTTTTCTAATTACAACAACGCTGTCCATTCAAATAAGAATGAACGCATGACTTTTCAAGAAAAAGAATAAACAGGAGGCGCACGCAGACTTATTACCGCATGTACTCTCGCCTTCATATCATGGAAAACCGCAAATATCAAGACTGATATCAGAAGCGAAGTGAAAGCAAAACTAACAAACGGCGTATCAACAAATGGGGAAAGAAGGAAATGGCATATAGAACAAGAATCGTCCAGCGTATGCTGTTGAGAATTGTCTGCCGTAGAATGAGAGCATACACCATGATATTCCACCTCATGAAAGTGAAAACCTTTCACAAGGAAAAGCGGCATAAGGGTAAACAGAAGTACCCAAGCACTGATGATTCTATGTTTGTTCCTACTCAACATTTCCTAAGAAATTGACTACAAAGTTAAACAGAAACAATGAAACAACAATGCCTTTTTAGCATTATTTAATTAAAAATATAAAAGCAAAGAGAAAAGGATAGCTGTATGTGATTATAACAAAGTCATAGTAGTAACAACACTATTAATCAGCATATTGACGAAGGAAATACGCATGGTAAAGCAGTGTTCTAGTTGTCGCCTAAGTAAAGATTATTCACGATTTTATTTTTTCTGTTCTTGGGCGGTTTTAATGACATTTTAATGATGATTTTCGTTGAAATTTGTAGAAAATCAAGTCGGAAGTTTGTTGTTGGGCGTTGTTGTGGTTTAATGACGTACGGCTACAAAGCTGAAGCCGTACTACTACACACCTTATAGTCGTACGTCTATACAGTCTAATGCCGTACGTCTATAAAGCACGAAAAAGAAGATAAAGACTTCTTCATAATTTTAAGCCGTATTTTTCGTCTTTGTAATCTGCTGAATTTAAGGTAGTTCTGAGAAGATTGCGTCTAAGCCACTTTCTCGAAGCGTGTGGTACTTTAGTCCACCGCCCTAAAAATCGTGGCTTAAATCGGTGGTCAAAATGTCGTATTGTAAAGGATTCGGACAGGCGTTTTGCCTGTCCGATAAGGAGATTATGAAGTATCTGGAATAGTACAAGGAGTCAATGTAAATACTCACGTGTTGAGACCTCTGCAAAACTACTTTTCTTTTAATAAGTTATATTTTAAAGTGGTGATAAAATGTAGTTTTAGAGAGTTTTGCAGAGGTCTCGTGTTTGGACAGCCAGGATTACTACTTGTATATATATTATGAGTGAGGGATTTCAATCAGATATTTATAATTGCCTCGAACTATTATAAGCACACTCCTTATTATATATATTTGTGGGCTATTGACCAATATTAAAAATGATTGTATATCTTAAATATACAATCATTTCAAATTAATTCAACAATAATAATCAAAAAGCATAACCAAAACTGAAGTATGGATATACTATTGAAGCCCTATGAACATAGTCATACGTGTAATCAGCATTTAAGTGCCCTGGCAAGGTCAATCCCGGATTTACCCCTATGCGCAGAACAAAAACTTTCTCTAACTGAAACCTATAGCCTAAATCCAAAAATAAAAACTTGCCATTTTTTGTTTCGCCATAATCTCCATAGTTGCAATTATAAAACAAACCAAAACTTATGCCAACCCCTACTTCTAGAAAATGCATACGTTTACCAACTAAATAGTTAAGTGCAAAAGGCAATGTCCAGCCAGTGGTAAGATCTGGCGCATTATTAAAAAAATCTCTTGAATGAGAATATGTACGAGCAAGACCTATGCGAAATCCCCATTTTGTATCTTCATGCAACCGCATATCTACATGTACACCTCCTGTTGTTGACGCACCAAATATTTCGCCATATATGCATGTCATATCCTGTGCATAAGCGTAATTACTGATACTTAAAAACAACAACAGAGCAATATTTCTCATAAAATAATGACTTTAGTATAATGTTTATCTTCGTCCACCACTCTTACCACCTGGTATTATCGCAGTACCACGGTCTATATCTGTTTTTGTAGTTTCACCTGGCATTGCTTTCCGAATTTTAGCTCCTACCCAGCCATTTCCATCTTTGGTATAAACAATAGCTTTGCAAGCTATAATTTCAGGAGCTCCAATAAGGGCATCTTCTTTAATACTTGGCTCATCATAGTCCAAAGTGACTCCAGAACTTCCAAATTTAATAGTAACACCAAACACTATTGCGTTATAATAATTCAAAAAATTATCCTGTAATTTATACCCTCCATTATTCCATTTCAAATCATTACTATAAAAAGAATATATATAGCGATCGTGTTCGGAAAAAAGTTTTAACTGTTTACTTTCTTTATTTGAAGCAAAATCATAAAAGAATCTCACACCTTTTGAAACCAAAAAATTATCTACCTTTTGGGCTACTTCATTTCCATTAGAAATATCTCCCAATAAATTAGCTGTCGCGTTTGGAATAATAGGAATGACATATTTATTTATTTTTCCTAGTGTATTATATTCTGGATTCCAACGATTTTCAATACCTCCTTTTAGATAATTTACAGCATCACTATATGTTGAAAAATTATATTTAGTAATATCTTTCCATTGATTTTGAAGCATCTCCTTATTATGTTTCATAAAATCATCAAAAATTGGGTCTTTCACTTTTTGACGTACAATTAAATACGACAATCCATAATAAATACCTTCATCCCAATATTTAACATGAGCCCAACCACCGTACCACATTTTCTTCATAACCTTACAATCAAGACCTATAGATATTCCTAAACCATAATTATATTTATAAAGGGCAACGTATAGTTTGCGGTTAGGTATATTCTTAAAACTTATATGCTCATGTTTATAATATCTTGGAGAAAAATGTAATACTTGATCCAAAAGATTAACATCAACAACTCCAATTTCTTTGAATTTCTCTACATCTTTAAGTGTTATACCTCCTGCAAATGTATTTGAAGATCTGCTTTGTATAATATCTGTATGAACAGAATCATTAAAATTATCTTTAAAATAATCATCATCCGTTATTGGAGTCGAAGAATCATTATCCCAATTTTGATATGTATTAATTAAGCTAACATGCCCCAATCTTTTTAAATCAGATGTAATTAATTCAAAATCAGATAAGTTATTTATTGCATTTATAGTTCATCTTTATATTTTATAGGGGCATAAAGTGTACCATCTTTCGTAATTTTATAAATAGTATCATTTACTACAATTTCCAAATTTTTATTTAATAAATGTCGATAATTTTCATTAGGAACAAGAAAACCTATCTTTTCGGTTTCATCTGTAGGCTCATCTACATTTTCATAAATAGCTTGTGCAGATTCAAAACTATATGAAGCTCTTGTTATATAATTATTTCCTGATTTTAATTTTTCTAATGCATTTGCAAAGTCTTCTTTACTCGTGAAGTTCAATATCTCAATAGATTCTTTATCAATAGCAGTGTCTTTCAATATCTCTTCCGAACTACATGCCATAAAACTGCTTACGACAATAAGCATTAAAACGATAGTTTGATTAAATTTTCTTTCCATAAATGCTTTTTATTATTAATTAGACAAAATTCTAAAATGAATACCCTACTCCCAAATAAGGTTTTATATATAAGTAAAAAGGATTATTAAAATTATCACCCCAAATACTGCTTGCAGAGCATGACGGTGTAACACCTAAACGTAATACAAAACCTTTAGATGATACATAACGATAACCTATATCAGTAAAAATCAAATGTCCTGAACGTGTTTCATTTTTACGATTTCTTAAAAAATCATATTCACATTTCATATTAAAACCTACGCTAAAACCTGCTCCTATCTCGAAATGATTGTATTTTCTACCAACAAGATAATTTACAGAAATAGGAAAAGATACACCTTCTACATGATTAGGATAAGTATCTTTGAATATATAAGAATTAGCAAAAACATAAGATACACCAGTACTAATCCCCCATTTCCTGCTTTCACCTAATCGCAAATCATAACGCAAACCTATTGGTGACGAAGAACCAAATAATTCTACATACACAGAATTTTTTTGCTGGGCATTAACAGGACGCACTTCTGATAAAAGAAAGTATCCTAATAAACAATAATAAATATATCTCATAAATGTTACTTATAAATGTTTCTTCAGCTTTAAATAATGTAAAGATAATGCATTTATCAATAACCACCTAATAAAAGACCTGTTTTAATTATTTTTCACATTGATTCCAAATCGGTTATTAGGATTCCCAAAATGCATGGTCATATACATAACATATTGATAACAAAATGTTTGTAGTAAGGCTTTTCTAATGGGGGCATTAGAAAATGGCAAATACAAATAATTTATTTATAGAAACTTACGAATCCAACCACGGAGAATGAGCCTCCTAATGACCGATTTGGATTAAATCGTTGGTCAAAATGTCGTATTATAAAGTTATCGGACAGAATGACACAATGACAAAAATTAAAGACCTAAATAAACAGTGACGATGATGAAGGAAATGGATAACGTTGTTAAACGTTTGCAGTTGATTGCAGATTACTTTTCTAAGATTTGAAGTATGCCTGAGCCGGTTTCCTACTTGTATTAATGATGTAATACAACATGCAGTTGAATAAATGGATTGCAGAATGTCTAAGAAAGCTGTTATAGAGGCTTTATCCCAAATCTGTCATTAGATTCCGAACTAATTCTGTTCAATAATCTATTTGGGTTAAAAACCTACAAAGTCATTGTTGTTTCAGTTATTTGTGTTAACTTTGCGAAGTAATTAATTAGAAACCTGTTTATGAAAGAACTTAAGACAGTTTTTGTTGGTACGTCGCTTTATTTTCTTTCCTTGCCGCCAACTTATGCTACTGATTCTGTGATTTCTCTTCATTATACTGCTCCGGTTGATGCAGTAACGTCTTCTTTTATATCGAAGCGCCCGAAAGTAGAGGACCGCTTGTTTCGTTCGGAAGCCGTTGAACGTGAGATAAAACGTGTGCAAACGCTTCTAAAAGACAATCCTTATCTGGCTTGGATGTTCGGAAACTGTCTTCCTAACACTCTCGATACAACGGTTCATTATCGTAAAGATGTTCAAGACGGTGATGACGATACTTTTATTTATACCGGCGACATTCATGCCATGTGGCTTCGCGACTCAGCATGTCAGGTGTGGCCTTACATGCGTTTTGTTAATAATGATGAACAGGTAAGGAGAATGATTCGCGGCACGATACTGCGGCAATTCAAACTCATAAACATCGACCGTTATGCTAATGCTTTCAATGACGGACCTGTTGCGGAAGGACCTTGGATTGAAGATCTTACAGATATGCTTCCTTATAATCATGAACGCAAATATGAGATTGATTCTCTATGTTATCCCATACGCCTTGCCTATGATTATTGGAAGAGAACGGGCGATAGTTCCGTATTCGGACCTACATGGCTTAACACGGTCCAGAATATACTTACAACATTCATAGAACAGCAGAAAAAAGACGGCTTAGGTCCTTACAGGTTCCAGAGGCTTACCGAAGACCAACTTGACACTGTGTGTAATCACGGTTGGGGAGCACCTGCTAAACCATGTGGATTGATAGCGAGCTATTTCCGTCCTTCCGACGATGCAACCACTTTCCTCTATCTTGTTCCATCTAATTTCATGGCAGTAAGTTCTCTTCGTAAGGCGGCAGAGATTTTATCCACGATAAATAAAGACTATGTAACTGCCAGGCGATGTACTGATTTGGCAGATGAAGTGGAAGAAGCTTTGCGCAAATATGCTGTACGACATCACCCGAAGTATGGCGACATTTACGCCTATGAGGTTGATGGTTTTGGCAATCAGCTTTTGATGGATGATGCTAATGTGCCGAGCCTTTTGGCAATGCCTTATCTGGGTGACGTGCCGATTGATGATGCGGTTTATCAGAATACACGCCGCTTTGTGTGGAGCGAAGACAATCCGTACTTCTTCCGCGGTAAGGCAGGCGAAGGCATAGGAGGTCCTCACGTGGGGTTAGATATGCCTTGGCATATGTCTATAATGATGCGTGCTTTCACTTCAAATGATGACGAGGAAATAAAGGAATGCCTTGTGATGCTGCAGAATACAGATGCGGGGACTGGTTTTATGCACGAATCTTTCCATAAGGACGACGCATCGAAATACACCCGTTCGTGGTTTGCATGGCAGAACAGCCTGTTCGGTGAACTTATTCTCAAACTTGTTGACGATGGCAAGATTAATTTGTTGTTAAGTGCAAAACGTACAGTAAAATAATTAAAAACATATTTGTATCAATGAAAGTAAGAATTATTACAGCAGCGCTCTTGTTACTTACAAGTTTGCAGGTAAGCGCCAAAATTGAAAGTTCGCTTGCCGACATGGTTAATCCTCTTATGGGAACTCTCTCAAAGCACTCTCTTTCTACGGGTAATACCTATCCAGCCGTGGCACTTCCTTGGGGCATGAACTTCTGGATGCCGCAGACAGGAAGAATGGGTGATGGTTGGGCTTATGTATATACGGAAGATAAAATACGCGGTTTCAAGCAGACGCATCAGCCAAGTCCGTGGATTAACGATTATGGACAGTTTGCCATGATGCCCCAGACAGGTACTCCACAATTCGACCAAGACAAGCGTGCTTCGTGGTTTTCTCATAAGTCGGAAGAGGCACGTCCGTATTATTACAAAGCTTATCTTGCCGACTATGATATTGTGACAGAGATAACTCCCACCGAACGTGCGGCTATGATGCGCATAACTTATCCCGAGACGGATAAAGCAAGCTTCATTGTCGACGCTCTTGATATGGGCTCATACATAAAGGTTATTCCTGAAAAGCAGATGGTAATAGGCTACACGACAAAGAACAGCGGAGGTGTACCTCAGAACTTCAAAAATTACTTCGTGCTGAAGTTCGACCATACGTTCAAGTCTGTATCAACAGTAGAGGCTATAGGCTCAGGCGGTACTGGCATGGAAAATCCTTACGCAGAGATTAAGTCGTCATCAGCTCTTGAGCTTACTGCCAATCATGCAGGTGCCATAATAGAGTTCTATAATATGAAGAGAGGCGAGCAGGTTAATGTGAGTATAGCCTCTTCGTTCATTTCTTTTGAACAGGCGGAACTTAATCTTGAAGAACTTGGTAATGCTGGTTTCGATAATGTAAAGCAAAATGCCAAGAATACATGGAACAAAATTCTTGGTGCTATAGAAGTGGAAGATGACGACAGAGACAATCTCCGCACTTTCTATAGCTGCCTCTATCGTTCGGTTCTTTTTCCACGTAGTTTCTACGAGAAGAATGCTAAGGGCGAAATAGTTCACTATAGTCCGTATAATGGTGAAGTTCTACCGGGCTATATGTTCACCGATACAGGTTTTTGGGACACATTCCGCTGCTTGTTCCCAATGCTCAATCTCGTTTATCCTTCAATGAATCAGAAGATGCAGGAAGGACTTGTGAATGCCTATCTTGAGAGTGGCTTCCTACCAGAATGGGCATCGCCAGGTCACCGCAGCTGCATGGTAGGCAATAATTCTGCTTCTATTGTAGCTGATGCTTACCTGCTTGGACAGAAGGTTAAGAATCCAGAAACACTGTGGAAGGCAGTTACTCATGGTGCAAATGCCGTCCACCCAAAAGTCGTTTCTACAGGGCGTCGTGGTTTTGAATACTATAACAAGCTCGGCTATGTGCCTTACGATGTTGATGACTTTGATGGACATATAAACGAGAATGTGGCACGTACGTTAGAATATGCCTACGATGATTGGTGCATTTATAAGTTTGGCAAGGCATTGGGCAAGTCTGATAAAGAGCTTGCACAATATAAGCGCAATGCTCTTAACTACAGAAACGTGTTCGATTCAGAAACAAAGTTGATGCGTGGACGTAATGCCGACGGTAAGTTTCAGATACCTTTCAGTCCTCTGAAATGGGGCGATGCCTTTACAGAAGGCAACTCTTGGCACTATACTTGGTCTGTTTTCCACGATCCACAGGGTTTGATAAACCTTATGGGAGGAACTGATACATTTAATGCCATGATGGACTCGGTGTTCAACGTGCCGCCACTTTTCGACGATTCTTACTATGGCGGAGTTATCCACGAGATACGTGAAATGCAGATAATGAATATGGGTAACTATGCTCATGGCAATCAACCCATACAGCACATGATATATCTTTACGACTGGTCAAAGCAGCCTTGGAAGACTCAATACCGGATACGTCAGGTGATGGATAAACTATATATGGCAACACCTGACGGCTATTGTGGTGATGAGGATAACGGACAGACTTCAGCATGGTATGTATTCTCGGCTATGGGCTTCTATCCTGTGTGTCCCGGCTCGGGAGAATACGCTCTCGGAACTCCTTATTTCCGCACTATGCGCCTGCATCTCGAGAATGGAAAAACTGTTGTTATTAAGGCTCCAAACAATAGTGCAGAGAACTGTTATGTGCAGTCTTTGAATATCAACGGTCAGCCTTATGACAAGAACTATGTCACCTTTGACCAGCTGCAACAGGGTGCTTATTTCTTCTATCAGATGTCAAGTGAACCTAATATGGCACGCGGAGTATCTGATTCTTCTGCGCCTTATTCGTTCTCTAAAGAAATTGCTGCAGAGCAGAACGTCAAAAAGCTAAAAAGAAAGAAATAAACCGTATTAGAAATGAACCTCCTATGTATGAGGAGCATAGCTTAGCACAGAGGGAATCATCCTGTGTAAACATGCTGCAATATATATCTGTCCCCATGCAACGTATGATGCATGGAGACAGGGGATTAATTCTTTTGTACTATGTAATATTTTTGTAAGCGAAGTTCAGTTATTATTTATGCTTAAAAGCAAAAATAAACAAATTAGTTTTGGCTTCTCGCTCATTTTCTTTAACTTTGCATATTATGATAACGTATAATATCACAGCACCAGAAGTGCTGAATGCTACTATAAATCTGCCTGCGTCAAAGAGTATAAGCAACCGAGCATTGGTAATGTCGGCACTTGCCGGCAATGGTCAACTTCCCACAAATCTTAGTGATTGCGACGATACTGATGTGATGGTATCGGCATTGCTCAACATGCCTTACGAGATAGACATCAAGGCAGCTGGCACTGCCATGCGTTTTATGACTGCTTTCCTGAGTGCTACAGAAGGAGAACATGTCATTACGGGTACTGAACGCATGAAGCATCGTCCAATAAAAATACTTGTAGAGTCGCTGCGCTCTTTAGGTGCCGACATAGAATATCTGGGTGAAGAGGGTTTTCCGCCACTTCGTATAAAGGGTAAAAAGCTCGATGGAGGCAGAATTCAAATACCTGGTAATGTCAGTTCGCAATATATCTCAGCCTTGCTGATGATAGGTCCTATAATGCGTGGTAAACTCTCTTTACAGTTGACAGGCGATATTATCAGCCGTCCTTATATTGACCTTACTCTGGGCATGATGCGGGAATATGGTGCAGATATAGAATGGACAGGAGTTGATACTATTGTAACAAAACCTAATGCCTATACATCACGTGAGTATTTCATAGAAAGCGATTGGAGTGCTGCTTCTTATTGGTATGAAATTATGGCATTAAACGATAATTCCGACAGTGAAATTAGATTGACAGGCTTAATGGACGGAAGTGGACAGGGTGATACTATTGTAAAATATATATTCTCTCTCTTAGGAATAAAAACCACCTTTGAAACTTCTGTTCAACGTGTGCCGACAACTGTTGTTTTGAAACGTGTAAAGGCACCTGTTGCAAAGATGATATTCGACTTCAGCAACTGTCCAGACCTTGCACAGACTATAGTGTGTACCTGTTGCGGTATGAATATTCCATTCGATTTTACAGGGTTGTCAACTCTGAAGATAAAGGAAACCGACCGTATAGAGGCTTTGAAAACAGAATTGCGTAAACTCGGTTTTGTTCTTCACGACAAAAATAACGACCAGCTGATATGGACAGGCGAGCGTTGTGAACCAACTTTTGAGGCTATTGATACATATGAAGACCACCGCATGGCAATGGCTTTTGCTCCATTGGCTGCTAAGATTAAAGGGCTGCGCATAAACAATCCGGAGGTTGTTAGTAAGTCGTATCCAGGATATTGGGACAACCTAAAAGCAGCAGGTTTTAGTTTGTAGTTGTGTTTACTTGCTTTGTAAGCACATAATGAAAGGTAAATAAATGTGGATATTTATAGTAGCAATAGTAGTGATTGGCACAATAGCCACAGGGGCATCGCTGCTATGGGATAAAGACTCGACTATTCAGATTGGCTCTGACTGCTCAACATGCTCCGGCGATGATGCAAGGTGTGAACAGAACTGTATGATGGAGGCTGCTGTGAAAGATATAGAGTATTTTGATGACGAGGAACTCGATCGTTTCAAATTACGGGAAAGCAGCAGCTATACCGATGAAGAAGCCGAAGAATTCAGAACTATAATGGAGAGTATGAAACCCGAAGAAGTGAAGGCATGGAATAGAAGTCTTATTCTGCGTGAGATTAACATGCCTAACCAGATTAAAGATGAATTCATAATGCTGGCAAGTCAGGCTTAGGCTCCACAACATGGGAGGAACACTTTCCCTTACAATAATATGAACTGAGAAACGTTATATTATAAATGAAAATAAACAGCCGTCATATATGTTTCTTATTTGTGGGAGTGGTAGCTCTCATATTAGCCGCATGCTCAACACAGAAGAATACGAGCGGCAGCCGTTTCTGGCACTCTTTCACTGCAAAATACAATACATACTATAACGGAACTCTGGCATATATTGACGGTTCTTTGGAGAAAGAAAACGGCAATAAGGATAACTTTACAGAGATGCTGCCACTTTATTATGTTGGTAACAAGAGCAGCGTGGAGTTGGGAAGCGGCAATTTCGACAAGGCAATAGAGAAATGTGAGAAAGCCATAAAGCTACATTCCATAAAGAAGAAACCTGAATGGACAAAGAGTCGTCGTAAGACTGATAAAGACCGCGAGTGGCTGGGGCGTAAGGAGTATAATCCTATGTTGTGGAAAGCATGGCTGTTGATGGGACGTTCACAGTTTCATAAAGGTGATTTCAGCGGTGCCGCAGCAACATTCTCTTATATGGGTCGATTATATCAAACCCAACCTGCCATCTATGCAAAGTCAAGAGCATGGTTGGCGAAATGTTACATTGAAGAAGGGTGGATGTATGATGCCGAAGACGTAATACGCAACATCAGTCGTGATTCTATACACTGGAGCGCCCGAAAGGAATGGAATTACACCTATGCCAACTATTATATTCACGCAAAGGAATATGCTAAGGCAATTCCTTATTTGCAGCAGGTAATAAAGAAAGAAGGACGCAAGAAGCAGAAAGCGCGTGAGCTTTTCCTGCTTGGTCAGTTATATGCTGCACTCGGTAACAATATCAATGCCTATAAAGCATATAAACGGGTTATCCGCCAGAATCCACCTTATGAACTTGAGTTCAATGCTCGTATTGCCATGACAGAGGTTGCAGGACATGGACAGGCAAAAAACATGATTTCAAAACTACGTTCCATGGCTCGTAACGACAACAACAAACAATATCTTGATCAGGTATATTATGCCATGGGAAATATCTACATGGCACAGAAAGATACGATTAATGCAATTACTGCCTATGAGCGTGGGAACAGAGAATCAACTCGTAATGGCATAGAGAAGGGAGTATTGCTGCTCCGTCTTGGTGACATTTATTGGGATATGGAAAAGTATAGCGATGCTGGTCGTTGCTATGGAGAAGCCATTGGATTGCTCGATAAAGACCGCCCTGATTATGAACAGCTTTCCGACCGCTCAAAGAAACTCGATGAATTAACCCCATATACTGATGCTATTCATCTTCAGGACTCGTTGCAGGCATTGGCATTAATGTCTGATAAAGACCGTAATGCTGCCATCGACCGTGTTATTGCAGAACTGAAAAGAAAAGAAAAAGCTGAACGCGATGCTCTTGCTGAACAGAATGCTGAAGAGGTGATGAATAGAAACGCACAGAGCACAAGCAATCGTACTAATACCAGCATGCAGACCACTATGCAGCAGAATAACGGATTGTGGTATTTCTATAACCAAATGATTGTAAATCAAGGTAAGCAGTCGTTCCAGAAGATATGGGGAAAGAGAAATAATGCCGACCACTGGAACCGTTCTAATAAAACGGTTGTTGATTTCGGCGATTCTAATGTTTCGGAATCTAATCTTAGCGAAGTTCAATCAGATTCCGTTTCAATGAATGGTGCAGAAAACATGATGCCTGAAACCGAAGAGAATGTTGCTGCCAATGATCCTCATAACCGAGAGTTCTACATGTTGCAAATTCCATTCACTCCTGAACAAAAACAGGCTTCCGACCTTATCATCATGGATGGTCTTTATAATTCAGGTGTCATATTCAAGGATAAACTCGATAATCTGCGCCTTTCAGAAAAGCAGTTCAACCGTCTGTTGACGCAATATTCTGCTTTTGAGAATAAGGCAGATGTTTATTATCACATGTTTCTGCTCTACTCCCGACTTGAGGAGCATAATATTGCGGATAGTTATTTAATGCGATTGAAGACGGAATTTCCAGAAAATCAATGGACGACATTGCTTACCGATCCACATTTTGTAGAAAATCAACGGTTTGGAATACACATAGAAGACTCTCTCTATGCTGCAACTTACACCGCCTTCAAGGCAGACAGATATAACGAGATACGCTTGAATGTGAAACTCTCAAAAGATCGTTTTCCGCTTGGTGCTAACCGTGATAAGTTTATATTCATAGATGGTCTGGCAAAACTTAACTCGGGTAATATAGAAGGTTGCTTGGAGGATATGAACACAGTTGTGAAGAATTATTCACAGAGTAAACTTGCTGAACTTGCAGGTATGATCGTAAACGGAGTTAAGCAAGGCAGGCGGCTACATGGTGGAAAGTTTGATATGGGTGATGTATGGGCACGGCGTTCTGCTGTGCTTTCCGATTCCGATTCAATCAATGCGCGCCAGTTTACCGACGATCCTAATATTGACTTCGTGTTTATGATAGCCTATCAGCCCGACTCGGTAAATGGAAATCAACTGCTGTATGAGTTGGCACGATATAACTTCACCAGTTTCATGGTACGCAACTTCGATATAGAGCTTGAAGACCAAAATGGATTGCATGTATTGAAGATAGGTGGATTCCGAAATTATCAAGAAGCATTGGAGTATGCTCATCAGTTCTACAGACAGCCTGACATTATTGAGAAGTTGGGGAAAAGTCGAACTTATGTTATAAGCGAACAGAATCGTGCACTACTTGGTGTTAACTATAGTTATGAGGATTACGAAAAGTACTATTCAGAACACTTCCTGCCCCTGCCTACTGATAACAAGAAGCGTCTGTTTGAACCTGCGGGAGATGAGCGCTATCTTGATGACGGAGGTTCTATACCTGGAAATATCAGCCCTATTCTGAAAAAGCAGCAGGCGGATCAAGATTCGATCCCTGTACTTCCTGTTGACGACGGAACTGTCATTCTGCCAGTTGAACCAGCGGGGAAGCCTGTTGATGACGGTACAATAATCATTGAAGGTGATAAGGTGGAAAGCAATATTCCAAAAACCGACGAACCTATAATAATAGAAGAAGGAGAGGAAGAAGGAACAGAGGATGAAACTTTTGAGGTGGAAGGATTCTAAAACAGATATATAATATAGAAGAAAGAAATATAAAATATGAACGGATTGTTGCTTTGGGCAGACGATGAAATGGAGCTTCTAAAAGCTCATATAATGTTCCTTGAGAAGAAAGGTTATGAGGTGGTGATGGTGAGTAATGGTGTCGATGCCATTGACGAGTGCCACAAGCGCACCTTCGACCTTGTGCTGCTCGACGAGCAGATGCCTGGTCTGTCGGGATTAGAAACTCTTCAGCATATAAAGGAAATACAACCTGCTACGCCGGTGGTGATGGTGACAAAGAGTGAAGAGGAGAATATAATGGATCAGGCAATAGGTTCGCAAATAGCCGACTATCTCATAAAACCTGTAAATCCAAACCAGATACTGCTTACTCTGAAGAAAAACATACACCAGAAAGAGATCCTAACAGAAGTGACACAGTCGGGGTATCAGCAGGATTTCATGCAGATTTCAATGCAGATACAGGACTGTCGGAAACTGGAAGATTGGATGGAGGTATATAAGAAACTTGTTCGTTGGGAACTGCAACTTTCTTCCACCGACTCTACTATGAATGATATGCTGAGCATGCAGAAAGAAGAGGCTAATAATGGATTTGCCAAGTTCATAAAGAAAAACTACATGGACTGGGTTGACCCACAGACATTCATAGGAGGCAACAGACCAATAATGAGTCCTGATTTGTTCAAGACAAAAGTATTTCCTGAACTTAGTGCCGGCGAGAAGGTGTTCTTCATTGTTATAGACAACTTCCGCTACGACCAGTGGAGGGTGCTGTCGCAGGAAATAGGCGATATGTTTGATATGGAAGAAGAACTATATCTTACCATTCTTCCTACTGCAACACAATATGCAAGAAATGCCATTTTCTCCGGTCTTATGCCTAACAAGATAGCCGAGATGTTCCCTGAACTATGGGTTGACGAAGATGAAGAAGAAGGAAAGAACCTCAATGAAGGACCGCTTATTGGAACTCAGATAGAGCGATTCCGACGCAAGGACTCGTATAGTTATAATAAGGTGAACGATTCGCAGGGCGCAGAAAAGTTCCTGAACAAGCTGAGCAGTTTGAAGAACAATAATCTCAACGTGCTTGTAGTGAACTTTATTGATATGCTGTCGCATGCCCGCACAGAGTCGAAGATGGTGCGCGAACTTGCAAGCAACGAAAGCGCTTATCGCTCAATAACCTTATCGTGGTTCCGCCACTCTGTACTTGCTGAATTGTTCAAAGTACTAGCACAGAGCGATTACAAGATAATCCTCACCACCGATCACGGCAGCATACGCTGTTCAAAGCCTATAAAGATAGTGGGCGACCGCAATACCAATACAAATCTAAGATATAAGCTGGGTAAGAATCTGAGTTATGATTCAAAGGAGGTCTTTACTATTAAAGACCCGCGAAAGGCGCAACTCCCTTCGCCAAATATATCAACAAGTTATGTGTTTGCTACAGGCGACAGCTTTTTGGCGTATCCCAATAACTACAACTATTATGTTGGTTACTATAAAGATACTTTCCAGCACGGCGGCATCTCAATGGAGGAAATGCTCGTGCCAATAATAACAATGACACCAAGAAAACGATAATATGGAAATAAAGATTGACTCACTGAGCAAGATAAATGAGGCGGCACGTCTCTTTATCAATAATATTGGCGAACGCAAGGTGTTTGCTTTCTATGGAAAAATGGGCGCAGGTAAGACTACTTTCACAAAAGCCATTTGTGAAGAGTTGGGGGTTAGCGATGTCATTACATCGCCTACATTCGCTATAGTCAATGAATATACATCAGATTCACCCCTGCTAACTCCTGCCGTTCAACCAATTTACCACTTCGACTTCTATAGGATAAAGAAACTCGATGAATTTTTCGATATGGGCGGTGAAGACTATTTCTATAGTGGCAATCTCTGTTTCATTGAGTGGCCCGAACTTATAGAGGAAGTACTGCCTGCTAATGCAGTAAATGTTACTATAGAAGAAACTCCCGACGGAGGACGAGTAGTAAGAATGGAGTGATGGATAACAGCATGTAAAGTGATTGTGTTGACAAACCAATAAAAACCCAATTTGCATGAAACAAATTACCTTTTTTTTATTGCTATCGGTCTGGTTCTTTACTGCTTCGGCTCAAGAACAGAAACATGAGTTGGCATTACGGATGGATAGTTCTGTAGTATATGCCGATAAATCCGTAGAAGTGAATATTCCTATGGCTTATACTCACAGTATGGAGTTGAGCAGCGACAGCACTTCACTGTTCACACTGTCGCGTATATACAAGAAGAATCAACAGCCTACCGACAAACTTGTTCTTGTATGCCGTGATGCTGCTACTTTGGAAGAGAAGTGGACACAGAATATAACAATGAAAGACTCTCCCAGATTAGGTGTAGTTAATGACAAACTAACTATCAGTAGTAACAGGGAATGTATTGTCCTTGATGCATCTACCGGTTCTATACTCTGGAAGCAGAAAATGATGCCTGTATATGTTAATGCAGAATGCGGCATAATTGCAGGCTACAAATCACAGACATCATCGAAACTGCTGGGCTTTAATATGTCAACTGCCGAAAAACTGTGGGAAACTAATATGCCGCGTACCACACGCTGGGGGTGGAATAATGTTATCAATGTGGACAGCACACGCATTATTATAGTTGCTGACGATATAAACATGCTTGACATTGCTACCGGCGACTTGAAATCCATTAAGGCAAAAACAGGTGTCTCTGACACTAAATCCATACTTCTACAGTCGCTTGTTGCTGTTGCCGCAGGAGTTGCTACAGCAGGACTTAGTGGTGGAACATATTATGCCTATCCTGCATATTACGGTGTTGATTATAATATGATAACCGAACTTACATCGAATATTCTTTATCACGACTCACTATATTATATGTCTGATAGAAACAGGTTGATATGTTTCGATTCTGGCATGAAAATACATTGGGAAGCAGAGTTTGAATCAAAGACAGCTTCGCATGCTCAGCTGGCTATAAAGGACGGTAAACTGTTTATGCTGAACTTTGGTTACGGCATGAAAGCAGGAACGCCAAAGAAATGCGGAAAGCCATTTGTTGCATTGTTCGATACAAAAAATGGTGCTCGACTTGATTTCCTTCCTTTGTCTGAAAAGAAAGAGATTATAAGGGGAGGAGTTGCAATGGATTATAAAATGCATCTATTACTTGATGACAAAATATCAACGGTTGATTTCTCTGGCGACAGCCTCACCTATTCAGAGACTGTATGGGATACACAGTTCTATGGACAAGCCTATCGCTGGATTACCTCCGATGTGTTTGCTGCTCATGAAAATGATGCAAATCTTACTCCGCTATCATTTAGTGATGGCAACTATCTTTTGTTCGTAGGTAAGAAAGATTCTGCACAACTGTTAGTGCTAAACGACAAATACGAAATAAAAGATTCATTTCCGTCAGGCAAGTGCTATAATATTTTCAGCAGGCGCAATGATTACATGTTTATAGGTAATTCACGTGGTGAATTTTGGGTTACTCATTCAGTTGGATTGCCTATTGCCCAACTTACATGTGGCAAAGTGAAATCACTGAAATATGTGAATGATACTATCTATATTTTTGCTGATGAAACTATCTATTCAATAGCAGAAGAGAAACTGATGAGGTAGTTTTCATACTTTTCGCTTATTTAATGTTATTAAAAGGCACTAAATAACCAAACGACTGTAATATATATTCATAGAAAAATACTGTCGGGATTTTTGAGCTTCCAGAAAAGCATTTCTATAAGAATAGTTATCGTTATCTTTGTATTTTGCGGAAAACTATGCATACTTTTTATGAATAACTATTGTTCCCGCCTAACGATAACTATTCTTATGTGCTAACGATAACTATTCTTGCACAACATCGATAACTATCATTGCAAGCTAAGAATAACTATCGTT
>JBHAEQ010000012.1:0-12404 GCA_041855685.1 Prevotella sp. | reverse complement strand
CAGGTTTACAAGGAAGAGCGGAATTGGATAAAACGCTTCTTCAATGGTTTCTATCAACTCTTAAATATCCGTCTGATGCTCCGACAGATGAATTTCTGTGATGACAGAATTGCAGAAATGTATCGCACGGAGACTCCCCAGCGAGGAACGGCTAAAGCCTATTCGGGATTATACAAGAGAGAGTTTACGGAAGAGGACAGCGAAATCCGTATCATCAAGGACGAGAAGAAGCGACCGCTTTTGACTATCAACGGGCTTCCTATTTCCGATTGGTGCGAACAGAAATGGAAACAGCTTATCAATCGCAACCGCTCGCAACGGCTGTAAAACCGAAAATCCCCTTTCTCTTTCATCGTTGTATTTCAGCCCCGACAATACTTTTCAAGAAGAAAATCACACAAGAACGCTCACTTTCCCTCGCAAATCTGTACCTTTGCAAGTGATAATAGTGAGCGTTCTTTGGTTATTCAAAACAGTGTGCCTTAAAGCAGTCCGCTCATTTCTAAATCGTTACCTATCCACCCACCACTAAATGGTAACGCCCTGTTATCCAGCGAGATAGTTCAGAGCCGAAAAATCATGGGGGGGTGCCCGAAATCTCGTTGGGTTTTGCCTGAAACCTTGTAAGGTTCTGAAGTAAAACCTCGCAAGTTTTTTTCACACCTTACGAAGTGTCTGTACATTGCCTTTTGGACTCTGTTCATGGGCTGAGGAGTCTAAAGAAAAAAGACTGAATCCTCTAAGGAATTCAGTCTTTTACATTATTGTTATAGAAGCTGTTAGTCGAGCCATTTAACGTAAGCAAAGTCCTGACGATGCGGCAGCATGTCATGCTTTGGATACATACGCACACCTGTCTTGAAAGTACCTGCTGACTCTGGAGTAAACTTACCCTCGAAGGTATATAGATTTCCTTCATGTGAAACTACATCAAAGGCACGAACCTTACCTACACGCTCTTCGCCGTCCTTATTGATAATGGTAACAAGCTCAAGACCAATGGCATCGTTCAAACCAGCCTCATCAATAACATACTTGAAAGTATATTCCTTACCAGCCTCAGCACCAGTAACAGGAATGTTGTTTTCCTTTGATACTACATGTATGCTGTCCCAACGCTCTGCAACGTTTTCCTTCCACAATGCAATCTCCTTAGCAAGTTTATTATTGCTTGCAGAAAGTTTACGCAAACGCTTTGCCTGAGCATTATAGAACTTGTCATAATAATCATCGAGCTGGCGCTTCATTGTATAGTGAGGTGCAATTGTGGCAATAGAATTCTTAACCACTTTAAGCCACTCCTCTGAGTATCCCTTCTTGTTCTTGTTATAATACATTGGCAGAATCTCGTTCTCAAGCATGCCGTATATAGTAGCGGCATCGAGCTGGTCCTGATAAGCCTGATTCTCGTATGTACGCTTCTCGGTCAGCGCCCAACCGGCACCCTCACGATAGCCTTCAAGCCACCAACCGTCGAGTACAGAAAGGTTTACAACACCGTTCATCTCTGCTTTCTCACCTGATGTACCGGAAGCCTCAAGAGGACGGGTTGGAGTATTCATCCATATATCAACACCTGACACCAAGCGGCGTGCAAGCTGCATGTCATAATCCTCAAGGAAAATAATCTTACCGAGGAACTCCGGACGCTGGCTTATTTCGTAAATCATTTTTATAAGTCCCTGACCTCCGCCGTCAGCAGGGTGAGCCTTACCTGAGAATATGAACTGAACTGGACGCTCTGGATTGTTGACAATCTTATTAAGGCGCTCAAGATCGGTGAAGAGAAGATGAGCACGCTTGTAAGTAGCGAAGCGGCGGCAGAAGCCAATCATCAGTGCATTAGGATTGATTTTCTCGAGTAGTGAAACTACACGGGCAGGATCGCCCTGATTCTTCAACCAAGACTCACGGAACTGCTCTTTGATATAATCAGTAAGTTTCTTCTTAAGCACCATGCGTGTTGACCATATTTCTTCATCAGAAACATTGTAGATAGCATGCCAGATACTTTCGTTTGACTGATCGGACAGGAATGAAGGGTCGAAGTACTTATCATAGACTTTACGCCACTCGGTGGCAGTCCATGTTGGGAAGTGAACACCGTTAGTTACATAACCTACAGCATTTTCCTCTGGGTAGTAACCCTTCCATATTGGTGCAAACATCTTCTGCGATACCCAGCCGTGAAGCTTAGATACACCATTTACCCCCTGACAGGTGTTGATAGCGAAAGTTGACATAGAGAATCTCTCGCTCTTGTCTTCAGGATTTGTACGGCCCATACCGATGAATTCGTCCCATGTAATGCCAAGTTTCTCGGGATAAGCACCCATGTACTTTCCGAAAAGCGACTCCTCGAAATAGTCATGACCAGCAGGAACAGGAGTATGGCAAGTATAAAGACCTGACGCACGAACAAGCTCCATAGATTCGTTGAAAGAAAGACCCTCTGCACGATAATCGCAAAGACGCTCAAGATTACATAGAGCGGCATGACCCTCGTTGCAGTGATAAATATCTTTCTTTATGCCCAGCTTCTTCAAAGCAATCATACCTCCAATACCGAGCAGAATCTCCTGTTTCAAGCGATTTTCCCAGTCGCCACCGTAAAGAGCCTTTGTGATAGGACGGTCGAATTCTGAATTGAACTCGTTGTCGGTATCAAGAAGGTAAAGGCTTACACGACCTACCTGAGCAAGCCATAAAGAAGCATGAACCTGATAGTTATTATAAGGAACAGCTATTGTTATCGGATTACCATCAGCATCCTTAACACGCGTTATAGGCAGTGAGTTGAAGTCCTGCGAATCATAGTTTGCTACCTGCTGACCATCAATAGACAAACTCTGGCGGAAATAACCTGAACGATACAGGAAACCTACAGCACACATATCTACATTAGAATCAGAAGCCTCTTTCAAGTAGTCACCGGCAAGCATGCCCAGACCGCCGGAGTATATTTTCAAAACCTGATTTATTCCGTACTCCATACAGAAATATGCTACAGAAGGACGCTTTGTATCCGGCTTAACATCCATATAAGCACGGAACTGCGCATATACTTCCTTCACACTCTTCATTATCTTCTTATCCTTAAGAATCTCTTGAACACGGTCGATAGACAGGCGCTCTAAAAGTAGAACCGGATTGTGTTTAACCTCGCTGTACAGCGCAGGGTCAAGGCTGCGCCATAGGTCACGAGCCTCATAATTCCATGCCCACCAAAGGTTGTGAGCGAGTTCGTCAAGACACTGCAACTCTGCTGGCAGTGCTGATTTTACCGATAGCTCCTTCCAATTAGGCGCACTCGTGTAATCTGCTTTAATTTTCATAACTCTAGTTTAAAATATTTATTTGTTTTTTCTGTTTTCTGCTTTACGTAATGCTATGTCGTAAGCTTTGTTGTAGTGCTTTATAAAATTACTCCATAAAGCCTTCTTCGACAGCTTGCCGGCTTTACTACGTACTTTGGCAACTTCCTCATCGCTCATACCTGAAAATTCAGCAATAGCCTCTTTTACATGTTCAACCACCTCATTATAATTATAATCGGTACGGTGGATTACCTTCACACTATCAGTCATCTGTCCCTCATGCTTCAACTCCTCATTAACCCACAACCCGAAGCCTGCAAGATCGGTTGTAATGCAAGGCACTTTGAAAGCTATGGCTTCAAGCGGAGTATAGCCCCAAGGCTCATAATATGAAGGATATACACTGAGGTCGTTGGCAGGCATTGTGTCATAATATGACAAATCCAGAATACCATCATCACCAGTAAGGTAGCAAGGCATCAATATCAATGTTACTTTCTCATCACGTTTGTTGAACATTCCAAGCGATGTACACATTCCCATGACATGGTCGTTATTCAAATTATGCACCCAATGGGTGAGCTTAGGATAGTTCAACGGAGTATCATAAGTCTTATTTGACACAATACGTTCCTGCAAGTCTCTGCGTGACTCAGCTACCCAACCTGGCACTTGCACAAATGCCAAGACATCTTTCTTCAAATTACTGTCGAAACGCAGACGATTCACTGCGTCGAGGAATACATCTATTCCTTTGTTGCGGAATTCATAGCGCCCGCTTGTAGATACAATGATTGTATCATCAGCGAAATGCTTTCCTGTCAAACAATTGGCAATCTGGAATAAAGCCTTGCGCGCTGCTTTTCTCTTCGATGCAAACGAGGAGCCTTTAGGTACGAAGTTATCCTCAAAACCATTCGGCAGAACAACATCACATTCTTTGTCAAGAAGCTCCTTGCACTCATTGGCAGTAATATCACTTACAGTAGTAAAACAGTCAACATGCCAAGCTGTCTGCTTTTCTATTGAATGCTTACTCTGCATGTTCAATTCCTGAGCCATCTGGTCGCCATTATAAGCTGGCAGATAGTCATATAGCGGCTTGTTATTGCCGCAGATACTACGCCCTATACTTGTAGCATGAGTAGTAAATATAGTTCCTATTTGTGGCAGCACCTTATTAATATATAAGGCTCCCATTCCTGTCATCCATTCATTGGCATGATAAATAACACGCTTTGTATCATCAAGATAGAAACGATAAAAACTCTCCACCATTCTACCAGCAGCATAAGAGAACATCGAAGCCTCATCATAATCGCCATAGGCATGAAGGCTGTCAACACCGAAATCCTCCCACATTCGGGCATAAATCTCATTCTTCTGCTCATAAAAGGGAGTAAAGTCAATAAGAATAGCAATAGGATTCCCTGGTATAGTCCAACGTCCGATTTTTAATTTCAGACCTTCAGACAATGCTTTAATGTTCCATTCCTTGAATAAAGAAGTATCTTCCTCAAAATAAGGACACTCTTTGTCAGTCCAACAATCGGGACCAATAAATATCAAACCGTCATGCAGTCTCTCCTGCAATGTTTTGGCTCGTGTAGATAATACGGTATAAATACCTCCTACTTTATTACAAACCTCCCAACTCGACTCAAAAATAAAGTCGGGAAATAATTTCTCATGAGTCATAATTTTAGCTACAAATTGTCTAGCAAAATTAATATAAATAAAGTAAATAATATATTTTTATAATATTTAAAAGCCTTAAATCCTTTCATTTCTTGATTTATCTAAGTATCTTTGCATCACAAAAACGAATAACAAACATGAAAAAGATTCTTACACTTATATTTCTGTTATCAGCAACTCTGCTGAAAGCAAATGCTCAAACCGACAGCATATTCAATCGTACTATATATAATAAGGAGTATGATATATATATGAAAATAAATTTCTACGAGAAAAATGTATCCGTCCCACAACAAGATATATACGGTGAAATGGCGGGCTATATTGGCGATTATAAAGACTTTAGAAAATGGTTCATACTTGAAGCCGATATTAAAAAGAACACAAATGCCTCGCTCGTTATAAGCAACGATGAGGGCAGTGAGGACTTGGAAGCAACACTTACATATAACTCTGACGGCACTTACACTCTCAAACAAGAAACTGGAAGTACGCTGAAAATAGCCAGAAACCGTAAATGGAAAAAACTTCCAGCAACTATTGTGTTCATAAAGAACAGACAAGCAGACAAGTAACCATGTCAATCTATCAATAAACCCTCAACCTATCGCCTATATGAATTTCGTAATCAGGAGTGAAACCATTCTTCTTATATAGACTCTTGAGGCGTATGCCGTAAAGTTGGCTTATGCTATACATACTCTCTCCCTGCCTAACCTCATGGTATTTTCCCTTGAACGACTTATCAGCCTTTGTGCGTTTCTTTTTCAGATAAACAATATCACCCTTACTTAATATATCATTTCTGTCACGTTCGTTATATCGTGCTATTGCGCGATAAGAAACACCTATTTCATGGGCTATACTCTTGAAAGTATCTCCATCGCGTGCCACAACATAATAATTCTTATTACACATCTTTACAGGGTGATATCCCAGATTACCTTGCTGTGCAAAGGTTTTGGTATCTGGTTCATGCTTTGCCAAGAAACGATCGAAAGTCTTTGCATCATCATACTCGTAAAGTTTGTAAATCTCAATAATACCTATAAGCAAAAATGCATATTTGGGATTAGTAGCATATCCAGCCGCTTTCAATCCATGAGCCCAACCACGATAATCATTCTTGTTAAGTGTAAAAAGTGAAGCATATCGCCTGCCGTTTCTTAGGAACTTGCTATGATCTTCATAGCTTTGCTTAACATTATCATAAGAGCGAAAACACTCGCCAGCCTCATCATCATCGTGGTAAATCTCACGCCCTCCCCAACCATGACATTTAATACCAAAGTGATTATTAGCCTTTATTGCCAAATCACTATGCCCTGCAGCACTCTCAAGAAGTCCCTGCGCAAGAGTTATACTGGCAGGAACCTGATATTTCAAC
Organism: Prevotella sp.; assembly: GCA_041855685.1. Lineage (GTDB taxonomy): Bacteria > Bacteroidota > Bacteroidia > Bacteroidales > Bacteroidaceae > Prevotella. Next base: position 6,002 of record JBHAEQ010000012.1, on the reverse strand, counting down.
ATCTGCTCTATGGCAAGGTTCTTGTATGCATCTATATAGTCCTGATACCGCTGATTCCATTTAGGCTGACTGAATGTCAGCAATGAAAAGAATAGAAAAAACAGCAGGAAGGTTATTTTTCTCATTACACTATGGATTTATAGAACACAAAGTTACAACTAAATCATAAAAAACCTCAATTCCTAATACCATATTAATAAATATTAGTATTTTTGCAAGCATGAAGATAACAGTATATATTAAAGCAGTAATATTCACAGCATTTCTTAGTTTCTCCACCGTTGTAAATGCTCAGAATTTTAACGATTATTTCATTGATGCCACATTAAGACTTGACTATGTGTTTGCAGGTAATGCAGAGAAACATGGAATATATCTCGACAAGGCTAACAAGATGCCGGGCTGGTATGGCAAACGAACGAGATTGTCAGAACTACCGGTAGAAGGTAACGGACAAATTATTGTACGACATAAAAATACCCATGAGGTTATATATAGAAATTCATTCTCAACATTATTTCAGGAATGGCTGTCCTATGACGAAGCCATTACAAACCAACGTTCGTTTGAAAATGTATTCCTTGTACCAATGCCGAAAGACAGTGTAAGCATAACCATAAACCTATTCAACAACCGTCGTGAGATTATGTCTTCAATGACTCACGACATTGCTCCTTCAGATATACTAATACGCCACATTGGAGAAAAAAACATAACTCCATACGAGACAATTGCAGAGGCAGAGAATCCTGACAACAGTATAAACATAGCATTTGTTGCCGAAGGCTATACCAATGAAGAACTTGCATCCTTCCTTACCGACAGCAAAGAAGCCTGCGAAGCTATTTTCAGTCATGAACCATTCAAATCAAACAAACACAAATTCAATGTCATAGCGGTAAAGTCAGTATCAAAAGAAAGCGGCACCAGTGAACCGGCGAACGGAATATGGAAGAATACTGTGCTTGGTTCGCATTTCGACACATTCTATTCCGACCGCTATCTCACTACTCTTAACCTGAAGTCTTTGCACGATGTTCTTGCAGGCATTCCATACGAGCATATAATTGTACTTGTAAATACTGACAAATATGGTGGTGGAGGCATACTTAATTTCTATAATCTTTCCATGACTCATCACAATTCTTTCCGACCTGTTGTTGTACACGAGTTCGGACACAGCTTTGCAGGTCTGGCTGATGAATATGCCTACGAGACAGAAGACCTTTCCATGTATCCGCTCGACATTGAACCATGGGAGCAGAATATAACGACGAAAGTAAGTTTTGAAGACAAGTGGAAGGACATGATTGGCATTAACGGAATAGGACTTTATGAGGGTGCAGGCTACAGAATGAAAGGCGTTTACCGACCTGCCCATGACTGCCGCATGCGCACCAATGACAATCCTGAATTCTGCGATGTCTGCAAAAGAGCTATAACAAGACTCATAAACTTTTATACGAAATAAACAAAAACACTTTGGCACAATGTTTGCACAACAGCATATATAGCATAAAGAATTTAGAAATAATATTATAAGAAAGGAAGATATGCCAACTTTGTTTTCACCACAAATATCAAAAATACTGGAGAACAGCCGCAATGAGGCTTCTCGTCTATATAGCCGCCAGATAACTCCCGAACACTTGATGCTGGGAATTATCAGCGATCAGAATGGCACTATAGGCACCATACTAAACAGAATGAACGTTAATCTGCAATCCCTGAGAATAGAACTTGAACAGCATGTAAGAGAAGGAAGTATCTTCGAGGCTGTTGATTCATCGCAGATAGTACTAAGCGAAGCATCAAACAGTGTATTAAGGCTGGCTGTTGTAGAAGCACGAAAGCAAAATCAGCAGATTGTAAATGAAGAACACCTTATGCTCGCACTACTCAACAAGAGTCTGAAAAACGAGGCACAGGATATTCTCAAGAACCTGAATGTTGACTATGACGGTTTCAGAGCATACATAATAGCTCACCCAAACAAGGTGCAGAATCCAATTAATCTTACCGACAATGTTGATGATGACGATATTCTGATGGACGATGCCGAAACTGACAAAAAGTCAGTAACAGCAACACAACGCCAGCAGAAGAAAGACACTAATACACCTGTGCTTGATAGTTTCTCCGTTGATTTGACTGAGGCGGCGACAGAAGGAAAACTCGACCCTGTAGTCGGCCGCGATAAGGAAATACTGCGAATAACAGAGATTCTCTGCCGGCGTAAGAAGAACAACCCTGTCCTTATCGGAGAACCTGGAGTAGGCAAAAGCGCTATAGCCGAAGGATTAGCCCAACTCATCGCCGACAAGAAAACATCGCCTGTGCTCTTCAACAAGCGCCTTCTCAATCTTGACATGTCGCTGGTAGTGGCAGGAACAAAGTACAGAGGTCAGTTTGAGGAACGCCTCAAGGCTCTTATAAAAGAACTGGAGGAAAATCCTGATGTCATTATATTCATTGACGAGATTCACACACTCGTAGGTGCAGGCAGTGCTCCCGGAAGTATGGACGCAGCAAACATGATGAAACCTGCGTTGGCAAGAGGACAAATACAGTGCATAGGAGCTACAACTCTTGACGAATATCGTAAGTCCATTGAGAAAGACGGAGCTCTTGAACGCCGTTTCCAAAAAGTCATCGTTGAACAGACTACAGCAGAGGAAACTCTCGAGATACTGAACAACATAAAGGACAGATACGAAAAACACCATCATGTGCACTATACTGACGAAGCACTAAAGGCTTGTGTCACTTACACAGAGCGCTATGTCTCTGATCGACAGTTCCCCGACAAGGCTATTGATGCTCTTGACGAAACTGGGGCAAAGGTACATCTAAAGCATACCGATATTCCACCAGAGATTATCACCCTTCAAGAACAGCTCAAGACTGCCGACCAGAAGAAGCGTCAGGCGGTTATGAATCAGAACTTTGAACTTGCAGCTGCCTATCGCGACAAGCAGGCAACTCTTGAACGTCAGCTTAAAGAACAGCAGGAGGCTTGGGAGAAAGGAGAGAGTGGAGAAATTGCCGACGTAACGGAAGATGATGTATCCGAGGTTGTCTCGCTGATGTCGGGAGTTCCTGTTCAGCGTGTTGCAGAATCAGAAGGAGCACGACTACGCGGCATGGACAGCCGATTGAAAGACAAGGTCATAGCACAAGACCGTGCCATTGAGAAAATGGTTAAGGCTATTCAGCGCAATAGAATCGGACTTCGTGAACCTAATCATCCCATCGGCGTATTCATGTTCCTTGGTCCAACGGGTGTGGGTAAGACATATCTTGCAAAGCAGCTGGCAGTTGAGATGTTCGGCTCAGAAGAGTCGCTCATACGTATAGACATGAGTGAATATACAGAAAGCTTCAACACATCACGACTCATAGGAGCACCTCCAGGATATGTAGGTTATGATGAAGGAGGACAACTTACAGAACGTGTACGCAGACACCCCTACTCTATTATATTGCTTGACGAGATAGAAAAGGCACATCCCAATGTATATAATATGCTGCTTCAAGTGCTTGACGAGGGACGCCTTACCGATGGTAACGGCAGACTCGTTGACTTTAGAAACACAATCATCATCATGACCTCTAATGCAGGAACACGCCAGTTGAAAGACTTCGGCAACGGTATCGGTTTTAATTCAGGTAGAGGCTTAGGAATAAGCACAAGCGAGAGCGACAAGGAACATGCACGAAGCATCATACAGAAAGCACTTGCAAAACAGTTCGCTCCGGAGTTTCTCAACCGTCTCGACGAGATTATAACTTTCGATCAACTCGACCTTGAAGCTATAAAAAGAATTATAGACATTGAGCTGAAAGGGCTATACAAACGTGTTGAAGAAATGGGCTATAAGCTTGAACTCACCAACGAAGCAAAAGAGTTTGTAGCAGAGAAAGGCTATGATGTACAGTTCGGCGCACGTCCGTTGAAACGTGCCATACAGAACTATGTTGAAGATGTTGTATGCGAACTGCTACTATCAGAGACCCTTAAAGCCGGCGACACCATTACATTAAAGAAGTCTGCCGATGGACTATCGGTATAAGACATACCGAGCTTACGAAGAAAAAGAGGGTGTGTCAAAAGTACCTTGACACACCCTCATCCCTTATACTATCTGCAGCTAATTCGCATTCAAAAGTATAATGGCCAGATTTCAAAGACTTATTTTTGGGAACAAAAAATAAAACATCTTGCTTCCCCCTTATCATAGGTGGATAATATGATATAGGGCGATGGGTGTCAAATGATTTTATACATGTAAAAGCCCCACTAACAGTGGATTCGTTTGTTTTACTCGGTACAAAATCTCCTTCAAATTTCAAAGATTTAACGTGCCAATAATCAAGAAGATAGTCAACAAGTTGCTCCTTGGTTGAGTTCTCTAAATCAATATATTTTGCCATGCTTTTGAGTGTTTTTTGATTGACTGTACCTCATCACGATTCTTCCACTCTATGTTACCGTATGTATCATTGAAATCCTTCACTATATTGGAGAGGGCATCCATTTCGGGTTCGGGCTTGCCACCGCCAGTTCCTACAGGGATTGGCCCTACAGAGGTGTTCTCGTTTTCCAAGACGATAGCACGTTCTTCCTCCTTGACGATGCGGTACTTATCAAAGTCTATATCTTCGAGCAGTCCTTGGGTATTGTCGTCAATCTTCAGCTTTGGCAGTTTCTTGACCAACAGGGCATAGAAGACGTATTGCTTCTCCCACTCAGGACTCTCAATAAGCCAGCCAAGTGATGCTGTTCGACTTGCCACTTCCCGCACTGTGTTGAATGAGGAACCTTCTGCCGATGGGTGACATCTTCGTTACATGGAACAACGTCCTGACCGCATCCAACTGATGATAGCGTGGCCAGATAACCTTCTCCTTCACCTTGTGGATCTTCTTGTTTTCTGTACGATACTGCATGATTGCATTCTCGTAGGTCTGACCTGTATAGTTGTTCTTCAACTCAAAAGGTTGCAAGCGGCAGACCGTTGATGAAGACAACGAAGTCTATCTCGTTGGTATTCACCTTCGAGTACATCACCTGACGTATAACTCCGAAGATATTATGTTCGTAGGCAACCTTCGCACTTGGGTTCAGCTCTGACGGCAGCGGATAGTACAAGTCAAAGGTTGAGCCATTGAACTTATATCCCTTGCGAAGCACATCGGTCACACTGCGTTTGGTTATCTCGCCCGACAGACGGGTGAAGAACTTCAGTCGCTCACTTGGTGACTAGAAGCACATCGAATGCTCAACCTTCTCTGGCTGAGTTTCAGTAACGAATCGTTCCACCCACTTATCAACAAGGGCAAAGTCCTTATTGTAAGCGTGCGGAGTCTCTTGCTCATAGCCATTATGCTCTACGAGCCAATCTACGATTATCTTTTCAAGACCTGCTTCTGATGTGTCCATAGCTTTATTCTGTTATGATTTCCCAATGACCGCCTTTCTTCGGTCCTATGCGACGGATAAAAATATCGCGCATTTCCTTAATGTTGTTATCAATAGCGGTTGGACTAATTCCTATATGCTCAGCCATCTCCACAGAACTGATTGTAGGATTCTGATAGATGAGTTTGATGATTGCAATTCTATTTTTACCCAATCTTTTACCCAACTTATGGTGCAAATATAGCAAAAATAATCGAAATAAATTTCTTGTTGCGAAAGATTTTAAGTATAACAGAGGCTTTCTTATAGCTTTTATTATACGTCCTGTAAGCAGCGTCATGGAATAGCTTGGGGCTGTTTGGTTTAGTATTGTCCTTGGATTTCCCGAATTCCTTATGAAACTTTACCACGTAAAAGTTTCATGACTGTCAAAATACTAAACAAAAAATCAAAATAAAGCCCTTATATTTGGCGGTTTTACAAAATAAAAACCATTTGGGCGCAAGTATGAGGAAATAGAGGCATTAGAAATTGGCATAAAAAGGCTGTTTATGTGATTGTTTTTGCTAACGACAGTTAT